>NZ_JBIWLX010000035.1:0-47893 GCF_044766405.1 Streptomyces sp. NPDC102270 | reverse complement strand
CACGCGCTACACCCGCCCCCACCGGAGCCGCAGCTGCGCCGCAGGCATCAGGGGCGCGGGGAACTGCGCACAACGCCCGCCCCCACCGAACCCGCAGACGAACGCCGCTCAACCGCCGGAGGCATCCCCACCCACCGTGAACCCGATCACCGTCCCGCCCCCCTCCCGGGGAAACGCAAACGGTGCCCCCCCGTGCGACAGCGCAACCTCCCGCACGATCGACAACCCCAGCCCCGACCCCGGCAACGACCGCGCGTCCGCCGCCCGGTAGAACCGGTCGAACACCCGCACAAGATCGGCCTCGGCGATCCCGGGCCCCCGGTCCAGCACCTCCACCCGCACCGGCCCTGCCGCCGTGAACCCCGACACCGAGATCTCGATCGCAGCGGTACCGTCCCGGTCGAACTTCGCCGCGTTCTCGACCAGGTTCGACACCGCCCGCTGCAGCATCCCCGGCCGCCCGTCCGTCACCGTCGAACCGCTCGCGTGCACGAGAACCTCCCGCCCGATCCGCCGCCGGGCCGCCCCCGCCACCTCCTCCGCGACATCGGCGAGATCCACCCGCTGCGGCGGCTCGTTGTCCGCCTGCCCCGCCGCGAGGTCGACCAGCTCGTTGACCAGATCGGTCAGCTCCCGTGCCTCCTGCGTGAGATCGGCGACCAGCTCGTCGCGCGTGGCGGGCGGCAACTCGTCGATCCGCCGCAGCAGCGAGATGTTCGTACGCAACGACGTGAGCGGCGTCCGCAGCTCGTGCCCCGCGTCCTGCACCAGCCGCCGCTGGTCCTCCTCCGACTGCGCGAGCCGCCCCAGCATCCGGTCGAAGGCCCGCCCCAGCCGCCCCACCTCGTCGTACCCGGTGACCGGCACCTCGATGCCCAGCCGCCGGGTCCGCGCCACGTCCTCCGCGGCGGACGTGAGGATCACCAGCCGCCGGGTGATCCGCCGGGCCAGCCACCATCCGAACAGCCCGGCGCCGACCACGACCGCCGCCATGAGCAGAAACGTCCGCTGCTGAAGCGCCCGCAGCAGATCCTCGGTGTCGCTGAACTCCTGCGCGACCTGCACGGCGCCCCGCCCGCCGCCCAGCGAGACGGTGGCGATCCGGTACACGTTGCTGCCGACCGTGACCTCCTTGTGCAGGACCATCCGCCCGGCCGCACCGGCGGCCGCGACCCGCCGGTCTCCGGAGATCACCGGCAGCCCGGGACGCCCGGGATCGGCGACCGCTCCCGTGGGCCCCAGTACCTGCACATCCGTACGGGCGGGCCGTACCAGGTCATGCCCCGGTGCCGAGGACGAAAAGTCCTCCGGTGCCATCCGCTGCTGCCGGACCTCGCCCCGCAGATCCTGCACGACCTGGTCGAACACCGACTCCTGGTCCACCCGCACCAGCCGCGCGGCGGCGCTGTAGGACAGCACCCCGACGAGCACGGTCACCGCGGCCGTCACCGCGGCGAAGGACACCGCGAACGTGGTCCGCAGGGACAGCAGCCGGGGCCGCGGCCGGGCCCACAGCCGAGCCAGCCGCCCCACTCAGTCCTCCCGGAGCACGTAACCCACGCCACGCACCGTGTGGATCAGCTGCGGGGCGCCGGGCTCGTCGAGCTTGCGGCGCAGATAGCCGACGTAGACGGCGAGGTTCTTGGAGCCGGGCCCGAAGTCGTAGCCCCAGATACGGTCGTAGATCGTCGAGTGGTCGAGGACGATGCCGGCGTTCCGCACGAGCAGCTCCAGCAGCTCGAACTCGGTACGGGTCAGCTCCAGCTCGCGCGTCCCCCGCCAGGCCCGCCGCGCCTGGATGTCCATGCGCAGCCCGGCCGCCTCGATCCGCCCCTCGGGCAGTTCCGGCGCCGGGGCCCTCACCACCGCGCCCACCGCGGGAGCCATCCCGTCGGAGCTGGTCCGCCGCAGCAGGGCCCGCAGCCGGGCGAAGACCTCCTCGACGTCGAAGGGCTTGACCACATAGTCGTCGGCGCCCGCGTCCAGACCGGCGATCCGGTCCTGGGTCTCCACGAGCGCCGTCAGCATGAGGATCGGCGTACGGTCGCCCTCGGCGCGCAGCACCCGGCAGACCTGGAGTCCGTCGATCCCGGGCATCATCACGTCGAGGACGAGCACGTCCGGCGGCGTCCGGTGGGCCTGCGCCAGCGCCTCGACGCCGTCGGCGACCGCGGTGACCCGATAGCCCTCCAGGGTCAGGGCGCGCTCCAGGGCGTGACGGATGGCGCGGTCGTCTTCGGCGAGCAGCACATTGTGGGACACGTCCTCAGTGTGCCGTGCCCGCCGAGTCGTACGACGTGATGAGCAGCTCACCGGGGACCCTTCTTACTGGCCTCTCACCCCGTCGGACGCAACGCGGCGAGCTGCTCCTCGAAGGGCACCACGTCCACGAAGCCGTCCGTGGCCGGGGCCCGGCGCGGGGCCCCGCGGACCGCCGACAGCCCGCCCATCAGCCCCGCGAGCTCCCGCGCGGCCCGCTCGACGCGCCCGTCCAGCCCCTCGGCGCCCCAGTCCTCCGAGGCGGCGTACACCCCGGTCGGCACGACGACGGCCTTCAGGTAGGCGAAGAGCGGACGCAGCGCGTGCTCCAGCACCAGCGAATGCCGGGCCGAGCCACCGGTCGCCGCGATCAGCACCGGCTTGCCCTCCAGCGCCTCCGGCTCGAGCACGTCGAAGAACGACTTGAACAGTCCGCTGTACGACGCCGAGAACACCGGGGTCACGACGATCAGTCCGTCGGCTCCGGCCACCGCGTCCTGCGCGGCGGCCAACGCCCGTCCCGGAAAACCGTTCGTGAAGTTCTGCGCGATCTCCACGGCGAGTTCCCGCAACTCCACGACCTGGATGTCCACCTCGGTCGCCCGTCCCACGGCCGCGGCCAGCCGGTCCCCCAGCAGCCGGGTGGACGACGGGACGCTCAGCCCCGCGGACACGACGACGAGCTTCATGCGACGACCTCCTTGTTCTGCTCGGCGGCCAGCAGGGACGCGTGGGTGGGAGCCTCCGGGACGCCGGCCGGGCGCCCGGCCGCGAACTCCTTGCGCAGCACCGGTACGACCTCCTCGCCCAGCAGGTCGAGTTGCTCCAGGACGGTCTTCAGGGGCAGTCCGGCGTGGTCGAGGAGGAACAGCTGGCGCTGGTAGTCCCCGGCGTACTCGCGGAACTTCAGCGTCTTCTCGATGACCTGCTCCGGGGAGCCGACGGTCAGCGGGGTCTGGTCGGTGAAGTCCTCCAGGGAGGGCCCGTGTCCGTAGACCGGTGCGACGTCGAAGTAGGGCCGGAACTCCTTCACGGCGTCCTGGGAGTTGCGCCGCATGAACACCTGGCCGCCGAGCCCGACGATCGCCTGCTCGGCGGTGCCGTGCCCGTAGTGGGCGTACCGGGCCCGGTACAGCTCGACCATCCGCTTCGTGTGGTCGGCGGGCCAGAAGATGTTGTTGTGGAAGAAGCCGTCGCCGTAGTAGGCGGCCTGCTCGGCGATCTCCGGAGACCGGATGGACCCGTGCCAGACGAACGGAGCGACGCCGTCGAGGGGGCGCGGCGTGGAGGTGAACCCCTGGAGCGGCGTCCGGAACTTCCCCTCCCAGTTCACGACGTCCTCGCGCCACAGCCGGCGCAGCAGGGCGTAGTTCTCGATGGCGAGGTTGATGCCCTCCCGGATGTCCTTGCCGAACCAGGGGTAGACCGGCCCGGTGTTCCCGCGGCCCATCATGAGGTCCACCCGCCCGTCGGCCAGGTGCTGGAGCATCGCGAAGTCCTCGGCGATCTTCACCGGGTCGTTGGTGGTGATCAGCGTGGTGGAGGTGGAGAGGATCAGCCTCTCGGTCTGCGCCGCGATGTACCCGAGCATGGTGGTCGGCGACGACGGCACGAACGGCGGGTTGTGGTGCTCACCGGTCGCGAAGACGTCGAGCCCGACCTCCTCGGCCTTCAGCGCGATCGCGACCATGGCCTTGATCCGCTCGCGCTCGGTCGGCGTACGCCCGGTCGTCGGGTCCGGCGTGACGTCGCCGACGCTGAAGATCCCGAACTGCATGGTCGCTCACCCTCCAGGTTGTTTACGGTTCAACTATAACCGCGTGCCCGGAGAACGACACCGCCCCCACACCTATTCCCACGGCATCCCCGACGACTTCCGCCGGTGCCACACACCACCGACGCCCACCACACCCACCCAGGGCCGCGGGGCTGTGTCGATGTGCGGCTCCGCCGCGCAGGCGCGACCAGCCCCCCACGACCCGCATCCGACAATCCACCTCACCCACCCCCACCTCCGCCTCCGCCTCCGCCGCGAAAGCGAACCCACCCGGCCCACCCCCTACGGCACCAGCACGAGCCGGCCCCGCACACCCCCCTCCTCCAGCCGGGCATGTGCCTTGACCACCTCGTCCAGGGCGTACGTCCCGGCCACCCGCAGCGTCAGCACCCCCTTGTCCACCAGCCCCGCCAGCTCCGCCAGGCGCGCCCCGTCCGCCTCCACCGCGACGGACACCGTCCGCACCCCGCGCACTGAACCGGGATGCGCCCCCGGCCGTACACCGACGTAGGCACCCCCGTCCCGCACCCGCTCCAGCACCGCCTCACCGAGCACCGCCGCGTCCAGTACGGCGTCGACGGTCCCGGCAGCGGCGACGGTGGTCGTGAACTCCGTGGCCCCCAGGGACCGTACGAACTCCTCGTCCCCCTCCCGAGCCAGCCCGGTCACCGACACCCCCCGGTGCACGGCGAGTTGGACGGCGAACCCGCCGACCGCACCGGCCGCCCCGGTGACCAGCAGCGACTGCCCCTCGGTCAACTCCAGCAGATCCAGGGCCTGAACGGCGGTCAGGGCGTTCAGCGGCAGCGTCGCCGCGTGCACCGCGTCGACCGTGACCGGCGCCTTGGCCACCGCGTCCGTGTCCACGACGACGTACTCGGCATGCGTGCCCAGCGCCTTCGCCACACCCCCCTGGAGTGCCACCACCTCGTCCCCGACGCTCCACACCGTCGCGACGCCCACCGCGTCCACGGTCCCCGCGACATCCCAGCCGAGACCGATCCGCTTGCCCGCCCCACCGAAGAAGCCGGCCCGCACGCCCAGATCCACCGGGTTCAGCGCGGCACCGGCGACCTTGATCCGCACCTGCCGGGCCCCCGGCTCGGGCAGCTCGCTCTCCACCACCTCCACGGCCTCGGGCCCGCCAAAGGTCCTCACCACAGCAGCACGCATGACTGGAAACTCCCCATTGGTCGCTGTTCGCTCCGGTATCTCCGTCGCTGTCAACAACCCTAGGAAGAGCTACTATCCATTGGTAAGTAGTTACCTGAAGGTGCCTACATACCCCGGAGGTGAGCCATGCCGACCATGACGGCGGCCCAGCGGCGCGAACAGGCGCGCGAGGAGTACGACGCGTTCATCAAGGGCTGCCCGACCAACCAGCTCCTGGACCGCCTCAGCGACAAGTGGGTCAGCCTGGTCGTCTCGGCCCTGTCCACCGGCCCCATGCGCTACAGCGACCTCAGCCGCAAGATCGCCGGCGTCAGCCCCAAGATGCTCACCCAGACCCTGCGCTCCCTGGAACGCGACGGCATCCTCACCCGCACGGTCACCCCGTCCGTCCCCGTCCGCGTGGACTACGAACTCAGCGCCCTCGGCCACAGCCTGGCCGGCCTGCTGACCGCGGTGAAGCGCTGGGCGGAGACACACATCGAGGAAGTCCACGAGGCGAGAGACCGCTACGACGCCTCGACCGACTGACGCCGGACCCGCTCAGGCGCGCGGAGAACCGGGCGGCCGGCGACCCGTCAGAAGTAGTACTCGTCCTCACTGTCCAGCACCAGCACCCGCTGCCGGTCGTTCTCCCGGTTCCCGTCCACCGTCCCGCCGTTCCACACCGTGTCGATCTCCAGCAGCACCTCCGACGGCACCCCCCGCAGCCGCACCCGCAGATCGACCCGCTCCCCCACCCCGTCCGCCGCCAGCGCCCCCACCGCGCACAACACCACCCGCTCCTCGGACCGCGCACACCCCTTCGGCAGCGCCTGCGCGTCCACGAGCGGCTCCGACCACCGCAGCCGTACGGTCGCGTCCGGCACGGCGGCAGGCCCGTGATTGCGCGGCGAGAACCGCACGTCCACCTGCCCGCCGGACAGGGACGCGGCCCCGTGATACGCCAGATCCGCCTCGGGGCCGCCGACCGCGACCGCCGTACCCCCACCCGCCACCAGCGCCACCACCACCGCACCCCACACCGCAAGCACCCGCATGCCACCCACTCCTCGCTCCAGCCGCCCGAACCGCCGCGGTCGCAGGGATGTATCCCACGTACGTCGGCCGACAGGCGCCCTCCATCAGGTGACACCGGGACGCCGGCGGACGGGCATGCGAGGCTGATCCCCATGCTCGTAGCCCGCTCCGCCGCCCTCTTCGTCGTCGCCGCCCTCTTCGAGATCGGCGGCGCCTGGCTGGTCTGGCAGGGCATACGGGAGCACCGCGGTTGGATGTGGACCACGGGCGGCATCCTCGCCCTCGGCGCCTACGGCTTCGTCGCCACCTTCCAGCCCGACGCCCACTTCGGCCGCATCCTCGCCGCGTACGGCGGCATCTTCGTGGCCGGCTCGATCCTGTGGGGCATGGCTGCGGACGGCTACCGCCCGGACCGCTGGGACATCACGGGCGCGCTGATCTGCCTCGCGGGCATGGCGGTGATCATGTACGCCCCGCGGGGCGAGTGAGCGGCCGCACTCAGGACATCTCGGCGACCGGCCCGCCATACGGACCGCCCGGAGCCTCGCAAACCGGCCGACCTATCCTGGCGGAAGCCCGTACCCACGCCCGCCCGAGGAGCAGCCATGGCCCCCGCCGCCCCGTCCCCCGCGTCCCGGATCGCGATCGTCACCGGGGCGAGCAGCGGAATCGGCGCGGCCACCGCACAACAGCTCGCCGCGGCCGGCTACCGCGTCGTCCTGACCGCCCGTCGCAAGGACCGTATCGAGGCGCTCGCGGAGGAGATCAACGCGGCGGGCCACCAGGCGACGGCCTATCAGCTGGACGTGACGGACCGCGAGGCGGTCGACGAGTTCGCCTCCGCCTTCAAGACGGTCGGCGTCCTCGTGAACAACGCCGGCGGAGCCCTCGGCGCCGACCCGGTCGCCACCGGCGACCCCGCGGACTGGCGCTCGATGTACGAGACGAACGTCATCGGCACCCTGAACCTCACCCAGGCCCTGCTCCCGAAGCTCGACGCGAGTGGCGACGGCACGGTCGTGGTGGTCTCCTCCACGGCGGGCCACGGCACCTACGAGGGCGGCGCGGGCTATGTCGCCGCCAAGCACGGCGCCCACGTCCTCGCCGAGACCCTGCGCCTGGAGATCGTCGGTCGCCCGATCCGCGTCATCGAGATCGCCCCCGGCATGGTCAAGACCGACGAGTTCGCCCTGACCCGCTTCGGCGGCGACCAGGAGAAGGCGGAGAAGGTCTACCAGGGCGTCGCGGAACCCCTCACCGCCGACGACGTGGCCGACACCATCACCTGGGCCGTCACCCGCCCCAGCCACGTCAACGTCGACCTCCTGGTCCTGCGCCCCCGAGCCCAGGCGTCCAACACAAAGGTCCACAGGGACCTGTGACCGGGGAACGGAAAGACCCGCAGGACCCCCACGACGAACGCCACATGTGGTGGTGGCTCGCCTACTTCCTCTTCGGCATCCACATCGTGGCCTTCGTCATGATCTACGCGGTGACGCACGCCCCGAAGTGAGCGCGGCTCAGCCCTTCACACAGACGACCTGCTTCAGCTTCGCCACGACCTCCACCATGTCCCGCTGCTGGTCGATGACCTGGTCGATCGACTTGTAGGCGCCCGGGATCTCGTCCACGACACCGGAGTCCTTACGACACTCCACGCCCCGCGTCTGCTCCTCCAGGTCCCGCGTCGAGAACCGCCGCTTTGCCGCGTTACGGCTCATGCGCCGACCGGCGCCGTGGGACGCCGAGTTGAAGGCCTTCTCGTTTCCGAGGCCCTTCACGATGTATGAACCTGTCCCCATGGAGCCCGGGATGATGCCGTATTCCCCGGCCCGGGCGCTGATCGCCCCCTTGCGCGTGACGAGCAGGTCCATCCCCTCGTAGCGCTCGCGGCTCACATAGTTGTGGTGGCAGCTCACTTCAGGTTCGAAGACCACCTTGGCCTTCTTGAACTCCTTGCGGAGCACGTCCTTGAAGAGGGCCATCATGATCGACCGGTTGTACTTCGCGTACTCCTGCGCCCAGTAGAGGTCGTTCTGGTATGCCGCCATCTGCGGAGTGTCCGCGACGAAGACCGCAAGGTCCCGATCGATCAGCCCCTGGTTGTGCGGGAGTTTCTGGGCGACTCCGATGTGGTGTTCGGCCAGCTCCTTGCCGATGTTCCGAGAACCGGAGTGCAGCATGAGCCAGACCGATCCGTCATCACTTATGCACACTTCTGCGAAGTGATTTCCGGATCCGAGCGTTCCCATCTGCTTTCCAGCGCGTTCATGACGGAATTTGACCGCATCCGCCACCCCGTCGAACCGCCCCCAGAAGTCGTCCCACCCCGCAGTAGCCAGCCCATGGAACCGCCCCGGCTCGACAGGACTGTCATGCATCCCCCGCCCCACCGGAATGGCCTGCTCGATCTTTGAGCGCAGCCGGGACAGGTCCCCCGGCAGGTCGTTCGCCGTCAGGGACGTCTTCACCGCCGACATTCCGCAGCCGATGTCCACCCCCACCGCCGCCGGGCACACCGCACCCTGCATCGCGATCACGGACCCGACCGTCGCGCCCTTGCCGTAGTGCACGTCCGGCATCACCGCGAGGCCCTTGATCCACGGCAGGGTCGCGACGTTGCGCAGCTGCTGCAGGGCCACGTCCTCGACGGTCGCCGGGTCGGCCCACATGCGGATCGGGACCTTGGCGCCCGGCATCTCCACGTACGACATATCGTCCTCATTCCCCCGGAAAGCAAACAGAAGTCTTGAATCGCAAAACCGGTGCCAAGGTCGACGTATGGGATGACGGACCGGCGTTCACGGCAGTGCGTGCGATACACATTGTCTGCTGGGGACGCCCCCGTGCGGCAAGCGAATAACCTGCGGGGACACTTGGATCCCCACGAGTCGGAGACTTTCCGAGAGGAGCCCCACCGTGCAGCGGAAGGCCTATGTACCCGGCGTCGCCGCCCTCCTCGCGGCGGTGCTGGCCGGCTGCACCGGCAGCTCCGGTGGCGACGGCCCGACGGACGACGCCAATCCCGGTGACACCGGCACCGCCTCCGTCGTGGCGCAGCCCGGCAAGTACCGTACGCTGCCCGAGGCCTGTGGCGTGGTCGGCCAGAGCAGTCTGGACGTGCTGCTGCCCGGCATCCAGCAGATCGCCGACGAGGACCAGCGGACCAAGGCGTACGAGGGCGACGCCACGCTCACCTACGACACCGACCGTAAGGTCGGCTGCCGTTGGAAGGTGGAGGCCACGGACGCCACCGAGTACCTGTCGGTCGACTTCGAGCGGGTGGTGTCGTACGACAATGCGGTCAGCGACGACAGTCAGGCGCAGCAGCTGTTCGCGCAGGCCGAGGAGAAGGCCGATCTGCCGGTGGCGGCGACGTCCAGTGCCGTGTCCGCCGTGGAGGAGAGCGGCACCGCCAGTCCTACGGCGTCTCCCACGGCCACTCCGAGTGGTTCCGCGAGTCTGAGCGGTTCGGCGTCCACCACACCGTCGGATCTCCAGCCCCGCGTGCTGGACGATCTGGGCGACGAGGCGTTCCTGGACGACGTGTTGAGCAACTCGGGTTCGACGGCTCAGCAGCGCAAGGTGACTGTGGCGTTCCGCACGTCCAACGTGATCGTGACCATCGAGTACGAGGAGCAGCCGACGACGATCGGCGTGACCCCGGACAGCAAGGAAATGCAGGACAACGCCCGGAAACTGGCCTCTCAGCTGGCCGGGTCGCTGTCGGGCTGAGTGCTCTTCACACGCCCCTCACCCGTGCGCACGAGGCATTCGAAGCTGGACCGCACAGCATGCTCACCGCGTACCGTGGCCCCTCGGACCCGATCCGACGGCAGGAACCACAAGCGTCATGAGTGAAGGAACCATGCAGCGACGAGCAGAGCGTGACCAGGGTGTTCAGCGAGCGAAGCGTCTTCACCGCGTCCTTGTCTGCGCGGCCGCAGTCCCGGTGATGCTGATCGCCGCCGGCTGCTCCTCCGACTCCGGCGACTCCGGCTCCGGCAGCGGTGGCGACAAGGCCGCGGACGCCGGTGCGACGGTGTCGGCCTCCGCGAGCGCGGCGCCCACGGTGCAGGCGGCGGCGTACAAGTCGCTTCCCGAGTCGTGCGGGGTGCTGTCCGCGAAGACCTTGAAGTCGCTGGTGCCCGAGGCTCCGAAGGCCGGCAAGAAGGGCACGTCGGAGGCGGGTACGCGCGGCAGTTGCTCGTGGAGCAGCCTCGACAACAACGGGGTGAAGGGCTCTCAGTTCCGCTGGCTGAATGTGTCTCTGCTGCGTTTCGAGTCGGACACCTCGCGCGGTACGGGTGAGGCGCAGGCGCAGAAGTACTACGAGCAGCAGATTCAGGATGCCCAGTCGGTGGCCGGTGCGAAGAACGCCAAGTCGCAGCCGGTGTCGGGGACGGGTGACGCGGCGACGCTGGTGCGTTACGACCTGAAGAAGAAGGAAGGCTCCTTCAAGCAGCAGACGGTGGTCACGCGCGTGGAGAACGTCGTGGTGACCGTCGACTACAACGGTGCGGGTCTGGCCGGTGACAAGGCGCCGAGCGCGGACAGCCTCGCGAAGCTCGCGGAGCGGGCCGCCAAGGAGACGGTGACCGCGGTGGCGGCGGCGAACGGCGAGGGTGCGGCGAGCCCGGCCCCGTCGGAGTCCGCGTCGGGTTCGAAGGCCCCGTCGAAGTCCGCGTCCCCGTCCGCGGCGCCCTCGAAGTCCGCGTCCGGGGCCGCCTCGAAGTCGGCATCTCCGTCCAAGTCGGCCGCGAAGTCGGGCTGAAGAAGTACTGACGGCACGTACCGGCCATCCGTGCGCAGCACATATGTGCCACTCTGTTGCGCGCAACAACAGGTACAGGGAGGGGAGTACGGGTGTCCGCGCCCATGCAGCTGACTCGAATGCATCGCATTCTCATAGGCGTGGTCGTGTTCGGCGCCGTGATCATCGCCGGCATCGGCTTCGCGGGGTCGTACGCGGCCGTTCGTGAACTCGCCATCCAAAAGGGCTTCGGGAACTTCAGTTACGTCTTCCCGATCGGTATCGACGCGGGCATCTGTGTCCTGTTGTCGCTGGACCTGCTCCTGACCTGGATCCGTATCCCGTTCCCGTTGCTGCGCCAGACGGCGTGGCTCCTGACGGTCGCCACGATCGCCTTCAACGGCGCGGCGGCCTGGCCGGACCCGCTGGGTGTGGGGATGCACGCGGTGATCCCGATCCTGTTCGTGGTGTCGGTGGAGGCGGCCCGGCACGCGATCGGCCGGATCGCGGACATCACGGCGGACAAGCACATGGAGGGGGTCCGCCTCACCCGCTGGCTGCTGTCCCCCGTCCCCACGTTCCTGCTGTGGCGCCGGATGAAGCTGTGGGAGCTGCGCTCCTACGAGCAGGTCATCAAGCTCGAGCAGGACCGTCTTGTCTATCAGGCCCGTCTGCACTCCCGCTTCGGCCGGGCCTGGCGTCGCAAGGCTCCGGTGGAGTCCCTGATGCCGCTCCGGCTGGCCAGGTACGGGGTTCCGCTGGCGGAGACGGCTCCGGCGGGACTGGCGGCGGCGGGCATCGAGCCGGTCCTGCTTCCGCCGGCTCCCGCGATCGACGCGGTGGCGGGCGCTCGTGACGCCGGGGCGGCTCCCGACCCGCAGCGGGCGGCGGCGGCCGGTGAGCAGCGCCGTGAGCTGAACGGCACCTCGCAGCAGCCTCAGGCGCAGCAGGAACCGGAGCCCGACCTGAGCCCCTGGTTCGAGGCCCCGCAGCAGATCGAGTACCACGGCGGCTACAACCCCGACTACGACCCCGCGGAGCAGTACAACCGCTGGTACGAGGAGCAGATGGAGGCCGAGCAGTACGAGCTGCAGCAGATCCAGTACGAGGAGCCCCCCAGGGAGCCCTCGATGGAGGAGACGGGCAGCTTTCCCATCCCGGTGAGCAACGGCCGTACCCGGGAGCTCGGTGAGGGCGGTGGCACTCCGGAACCGACGGAGGAAGACTTCTACCAGGTCTTCAAGAAGTCGATAGACGGCAGCTATCCCTCCCCCGGCCAGCTCCGGGGTGACGTGGAGGCGACGTACGGTGTCGTGCTCCCCCAGCGGGAGGCCGAGCGCATGGTCAACCGCTTCACGAACCGTCACACCGCGGAGCTCCAGGAAGACCACATCGCCTGAGACACGCGAAAGGGGCCCTCGTCCGAGAACTCCGGGAAATCCGGGAAATCCGGGAAATCCGGGAACTCTGGAACGAGGGCCCTTTCTGCGAACCGCCTACTCCCCGAGCAGCGCCCGGACCCGCTCCTGGCCCACGGCGAGCAGCAGCGTGGGCAGCCGGGGCCCGGTGTCCCGGGAGACCAGCAGCTGGTAGAGCAGGGCGAAGAACGTCCGCTGAGCGGTCTTGATCTCGGCCGGCAGTTCCTTGGGCGTGGCGTCCGCGGAGAATCCGGCCTGCACCTTGGGCACGCCGTACACCAGGTGGGTCAGCCCGTCGAGCGACCAGTGCGAGGCCAGCCCGTCGAGGAGCAGCCGGAGCGACTGCTGGGATGCCTCGTCGAGGGACTTCAGCAGTTCGGCGTCGGGCTCGCTGCGCACGACGGTCCGCTGGTCGGCGGGCACCTGGGTGTTGATCCAGGCTTCGGCCTTGTCGTAGCGGGGCCGGGCCTCGTCCAGCGACGAGAGCGGGTTGTCGGGGTCCAGGTCGCTGAGGATGCGCAGCGCCTGGTCCGCGTGCCCGGCGGTGATGTCGGCGACGGAGGCGAGGGTCCGGTACGGCAGGGGCCGGGGCGTCGTCGGGAGCGGCCCGCCGGCGGTGCCCACCGCGCGGGAGTGCGCGGCGACGTCGCCCGGCAGCGCGGATCCGTCGGCGACCTTGGTGTCCAGCTTGTCCCACTCGTCGTAGAGCCGCTGGATCTCCTGGTCGAAGGCGATCTTGAAGGACTGGTTGGGCCTGCGGCGGGCGTAGAGCCAGCGCAGGAGCTGCGGCTCCATGATCTTCAGCGCGTCGCCCGGCGTGGGCACCCCGCCCTTCGACGACGACATCTTCGCCATCCCGGAGATCCCGACGAAGGCGTACATCGGTCCGATCGGCTGCTTCCCGCCGAAGATCCCGACGATCTGCCCGCCGACCTGGAAGGAGGAGCCGGGCGAGGAGTGGTCGACGCCGCTGGGCTCGAAGACGACGCCCTCGTAGGCCCACCGCATCGGCCAGTCGACCTTCCAGACGAGCTTGCCGCGGTTGAACTCGTTGAGCCGGACGGTCTCGGAGAACCCGCAGGTGTTGCAGGTGTACGACAGCTCGGTCGTGGCGTCGTCGTAGGAGGTGACGGTGGTGAGGTCCTTCTCGCAGTTGCCGCAGTAGGGCTTGTACGGGAAGTACCCGGCGGATCCGGAGGAGCCGTCGTCCTCGGCGGCCGCGCCGGACCCTTCGGCGGCCTCGACCTCGGCGTCGTCGAGAGGCTTCTGCTGCTTCTTCGCGGCGGCCGGGACCTTCTTGGTCCGGTACTGGTCGAGGATCGCGTCGATGTCCCCGCGGTGCGCCATGGCGTGCAGGATCTGCTCGCGGTAGACGCCCGAGGTGTACTGCGCGGTCTGGCTGATCCCGTCGAATTCGACGCCGAGCTCGGCGAGCGCGTCGACCATGGCGGCCTTGAAGTGCTCGGCCCAGTTCGGGTGGGCGGACCCCTTGGGCGCGGGCACGGAGGTCAGGGGCTTGCCGATGTGCTCGGCCCACGACTCGTCGACCCCGGTGACACCGGCCGGAACCTTGCGGTACCGGTCGTAGTCGTCCCAGGAGATGAGGTGCCGCACCTGGTGGCCGCGGCGCCGGATCTCGTCGGCGACGAGGTGGGGGGTCATGACCTCGCGCAGGTTCCCGAGGTGGATCGGTCCCGAGGGCGACAGCCCGGACGCGACGACGACCGGTTTGCCCGGGGCCCGACGCTCCGACTCCTCGATGACCTCATCCGCGAAACGGGAGACCCAGTCGGTGGTCTCGGTGCTCTGAGCCACGATCGGCACGTCCTCTTTTACTGAAGTACTGGAGTACTGAAGGCTTGATGGACACCTCATTCTCCCAGACCGCCCCGCGCCGGAGAAAACCGCTTTACCTCCCATGGGATACTGACCGTGTCTATCTGATCCCCCGAGGAGAACGGCACCCACTCCCATGGCCCCGGTCACGTCCCTCAGCGACTCCGTCAATCAGCAGCTCGGCTCCGCGATCTCGGCCACGCTGCCGGAGGCCTCCGCGGACCCACTGCTGCGACGCAGCGACCGGGCCGACTTCCAGGCGAACGGCATCCTTGCGCTCGCCAAGAAGGCCAAGGCGAACCCGCGGGACCTGGCGACGCAGGTGGTGTCGCAGATCGTCACCGGTGACGTGATCAAGGAGGTCGAGGTCTCCGGCCCCGGGTTCCTGAACGTGACGATCACGGACCGGGCGATCACCGAGACCCTCGCCGCGCGCTATGAGGACGGCGACCGCCTCGGCGTACCGCTCAAGGACGAGCCCGGCATCACGGTGATCGACTACGCCCAGCCGAACGTGGCGAAGGAGATGCACGTCGGGCACCTGCGCTCCGCGGTGATCGGCGACGCCCTGCGCGGCATGCTCGACTTCACCGGTGAGAAGACGATCGGCCGGCACCACATCGGCGACTGGGGCACCCAGTTCGGCATGCTCATCCAGTACCTGATCGAGAACCCGGGCGAGCTGGCCCCTCCGGGCGAGGTCGACGGCGAGCAGGCCATGTCGAACCTGAACCGGGTGTACAAGGCGTCCCGTGTGGTCTTCGACTCCGACGAGGAGTTCAAGGAGCGGGCGCGGAAGCGGGTCGTCGCCCTGCAGTCCGGTGACAAGGAGACCCTCGAACTCTGGCAGCAGTTCGTGGACGAGTCGAAGGTCTACTTCTACTCGGTCTTCGAGAAGCTGGACATGGAGATCCGCGACGAGGAGATCGTCGGCGAGTCGGCGTACAACGAGGGCATGCCCGAGACCGCCCGCCTCCTGGAGGAGATGGGCGTCGCGGTCCGCTCCGAGGGCGCACTCGTCGTCTTCTTCGACGAGATCCGCGGCAAGGACGACCAGCCGGTCCCGCTGATCGTGCAGAAGGCGGACGGCGGCTTCGGCTACGCGGCCTCCGACCTGACGGCGATCCGCAACCGGGTCACCGACCTGCACGCGACGACACTGCTGTACGTCGTGGACGTACGCCAGTCGCTCCACTTCAAGATGGTCTTCGAGGCTGCCCGCCGGGCCGGCTGGCTGTCCGACGATGTCACCGCGCACAACATGGGCTACGGCACGGTGCTCGGCGCGGACGGCAAGCCGTTCAAGACACGTGAGGGCGAGACCGTCAAGCTGGAGGACCTGCTGGACGAGGCGGTGCAGCGGGCGGCAGAGGTCGTGCGCGAAAAGGCCAAGGACCTCACCGAGGACGAGATCCAGGAGCGGGCTGCACAGGTGGGCATCGGCGCGGTGAAGTACGCCGACCTGTCTACGTCCCCCAACCGGGACTACAAGTTTGACCTGGACCAGATGGTCTCGCTGAACGGCGACACGTCCGTGTACCTCCAGTACGCGTACGCACGTATCCAGTCGATCCTGCGCAAGGCGGGAGAGGTACGGCCGGCCGCCCACCCGGAGCTCGAACTGGCGGAGCCGGAGCGGGCGTTGGGCCTGCACCTGGACACGTTCGGCAGCACGGTCTTCGAGGCGGCCGCGGAGTACGCCCCGCACAAGCTGGCGGCGTACCTCTACCAGCTGGCCTCGCTGTTCACGTCGTTCTACGACAAGTGCCCGGTGATCAAACCGGCACCGCCGAAGGACATCGCGGAGAACCGTCTGCTCCTGTGCGACCTGACGGCCCGGACCCTGCACCAGGGCATGGCGCTGCTGGGGATCAGGACGCCCGAGAAGCTCTGACCTGTCGGTTGGGGAAGGCGCTACGGCACGACGAACTCGCACCACACCGCCTTCCCCGACTCCCGCTCCCGCACCCCCCACCGGTCACTCAGCGCGGCCACCAGCAACAGCCCCCGTCCGCCCTCGTCCCCGTCACGGACGATGTGCGGCACACCGCCCCCGCTGTCGTGCACCTCGACGACCAGGGTGCTCACGTCGTACCGCAGGAACAGCCGCAACTGGCGTCCGGGCGGTACGCCGTGCAGCAGCGCGTTCGTCACCAGTTCGCTCACGCAGAGCAGTACGTCGTCCGCCCGCGAGTTCTCCGCGAGGCCCCAGCCGGCCAGGGCCTCGGCCGTGAAGCGGCGGGCGGCCTGCGCGGACCGGCGTTCACGGCGGAAGAACCTCTCGCGCAGGAGCGGTAGTTGGGTCGTCTCGTTCACGAGACGAGGGTCGCGGAGAGTGACTACAGTTGATCACTCCGTGAACCCGTACAGATTTTTTGTACGGGCTCACACCCGGTGACGTACGCGACCGCAGGGGGATGGAGACCTTCATGAGCGCCAGGAAGCCGCCGCGGCCGAAGAACCTCACGTCCATGAAGATGCTGGGCAGACAACTCGGCACCGCGCGCCGCGCCGCGGGCCACACCCAGACCGCCCTCGCCGACCTCGTCCGCGTCGACGAGGAGACCATCGCGTCGATCGAGCAGGGCAGGCGGACACTGAAACCGGACCTGGCCGCGCTGCTGGACGAAGTCCTGGAGACGAAGGGGATGTTGGCGGCGGGCGTGGCCAACCTGCCGGACATCGACCAGTTCCCGATGTGGGCCGAGCTGTACATGGAGCATGAGCGGGAGGCCATCTCCCTGTCCTGGTACGACAACGCGGTCCTGCCCGGCCTCCTCCAGACCGACCAGTACGTCCGGGCCGTACTCCGCAACCGGGTGCCCGCGTACGACGAGGACGAGATCGAGACGCGTACGGCGGCCCGCCTGGAACGTCAGGAGATCCTGCACCGCAGGAACCCGCCGACGCTGAGCTTCATCGTGTGGGAGCCGGTGCTGCACATGAGGATCAGCGGACAAAACGTCTGGAGGGAGCAACTGCGCCATCTGCGAGTGCTGACTGAACTCCCGTGCGTGTCTCTCCAGTTCCTACCACTGAACAGTCCGTACAACGCGGGCCTGAACGGCCCCTTCACTCTCCTCGAAACCCCGGACCACCAGCACCTCGCGTACACCGAGTCGCAGCGCGGCAGCCAGTGGGTTTCTGACGCGGATGAGGTATCCAGGCTGGCGCGCAAATATGCGATGCTGCGGACGCAGGCCCTGACCACACAGGACTCCAGGGACCTGCTCGACCGCCTGCTAGGAGAGCAATGAGCGCCGAAGGACTTCAGTGGTTCAAGTCGACCTACAGCGGCGACGAAGGCGGCCAGTGCGTCGAGGTAGCCACCTGCCCCCACACCATCCACATCCGCGACTCCAAGAACCCCGAAGCAAGTGGCCCCACCCTCAAGGTCACCCCCACCACCTGGACCGCCTTCACCACCGCTCTCAAGTAGCGCGCCGTCGGTCATTGTCAGTGGCGGCCCCTACAGTCACGGGCATGGCGACTCTTCCCAACCCGCTGCCCACCCTCGCGGCAGACCCGAGCGGTCGTTCGCTCGGACTTGGACTCCCCCTGGGGAGACTGATCGACGCGACCGACGACGGACCGTGGCACGAACCGCTGCTGTGGCATGCCGAGTACGCCGCGTCCTCCGGCGCATGGACCGCACTGGGCACACCGGCGGCCCGAGCCGGGCTGCTGCCTGTCCTGATAGACGTCGGCGGGACTCAAGGCGGGCCGGAGGAGTGGGAGTTGATGCCCGGGGAGATGTCGTACCCCGGGGACCACGACCCGGAGGAGGTGCTGGCGGGCTTCTGGGAGGAGTACGCCGACGACGAGCTCGGCGCCGACGAGGAGTTCTTCAGCGACACCTGGCCCGGTCTGGCCAAGGCCCCCGCCTCCCTCCCCGCCGACCCCGACACCCGGGCCGCCGAGACCGCCGACGCGCTCCTCGACGAGGGTTCGTGGTTCAAGGAGCCGCGTCTCGCCCTGGTCCCGGCCCGCCGCAGCGCGGACATCCCGGCGGCGATCGGCTGGACGGGCCCGTTGAACCACGAGAACGACGTGGCCCGCCTCTGCGCTGTCCTCCGCTCCTGGGAGGACCGCTTCGGCATACGCGTCATCGCGCTCAGCTTCGACCAGTTGGTCGTCTCCGTAGCCGCCCCGCCTGCCACGAGGGAGGAAGCCGAGGCCGTCGCTGCCGAGCACTTCGCGTTCTGCCCGGACAACATCACCCAGGGGCACCACGAGGCCCTGTCCGAGTACGCCGAACACGCGGTGCTGGGCCAGCGCGTCTGGTCCTTCTGGTGGGACTGACCGGTCCCGGGAAGCACCCGAGGCGATTCTACAAAACGGACCCGCAGACCGGCAAAGTCACCAACTACACGACGTACGACTCCGAAGGCCGTGCGGTGAAGCGGGTCGACCTGGAGGGCCGTCCGCACGGCGGGGTGGACACCCCGCACGTCGTAGAGTACGAGCGCAACACCAACCCGAAAACCGGTCAGGTCTTCGTGCGCCCGTCGAACGAAGTACGCGCCGCGTTCCCCTGGGAGATCCCGTGACCAGCAGCAAGCCGTCGTGGACCGACCGGAGGCTGCCGGCGTTCTTCACCAGGTGGCGCACGGACTGGAAGGACGAGAACCTCACCCCGGCCAACTACCTCGACTTCGAGGGCGGCCTGCGCTTCGTCCTGGCCGCGGCCTGGCTGTTCTGCCCCGAGACGGTCGAGTACCGCGGCGGTGTGTTCCTCAAGGCACGGTTCGGTCAGGAGAACGTCGACAACTGGTTCACGAACCTGGGTGACGACCGGGAACGTGTCGAAGCAGTCACCAACCAGGTCAAGTTGTGGGACACCTTCGTCAACACACCTCTGACGGACGACGATCAACTCGGCGAGGAACTGCCTCAACTCGCGCTGGCCCTGGGGGAATGCTGGCAGGGCATCCTGTCCGCCCGGTACCCCGACCTGGAGATCACCGTCGAGGTGAGCGACGAGGAGGACGGCTCCTACGGTCCGACCGTCACCTTCTGGACCGCCCCGTCCGTCACCCCCTTCGGCTAGCGCGTCTCACACACCGGCCCGGTCGCCCCGCAGCCCCTCCCCCAGCCTCCGCAGCCCCTCCCCGATCTCCTCCGGCGTCTGCGTCACGAAGCACAGCCGCAGGGTCGAGCGGTCGGGCTCACCGGCGTAGAAGGGCGCGCCCGGGACGTAGGCGACATCCCGGCGCACGACCTGCGGCAGCAGCGCGGTCGTGTCGTACGACGACGGAAGCCTCGCCCAGAGGAACATGCCGCCCTCGGGCCGGGTCCAGGCCGACCCCTCGGGCAGGGCGTCGGCCAGCCCCGCCAGCATGGCGTCCCGGCGCTCCCGGTACACGCCCGCGACCCGCGTCACATGCGCGTCGAGGTCGCGGTCGGCCAAGTACCGTGCCGCGGCGAGCTGGTTGACGGTCGGGGTGTGCAGATCGGCGGCCTGCTTGGCGACCGCGCAGGCCCGCCGCAGGTCACCGGGCGCCCGCAGCCAGCCGAGCCGCAGCCCGGGGGCCATGACCTTGGAGAAGGACCCGAGCAGCACGACCCGGTCGCGGACCTCCTCGTGGGACGCGATCCACGGCACCCGCTCGCCCTCGAAGCGGAGTTCGCCGTACGGGTCGTCCTCCACGATCCACAGCCCGCACCGCGCGGCCACCGACGCGACGGCGGCCCGGCGCTCGGCGGACATGGTCCGTCCGGTCGGGTTCTGGAAGGTCGGCACGGTGTAGAGCAGCTTGGGCCGCTCCCGCACGACGAGCTCCTCCAGTGCCACGGGGTCGGGCCCCTCCGCGTCCCCCGGCACGGCCACCACCCGCGCGCCCGCGAACCCGAACGCCTGAAGTGCGGCCAGATAGCAGGGGCTCTCGACGAGAACCGTGTCCCCGGGCTCCAGCAGCGCGGTGGCGAGCAGCGACAGTGCCTGCTGCGAGCCGGTGGTGACGAGGATGTCGTCGGCCTCCGTGGGCAGTCCGCGAGCCGAGGTCCGCTCCGCCAGGGCCGTCCGCAGCGCGGGCTCGCCCTCGGTCGTCGAGTACTGGAGCGCGCGCGAGGGCATCTCCTCCAGCACCGCCCGGTAGGCGTCCGCGATGCCCTGCGCGTCGAACAGTTCCGGCGCGGGCAGCCCGCCCGCGAAGTTGATGACCTCGGGGCGGGCGGTGACGGCGAGGATGTCCCGTACGGGAGACCCGCCGACCGCCCGGGCCCGGGCGGCGAGCGGCGGCACGGAGGCGAACGTGGGCACCGTCATGGGCACGGCTCCTTCGACTGCGACGACGGGACGACTGGATGCCGCGCAGCCTAGAGAACCGAGTGCCGCCTACACGTACCTTTCCGCGATACGGACGCCGGGCGCCCGGCCCCTCAGCTCTTCGTGCCGGTGGCCGCGTAGACGTTGATGTCGTCGTCCGTGACGTCGTTGATGTCGCGGTAGCGGATCTTCTCGATGTCGTCGAGGGACGCGAAGTCCTCCGCGTCGATGGCGGGCGGCGCGGGCGCCGGGCCGGGGTGCCACAGATGGGCGGGAACGACCCCGGGCTCGTCCAGCGTGACACCGGGCGCCTCGGTGAAGAACCGCTCCACCTCGGCCTTGGACCGGAACACGAAGGTGAACCCGCGCTCGGTGTACGTCCGCTGGACCGCGCGGGTCGGCTCGGGGTGCATCTCGTCGGTCAGGTGGCTGAGCACGAGCCGGCTCCCCGACGGCAGCGCCTCCACGAGTTCCCGCACGATCGGGAAGGCCTCCTCGTCCTCGACGAAGTGCAGGATCGCGACCAGGCACAGTGCGATGGGCTGGTCGAAGTCCAGGGTCTTGGCGGCCTGCTCGATGATCTGCTGGGGGCTCTTGAAGTCGGCGTCGATGTAGTCCGTACGTCCCTCGGGGCCGCTGGTGAGCAGCGCACGCGCGTGGGCCAGCACCACGGGGTCGTTGTCGACGTACACGACCCGGGAGTCGGGCCGGATGCGCTGGGCGATCTGGTGGACGTTCTCGGCGGTGGGCAGCCCGGTGCCGATGTCGAGGAACTGCCGGATCCCGTCCCGCTCGGCCAGCCTGTCGACGGCCCGGCGCATGAAGTCGCGGTTGTGGCGTACGTCGAGGTAGCCACGCGGGTTGGCGGCGAGCGCGGCGGCGGCCGCCTCGCGGTCGGCGGGGTAGTTGTCCTTGCCGCCGAGGAAGACGTCGTAGACGCGGGCCGGATGTGCCTTGGTGGTGTCGATCCTCTTGGCCAGTTCGGCCGGGTCCTGGCTCAGCGCGTCACCGGACATGGGCGTCTCCCCTATGAGTCGGTCCTTCAACGGACAACCACCACGATGGTCAAGAACCTAACTCTCGGGGGCAGTTGATGGTGCCCGGTGCCCGACATGCCCCGTCCCGCGTCCCGCGCCGGGGACTCGGGACACCACGTCCCCGCAGGTCACAGAGGCCTGAGCGACCAGGCCGTCCCGAATCCCCCTGCCAGGGCTGGCGGACGCCCCCTCCACCCCGCAGCCTGATCCCATGCCCATCCGCCCCCGCACGCCCCGTGTGCTCGCCGCAACCGCCCTCGCTCTCCTCACCCTTGTCACGCTGACGGGATGCAACGACGGCCAGGGCGTACGCGACGAGGGCCCGGCCACGAACAGAGCGGCCGCCGTCACCGCCCCGGAACACCAGAAAGCCGCCCGGCACTGACCGGGCGGCCTCGGAGAAGAGCTACGGCGTCACGCGTACGTGGGGGCGATGGCCTTCGGGTTGGGACCGTACTTGTTGTCACCGGGCTCGCTGTCCAGCACCGAGAAGACGAACAGAGTGATCGGACCGGCGATCGGGACGAACTGGAACAGGATCCACCAGCCGCTGCGGCCCGTGTCGTGCAGACGGCGCGCGGTGACGGCCAGGCCGGGCAGCAGGAAGGCGACGATGGGGAGGAACACGATCCACGTCTGCTTGGTGACGACACTGAGGACGAGGAACACGACGTAGATGATCGTGGCGAACAGCGCGAACATCCAGTATTCCTTGCGGCGCGCACGCCCGCTGAAGACCGCGTACTTCTTGAGAACTTCGATGAACCAGCTCATGGTGGTGTCCCCCCAGAGATCGCCGTTCGGAACCGTTCCGAATGGATCAGGCCAGGCGCAGAAGATATGGAGGATGTCGGGAACTCGTCAATTCGACGGATGTAAGCGGTTCATCAAGCCGGACGGCCGACACAGCACGACAAATCCACCGTGACCGGGTGCGCATTACGGACAGATCGCCAGAAGGTCGCCGGGCGAAGTGGGCTTTGTTATCCGGGCGTTGGCCGGTTCGAGCTCCTGCCGTATCCGGACCGAGCTCGAACCGTTGCCGTGACACGCCGTCCGGCGGTGCCGTCAGGCGAGTTTCTGAGCCACTTCGGTCGCCCAGTAGGTGAGGATGTTCCGCGCCCCGGCCCGCTTGATCCCGGTCAGCGCCTCCAGGATCGCCCGGTCGCGGTCGATCCAGCCCTTCTCGGCGGCGGCCTCGATCATCGAGTACTCACCGGAGATCTGATAGGCGGCGACCGGCACGTCGACGGCGTCGGCGACCCGGGCGAGGATGTCGAGGTAGGGCCCCGCCGGCTTGACCATCACCATGTCGGCGCCCTCCTCCAGATCGAGGGCGAGCTCACGCAGCGACTCCCGTACGTTCGCGGGATCCTGCTGGTAGGTCTTGCGGTCGCCCTGCAGCGAGGACCCGACGGCCTCCCGGAACGGCCCGTAGAACGCGGACGCGTACTTCACCGTGTACGCGAGGATCGCGACGTCCTCCCGCCCGATCTGGTCGAGGGCGTCCCGGACGACACCGATCTGCCCGTCCATCATCCCGCTGGGCCCGACCACATGGGCCCCGGCGTCGGCCTGTACCTGGGCCATCTCGGCGTACCGCTCCAGGGTCGCGTCGTTGTCGACCCGCCCCTGGTCGTCCAGCACCCCGCAGTGCCCGTGATCGGTCGTCTCGTCGAGACACAGATCGGACATCACGAGAAGCTCGTCACCGACCTCGGCCCGCACGTCCCGCAGGGCGACCTGCAGAATCCCGTCGGGGTCCGTGCCCGGCGTGCCGAGAGCGTCCTTCTTCGACTCCTCCGGCACCCCGAACAGCATGATCCCGGAGATCCCGGCGGCGACGGCCTCCGCGGCGGCCTTCTTCAGACTGTCCCGCGTGTGCTGCACGACCCCGGGCATGGCCGCGATCGGCACGGGCTCGCTGACGCCCTCCCGCACGAACGCCGGGAGGATGAAGTCAGCGGGGTGCAGCCGGGTCTCGGCCACCATGCGCCGCATGACGGGGCTGGTCCGCAACCGCCGCGGCCGCGAGCCGGGAAAGGATCCGTACGTCGTCATACACCTACGCTACGCCCGCCCCGGGGGCACCTTTGCCGACGGTCTGTCGCCGGCCGGGCCCCGGGGCGGGCGGTGGTCGTCCTACGACTGGTGGTACGTGAAGGTACGGCCGTTCTTGGACTTCGGTACGTACACCTCGTGCCATTTCCAGCCGGCCGGCGGACGGACGTAGTGGAGCTCGACCGAGCTGTTGGTCTGCCACCAGTAGTTCCAGGCCGTGGTGCAGCCGTTGGCCGGGACGTCCCAGAACCGGGAGTTGACCCAGTCGCCCTGGTCGTTGTAGCCGACGAGGAAGAACTTCAGGGCGGAGCCGTTGTCGTTGCAGACCTGGACCTGCACGTTGGCGGTCGCGGCGCTGGCCGTCGCGGGTGCCGCGAGGACGCCGGTGGCGGAGGCCAGGGCGAGCGCGGCGATGGTGAGCTTTCTGCGGACGTTGCCCATGTCGCTGGTGCCTTTCGGAAGAGGGGGTCGGGGGGTGTTCAGCCGAGCAGGCCGTTGGACCGCAGCCAGGTCCGCGCCGTGGCTGACGGGGCTGCCCCGCCGTCGACGGAAGCGGCGAGTACGGCCAACTGTGCTGTGGTCAGACGGGAGTTGAGGCTGGCAAGGGCCTTGCTCGCGGCCAGGCCCGCGTAGGGGGCGCCGATGAGCGGGAAGACGTGCTCGGGGGGCAGGGCGTTCTTCGGATCGGTCAGCACGACCAGGCCGTCCCGGGTGATGACGGGGTCGGTGCCGCGCAGGACCAGGACGTCGGCGGTGGCCGAGGTACGGGTCTCGGTGAGGTGGGTGCCGTAGGCCTCCTGCAGCGAGGCGACCGACGGGGCGTCCGGATCGCCGGAGGCGGGGCCGCCGAGGGTGAGGCGGCCGGGCTTCGCGAGGTCGGCGAGGGTGCGCAGGCCGTGTGTGCGGGCGGTGGCCCGGGTGACCGCGAGGACGACGCCGTTCTGTGCCTGCGCGGGTGGCAGGGCGTCGATGCCCTGGGGCAGAGCCATGCTGAGGGTGGCGGCCATGTTGCCGGGCAGAGTCTGGCCGGCGGGCAGGGCGCGCAGGGTCGAGGTCTCGTAGGCGGGTGCGAGACCGATCCGCCCCTCCACCACGGCTCGCGTGGTGGCGGCCGGAGAGGAGTAACGGGTGCTCGCCATGCGCGCCTTCACCCCTGCGTCGGCGAGCAGTTCGCCGTACAGGGCCGCCACGATCCGGCTCTCCGCCGAACCGTCGGTGCCGATCACGACCGGCCCCGCGTCATCCGCGTAGGCGGCCGCGGCGTTTCCCTTCGCCGTGCCACCGCAGCCCGTCAGGAACAGCAGCGAGCAGAGGGCGGCAGCGACAGCGGCACGCGGACGAAGACGACTTGCTGGCATCACGGAACACCACTTCTCGGTGGGGGCGGGCGGCCCGGTGCGGTCGCTTGCCCGGCGCCGCCCGCTGTCCTGGGGGACGGTTCAGCAGTGCGAAGCGCGCTCGCCGGACGTCATCGGCGCGTCGTGGAAGGTGACGTAGCCGTTCTTGGGGTGGTCCTGGTCCCAGCCGGCCGCCTGGTAGTTGTTGACGTACCAGATGTAGTGGCCGTAGTAGCGCTTGCCGAAGTGGAGCTCGTACCAGCCCGTGGCCTTCTGCTTGGCGGTGCCGCGCTGGAGCCAGCCCTTGTAGCCGGGGCGGACGTTGAGCGTCTTGGTCTCGGAGTCGGTGTGCGAGGCCGTCCAGGAGTGGGAGTACGAGACCTCCACGGAGACCTTGTAGACCTCCCAGAACTCCACTCCCGCCTCGATCGCGACGCCGACCGTGTTCGTGGCGGAGGTCGTGTCCGACCAGTTGACCGTGTGCTGGTTGATCTCGGAGGCGCAGTTGAACGCGGTGGAGCCCACCTGGTGCCCAGGCCCGGTGTACGCGGTGTAGCTCTGCGGGTGGAACTTGCACAGGTCGGCCGTGCTGCACGCCTGGAGCAGCTGGCGGACCGAGGGGCTGCTGTCGGCGTAGGACTGCGGGGCCGCCATGAGGGAGGCGCCCAGGGCGAGGGCCGCGACGGCACCGGCGCTGCGGGCGAGGCGGCGGGAGGGGGTGGTGGCACGGAACGCAAAACGCATCGAATACTCCAGTGGAAGACGGCTTCCCACTGCGGGGAAACTCGGCTGAGGACATCCCGGGAATTGCTGCGCTTCTTCGTTTTGCCGGCCCTCGGGGGTGTGAGGGCCGGCACGGTGACCGCGCCACTACCGCACCGGGGGGAGGAGTCGGCAGTGGTGGAGCGGGCCGTTCGACAACCACTCTCGGAGCCCCGGAGTTGTTGATCAATGCAGGTCAGAGGGGTAAACAAAGCGATCGGCGACCCTACCGACGGGTACACCAACGCTCGGTGTCACCGGTGTTTCCGTGCGACGGCCGACGTGTTCCGGGGTGCCGGCGGCTTTCCCTCGGCCGGCTTTTTCGTCCTCCGGTTCTCGCCCTGACCCGCCTGGTTCCCGCCCGTGTGGTGTTCCTTCCGGGGCCGGGGATCGGGGGCGGGCGAGGGCTTCGCCTTGTCGGCGGCGCCCGGGAGCACGGCCGCTGACGGTGGCGATGGTGTGCGGGCCGGCTCGACAAGGCCGGGGCCTGCCTCGGTCGCGGCCTGCGCGGACCCGTCGTCCGGGCGGGGCCCGTCACAGACAAGCCGGTAGGACGCGCCGGGAAGGTAGCGCCGCCACTCGGCGACGGTCAGAGACCGCCCCGCGCGGACACAGAGCCGGGCGGCGACCTGCGCGGGACCTACGGGATAGGCCTGGACGGAGACATGCGGCCCGGCGGCGTAGAGGTAGCCGTCGGAGCCGAAGGCCAGGGACTCGATCACGTCACCCGAGATTGCCGGGCCGTCGCCCAGGGGCCGGTTCAGGCTGAGGTCCCACAGGCGCAGGGCTCCTGAGCTGTAGGCGACGGCGAGGGTGCTGCCGTCGGGGCCGAAGGCCAGGGCGGTGACCCGCGCGCAGGCGGTGCAACCGGCGACGGCAGAGGGCGCGGGGATCACGGCCAGCGGGTCACGGTACGTTCCGGTGTCCCACATGGTGACGGTGCCGAAGGCCCCACCCGTCGCCACATGGCTGCCACCGGGACTGACCGCGAGCTCGTATGTCTGTCCTCCGTCGTTGAACGAGGGGTGCAGGTCGGGCCCCACCAGCGCTATGGCCGTCCGGCCAGCGAAGCCCGCAGCCAGGGCCTCCTTGCTCACGGCCTTCGGATCGTCCGACCGCACCCACGGGATCCCGTGCGAGGTGTCCCACATCCGCCCGACGAGCGGTCCCGCGGGTGTGCTCCAGCCGACCACCAGCTTCCGGCCGCGCGCGGTGAGGATGATGGCGCGGGCCGTGGACGCGGCCGGACCCGTCACGTCGAACAAGGTGCCCTTCCCGCCGGCCGGTGAGACGTCGCGCACCGCGAACCGAGCGGTGGGCACGGGTCCGGACACCCCGGTGGTGCCGTAGGCGATGCTGCTGCTGTCCGGGCTGAAGGCCAGCAGCGGGCGGGAGGACCCGGCGAGGCCGGTGGCCAGGCGGGGGAAGGGCAGTTCGGCGACGAGGCGGGTGGAACGGGTCTCCCGGATGCGGAGCAGGTAGCCGGCCGCGGTCCGCTCCGCGGTCGCGAGGAACCGGCCGTCCGGACTGAGCAGTACGGCGTCCACGGGTCGTGCGCGCCACGGGGAGGCCAGGGCGGAGGCGAGGTCGAGGGAGTGCACGGTGCTGCCCGTCAGATAGCGCAGGGCCCGGCCGGCGGGGTCCCAGGCGAGGGCGGTGACGGAGCTGCCGGGCCCCGGCCGGCGCAGCACCGGCAGCCGGGGTGCCGAGATCCGCCAGACCGTGACACCGTCGGGGCCGGACGCCGCCAGGAACGCTCCGTCCGGCGTGAAGGCGAGGTGCCCGGTGGCCGGCCCGGCGAGATCGGCGAGTCGTCGTCCGGTGGCCGTGTCCCAGACGCGGACGCCGGTGTCCGTGGCCACGGCGAGCCGGGCGCCGTCCACGCCGAAGACGACGCTCCCCGAGGAGCAGTCCGCCGTCCGCAGGGTCCCCCAGTCGCCCGGCCTGGCCGCGTCGCGGGCGGTGTCCCACACCTGCGGCGGCCGGTCCGGTCGGCAGACGGCCACCAGCGAGTCGTCCGGCGAGGGGACGGGATAGGTGTTGCCGGCCGCCTCGAACAAGGTCCTGCCGTCGTCGGCCGCACGCAGCCGCACCTCGGGGTCCGGTCCGGAGTCCCGTACGACATAGCTGTTCCCGTCGGCCCCGATGCCGAGGACCCGGCCACCCGTCACGGCATGACCGGTACCGGCCCCCGCGGTCAGGTGCCACAGGCGCCCGCCGTCGGTCAGCAGGGTCCGGCCCGCCGGGTCCGCCTCGGCCACCCGGCCGTCCGGCAGCGGCCCCGATCCGGTGGCGCGGTGCGTGGCCACGTCCCAGGAGAACCAGGCGCCGGTCCCCGCCACCAGCAGGGTGCGGCCGGAGTCGACGAGGAAGGCACGGTCGTCGTCACCGAGCACGGGCCCCGTCAGGACGTCGTCCTCGGGTTCGGCGAGTGTGCTGATCAGGGCCGCGCGGCTGACCGGGGAGGGGGCGAGCCGCCAGGAGGCCACGCTGAGCAGGGCGGCGGTACGGGGATCGACCGCCTGGGTCCGGGCGGCGAGGGCGGCGGCCTCCAGGGCCGTGGCGCGGATGTTCTCCAGGTCCGCCGCGTTGCCGCGCTGCCAGGCGACCTGCGCGGCGACAAGCGCGCCCACCACCACGACGGTGCACACCACAGCCAGTGACCGCATCCGCCGTTGTATTCGCCTCGCCTTCCAGCGCTCCATGGAGTCGGCGACCCGGGAGGCGCTGAGGAAGGCCCGTTCCCGCCCGGTGAGGTCATGGTCGCTGGTGCCCCGGTCGAACAGCAGGTCGGCCACGGCGAGCTGGGTTCCCCGGTAGAGGCTGCAGGGGTCGTGGTCGCGCTCCGTCCACCGCCGCGCGACCTCGCTGAGGCGGCGGTGCTCGCGCAGCCGTTCCCGGTTCGTCTCGATCCACGCCTGAAGCCTCGGCCAGTGCGTGATCAGGGCCTCGTGGGCGAGTTCGACGTTCCCCTCGTCCAGGAGGACGAGCCGGGCGCGGGCGAGCCGGTCGAGGACGACCGGCAGCTCGGGGTCGGGCCACTCGCGCAGATCGGCGAGGCTGACCGGGCGACGGGTGTCGGCGCTGCCCTCACCGGGGGTGATGAGCGCCAGCAGCAGCCGCCGTGCGGTGACGACCTGGACAGGTGAGAGACGGCCGTAGACCTCTTCGGCGGCCGCGGCGATCGCTCCGTTGATGCCGCCCGCCGCCTCGTACGCGGCGAGCGTCAGAACGCCGCTGGTCCGTCTTCGCCAGGTCTCCCGCAGGGCCTGCGAGAGCAGCGGCAGCGCGCCGGGCCGGTCCGCGGCCTCCTCGACGATCCGGGCGGTGAGCTCCCGCTCCACCCGCAGCCCCGCCGCGGTGGCCGGCCTGACCACCGCCTCCTGCAACTCCGCCCGTGTCATGGGCCGGACGGCCAGGGCGTGGTGCTGCAGCGCGTGGGCCAGACCGTCGTGCTGTGCGCAGCGCGGGAGGAATCTTCCGCCCACCGCGATCACCACCCGCAGCCGGCTCGCCGGTTCAGCGGCGGCCAGGAGCCGGTCCACGAACCGCCAGCGGTCGGCCCGGTCCCGGCACAGCGTGAAGATCTCCTCGAACTGGTCCACCACCACGAACCGTTCCGGCCCGTCCGGCGCCGGATCGAGCAGCTTCTCGTGGGTGGCGGCGGGCCGGGCCCCCGGCGTGATCAGCCGGAGTTCCATATCGCAGTCCTGCTCCCGGATCAGGCTGTCGAGACGCGGCAGCAGCCCGGCCCGCAGAAGCGAGGACTTCCCGCTGCCCGAGGTGCCGTGCAGCACGGCGAACCGGTGGTCCACCACCAGCTTCAGCGCGTCGTCGGCCAACCGGTCCCGGCCGAAGAACAGGTCCCGGTCGCCCGGCTCGAACCGCGCCAGCCCCTGATAGGGCGAGTCCCCCTCCTCCGCCCCCTGCGGCGCCGCCTCCTCGGCGACGGCCTCCCGACGGCGCTCCCACTCGTCCGGATCCGCTCCACAGGCCCGCGCATACGCCCGTACCACCGCGGCCGACGCGAGCCGCTCGCCGGAGGCGGCCCGCGACAGGGCGGTCACGGAGAGGCCGGTGAGCTGGGCCATCGCCCGGTACGACGGTGATCCGCCGTCCCTGCGAAGCGCCCGCAGCTCGTTCGCGAAGCGCTGTACGGGCCCTGCGCCGGGGTCCACTGGTCGTTCGGGACGGCCCAAGACGCCACCTCACCTCAGGACATACACCGTCACGGCAAGCGATTTCCTTGCACTTTAAAGTACCGGAGCAGGGTATTCCAGGGTGTGTGAACCCTGCGAAGATCCAAGGAGAACGGCAACCGTCATGGAGGGGCACGTACGGAGCCGACGTCGCGGCGACAACGCGACGATCATGTTCCGGGGGCTTCGCGGATACGCAGGGCCCACCGCTCCGTGCCCGGGAGCATGGTCACCACCGCGCGACCCGAACGGTCCGGGGCGGCGACACGCATCTTGTGCGTGATCCGGACCCGGGAGCCCCTCGCGGACGAAGGCCGCTGACGGGCACAGCCGCGCGCGACCTGGCCGGCTGGGTACGGCCGGAGGCGAAAGGGAGCCCGCCCAGGCGGGTACCGCCAGACGCGACAGGCAGCCCGGTCAGGCAGGTACCGCCGGAGCCGACGAGCAGGCCCTGAACCGCCCGTCACCCCGGTGGAACAGGGGATCCGAACAGATCAGGGCACCGCAAGCCCGCAAGCCTCACCCGCAGCCGCTCCTCCACCACGACCGACCCACCCGGGTCAGGTAGTACGACGACGCCTGGCCCCCGGCCGCCGCTCACTCGGCCGCGTCACGGGATCCCCCGCCTCCAGCGCGGCAGCACGCCGCCGCAGCCCGAAGTCGGCCAGCGCCTCGGCCAGCTTGTGCACGGACGGCTCGGGAGCCATCACGTCCACCCGCAGCCCGTGCTCCTCGGCCGTCTTCGCCGTGGCGGGACCGATACACGCGATCACGGTCACGTTGTGCGGCTTCCCGGCGATACCCACCAGGTTCCGCACGGTCGACGACGACGTGAAGAGCACGGCGTCGAACCCGCCCCCCTTGATCGCCTCCCGCGTCTCCGCCGGCGGCGGCGAGGCCCGCACGGTCCGGTAGGCGGTGACGTCGTCGACCTCCCACCCGAGCTCGATGAGCCCGGCGACCAGCGTCTCGGTCGCGATGTCGGCGCGCGGCAGGAACACCCGGTCGATCGGATCGAAAACAGGGTCGTACGGCGGCCAGTCCTCGAGAAGCCCCGCGGCCGACTGCTCACCGCTCGGCACCAGATCGGGCTTCACACCGAAGGCGACCAGCGCCTTCGCCGTCTGCTCGCCCACCGCGGCGACCTTGATCCCCGCGAAGGCACGCGCGTCGAGCCCGTACTCCTCGAACTTCTCCCGTACCGCCTTGACGGCGTTGACGGAGGTGAAGGCGATCCACTCGTACCGGCCCGTGACCAGCCCCTTGACCGCCCGCTCCATCTGCTGGGGCGTTCTCGGCGGCTCGACGGCGATCGTCGGCACCTCGTGCGGCACGGCCCCGTAGGACCGCAGCTGGTCGGAGAGCGAGGCCGACTGCTCCTTCGTACGCGGCACGAGAACCTTCCAGCCGAACAGCGGCTTGTTCTCGAACCACGACAGCTGGTCGCGCTGCGCGGCGGCCGAGCGCTCACCGACCACGGCTATCACCGGCCGCCCGCCCTCGGGCGAGGGCAGCACCTTGGCCTGCTTGAGCGTCTGGGCGATGGTGCCCAGGGTGGCCGTCCAGGTCCGCTGGCGTGTGGTCGTACCGGCGACGGTGACCGTCATCGGCGTATCGGGCTTGCGCCCGGCCGCGACCAGCTCCCCGGCGGCGGCGCCCACGGAGTCCAGGGTCGTCGACACGACCACGGTCCCGTCCGACACCCCCACCTCCGTCCAGCACCGGTCGGAGGCCGTCCGCGCGTCCACGAACCGCACGTCCGCGCCCTGCGCGTCGCGCAGCGGAACACCGGCGTACGCGGGCACGCCGACGGCCGCGGCGACACCGGGCACGACCTCGAAGGGCACGCCCGCGCGGGCGCAGGCCAGCATCTCCTCGGCGGCGTACGCGTCGAGCCCGGGGTCCCCGGACACCGCACGCACGACCCGCCTGCCGCCCCGCGCGGCCTCCATGACAAGATGTGCGGCATCCCGTACAGCGGGGGCAGGGGCGGTTGTTGACGTGCCGTCAACAACTGTCAGTTGGGGCGCGCCCGTGCCCGGAACCGGAGTCGAGGGCGACTCGGTGTCCGTGTTCACGACGGCGACGCCCGACCGAGCGTGGACGCGCACGACGTCGAGCACCTCGTGCCCGGCGACGAGAACGTCCGCGTTCGTGAGCGCCTCGACGGCGCGCAGAGTCAGCAGTCCCGGATCTCCGGGTCCGGCACCCAGGAAGGTGACGTGCCCGTGTTCGGGACCGACGGGAAGTGTGGTGGGGCTCACAGTGCTCGCTCCCCCATCAGACCGGCCGCGCCCTGGGCAAGCATCTCGGCCGCTAGTTCACGGCCGAGCGCCATTGCTTGGTCGTACGTCTCGGGCACGGGACCGGTGGTGGACAACTGCACCGTGCGCGAGCCGTCGGTGGTGCCGACGACGCCCCGCAGGCGCATTTCCTTGACAATCTGCCCGTCGGCCAGCAGGTCGGCCAGCGCGCCCACAGGGGCGGAGCAGCCGGCCTCCAGGGCGGCGAGCAGTGACCGTTCGGCGGTCACGGCGACCCGCGTGAACGGGTCGTCGAGTTCGCCGAGCGCTGCGATCAGGTCCGCGTTGTCCGCGGTGCACTCGATCGCCAGTGCTCCCTGGCCGGGAGCAGGCAAAACTGTGTCGACCGAGAGGAAATCGGTCACTTCGTCGATACGGCCGATGCGCTGCAGCCCTGCCGCGGCCAGCACCACCGCATCCAGCTCACCATCGCGCACGAACCGCACCCGGGTGTCGATGTTCCCCCGGATCGCAACCGTCTCGATATCAAGTCCGTGTGCGCGGGCGTACGCGTTCAGCTGTGCGGTGCGCCGGGGCGAACCGGTGCCGATGCGGGCTCCGCGGGGCAGGTCGGTGAACTTCAGGGCGTCCCGGGCGACGATGACGTCCCGCGGGTCCTCGCGCTCGGGTATCGCGGCAAGCGTCAGCTCGTCCGGCTGCCCGGTGGGCAGGTCCTTGAGCGAGTGCACCGCGAAGTCGACCTCACCCTTGAGCAGGGCCTCGCGCAGCGCGGTCACGAACACCCCCGTGCCGCCGATCTGCGCGAGCGCCTCCTTGGACACATCGCCGTACGTGGTGATCTCCACGAGCTCGACGGGCCGCCCGGTCACCTGGCTCACGGCGTCCGCCACCTGCCGCGACTGGGACATGGCGAGTTTGCTCCGCCTGGTCCCCAGCCGTAGCGCCTTGGTACTCATGACGAGCCTCGGTCTTTCTCATCGGTGGTGCTGTCCTCGGCGCGGGAGACGGCGGCCACCGTCTCGGGGTCGAGGTCGAACAAAGTCCGCAACGCGTCCGCGTACCCGGCACCGCCGGGCTCGGCCGCGAGTTGCTTGACCCGTACGGTCGGCGCGTGCAGCAGCTTGTCGACCACGCGCCGTACGGTCTGCGTGATCTCCCCGCGCTGCTTGTCGTCCAGGCCAGGCAGCCGCCCGTCGAGCCGCGCGATCTCGTTCGCGACGACATCGGCGGCCATGGTCCGCAGCGCGACGACCGTGGGCGTGATGTGCGCGGCCCTGAGCGCCGCCCCGAAGGCGGCGACCTCGTCCGCGACGATACGACGGACCTGGTCGACGTCGGCCGCCATCGGAGCGTCCGCCGAGGCCTCGGCGAGCGACTCGATGTCGACGAGCCGTACCCCGGCCAGCCGGTGCACGGCGGCGTCGATGTCCCGGGGCATGGCGAGGTCGAGCAGGAAGAGCGAGGGGGTGGGCCGCGGGATCTCGGCGACGGGCTCGGGCCGGCGCCGCTCGGGCACCCGCCCGATGACGGCGGCGGTCGCCGCGAGGGCGGCGATGGCGTCGGCCTCCTCGGCGGGGTCGAGCACGGTCACGGCCGGCCCGGAGCTCTGCGGCCGAGGTGCGTTGTCCACCCAGGCGGCGTGCTGTTCCAGCTCGGAGGCGGCCATTCCGGCCACGGCGGCCTCACCGAGCACGGAGAAACCGGCCGTGGCCTGAACGGGGGCCAGGTCGAGCGGACAGTTCTCGTCGGTTGCGGAGCCCGCGGGCACTCGGGCCGCCGGGGCGGCTCCCGATCCGCCGTGGGGCGGCACCTCGTCGGCGCCGGGCTGTGCGACCCACCCCCGCGCGGCGGCGACGGTCTCGGCACTGAGGACGAGCCCGGTCGCCCCCGTGCAGGACACCACGACATCGGCACGTGTCAGCTCGTCCGGCACCGAAGCCATCGGTACCGCACGGGCCACCACGTCCCCGCCCGAAGCGCCCTCGTTGAGGATCTCCGCGAGCCGCTCGGCCCGCTCGGCCGTACGGTTGGCGATCACGATCTGGGGGATACCCGCCCGCGCCAGCGTCGCCGCGGCCAGCGAGGACATCGATCCGGCGCCGATGACCAGCGCCTTCTTGCCCCGCGCCCAGTCCGGCACCTCGGCACCCAGAGCCAGCTGCTCCAGCCCGAAGGTGACCAGCGACTGCCCGGCCCGGTCGATCCCCGTCTCGGAGTGGGCCCGCTTGCCGACCCGCAGCGCCTGCTGGAAGAGGTCGTTCAGCAGCCGCCCGGCCGTGTGCAGCTCCTGCGCCCGCGCCAGCGAGTCCTTGATCTGCCCGAGGATCTGCCCCTCGCCGACGACCATGGAGTCGAGCCCGCAGGCCACGGAGAAGAGGTGATGGACGGCCCGGTCCTCGTAGTGCACGTAGAGATACGGAGTGAGCTCCTCGAGGCCCACCCCGCTGTGCTGGGCGAGCAGGGTGGACAGCTCGGCCACGCCCGCGTGGAACTTGTCCACGTCGGCGTACAGCTCGATCCGGTTGCAGGTCGCGAGCACCGCGGCCTCCGTGGCCGGCTCCGCCGCGACCGTGTCCTGGACCAGCTTGACCTGCGCATCGACATGCAGCGCCGCCCGCTCCAGCACACTGACCGGCGCGCTGCGGTGGCTTAGCCCGACGACGAGGAGACTCATGCCGGCATCACGGCGGGTACGTCCCCGTCGGGCCCTTTGTCGGCGGAGCCGCCGCGGCCGGCGACGACCGGAGCGGCGCCGTCGGAAGCGGCGGCGGCCTCCTCACCGGCCTTGCGCTGCTCGTGGAAGGCGAGGATCTGCAGCTCGATGGAGAGGTCGACCTTGCGCACGTCCACGCCGTCCGGCACGGACAGCACGGTCGGCGCGAAGTTCAGGATGGAGGTGACGCCGGCGGCCACGAGCCGGTCACAGACCGGCTGGGCGGCACCGGCGGGGGTCGCGATGACACCGATGGAGACGCCGTTGTCCTCGACGATCTTCTCCAGGTCGTCCGAGTGCTGCACCGGAATGCCCGCGACGGGCTTGCCGGCCATCGCCGGATCGGCGTCGATCAGCGCGGCGACCCGGAACCCACGGGACGCGAAGCCGCCGTAGTTGGCGAGCGCGGCGCCGAGGTTGCCGATACCGACGATCACAACCGGCCAGTCCTGGGTCAGGCCCAGTTCGCGGGAGATCTGGTAGACGAGATACTCGACGTCGTAGCCGACACCGCGCGTTCCGTAGGAACCCAGGTAGGAGAAGTCCTTGCGCAGCTTCGCGGAGTTGACCCCCGCGGCAGCGGCGAGTTCCTCGGAGGACACCGTGGGTACCGAGCGCTCGGACAGTGCCGTCAGGGCTCGTAGGTACAGCGGAAGGCGGGCGACGGTGGCCTCGGGAATCCCTCGGCTACGGGTCGCCGGTCGGTGAGTTCGGCCAGTTGCCACGGTGCTCCTGCGGGTAGAGCGGGGCTGTAGGCGGTCACACGTCCCCGGACCGCCCCGTCGAATGCAGGCTATGTCTTTGTGAACGCGTGCACAAAGATGGTGTCCGATTTGCCCGGCCAACGTGACCGGGGTCACGCGCGTCTCTCTCGGAGGCAAAACCGCACACTTCCCTCTTCAATCCCGCCCCCGAGGCAACTTCGCCATCGATCCTAAGCGACCGGCCGGGCCAGGTGGACTAGTCCGTCAGCGCCTTGCGGAGACGTTCCTCGTTCACTCGCCAGAACGTGTGCTGTTCACCGTCGACGAGTACCACGGGGATCTGCTCCCAGTACTGCTCGTGGAGCTGAGGGTCCTGGTCGATGTCCTTGTACTCCCAGGGAACCCCGAGATCTCCGCAGACCTTCTCGATCACCAGCTGTGCGTCGTCGCACAGATGACAACCGGGCTTGCGGATCAGGGTGACGAGCCGGCCCTCGGGGGCCCTGGCCTGCTTTCGGCGGAAGATGGGACTCATGCGGGCCATTCTCCCGCGCGTCGCCGCCGGACGTGACCGCCTGCTTAACGGCACAGTCGTGGAGTGTTCACACCCTCCAAACCTCTCGACTCCGGAACCACCGAACAGACTGGCTATGCTCACGCCATGGCCGCTCTCGGATGGCTCACTCCCCGTAGGCGCTCCGCCACGGCGCGAAGCGTGTTGGCAGGCGAGGCCTCGGCGGAGGCCGCGCGCAAGTCCTCCCAGGAGGTCGAGGAGACCCCTGGGACGGAACCGGCGTCACAGTTCCCGGTCCTGGGCGACGACAAGGCCGCCGCCTTCTTCGACCTGGACAACACGGTGATGCAGGGCGCCGCCCTCTTCCACTTCGGCCGTGGCCTGTACAAACGGAAGTTCTTCGAGACCCGCGAGCTGGCGAAATTCGCCTGGCAGCAGGCGTGGTTCCGCCTCGCCGGTGTCGAGGACCCCGAACACATGCAGGAGGCCCGCGACTCGGCGCTCTCCATCGTGCAGGGCCACCGCGTCGCCGAACTCCAGTCGATCGGCGAGGAGATCTACGACGAGTACATGGCCGAGCGCATCTGGCCGGGCACGCGCGCGCTGGCGCAGGCGCACCTGGACGCCGGCCAGAAGGTGTGGCTGGTCACCGCGGCCCCGGTGGAGATCGCCCAGGTGATCGCCCGCCGTCTCGGCCTCACCGGCGCCCTGGGCACGGTGGCGGAGTCGGTGGACGGCGTCTACACGGGCAAGCTGGTCGGTGAGCCCCTGCACGGCCCCGCGAAGGCGGAGGCGGTCCGGGCCCTGGCGGCGGCGGAGGGTCTCGACCTGTCGCGCTGCGCGGCGTACAGCGACAGCCACAACGACATCCCGATGCTCTCGCTGGTGGGTCACCCCTACGCGATCAACCCGGACGCCAAGCTCCGCAAGCACGCCCGTCGACTGGACTGGCGCCTGCGCGACTACCGCACGGGCCGCAAGGCGGCGAAGGTCGGCATCCCGGCGGCCGCGGGCGTGGGAGCGGTGGCGGGCGGCACGGTGGCGGCGATCGCCCTGCACAAGCGCCGCCGGTAACCAGGCAAACACACCAATCCCCAGGTTTTGTACGCGTAACCCCGTGTGCAGGCGCATTGGCTGCACACGGCCACAACACGCCCCGTTCCCTGACAGAACAAGACCGTTTTCGATCAACAACCGGTCACTCTCCGGTACTTGAACGGCCCCCAATCGGTTACGGAAGCGACGTAATCGATGAATAGAGCAACTGGGTGTAGCAGCGCCTGCACTAAGCGTTATTCTCCTCAGACGCAATCCGGTACCCCTCCGTCGCTACGACGGGTGAACGGTCCCGCACTGCACGTGATGGAAGCTCTGCCTCTGGGAGTCCCGTGTACCCACACGTCGGGGTTGACGCCTCGGGCCTGGCTACGCTGCGCGCAACGGTCCAAGACCTGTTGCGCGGCTTCGTCCCCACCGCGTACGCCGTCCCCGCCTTCGCCGTAGCCGCGGCACCGATCGGCCCGTGCTACGCACTGGCCGACGGTTCCGCGGCCGTCGGCAGACGAGGGCGTTCGACCGGTGCCGCACCGGCCCGCCGTCCGGCCGCGGACAGCGACAGCGCCCGCATGATGGACCTGGTCGAACGCGCCCAGGCCGGCGAGGCCGACGCTTTCGGCCGGCTGTACGACCAGTACAGCGACACCGTGTACCGGTACATCTATTACCGGGTAGGAGGTAAGGCCACCGCCGAGGACCTGACGAGCGAGACGTTCCTGCGCGCGCTCCGAAGGATCGGCACCTTCACCTGGCAGGGCCGCGATTTCGGCGCCTGGCTCGTCACCATCGCGCGCAACCTCGTCGCCGACCACTTCAAGTCGAGCCGTTTCCGGCTGGAGATCACCACCGGCGAGATGCTCGACGCCAACGAGGTCGAGCGCTCACCCGAGGACTCCGTCCTGGAGGCCCTCTCCAACGCCGCACTGCTGGACGCCGTCCGCCGGCTCAACCCACAGCAGCAGGAGTGTGTGACCCTCCGTTTCCTCCAGGGGCTCTCGGTCGCCGAGACCGCCCGGGTGATGGGGAAGAACGAGGGCGCCATCAAGACCCTCCAGTACCGGGCCGTCCGCACCCTGGCCCGACTCCTCCCGGACGACGCCCGCTGAGAGCACACGCCCGGTAACCATCAACTCGCTCTCGGTGAAAGTCCGTTGACTCCCCGATCCGATCATCCGCAGTCCGTAACCCAAGTGCCACGCCGCTCGTTGTGCGGGATGCAGGCTCCCTGTGGTCACTCCCTGGCCGACTTCGATCACCCGATCGTGTGCTTGTGGTCAGGGCGTGCAACCCTCAGGACCCCCTGGGGAGTCGACCGTCATGACGAGAGGAGGTGCCGCCAGTGATCGCGAACGTATCGGCGCACCGGCGGGCGAACGCCTTCGCCCAGGCCCTGGAGGAGCAGTCCGACCGGGAACCGGCGGCCGAGCAGCAGTCCGAAGGACCAGCGCCGGCCGCCGCGGAACACCCCGATCCGGACCGTCTTTTGGTCCTCGCGGAGTGTCTCGGCGAGCTGCCCAGGCCTGAGCTGGACCCGAAGGTCAAGGTCGTCCAGCGAGCCCAGCTGGTGGCCGCGATGGAGGCCATGCTGCTGGAGGGCGACGGGGCGGAACCCGCGGTCCCCGAGCAGCGCTCCCATCGGGCCAAAGGCACCCACCGGGCGAGTGGGCTCGGGAAACTGCGACCGCGTTCCCGGCTCACCAAGGGCCTGGCCGCGGGCGGCCTGAGCGTCGGAGTCGCCGCCGGAGCCTTCGGTGGTGTGGCCGCGGCCAGCTCGGACGCGCTGCCCGGGGATTCGCTGTACGGCCTCAAGCGCGGCATCGAGGACTTCAAGCTCACCTATCTGTCCGACGGGGACGACGAGCGCGGTGTCGCCTACCTCGACCAGGCCTCCACCCGGCTGAACGAGGCCCGCCGTCTGATGGAGCGCGGCCGGGGCGGTCACCTCGACCACGAGTCCGTGGGCGAGATCCGCCGCGCGCTCTCGGGTATGCAGCACGACGCCTCCGAGGGCCACCGCCTGCTGCACGCGGCGTACGAGCGCGACCCGAACTCCCTGGGCCCCATCCAGGCCCTCGCCGGCTTCTCGCGCTCGCACCGCGAGGCCTGGGGCGCGCTCCGCGACCGGCTGCCCGTCCAGCTCGGCGATGTCAGCGAGCAGGTGTCCGAGGTCTTCGACGCCATAGACGAAGAGGTCGCGCCGCTGCAGTCCCTGCTCCCGGAACCCCCGGCGCAGAGCGGCGGCAAGGGAGGGCAGCGGCAGGGCGGCTCCGGCTCGGCGTCCTCCGACACCTCGACCGGCTCCGGCCACTCGACTGCCCCGGGCACGGATGGCTCCTCGGAACACACCGGCGGCAGCAGCCCCAGCAAGTCCACCCCGTCCGGCAGTGAGGACGACGGCCTGCTCGGCGGCAACACCGGCGGCCTCCTCGACCCCCCGAAGGACACCGGCACCGCCACCCCGACGTCCCCGGCCCCCTCGGCCGACCCGGACGTCACCCTCCCGCCCCTCCTCCCCGGCCTCCTCCCCGGCCTGGGCATCAACGGCGAGGACGCGAACTAGCTCTTCCGGTACGACGGTGGGGGCGCCCTTCTCAGGAAGAGCGCCCCCACCGTCGTACCGGATCAGCGCGTCACAAGAACACCGACCTCCGCCGCACCAGCAACTTGGCCCCTCCCGTCCGCTGCCCTCGCACTGCCGCGCAGGCTTCGCACAGCCGCGCCGGACTCCGTCCAGCGCCTTCACGCAGCGGGGCCCGCCTCGTCGGCAGCCGAGTCCGCGCGCCGACTCAGAAGAACACCGACCTCCGCCGCACCAGCAACTTGGCCCCTCCCGTCCGCTGCCCTCGCACTGCCGCGCAGGCTTCGCACAGCGCCTTCACGCAGCGGGGTCGTCCTCGCGGCCACGCCCGCCTCGTCGGCAGCCGAGTCCGCGCGCCGACTCAGAAGAACACCGACCTCCGCTGCACCAGCAACTTGTACAGCGTGTGCTGGATCTGTTCCCTGACCTGGTCCGTCAGGTTGAACATCAGCATCGGGTCCTCGGCGGCCTCCGGCGGGTAGCCGTCCGTGGGGATCGGCTCGCCGAACTGGATCGTCCACTTCGTCGGCAGCGGGACCGCGCCGAGCGGGCCCAGCCACGGGAAGGTCGGGGTGAGCGGGAAGTACGGGAAGCCCAGGACGCGGGCCAGCGTCTTCGCGTTGCCGATCATCGGGTAGATCTCCTCCGCGCCGACGATCGAGCACGGGATGATCGGCGTGCGCTGCCGCAGGGCCGTGGAGACGAAACCGCCCCGGCCGAAGCGCTGGAGCTTGTAGCGCTCGCTGAAGGGCTTGCCGATGCCCTTGAAGCCCTCCGGCATCACACCGACCACTTCGCCCTGCCCGAGCAGCCGTTCGGCGTCCTCCGCACAGGCCAGGGTGTGGCCCAGCTTGCGGGCGAGTTCGTTGACCACGGGCAGCATGAACACCAGGTCCGCCGCCAGCAGCCGCAGATGCCGGTTCGCGGGGTGGTGGTCGTGGACGGCGACCTGCATCATCAGGCCGTCCAGCGGCAGCGTCCCGGAGTGGTTGGCGACGATCAGCGCGCCGCCCTCCGCCGGGATGTTCTCGACGCCCTTCACCTCGACCCGGAAGTACTTCTCGTACACCGGCCGCAGCAGGGACATCAGGACCTGGTCGGTGAGTTCCTCGTCGTACCCGAAGTCGTCGACCTCGTAGTCCCCGGTGAACCGCCGGCGCAGGAAGCTGAGGCCCCCGGCGATGCGCCGCTCCAGGCCGCCCGCGCCGCCCTCGTCGTTCGCCTGCTGCGGCAGCTGTTCCTCACGCGTCACAGGAACATCATCCTGCGCGAAAGCCCCGCTGGGCAGGGGCTGGACCTCACGGACCAGCGCGGGCTCGGTGCCCTTGCGCCGGCTCCCCGCGCTGCGGCGCCGCGCCGGCCGCTGTACGGCGCCTGCGCGGGACCGGTCGTCGTCGAACGGAATGACCTTGGCGTCCGCCATCGTTGATGCGCTCCTCAGTTGGCGCTCTGCGTCGGGGGGTGGCCGCTGCCGGCGAGAGGCGGCAGCGCGGCGATCCGGTCGACGGCCCTCTCGAGGGCCTCCGGCGGCAGCAGCCCGGGACCCTGGCTGCGCGCGAAGTCCGCGAAGGTCTCGGCCGTCGTGTACTTCGGCCGGAATCCGAGCGTCTCGCGCATCTGGACCGTCGACACGACCCGGCCGTGGGTGAGCAGCCGGATCTGCTCGGGCGAGAAGTCCGTCATCCCCAGCGTACGCACCAGCGAACCGGCCCAGGTGACGGCAGGCAGCAGCAGGGGCACGGTGGGCCGCCCGAGCCGCCGCGAACACTGCGACAGCAACAGGACCCCATCGCCGGCGATGTTGAAGGTGCCGCTGTTGAGCGTGCCCCGCTCCGGTTCGTGCGAGGCGATCCTGAGCACCTCGATCACGTCGTCCTCGTGCACGAACTGCAGCCTCGGGTCGTACCCGAACACGGTCGGCAGCACCGGCAGCGCGAAGTACGAGGCGAGCGGGGTGTCCGCCGTCGGCCCCAGGATGTTGGCGAACCTGAGCACGCACACGGCCACGTCGGGGCGCCGCCGCGCGAAGCCCCGTACATACCCCTCGACCTCGACCGTGTCCTTGGCGAAGCCGCCGGAGGGCAGGGACTTGGGCGGGGTGGTCTCCGTGAACACGGCGGGATCGCGGGGCGCGGACCCGTACACGTTCGTACTGGACTTCACCACGAGCCGCTGCACGTTCGGCGACTTCTGGCAGGCACCGAGCAACTGCATGGTGCCGATGACGTTGGTCTCCTTGACCGTGGTCCGGCTCCCACTGCCGAGCGCCATCGCCGTCACGTCCAGGTGTACGACGGTGTCGGCGGCCGTCTCGGCCAGGACCCGTGCGATGCCGGGCTGCCTGATGTCCGCCTGGATGAAGTCGGCACCGCCCAGATGATGCTCCGGCGCCACCGCGTCCACGGCGATCACCCGGTCCACCTGCGGGTCACGCTGTATGCGTCGTACGAACCGGCCCCCCAGCTGTCGGGCCACTCCGGTAACGAGCACGACCTTTCCCAAGATCAGCGCCTTCCTTCCAGCCGTAGTCCAGCTCTGGTACAGCCCTTGTACAGCCCCAGTCCTGTGCCGCGCTCCCTGTGTTCCCCGTGTTCCGCCAACTTAGCGGTTCGTTGTTGCGCTGTGATGACCGCCCACTGCGTGAGGTGACGACATCCGGCCCACGCGCGCGTCCTGACACACGTGTGGCCCCCCACCGGTAACGGGTGGGGGGCCACACGCACGCTTCCGCGGCGTCGCTTACTTCTTGTTGCGACGCTGAACGCGCGTGCGCTTGAGCAGCTTGCGGTGCTTCTTCTTGGCCATCCGCTTGCGCCGCTTCTTGATAACAGAGCCCACGACTACCCTCGCTCACTTCTCATCACTCGGTGCTGGGCATCATGGGCCCACACGACCTACGAGGGGTTAGCCTACCCGCCCGAGCGCTGAGGTCGTAATCGAGGTGAACCGGGGAGATCCGACAGGGGTCCACGAGTGCCCTGAGGCCCCTGGGAACCTCCCCGAGTCCGGTCGTCGTCAGGCTGTCTCCACCCCCACATAGCTCTCGCGGAGGTACTCGTGAACCGCGTTCTCGGGGACACGGAAGGACCGTCCCACCCTGATCGCGGGCAGATGACCGCTGTGCACCAGCCGGTACACGGTCATCTTCGACACTCGCATCACCGAGGCGACTTCCGCCACGGTCAGAAACTGAACCTCACTCAGAGGCCTCTGTTCAGCAGCCATGACACACCTGAACCTTCCGCACTCGACGGTCACCGGCTTCCCCTTCCGGTGACTCTTCGTCGCTGCGTGCTCACTCCCCAATGTAGGGGCGGGTGATGCAAATGGGGAAGAGGTGCACCCATCGGCGGCCTACTGTGACAGACACGCTCGATTGAGTACGTAGCGGGTCAGCGGCAGGTAGTAATCGGAGCGCACGCCGTCATCAAGTGGAACGACGACGGACACGACCCCCTCGGCCTCCCCCACGAAGAGCGCGGGGTCGTCCGTGTCCGCCGGCCCCATGGCCTCGAACCCCAGCTGACCTGCTCCGCAGACCCAGCCGTGATCCCCGATCACGAGCTCCGGAAGCGGCCCGCCGCTCTCCGCCGCGGCTGCCAGGGCAGTACGAACCGGGAGCGGCGAATGCGTGTGTGCGCCGGGCTCACCACCGGAGCTCTCCGCGTCCGGTCCCCGCACGAGCGCGACTCCTCGTACGTACTCAAGGTTGTACGTGCGTAGACCGAACCGGGTCGTTATGTCGACACGGCGACCATGCGCGGGGGTGAGGACGGCACATCCCGCCGCCGACAGGGCGTCCGCGAGAGCGGCGTAGAACCCGAGCAGCCGGTGCGGATGGCCGGTGCCGAGAAGCACGGCCCCGCTGCGCTGGGCGACTGCCGCGAGGCGCTCGGCGAAGGCGTCGAGCGCGGCGAGCGTCCGTTCGGGATCGATCACATCACGGCCGATTGTGTGTCGAGGATTGCCCGAAACCCCGCACTTGTCAGCCATGAGACCGATCAGGTCCCGCTCATTCCATGCCCATTCAGGATCGAGTCCGATCAGCACCCTCGGGTCCCGAGCAGCGAACAACCGATAATTCCGCAGACTCTCCTCTCGGGAGGTGGCCACGGGTCCGGCCAGACGAGCGGCCAGCAGATGGGCGCGGAGCGCGCCGGTGCTCAACACGGGAGCGATGGTGGCGGATGAGGGCGGGTCGGGAGACGGGAACGGGGAAACACCGCACAGTCGGAGTAGCGCCGCGCCGTCCCGGCCGGCCTTACGCCAGCAATCCCCGCAGCGGAAACACCGCCCGCCGAGTCGCCAGCACCGCCTGGTCCAGCCGGTCCGCGGGGTCGTACCCCGCATCCCACTCCGCGTAGGACACCGGCCACCGCCCGTCGGTCATCCGCGCCGGGGCCAACTGCCTGGTCCGGGCGAACACGTGCTGCCGCCACCCCTCGGGAATCATCGCCTCGGGTTCGACCGGCCGCCCCGCGGCGATGGCCACCAGATGCGTCCAGGACCGGGGTACGACATCCACCACGGCGTACCCCCCGCCCCCGAGCGCGATCCACTTCCCGCCCGCGTACTCGTGCGCCAGCTCGTGACACGCCACCTGCACAGCCCGCTGCGCGTCCAGCGACACCGCGAGATGAGCCAGCGGATCCTCGAAGTGCGTGTCCGCCCCGTGCTGCGTCACCAGCACATCCGGCCGGAAGTCCGCGATGAGCTCCGGCACCACCGCGTGGAACGCCCGCAGCCACCCCGCGTCCCCCGTCCCCGCCGGCAACGCCACGTTCACGGCGCTCCCCTCGGCCGAGTCCGCCCCGGTCTCCTCCGGCCACCCGGTCTGCGGGAACAGCGTCCGAGGATGCTCGTGCAGGGAGATCGTCAGCACCCGCGGATCCTCCCAGAACGCCGCCTGCACCCCGTCCCCGTGGTGCACGTCGACATCCACATAGGCGACCCGTGACGCCCCCAGCTCCAGCAGCCGCGCGATGGCGAGCGAGGCGTCGTTGTAGATGCAGAACCCCGAAGCGCCCCCCGGCATCGCGTGGTGCAGCCCGCCCGCGAAGTTCACCGCGTGCAGCGCGTCCCCCCGCCACACGGCCTCCGCCGCGCCCACCGACTGCCCGGCGATCAGCGCGGACACCTCGTGCATCCGCTCGAAGGCCGGATCGTCCATCGTCCCCAGCCCGTACGACTGGTCGGCCGCCCCGGGATCCACGGAAGCCGCCTTCACGGCCTGGACGTAGTCCTCCCGGTGCACGAGCCGCAGCGTCGACTCGCCCGCCGCCTTCGCGGCCACGACCGCCATGTCCCGGTCCAGCCCGAAGGCGTCCACCAGACGCCGGGTCAGATCGAGCCGGACCGGATCCATCGGATGGTCCGGACCGAAGTCATAGCCCGTTACTGCCTCGTCCCACATCAGCTGTGCGCGGCCGCTCATGCTCGCCACCGTATCGGTCCGGTTGAGCCTCGAACGACTTGGCGTACACCAGTGTCACCAGCACCAACACCATCGGTACGAGCATGGCCCCGCGATAGCTCCACGCGTCCCCCAGGGCCCCCACCAACGGCGAACCGATCAGAAACCCCACGTAGTTGAAGACGTTGAGCCGCGCGATGGCCGCGTCCGACGCCCCCGGGAACAAGCGCCCTGCCGCGGCGAAGGTCTGCGGCACCAGCACACACAACCCCATCCCCAGCAGCGTGAACCCGAGCATCCCCACCCACGGCCCGGGCGCCACGGCCACCACCGCGAACCCTCCGGCCGCCACCACCGCCCCCAGCCGCACGACCGCGGCCGCCCCGAACCGCCGTACCCCGAGGTCCCCCACGGCCCGCCCCAGCAGGGTCGTCACCATGTAGACGTTGTACGGCACGGTCGCCACCTGCTCGCTGCTGCCGAGCACGTCCTTGAGGTACTTCGCACTCCAGTTGGAGACGGTGGAGTCCCCGATGTAGGCGAAGGTCATCACCAGACACAGCGGCAGCAGCAGCTTGAAGACGACGCCGTCGCCCCCCTGCGGCTTCTCCTCCACTCCCGTGGTGTCCCCGTCGACGTACCACCGGCTCCCCACCAGACACAGCGGCACCAGCACCGCCACGACCGGCAGATAGGACACGAACAGCGCGAGATGCCAGTGCGCCCCGACCCAGGCGAGCGAGGCCCCCACGATCCCGCCGAGACTGAACACCGCGTGGAAGCTCAGCATGATGCTGCGCCCGTACGACCGCTGCAGACTCACCCCGAGCATGTTCATGGACGCGTCGAGCATGCCCACGGCGAGCCCGAAGGCACCGAGCGAGACACCCAGCTCAACCGTCGAATCCCCGGCCCCCACCCCGAGCAGCGCCAGGAGCACGACGGGCTGGGCGAACCGCAGCAGCCGGCTGGGCCGTATTCGCTTCACCAGGTGCTCGGTCGAGACGCTCCCGACCCCGGCGAGGATCGGCACGGCGGCCAGGAAGGCGGGCAGCAGCGCGTCGGAGACCCCGTACCGGTCCTGGATCGCGGGGATCCGCGTCACCAGGAGAGCGAAGGCGACGCCTTGCGCGAAGAAGCTGAACGCCAACGAGGCCCTACCGCGCCGCAGCACATCTGTCATGGCGGCGAGCGTAGGGCCCCGGCGTACTCGTGGGTAGATCCAGCCAAAGATGAATTTCCCTCAGCTTTATCGGGCGAGGGCGACCTCGGGCATCGCGGGGGCGCCGGCCTTCGTCTCTGCGATCAGCATCCCAGCCATCGGGCCGGCCCCGATCGCCCCGCTGACCAGGAAGGCGACCCCCATCGACCCGACCATGATCAGGGACCCGAGCCACACCATCGTGTCCACCGGCAGCGTGTACGCCCCCACGACCCGCATCACACACTCCGTCAGCAGTACGACGCCCCACACCACGGAGAACCGCCGCTCGGCCCGCCGGAAGTCCGCCGACGTGTCCTGGAGCCGCGCCCAGGCGGCCTCCCGCTCCGCGATCCCCTTCACCAGCCAGGGCTTCATCCCGGCCGTCATCATCGGCCTCCCCAGCGCCACAGAGACGAGGATGCCGATCCCGATCACACTGCTGACCCCGCTGTCCTTCGCGAGCATCAGCCGGGGGTCGCCGGCCACGAAGCTGAGCAGCAGCCCCACGACGTTCACCACGAGGATGAGAGCGGCCAGAGCGTTGACCGTCCGCTCCCTCACCACACTCCAGCCGGTCCGCACGGCCGGGACGACACTGCTGAGGCCCAGCGCCATCAACGTGCTCATCCCGAGCCCGTCCTTGAGCAGGTAGTACGCCCCGATCGGCACCGCCACGTCCACGATCAGAGGAGTCAGGTTCGCGCGCTTCGAGTTCGTCTTCGTCGTCATGCCCTCAGCTTCTCGTCCGGCCGGGGGTTGCCAGTAGAAACGATCGTCCGGACCTCGGCATGACAAATGTCAGACCAGCAGGTCCGCCAACTCACCCATGTCGGAGAAGAGTTGAGTGGCCCCGGTGAGCTTCGCGGCCGGCGTCATGGCGGTGAACCCGTACACGTCCATCTCCGCCGAGTTGGCCGCCCGCACGCCCAGCGGACTGTCCTCGACCACCACACACCGCCCCGGTTCGACCCCCATCCGCTCGGCGGCATGCAGAAACAGATCCGGCGCCGGCTTCCCCCGCCCCACGTCCTCCGAACTGAAGATCCGCTCGTCCTCGAACCACCGGTCAAGGCCGGCAGCCCGGTGCCCCACCCGGATCCGCTCATGGCTCCCGGAGGACGCGACACAGTACGGCACTCCGTCCGCCGTCAGCTTCTCCAGCACCCCGGTGACGCCGTCCACGGCCTTCAACTCCCGCTCGAACGCGGCGAAGACCCTCGCGTGGAAGACGTCGTCGAAGTCCGCTGGCAACCGCTGTCCGGTCCGCTCCAGGACGAGGTCGTGGATCCGGTGCATGGCGGAGCCCATGTAGTCCCGGATGGAGTCCTCGTAGGAGGTCGGGTGCCCGAGCTCCGTCAGATAGGCGGCGAGGTACTGGTTGGAGATCGGCTCACTGTCGACAAGAACGCCGTCGTTGTCGAAGATGACGAGGTCATAGCGCATGCTATTGACCCTAAACGCAGAAAACCCCCGTGCCGAATGGCACGGGGGTTTTCCCAAAAATTGTTCGGCGGTGTCCTACTCTCCCACAGGGTCCCCCCTGCAGTACC
>NZ_JBIWLX010000034.1:0-49585 GCF_044766405.1 Streptomyces sp. NPDC102270 | reverse complement strand
GTCCTGCGGGACTACCCGAACATCCGCTGGCACTTCACGCACAGCGGCGGGGCACTGCCTTTCCTGGCCTACCGGCTCGCGACCCGGCACTCGGCCTTCCCTCCGTTCAACGAGGTGCTGCCGGAAGGCCCCCTCACCTACATCAAGCGGATGTTCTTCGACGACGCACAGGCGTTCACCGCCGCGCAGTTGGAGCCGCTGTCGTCCCTCGTGCCCGCCGACCACATCATGTTCGGCAGCGACTGGCCGGCGACCCGCCACCTCTACGCGGCCGACAACGTCGAGACGATGCCCTTCCTCAAGGGCAGCCTGCCGCATCTCAAGGCAGGCGACCCCGAACCGACCGTCGACGAGATCTACAGCCGTCGCCGGCGGATCGCTCTCGAACGAACCAACGCCCTCGAACAGTTCCCGAAGCTGAAGGCGCGCATCCGCCGCTCAGGCTCGCGCTGACCTGTGCCCAGAGCGCCGGCGGACCGGGGAGGCCGTCGACACAAGCCCCGACATCACAGTCACCGTACGCTGGCCCCTCCTCCCTCTCCCTACCTCGGCGACGGAAAGTGAGCGCGATGAGTACGCAGCGGGTTCTGGTCGTCGATGACGAGCCCAAGATCCGCATGACCGTGCGCGGTTACCTGGAGGCGGACGGGTTCCACGTCGTCGAGGCCGCGGACGGGCCCTCCGCCCTGCGGGCCCTCACCCGCGACCGGCCGGACCTCGTGGTGCTCGACGTGATGCTTCCGGGCCTGGACGGATTCCAGGTCCTGCGCCGCATCAGGGAGGCGAGCCGGATCCCGGTGATCATGCTGACCGCCCGGGACGAGGAGGTCGACCGGCTGATCGGCTTCACCACCGGCAGCGACGACTACGTCACCAAGCCGTTCAGCCCCCGCGAACTGGCACTGCGCGTACGCGCCATCCTGCGGCGCACCGACAGCCGGTCCGAGGCGGACCGCGAGGACGGCGTGCTGCGCTTCGACGGACTGACCGTCGACCCCGGGACACGGACCGTGCTGGTCGATGCCGACCGGACGGTGGAGCTGTCCGCCCTCGACTTCGATCTGCTGTTCGCGATGGCCCGTGTCCCCGGGCGGGTCTTCACCCGGCGCGGCCTGCTGGCCCGGGTGTGGGGCGATGACTTCTTCGGCGACGAGCGCGTCGTGGACGTGCACATCCGCACGCTGCGGCGCGCGCTGGGCGACGACGCGGGCGCACCCCGGTTCGTCGGGACCGTCCGCACCGTCGGCTACCGGTTCATCGGGCGCCCCGCCTAGCGGCCAGGAAGGACACCCGCCCATGTCTGCCTCCCGCTTTCCGGCCCACCACCGGTCTCGTGCGCGGCTGCGCCGGATCAAGGAGCGTCTGTCGCTGCGCAACCGGCTGGTGCTCTCGCACGTCATGGTGCTCCTGCTGGCGCTGACGGCCATGGCGGCGGTCAGCGCGCTGATCGAGGTGTGGCTCGGTTTTGCCGACATCGAAGGCGATGTGGTCCTGCAGGTCGGTCTGTTGTTCGGAGGGGCCGCGGCCTTCCTTGCGTCCGTCGCCCTGTCGCGGTTCCTGCTGCGTCCGCTCGACCGGGTGCGAGCCGCCACGCGCCGACTCGCCGAGGGACACTACGACGACATCCTCGAACTCCCCAGCGAGCCGGGCCTGGCGGCGCTGGTCAAAGACGTCAACACGCTGGCGGCCGCCCTCGCCGACACCGAGCGCCGGCGCGCCCGGCTGATCTCCGAGGTCGCCCACGAGATGCGCACCCCGATCACCATCCTTCGCGGCCAGATCGAAGGCATCGCCGACGGCATCTTCGTCCCCGACGAGGCGATGTTCGCCTCCCTCGCCGATGATCTCGACCGGCTGCAGCGTCTGGCCGGTGACCTCTCCAGCCTGTCCCGGGCGGAGGAGGGTGCCTTCGATCTTCGCCGCGAGTCCACCGACGTGGCCATGCTGGCCCGGAGCACGGCCGAGCGACTGCGCCCCCAGTACGACGACCAGAAGGTGACCCTCGCCGTTGACGCGGGTACACCCGTCGCCGCTTTCTGCGACCCGGACCGGATCACTCAGGTCCTGGTGAACCTGCTCGGCAACGCACTGGCCGCGTGCGATCGGCACGGGCATGTGGCGCTGTCCGTGCACAGCGAACCGTCGCCCGGGCACCGCGTGATCGTGCGGGTCACGGACGACGGCATCGGCATCGCCGAACACGACCTGGAGCGCATCTTCCACCGCTTCGAACGCCTTGGGCATCCCGGCCGATCCGCTGCGGCCGGCGGCAGCGGCATCGGTCTGACCATCGCCCGGGGCGTCGCCCGGGCCCACGGGGGAGACATCACCGCGGAATCCGACGGGCTGGGCAAGGGAGCGACCTTCACCTTGCGCCTACCGCAGGATGCTCACTGACAGCCGGTCCACGAGTGCGTCGGGGCGCATGGCCGTGGTGGATCGGTCCGCCCGACCCGGTCAGGGGCGTGCCCGTCCCGCCCCGCCGGGTGGCGACGATCTCCGCCGCGATGGACAGGGCCGTCTCCTCGGGTGTGCGGGCACCGAGGTCGAGTCCGATCGGCGACCGAAGCCGCGCCAACTCCCGTTCCGTCAGGCCCGCTTCGCGCAGCCGTCGGTCCCGGTCGGCGTGCGTGCGCCGTGAGCCCAGCGCGCCGACGAAGGCGGCCGGCATCCGCAGGGCCGCTTCCAGCAGGGGTACGTCGAACTTGGCGTCGTGGGTGAGCACGCACAGCACCGTGCGCGCGTCGGTCGCGGTGCCGCGCAGGTAGCGGTGCGGCCAGTCGACCACGACCTCGTCGGCCTCCGGGAAGCGGGTTGTGGTGGCGAAGACGGGGCGGGCGTCGCACACGGTCACGTGGTACCCGAGGAACTTGCCCACCCGTACGAGGGCCGCGGCGAAGTCGATCGCCCCGAAGACGATCATGCGGGGCGGCGGCACACTCGACTCGACCAGCAAGGTCACTCCGCCGGGACAGCGCGAGCCTCCCCCGGACTCCGTCCGGGGGGACCCCCATCTCGCTCCGCGCGCCGACAGTTCGACCGTGCCGGTGCGGCCGGCGTCCAGCAGCGCGCGGGCTTCACCGGCCGCCGTACGGTCCAGCTCCGCGTGCCCGCCGAGTCCGCCTTCGTACGAGCCTGCCCCGGACCCCGGCCGGGAGGGCCCCGCTCCCGCTTCGCGCGGCCGCACCAGCACGGCGTTGCCGAGGAGTTCGGCGGGGCCGCGTACGACGCGGGCGAGGGCGGCCGGCTCGTCCCGCGCCGCGGCCGACAGGGCCGACCGGAGCACCGGCCGCGCCGGCGCGTCCCTGCCGACCGGGGTGACCATGATGTCGATGATCCCGCCGCAGGTCAGCCCGACCGCAAAGGCGTCCTCGTCGCTGTATCCGAACCGTTCGACGACCGTCTCGCCGTCCCGGAGGGCCTGGACGCACAGGTCGTACACCGCTCCCTCCACGCAGCCGCCGGAGACCGAGCCGATGACCGTGCCCTCGCTGTCGACGGCGAGGGCGGCGCCGGGGCCACGCGGGGCGCTGCCGCCGACGGCCACGACGGTGGCGACGGCGAACGCGCGGCCCTCCTCGGTCCAGCGGTGCAGTTCCCCGGCGAGGTCAAGCACGGACGCCTGCCGTCAGGACGCGGTCGGGGCGGATCGGCAGGTCCCGGTGGCGTACGCCGGTCGCGTGCCAGACCGCGTTGGCTACGGCCGCGGCGGCGCCCACGATGCCGATCTCGCCGATGCCCTTGATGCCGACCGGGTCGTCGGGGTCCGGGTCGTCGATCCAGTCCGCCTCGATGGCCGGGACGTCGGCGTGGGCGGCGACGTGGTAGCCGGCGAGGTCGGCGCCGTAGTGGCTGCCCAGGGCCCGGTCGCGGACCGCCTCCTCGTGCAGGGCCATGGAGATGCCCCAGGTCATGCCGCCGACGAACTGGTTGCGGGCGGTGAGCGGGTTGACGATCCGGCCGGCCGCGAAGATGCCGAGCATGCGGCGCACGCGGACTTCACCGGTGGCGGGGTCCACGGCGACCTCGGCGAACTGGGCGCCGAAGGAGTGCCGTTCCTTCTGGGCGAGGGCGCCGATGGCCTCGGTGGTGTCCGACCGCACGGTGATCCCCTCCGGCGGGATGTCGGCGCCGAGGGCGAGCCGTTCCCGCAGTTCCCCGGCGGCGATCGTGACCGCCCAGGCCCAGGAGCGGGTGCCCATGGAGCCGCCGGCGATGAACGCGGGACCGAGGTCGCTGTCGCCGATGATTACGCGGATGTGTTCCGGTGTGGTCTCCAGGGCGTCGGCGGCGACGAGGGTGAGTGCGGTCCGGGCGCCGGTGCCGATGTCGGCGGCGTTGATCCGCACGGTGTAGGTGCCGTCCGCCTCCGCCGTCACCGCCGCCGTGGACGGGCCGGCGCCCGCCGGGAAGGAGGCCGCGGCCGTGCCGGTGCCGAGCAGCCAGCGTCCCTCGCGGCGCAGGCCGGGGAGCGGGTCGCGGTCGGCCCAGCCGAACCTGCGGGCACCTTCCCGGAAGCAGGCGATCAGATTGCGTCCGCTGAACGGCAGCCCGGACACCGGGCCCGTCTCGGGATCGTTGCGGGCGCGCAGTTCGATCGGGTCGAGGCCGCACTTCACGGCGAGTTCGTCCATCGCCGACTCCAGCGCGAACGACCCCGGTGCCTCGCCCGGCGCGCGCATCCAGGTCGGGGTCGGCACGTCGAGCCGTACCAGCCGGTTGGCGGTGTGGTGGGCGTCGGCGCCGTACATGGTCCGGGCCGGTCCGGCGGCCGACTCGATGAACTCGTGCACGGTGGAGGTGGCGCTCAGGGAACGGTGCTCCAGCGCGCGCAGCCGGCCGTCGGCGTCGGCGCCGAGCCGCAGACGCTGCCGGGTGGGGCTGCGGTAGCCGGCCAGCGAGAACATCTGCCGCCGGGTCATGACCACCCGTACCGGACGGTGCAGTTCGGTCGCGGCCATGACGGCGGCCACCTGGTGGGCGCGCACGCCCTTGCTGCCGAAGCCGCCGCCGACATGCTCGGAACGCACCCGGACCGAGGCCGGGTCGAGCGAGAACATCTTCGCGAGTTCGCTCGCGACCCAGAAGGTGCCCTGGTTGGAGTCGACCAGTTCGAGTCGGCCGCCGTCCCAGCGGGCCGTCGCCGCGTGCGGCTCCATCGGGTTGTGATGCTCTTCCGGGGTGGTGTACTCGGCGTCCACGACGACCGCGGACGCGGCGAGTTCGGCCTCCAGGTCGCCTTTCTCGATCACCGCCGGAATGTGGCTGTCGACCGTGTACGCGTCGGGGTGCTCGCCGGTGAAGTCGACGTCGTGCGGCTCCTGTTCGTAGTGCACCACCAGCGCTTCGGCGGCCTCCCGGGCCTGTTCGGAGGTCTCGGCGACGACCAGCGCCACCGGCCAGCCCGCGTGCGGCACCCGGTCGTGCTGGAAGACGGTCGCGGTCGGGTCCGGGACGCCCAGCAGACCGACGTAGCCGGTCTCGACCCGTGGGGCGTTGCCGTGGTGCAGGACGGCGATCACGCCAGGCATGGCGAGGACGTCGGCGGTGTCGATGGAGCGGATGCGGCCACGGGCGACCGTGGACAGCGCCAGCCAGCCGTACGCGAGGTCGGCGAACGGGATCTCACCTGCGTAGCGGGCGGCTCCGGTGACCTTGTCGCGGCCCTCGACGCGGGTGTGCGCGGTGCCGACGGCGTTCTCGCGTGCTGTGGGTGCGGTGGTCATCGGGCGGCCTCCTCGGCGAGTTCGGTCAGCACGGCCACGACGAGGTTGCGCATGAGGGTCACCTTGTATGCGTTGTGCAACAGCGGTTTCGCGGCGGCGAGTTCGGCGTCCGCAGCGGCGGCGAAGGTCCCGGCGTCGGCCGGCGCCCCGGTCAGGACGCGCTCGGCCTCCGATGCCCGCCAGGGCCGGGACGCGACCGCCCCGAAGGCCAGGCGCACCTCGCGTACGACGCCGTCCTGGACGTCGAGTGCAGCGGCGATCGAGCCGATGGCGAAGGCGTACGAGGCACGCTCGCGCACCTTGCGGTAGCGGGAGCGGGCGGCCACCGGAACGGGCGGCAGGGTGACGCCGGTGATCAGCGCGCCCGGCGGCAGCGCGGTCTCGCGGTGCGGAGTGTCACCGACCGGCAGGTAGAAGTCGGCGAGGGGCACCTCGCCCGGGCCGTCGGCGGTTTCGTACGAGACAACCGCGTCGAAGGCGGTCAGCGCGACGCCCATGTCCGAGGGGTGGGTCGCCACGCAGTGCTCGGAGGCGCCCAGGATGGCGTGGTTGTGGTGCTCGCCCTCGATCGCGGGGCAACCGCTGCCGGGTACACGCTTGTTGCAGGGCTTGGTCGCGTCGGTGAAGTAGCCGCAGCGGGTGCGCTGGAGCAGGTTGCCGCCGACGGTGGCCATGTTGCGCAGCTGCCCGGAGGCGCCGGCCAGGACGGCCTGGGCCAACGCCGGGTAGCGGCGGCGGACTTCGGGGTGGGCGGCGAGGTCGCTGTTGGTGACGGTCGCGCCGATGCGCAGGCCGCCGTCCGCCGTCACCTCGATGTCGTCCAGCGGGAGTTCGCGGACGTCGACCAGGCGGGCGGGCCGCTCGACGCCGGTCTTCATCAGGTCGACGAGGTTGGTGCCGCCGGCGAGGAACCGGGCGTCGGGGTCGGCGTCGAGCAGGGCCAGGGCCCCGGAGACGTCGGGGGCCCGGTCGTAGAGGAACTCCCTCACGCCGCCGCCTCCTCGGACTTCGCTTCCGCCGCCCGGGCCACAGCCTGGACGATCGAGACGTACGCGCCGCAGCGGCACAGGTTGCCGCTCATCCGTTCCCGGATCTCCTCGGCGCTCAGGGGCGGTGGTCCGGCCTCGGGGCGGACGTCGTCGGTGACGGCGCTCGGCCAGCCGGCCGCGTGTTCCTCGATCACCGCGATCGCCGAACAGATCTGGCCGGGGGTGCAGTAGCCGCACTGGTAGCCGTCCAGGTCGAGGAACGCCTGCTGCACCGGGTGCAGCCGGTCGCCCTCGGCCATGCCCTCGATGGTGGTGATCTCGCGCCCTTCGGCGGCCACGGCGAGTTGCAGACAGGACACCGCCCGGCGCCCGTCGAGCAGTACCGTGCAGGCGCCGCACTGCCCCTGGTCGCAGCCCTTCTTGGTACCGGTCAGGTCGAGGCGCTCGCGCAGGGCGTCGAGCAGGGTGGTGCGATGGTCGACGGGCAGGGTGTGCTTCTCGCCGTTGATGTTCAGGGTGATGTCGCTGGACGTGGACGGTGGGGCTGGGGCCATGTTCAGCCTTCTTTCACGTGTCCCGGACACGTCGGGGCGTCGGTCCGACGCTAGAGTGAGCTCAAGCGGACAACTGTCCGCCATCGGTCCGAACGTAATGGACAACTGTCCGTTTCTCAAGGACCGCTTTCGGACACGAGCCGGCGAGGAGGACGAGTGCGGCAGAAGAGCGACCCGCGCCTGCGCTCGGACGCGCAGCGCAACCGCGAACGCATCCTGGAAGTGGCCCTCGCCGAACTTTCCCGGGCCGCCGACACCCCACTGAGCGCGATCGCCAAGAAGGCGGGCGTCGGCCAGGGCACGTTCTACCGGAACTTCCCCAACCGCGAGACGCTCGTCCTCGAGCTCTACCGCCACGGGGTGCAGCAGATCGCCGACTCCGCGTCCGAGCTGCTGGAGACCAGGGAACCCGACCAGGCGCTACGGGCGTGGATGGACCACCTCGCCGGGTTCGCGATGACCAAGGCCGGCCTGGCGGAGGCGATCCGCCAGGCCACCTCGTCGGGGAAGGCGGCGAAGCCGGGCCACACCCCGGTGACCGACGCGGCCGACCTCCTGCTCCGCGCCTGCGAGGAGGCCGGCACGATCCGTCCCGACGTCACGGCCGACGACTTCATGCTGGCCATCGCCGGCCTGTGGCAGCTCGCCCCGCACGATGACTGGCAGTCGAGGGCGAGGCGCCTGCTGGACATCGTCATGGACGGGTTGCGCGCGGGGGCACCCGGACGCCGGGATCTGTCCGGCGGATCAGGCCGACTGTAGGGGACGGTGCCCAGCAGCGATGCAGGGTGCGCCGGCGTCGCGCGGGGACCGGCCGGCCAAGGGCGGTGATTGCTGCTCCGCCGAGGATCAGGCCAGTCCAAGAAGCGCTTCGGCGTGGCCGGCCAACGGCGAGTTCACCCCGTCTCACGTGAGTGTAGACAGCCGGCAGACCGCCCCCTGCGCAGTCGGTTCAGTCCACGGCGGGACGGGCGAGGCCGTGGTCGTAGGCGAAGATCACGGCCTGGATGCGGTCACGGGCGCCGATCTTGGCCAGGACACGGCCGACATGCGTCTTGACGGTGGACTCGGACAGCACGAACCGCGTGGCGATCTCCCCGTTGGTCCAGCCTCTGCCGACGGCCACGAGGATCTCGCGCTCACGGTCGGTCAGCGAGGTGAGCCTCGGGTCCTCGGCGGGGTCGGATCGGTGCGAGGGGACGTACTGGGCGAACTCCTCGAGGAGGCGGCGGGTCAGGGCGGGCGCGATGACGGCGTCGCCGGAGGCGACCGCGCGGATCCCGGCGAGGAGTTCCTCGGGGCGCGCGTCCTTGAGGAGGAACCCGCTCGCGCCGGCCCGCAGGGCGGCGTGGACGTACTCGTCGAGGTCGAAGGTGGTGAGCACGAGGACGTGGGAGCGGCCGCCGGCGGCGACGATGCGGCGGGTGGCCTCGATGCCGTCCATGCCGGGCATGCGCACGTCCATCAGGACGACGTCGGGGCGCAGTTCGGCCGTCTTGCGGACCGCTTCGGCGCCGTGGGCGGCCTCACCGACGACGTCGGTCTCGGGGACGGAGTCCAGGAGCAGGTGGAAGCCGTAGCGTTGCAGCGGCTGGTCGTCCACGATGAGCACGGTGGTCATCGGTCACCGCCGCTTCCCGGCGTGAGGTCGAGGACGGCCTCGACGTTCCATCCTGCGCCGGCCGCCGGTCCCGCGCTGACGGTGCCGCCGTACAAGGCCGCTCTCTCCCGCATGCCCACCAGGCCGTGTCCTTCCTCGTTCGGCGGTCCGGACTGTGCGGCCGGGCCGGTGTCCTGGACCCGGATGGTCAGCCGGCTGTCCTCGACGAGGATCGCCAGGTGGACCCGGGTGTCGGTGTCGGCGTGCTTCAGGGTGTTGGTGAGGGCTTCCTGGACGATGCGGTACACCGTCAGCTGCACCCCGCTGTCCAGGGCGTCCACCTCCCCGGAGGTCCGGTAGACCACGTCCAGCCCGGCGGCGCGCACCGTGGCGCACAGCGCTTCGATGTCCGCGATGCCGGGCTGCGGGCTGAGTTCGGGCCCGCGGGACGGACCGGCGCCGTCCTGACGCAGCACACCGAGCACCCGCCGCAGCTCGCCGAGGGCCTGTCGGCCGGTGTCACCGATGAGCTGCAGGGCCTCCTTGCCCCGCGCGGGCTGGAGGTCGCTGGCGTAGGCGCCGGCGTCGGCGAGGGTGATGATGACGGACAGGTTGTGGCCGACGATGTCGTGCATCTCCCGCGCCACACGGGTGCGTTCGGTGGCCGTGGCCAGTCTGCTGCGCTGGTCGCGCTCGATCTCCAGCCGGGCCGCCCGCTCGCGCAGTCCGGCCAGTTGGGCCCGGCGGATGCGGACCATCAGGCCGAGCGCGAGGGCCGCGGTCGCCGTGCTCAGCAGGAAGAACAGCGCGTCCCACACGGACACGGCCGCGGACGCGCGCACCGCGACCAGCGCCATGGCGCCCACCGTGACCGCACAGGCCCAGGGCAGCTGCCGCAGCCGCCCGTGCAGGGCCAGGCTGTACAGCGCGATCAACAGGGCGACGTCCGCGCGCATCGCGGCGCCCAGGGACCACTGCAGGACGAACACCGCGGCGATGACGGCGAACGCCAGGAGGGGTTTGCGTCGCCGCCACAGCAGGGGCAGTACCAGTCCCGCCTGGAAGACCAGGATCCCCGCGACGGGCAGGTGGGTGAAGGCGAGCCGGAAGCGGGGCGGGCTGTCGCCGTCGTCCACACTGCCGTGGATCAGGTCGGGCAGGCAGAACATCAGGAAGACCAGGACGACGACCGCGGTGTCCAGTACCCACGGACGTATCCGGTCGGCATGGCGCAGCCGCTGGCCGCCCCGGGACAGTCGGGCGACCAGCGGTCCCATCCCGCCGAGGTCATCGGTGGCCACGGACGTCACCTGTCCATGATGCGGGCGTCAGACGTCACTGCGCACGAGCCGGTACGCCGCGCCGCCCAGCACCAGCGCCGTCCAGCACAGGAACACCAGCAGCCCGGCGCCCGGCGACAGGGTCGTGGAGTCGTGGGTCAGGGAGAACATCGCCTGCCCCGCGTTGGACGGCAGGTAGGGGCTGATGCCGTCCTGCCAGGAGCTGGGCAGCAGGGAGATCAGGCCGGGGATCAGCATCAGGGCGGCCACCAGGACCGAGATCCCGCCGGCCACGGACCGCAGCAGTGCGCCCAGGGCGGTGCCGATCACCCCGACCAGGCCGAGGTAGAGCCCGGCGCCGAGCAGACTGCGCAGGACACCGGCGTGCGAGAAGCCTATGGCCGCGGGCGTGCCGGAGACGATGCCGCCCCCGATCACAAAGGCGACGAACGCTCCCAGCGTGCCCACCGCCAGAGCGACCAGCCCGAACACGGCCGCCTTGGACCACAGCACGGGCAGTCGGCGGGGCACCGCCGCGAGGGTCGAGCGGATCATGCCGGTCGAGTACTCGCCCGCCGTGACCAGTACGCCGAGGACGCCCAGGGCCAGCTGGGCGAAGTTGGTACCGAAGAGGGACAGGCTCACGGTCGTCGAGTCGGCGAAGTCCCGGTCCAGGTTGCCGGAGTCGATCCCCGACTTGTAGCGGCTCGCGGCGATGAGGCCGAAGGCCACCAGGAACAGCAGGCCCAGGCCCAGGGTGATCCAGGTCGAGCGCAGGGACCACAGCTTGGCCCATTCGGAGGCCAGCACGCGCCGTCCGGTCACGCGGTAAGCGGGGCGGGGGCGGGTGGCCCGGGGTTCCTCGGTGGTTGCGGTGAGGGTGCTCACGCGGTCCTCCCGAGGGCGTCGATGCCGGTCGTGGTGCCGTGGTACTCCACGGCATCCCTGGTCAGGTCCATGAACGCCTCCTCCAGCGATACGGTCCGCGGGCTCAGCTCGAACAGCGCGATCCCGTGCTCAGCGGCCTTGAGGCCGATTTCGCGGGCGCTCACCCCGGTCACCTGCAGTTCCTCGGAGCCGACGTGGCCGGTGACGTCGACGCCCGGCCCGGCCAGCACGTCCCGCAGCCGCGCCGGGTCCTGTGTCGCCACCTTCACCGTGTCGCCGCCCGCCTCGCGGATCAGGTCGGCCACCGTGGTGTCGGCGAGCAGCCGGCCGCGCCCTACGACGATCAGATGGTCCGCCACCAGGGCCATCTCGCTCATCAGGTGCGAGGACACGAACACCGTCCGGCCCTCGTCGGCGAGCCCCTTGAGGAGGTTGCGGATCCAGAGCACGCCCTCCGGGTCCAGCCCGTTGACCGGTTCGTCCAGCATCACCGTCTGCGGATCGCCCAGCAGGGCCGCGGCGATGCCCAGCCGCTGGCCCATGCCGAGGGAGAAGGCACCGGCCCGCTTCTTCGCCACGCTGTCCAGTCCCGAGAGGCCGATGACCTCGTCGACCCGGCGGCCCGGAATGCCATGGGTCAGCGCGAGGGCTTTGAGGTGGTTGTACGCCGAACGGCCCGGATGGATCGACTTCGCCTCCAGGAGCGCGCCGACCTCCTGGAGCGGCGCCTGGTGGCGGGCGTAGTGCTGACCGTTCACGGTGACGGAGCCGCTCGACGGTGCGTCCAGGCCGACGATCATGCGCATGGTCGTGGACTTGCCCGCCCCGTTGGGGCCGAGGAAGCCGGTCACGGTACCCGGCTTCACGACGAAGTCCAGGCCGTCGACGGCCGTCTTCTCCCCGTACCTCTTGGTCAACTGCCGTGAGTCGATCATTCGCGCTCTCCCTCTGGGCTCCGGCGTCCGTCGCTTCCGACGCCACACCGGCCACGCTAAGCGGCGAATCAGCCCGACCCGGTGGTACCGGGGGGCTGATGTACGCCGTACGCGTGGTACCGCGGTACTACGCGCCCACCTGCGGTGCTGTCCGGCGACGCCCGCCGACGAGTCAGTCCGACTTCTCGCCGCTCTCGGTCCGGATCCTGTCGAGGGCGCCGGCGAGGGCTCCTGCCATGGCTCCCTGCGGCCTGCCGAAGGTCGAGGCGGAGAACCGGGCGGGGCCGGTCTTGGCGGTGAAGGAGTGCGCGTAGGCGAACTCCTTCAGCCCCTCCTCCCCCTGCTTGCGCCCGTAACCGCTGTCGCCGCGACCGCCGAACGGCACCGCGGGGTTCATGGAGAAGACCAGTGCGTCGTTGATGCTGGTCATTCCCACGCGGAGGCGACGGGCGATGGCTTCTCCGCGGTCGCGGCTGAAGACGGCGCTGCCGAGCCCGTACCGGCCGGCGTTGATGTGGGCGACGGCCTCGTCGACGTCGGCGACCTTGATGACGGCCAGCGTCGGCCCGAACGTCTCCTCCGTCGCCGCGAGGGCGTCGGTGGCCACTCCGACCAGGACGGTGGGCGTGACATAGCGGTCGCCCACCGCGCCGAGGCCGCCTACGGTGGCTGTGGCGCCGCGCTCCAGAGCGTCCTGGATGTGTTCGCGGATGATGGAGGTCTGGCTCGGCAGCGGAACCGGCCCGATCTCCGCGTCCTCGTCGCTGCCGACGCGTACCCGCCCGGCGAGCGCGCTGATCTTCGCGACGAACTCGTCGTGCACCGACTCGACGACGTAGGCCACTTCGAGACTGATGCAACCGTGCCCGGTGTTCTGCATGGCGCCCCACACGACGTGAGCGGCGGCTTCGTCCAGGTCGGCGTCCTCCGCGACGATGACGCCGTCCTTGCCGCCGAGTTCCAGGAGTACAGGGGTCAGGGTCTGAGCGCATTGGGCGGCCACCGTCTTGCCCGTGGCGACACTGCCCGTGAACGCGAGCTTGTCGAGGCCGGCCTCGATGAGCGCCTGGCCCGTGGCCCCGTATCCGTTCAGGTTCTGCAGGACGGCCGGCAGGTCCGGAACGGCACGCTGCCAGGTTCGGACGAGCCATTCGGCGACGCCGGGCGTGATCTGGCTGGGCTTGAGGATCACGGCGTTCCCGGCCGCGAGCGCGTCGACGAGGATGGCCGCGGGAGTGAGCAGGGGGAAGTTCCACGGGCCGATGACGCCCACCACGCCGTACGGCTGGTACTCGACCCACGCACGCTGGTTGGGCGTGGTGGGGCTGGCCGGAACCTCCCGGCGCCCCAGGACGCGTGCGGCGTTGTCGGCGGCGTACTGCACGTGTTCGAGCGTGCCGAGCACCTCCACGCGGGCGTCGTCGAGGGGCTTGCCGTTCTCGGCGTGGATGAGCGCGGCGCCCTCCTCGCCGCTCAGGGCTATCTCCCGCCGCCACGCGCGCAGTCGCTGCGCGCGGCCCTCGAAGCCGAGGTCCCACCAGGCCCCGGTGACCGAGCGTGCGGCGGCGACGGCCGCGGCGGCTTCTTCCTCGCCGGCCACGGGGTACCGGGCGAACTCGGCTCCGGTGGCCTGGTCGATGGTGACGACCTCGGTCGCGTCGTATCCGATGACGCCGTCACGTGTGATCGTCGGGACGTTGTCGGTCATGGGTCTTCCCCTACTCAGATGATTGAGAACGTGTGCCGTGCCGAACGTTCGACACCTGGGCACCGGTGGCCGCGGAGCCGGAAGCGCTCTCGGCGGGCGGGCGGACGTGGCGCAGCCGTCGGAAGGCGACCCACGGCCGGGTCGGGGGCGCCGAGGAGGCGCCCGCTTCTACGCGCCGGGGGTGCGGTAGCGAGCCGCCAGGGTGGGCTGGTTGCCACCGGTGAGCAGCGCGGACTCCGCGGTCAGCAGGGCGTCGAGGGCCGCCGCCTGGTCCTCCAGACCGGGGGCGCACACGGTCTCTCCCAGACGCAGCCCGACGAGGCTGGCCGAGGCGACGTCCTGCGGGGTCATCGCCCAGGGGATGTGGTGGCCGGCGCCCTGGTTCCACTCCGTGGCCACGACGCCGGGCAGCAGCACCTGCGTACGGATGGGCGTGTCGGCGAGTTCGCCTGCGAGGGTCCGGGTGAAGGCGACGGTGGCGGCCTTCGCCGCGGCGTAGAGAGTGCGTCGGGGTGCGCGGGAATCGGCGAGGCCCCCGCTGAAGGCCAGCAGCGAGGCCACCGTGATGATCGCGCCTTCGCCGGCGGCGAGCATTCCGGGAAGCGCGGCGCGGACCAGCCGAACGGGGGCCACGGCGTTGAGGGTGAGCAGGCGGTCCACGTCGTCCGGGTCGACGTCGACGAGCGGGGCGTAGCCGCCGGCGCCCGCGTTGCTGATCAGCAGGCGCACGTCCCCCGCGGCGAGGCGGCCGGTGACAGCGGTGATGCCGTCGTGGGTGCCGAGATCGGCGGGCAGTACCTCCACGGCCGCGCCCCGGGCGCGGAGCCCTTCTGCGAAGTCGCCGAGCCGGTCCGCGCGGCGCGCCACCAGGACGAGGTCGTGGTCATCCGCCAGCAGACGGGCGTATTCGGCGCCGATACCGGAGGAAGCGCCGGTGATGAGGGCCATCGTTCGTGTCATACGTCGAGCATGTCTCAAGCGTTCACGCACTGTCAAACGTTTGATGCTTGTGAAGTGTCGTACTCTTTGGCGGGTAATACGTGATGACGATGAACCCGTGGGCCTCGGCGCGCTCGACCGCGTGACCTGGGCATTGCGCCGCGCGGAGCTGGCGGTGCAGACACTCAAGGAACAGCGGCTGCGCCCCCTCGACATGGCCCCTGCGCACTACACCCTGCTGATGTCGGTGCACAGCGAACCAGGGCTGGCCGGCGCGGAGTTGGCCCGCCGCTTGAACGTCACCCCCCAGGCGGTCGCCTCCCTGGTGGCCCGCCTGGAGGGCCGCGGCCAGTTGGAGAGGCGCGAGCACCCACGCCACCGGCACGTGCAGGAGCTGCACCTCACCGACGCCGGACGGGAAGCGCTGCGCGCGGCAGACCAGGTGATCGCCGACATCGAGCGCCACGTCACCGAGGGGCTGGGACAGGCGGAGAGCGCGCAGCTGCGGACGCTGCTCGACCAGGTGAGCAAGACGGTGCGCAACGCCTGAGCCCGTCGGCCGGCGGGCCACGGTTGTGGTGACGGCACGCGTGCAGCCCATCGGGACTCGCGCGTCGGCGGCCACGGTCATCCGCACGAAGCCACCGATGCGGCCGGGGGCGCTTACGGGACGAGGACGATCTTCCCCGTCGTATGCCCGGTCATGATCTGCCGATGCGCCGCGGCGGCTTCGCGCAGCGGATGGCCGGCGGCGATCAGGACGCGCAGCCGCCCGGCCCCCGCGGCTTCGGTGAGCTGCAGGCGCGCGGCGGCGCGGACTTCCGTGCCGGGGTCCGCGCCGGGCCCGCCGCCCAGGAGCCTGATACCGGCTCGGGCCCCGCGTTCGAACGCCGCGACGGTCGCGATGCGGGACCGGTCCGCCACCAGCTCCACCGAGACGTCCACCGCCTCGTCGGTGCCCACCAGATCGGCAGCCGCGTGGACGCCCTGCGGCGCTGCCGCACGTACCCGGTCCGCCAGACCCGGCCCGTACGCGATCGGAATCGCCCCCAGGTCGCGCAGGACGTCGTGCTTGACCGGGCTCGCCGTCCCCAGCACCCTCGCGCCGCGCTCGACGGCCAGCTGCACGGCCATCAGGCCGACGCCACCGGCGGCACCGTGGATCAGCACCGAGTCGTTCTCACGCAGACCGATCGCTTCGAGGACATGCACAGCGGTGACGCCCGTGACCATCAGTCCTCCGGCCTGTTCCCACGAGAGAGCGGCGGGCTTGGGCACCACCGACGAGGCCGGGACGACGAGTTCGGCCGCATACGCGCCGGGCGCGCGGTACGCGATCACCTCGTCGCCGATCCGGACCGGACCCGCGGGGCCGGTCGCGTCGGCACCGACAGCGGTCACCACACCGGCCGCTTCGGCGCCGAGCCGCATCGGCAGATTCGCCGGATCGGTTCCGAAGACGCCGCTGTACATCTTGTGGTCGAAAGGGTTGACGCCGACGGCACGGACCGCGACGCGCACCTGACCCGGCCCGGGCTCCGCCACATCGACATCGATCACCGACAGCACCTCGGGACCACCGTAGGCACGCGCTACTACCGCTTCGCTCATGTCATAGGACAACGCGCCACCGGAAAGCCCGATTCCCCTTTTCGGATTTTTTTGATCGGAGCGCTCCGCTCCGATAGATTGGATGATCGATCACCTGACGCGGAAGGACCCATGAACGTCACAACAAAGCCCACGGCCCTGGTGACCGGCGGCAGCCGGGGAATCGGCGCCGCCACGTCCCGGGCGCTGGCAGCTCGCGGCTACCGCGTGGCCGTCAACTACTTCTCCCAGCGCGCGGCGGCCGACCAGGTGGTCAAGCGCATCGAGGCCGACGGCGGCGAGGCCTTCGCCGTGCAGGCCGACGTGTACGACCCCGTCCAGGCGACCGAACTGCTGGAGCGCTCCGCGGTGGAGGGGCGCCTGGACGTCCTCGTCTGCAACGCCGGCGCCCGCTTCACCCCCACTCCTGTGCAGACCCTCGCCTGGGACGACTTCAGGACGAAGGTGACGGCCGAACTCGCATCCGTCTACACCCTCACCCAGCGGGCACTGGAGGTCATGGGAGCCCAAGGCCACGGCCGGATGGTGTACGTCTCCAGCGCCGTGGCCGATGGTCCGCCGGCCCCGGGCATGGCCGCCCACGGCACCGCCAAGGCCGCCCTCAACACCTTCGCCCGCTTCGTCGCCCATGAGGCCGGTCCGCTCGGCGTCAACGTCAATGTCGTGGCACCGGGTTACGTCCGCACGGAGAGCAGCGCGGGCATGCCGCAGGAGTTCCAGCGGCGGCTGGCGGAGAACACGCCCCTGGGGCGGGTCGCGGAGCCGGAGGACGTGGCCCGGGCGATCGTGATGCTCGTCGGCGAGGAGGCCGCCTTCGTGACCGGCGAGGTGATCACCGTCGACGGTGGGTACGGCCTGGCCCGCCGGTAGGGGAAAATGCCTGTCCATGGGTGACACGCAGACCGGCAGACCGCGCGGCCGCCGACGGGAGGCGGACCGCAACGACGCCCGCCTCATGCAGGCCGCGCGCGAAGTCTTCGCCGAGCTCGGCTGGGACGCCCCCGTCTCGGAGATCGCCCGCCGGGCGGGCATCGGCATGGGCAGCCTCTACCGCCGCTACCCCAGCAAGGAACTGCTGGCTCAGCGGATGCGGATCCTGGGGATGGAACAGCTCGTCGCCCAGGCCCGCACGGCTCTCGCCGAGGAGCCCGACCCCTGGACGGCCTTCGCCCGCTTCCTGCGGGACGCGCTCTCGGACCAGGGGGCGGGCGGTCCGCTCCTCTCCCTGGTCGGTGGCCGGCTGCCGGCCACCGACGAGACCGTGGCGGCCGCCGAGCAGCTCCGGGCCGCCCTCGACGACCTCGTGGACGGCGCCCACCGCGCAGGAGTGCTGCGCGGCGACTTCACCTCCGCCGACGTCCCCTTGCTCCTCGAACACCTCACCGCACGGATCCCCGTCACCGACGAACGCGCCACCACGCTCCACCTGCGGTACCTGGACCTGGTCCTCGCCGGGTTGCGCACGCCGGCCGTCGACGGTCCCACCGCGTTGCAGAGCCCGCCCCCGGACTGGGCGGAACTCAGCGCACTGTGGAACGCCTCAGGGGGCTGAGCCCGGCGCCCCCAGGCAACTGGCCGGCGACTCAGTGCTCCGCAGCGGCGTCACATGGCCAACTGCCCCTCCACGGTGACGGCCACCTGGCCGGGAAGATCGCGGCCGCCGAGGGTCCCTACCGCAACCATGGCCGCCACCCGCCGTCTTGACCATCGCCGACCGACCGAAGTCCGCGCGGCGCGGGGGCCCTCAGGCCGCCAACAGCGCCGCCAGGGCGCGGTCCATCGCGGCGTTGAACTCCTCCGGCGTCAGCGGCAGACGGGACTTGACGTCCCGACTCCACTGGTCGGCGAGGACCTCGGCGGAGCCCGCCTCGACACCGTCGAGCGCCGCGTCGGCCAGGTCCGACGGAGCGATCTTGTCCACGGGCCAGCCAGCCGCCATGTCGGTGTCGGCCAGGCCGAGGTGCACCGCTGTGACGAGCGTGCCCTGCTCGGCGAGCTCCAGTCGGACGCCGTTGGTCATGGCCCAGGCGCCGGCCTTGGTCAGGTGGTAGGCATTGGCGCCCTTGCCCCCGAACCACGACATGGCGGAGAGGACGTTGACGATCGCGCCCCCGCCGTTCCTGGCGAGCGCCGGCAGAAACTCCCGGACCATTCCCAGGTGGCCGAACATGTTGGTCTCCAGCTCGTGCCGCACCGCGTCCAGCGAACCGGTCACCAGGTCGGTCCCCGTACTGATTCCCGCGTTGTTGATGAGCAGCGAGACGTCCGGGGCGGCCTCGGCGGCGGCCCTCACGGATGCGGGATCGGTGATGTCGAGGGGCAGCACCTCGACCCCGGGCAGGTCCACGGTCTCCGGTCGGCGGGCCGTCGCGTAGACCTTGCGGGCGCCCCGTTCGAGCAGGCGCTGGGCCACCGCGACGACGGCCTTCTTGCCGGCCAACTGCGAGGTGGAGCCGTCGATGGTGAAGGCCCAGCCGAAGGTGAAGACCTTGTCCTGCCACTGCTGGAAGACGATCACATCGTGCTCGGCCAGCAGCGCCTGCTCTGCGGCGACGTCGATCTGGAAGTCGGGGTAGGTGGCGTAGAGGTCGTGCACGGTGACATGGGCCAGATCGCGCACGGCGTCCACGAGCGCCGCGTTGGCCCTCGACTGGGACAGATCGGGGTGGCCTACGACAAGAAGAACCTTGGACATGAGGAGAAGCCTCTTCAGTGATCAGTGAAATGGGTGAACGGAGGCGGGTCGGGCGGTGTGACAGGCCGGGACCTTCGCCGGCCGAGCCGGGAACGGCTGTCAGCGGTCAGTGGTCAGTGGTCGATGCTGGACATGTTGGCCTCGTCGTGGCGTTCGCCCGCGGCCGGTGTGAGGTTGTTGAGGCGGTCGAGCTGGGCGGGGGTGAGTTCGACGGCCTCGGCGGCGGTGTTCTCCTCGACGCGGGTGACGCGGCGGGTGCCGGGGATGGGGGCGATGTCGTCGCCGCGGGACAGCAGCCAGGCCAGGGCGGTCTGGGCGGGGGTGGCGCCGAAGCGCCGTGACTACGGCTGCCGGCATGGCGTATCGACGCATGATCGTCCTTCTGGCTCTGGTGATCACGGCGCCGACGGGCGCCGTGAAGGGGCGGGAGACCGGCTGCACAAGCAGCGCCGTTCCGGACCGTTCACACCGCCGTGGGCGATGCACCACCCACAAAACCGGTTGTCACCGGCGCATGGGAGTCCCTGATGAGGGGGTCACTGACAGGGACCCCCAAGCCGACGGAAGCGCCACAATCACCACCGAGCAGCAACAGCCCTCCGAAGGCGCTCCGGGGGCTGTCGGCGCGTCGAACCACAGCAGATGGGAAGGTTCTGACCAGCTCTTTCGCAGATGTACTTCCGCCTGGCAGAAGCGCCCCTTGCACGGCAACCGCAGCCGTCAGGAACCTGTACCCACCGCGGCACGCGGAGCGACGACGCCCCGCCGACAGGGACGGGAATCCTCGGAGGCAGTCAGAGGCAGCGGTCTCCACAACCTCCCTCCGAGAGACCTGAGTTGACGAAGCGGTCACGGCCGTCCTGCGTACCGAGGGGCACTCGTCGTGTCGGAAGGCCCGGACGACGAGGCTCGTGTCCTGTCCAAGGGCCTGGGCGTCGCGGACGGTCCGCGTGAGATTTTCCGCCGGGCGACCGAGAGAACCCCGACGAGCCTGCGCGACACCGCGCGCCTGACACCCATGACAGGGAAGCGCTTCGACGCAAGGCCTTTCGGACTCGGTGCGCTGTCCATACGGATCAGCCCATTCTCTCCGTCGCCGGGCTGCGCTAGGCTCCCGCAACGTGTCGAAGCGCTTCGACGTTGCGTTGACGCCGCCGACATGAGGGCAGGCCTTTCGACTCGATGGAGAGCTCTATGCCGAGTTCAGCCGGTTTCACTCGCCGCCAGGCCATGACGACCTCCGCGGCCCTCGCCGTCGCGGCGTTGTCCACCCCCTCGGCCGCCCAGGCCGCCGCCCGGTCCGCTGGTTCCGCCGCGTCCGCGCTGGACGTGGTCGCAGACATGCAGCCGGGCTGGAATCTGGGCAACACCTTCGAGGCCATCGGCGCCGACGAGACGGCCTGGGGCAACCCGCGGGTGACCCGGGCGTTCCTCCGCAGGCTGAAGGCGCAGGGCTTCAGGAGCATCCGGATCCCGGTGACCTGGGGCCAGCACGAGGGCCCGGCCCCGGCCCACACCCTCGACCCGAAGTTCCTGGCCAGGATCAAGGAAGTGGTCGACTGGGCCTTGGCCGATGGTTTCCACGTTCTGATCAACATGCACGGTGACGCGTGGCAGTGGGTGCTGAACATGCCGGCCCAGCATGACGCCGTCCTGGCCCAGTACACGGCAACCTGGCGGCAGATCGCGGCCGCCTTCAGGGACGAGCCGCGCCGACTGCTTTTCGAGAGCATCAACGAGCCCTTCTTCAACGGCAGTTCAGGCGACGAGCAGAACGCCGTTCTGATGAACGAGCTCAACACGACCTTCCACTCCGTTGTGCGCGCGACCGGCGGAGGCAATGCCGACCGGCTGCTCGTCATGCCGACCTTGGGGGACACCCCGGATCAGGCCAAGATCGACAGCCTGCTCGCCACCTTCGCCGCGCTCGACGACCCGAATCTCGTGGCCTCGGTCCACTACTACAGCTTCTGGCCCTTCAGCGTGAACCTCGCCGGCTACACGACCTTCAACGCGGCCACCCAGCAGGACCTGACCGACACGTTCGATCTGGTCCACAAGGCCTTCGTGGCCAACGGGATCCCGGCTGTCGTCGGTGAGTACGGGCTGCTCGGCTGGGACTCCGGCCCCGGCACGGTCGAGGAGGGAGAGACGCTCAAGTACCTCGAGTATCTCGGCCACTACGCGCGATACCGGGGCTTGACCACGATGCTGTGGGACAACGGCAGTCGCTTCAACCGCCGCACCCTGCAATGGAACGACCCGAGCCTCTATGCGCAGATACGGTCGAGCTGGACCGGGCGCTCCGGCACCGCCTCCACCGATCAGCTCTTCGTGCCCAAGGGCAGGACCCCGGCGGACGCGACGATCACGCTGAACCTCAACGGCACCAGGCTGACGAGGATCGATGTCGGCACCCGTCATCTGATCCGGGGGGTGGACTACACCGTCAGCGGCAGCACGCTGACGATCGCGGCGGCGACGCTCGGCCGGCTGACCGCGTCGCAGGAGCACGGCACGAATGCCGTCCTGTCCCTCCGGTTCACGGAAGGAACTCCCTGGGCCGTCAACGTCATCACCTATGACAAGCCGGTGCTGACGAGCGCGACGGGTACGACGGCCTCGCTGGTGATACCCACCGCGTTCAACGGGGACAAGCTGGCGACCATGGAAGCCGTATACGCCGACGGCAGCCCCGCCGGCCCGCAGTCCTGGACGACGTACAAGCAGTTCAACGTGGCCTTCACGCCGGACTACACCGCGGGCACCATCACCTTGCCGACCGCGTTCTTCGGGGAGGTCACCGACGGCGCCACCGTGACCCTGACCTTCTACTTCTGGAGCGGGACGCGACTGACGTACACGGTGACCAGGTCCGGCACCGCGGTCACCGGCACCTCCGCCTGACATCGGGCCCATCGGGAAGTCGCGAGGCTGCGAGTCCCTGAGCACCGAGGGCACCTGCGGCACCAACGGCGACCAGTCCCCGTACTACTGGCCCGTCCTGCGGGACGCCACCCGAGCGGGCATCGCACGCCTGAAGTGAAATGCTCAAAACATTGCAAGGTGGAATAATCTGCTTAAATCGGGAAACACCGTCATTGATGTCCCCCCACTGACCGTGAAAAGGCGGATCGACCATGTCGAAGAAACCACATTCGTCCGAACCACCGCACGGAAGGGGTCCCAGCCGGCACGAGGGCACCGGACAGCACGGCTGGTCGCCCGATGTGGACGAGACGCGCCAGCAGGACAACCCGAGCGCCGAGCGCTCCTTCCGTGCCGAGCATGCCGGCAAGCCCGGTCCGGGCCGGACGAAGTCCGCCGAGGAGACGAAGTCCGTCCCCGGTGACACGGTCAAGAGCCCGAACGCGAGCGGCGAGGAGTACGGCGACGCGGACGAGAAGGGCAGGCGCGACACCGGACACAAGGGTCGCTCCCAGCGCCCCAGCGGCACGAAGGACGCTGCGGCCAAGACCGGCGTGGACCCACAGGATCCGCCGTCCGGGCGCTGACCGGATCAGCCCTCCGATCGGGCCCGGGCGGCAGGTCCTCGGCGAACGACGACCCTGTCAGCAGATCCGCGGCAGTTGCTCCCCGATCGGCAGATCGACCACCCGCGTCCCTCCCAGGCCGGTCCGCGCCACGACCATGCCGGGATGCTCCTCCACGGCCTCGCCGATGATCACGGAGTCCGCGCCCAGAGGATGGGCGCGCATCGCCGCGAGGACGGCGTCGGCGTGCTCGCGCGGGACGAAGGCCACCAGCTTGCCCTCGTTGGCGATGTACATGGGGTCCAGTCCGAGAATGGCGCAGGCGTTGGCCACGGCCGGCGGGACCGGGACGTCGCGCTCCTGGATGACCACCCCGGTCCCGGAGGCCTGAGCGATCTCGTTGAGCGAGGCCGCCAGGCCGCCCCGGGTGGGGTCGCGCAGGACGTGCAGATCAGAGGTGACGGCGAGCATGGTGTCGACCAGGCCGCCGAGCGCCGCGCAGTCGCTCTTGATCTCCACTCCGAACTCCAGTCCCTCGCGTACGCTCATGACCGCCACCCCGTGGACGCCGATGGCGCCGCTGACGATCACGACGTCGCCTGGGACGACCCGCTCAGGGCGCAGATCGACGCCCGCCGGGACGAGACCGATGCCCGCGGTGTTGAGGTAGATCCCGTCACCGTGGCCGGCCTCCACCACCTTGGTGTCCCCGGTGGCCACCTCCACACCGGCGGTGCGCGCGGCCGCCCCCAGAGCCTCGGACACCCGAGTGACCACATCCAGCTCGACGCCCTCCTCCAGGATGAACCCGCAGGAGAGGTAGGCGGCGCGGGCGCCGCTCATGGCGAGGTCGTTCACGGTGCCGTTGACCGCCAGGTCACCGATGCTGCCGCCGGGGAAGAACAGCGGCCGCACCACGTAGGAGTCGGTCGAGAACGCCAGCCGGGCACCGCCCAGCGACAGGACGGCGGCGTCACCCAGCTGGGCGAGCACCTCGCCCCCGAAAGCGGGAGCGAAGATCTGCTGGACCAGTTCGGCGGAGAGCACTCCGCCGCCGCCGTGGCCCATGACGACCCGCGGCCGGTCCCGCAGCGGCGCCGGACACGTCCACGCCTCGACGTCCAGGGCGGGGACGGGGAGATCGGTGGTGTCAGACAACGGGGGTCGCCTCCTGGGCCTTGGTGGCGGGCATGTCCAGCCGCCGGTAGAGGTAGTACGCGGCGCAGGCTCCCTCGCTGGAGACCATGGTGGCCCCCAGCGGCGTACGAGGCGTGCACAGCGTGCCGAAGGCCTCGCACTCGTGCGGCTTGAGCAGCCCCTGCAGGACCTCTCCGCTGCGGCACTCGGCCGGCTCCTGGGTGCGGATGCCCTCGACGGAGAAGCGGTGCTCGGCGTCGTAGGCGCGGTACTTCGGCGCCAGCCGCCAGCCGCTCTGCGGAATCACGCCGATGCCGCGCCAGGCGCGGTCGGTGACCTCGAACACGTCCTCCAGCATGGCCCGGGCGGCCGGGTTGCCCTCCGCGCGAACGGCACGGGCGTAGGCGTTCTCGACGGTGTGCTCACCGCGTTCCAGCTGCCGGACGGTGCGGCGCACGCCTTCGAGGATGTCCAGCGGCTCGAAGCCCGTCACGACGATCGGCACCCGGAAGCGCTCCGCCAGTTCCGGGTACTCCTCCATGCCCATCACGCTGCAGACGTGGCCGGCCGCGAGGAAGCCCTGCACCCGGCAGCTCGGCGACGACATGATGGCCTCGATGGCAGGCGGTACGCGGACATGGGACACCAGCATGCTGAAGTTCCCGATGCCCAGCTTCCGGGCCTGGTGGACCGTCATGGCGTTGGGGGGAGCGGTCGTCTCGAAGCCGATGCCGAAGAACACCACCTCGCGGTCCGGGTTCTGCTGGGCGATCCGCAGCGCGTCGAGCGGTGAGTAGACGACGCGCACGTCACCGCCCTCTCCGCGGACCTGGAACAGGTCCCGTCCGGTGCCCGGCACCCGCAGCATGTCACCGAAGGAGCAGAAGATCACCTCCGGCCGGGAGGCGATCTCCAGTGCCTTGTCGATGACCTCCAGCGGAGTCACGCACACCGGACAGCCGGGTCCGTGGATCAACTCGACCTTGTCCGGCAGGAGTTGGTCGATTCCGTGGCGGATGATGCTGTGTGTCTGCCCTCCGCACACCTCCATCAGGGCCCACGGCCTGGTCACCGTGGCGTGAATGTCGTCGAGGAGCCGGCGTGCCAGCTCCGGGTCCTGGAACTCGTCGATGTACTTCACTTGTTGCGCACCTCTTCCACCGGTTCCGAGCCCGCCGCCTCCGCCGCCGCCGTTTCCCAGGGGTCGCCGAACTCCTCCTGCAACAAGCCGAGTTCGGCGAAGAGTTCGAGCGTCTGCCGCGCCGACTCCTCGTCCAGCCGTTGCAGGGCGAATCCGACGTGGACGATGGCGTACTCGCCGACCTGGAGGTCGGGCAGATACTCCAGGCACACCTCCTTGACCACGCCGCCGAAGTCGACGGTGGCCATCCGGGTACCGTCCCGCTCCTCGATGTCCAGCACTCTGCCGGGTACCGCCAGGCACATGAGCCTCTCCTCGCTGTGGTCGCGCGTTTGCTCAGTCGGTGGGAGTGGGACTGGGGGTGGCGCGTGCGGCCACCATCAGTTGGCCCAGCGCCAGACCACCGTCGTTGGGCGGCACCAGGTGGTGCCGCAGGACCGTGAAGCCGTCCTCGCGCAGGGTGGCGGCACAGGCCGAGGAGAGCAGCGTGTTGGCGAACACGCCTCCCGTCAGGGCGACGGTGTCCAGCCCGTGCCGCTCTCGCGCCCGCGCGCACATCCGGTGCACCAGGCCGGTCACGCCCCGGTGGAAGCGCGCGGCGACCAGGGCCGGCTCGACACCCACGCGCAGGTCGCCGACGATCGCCGCGAGGACGGGTGCCGGATCGGCCCGTACGGCGCCGTCCCGGCTCTCCTCGGACGCGTGCAGCGCGAAGGCGTACGCGGTGGTGTCGTCGGCGGGTGCGCGCAGAGCCGCCCCTTCCAGTTCGACGGCGGCCTGTGCCTCGTATCCGGCTCGATGGCACACCCCGGCGAGAGAGGACACCGCGTCGAAGAGGCGGCCCATGCTGGATGTGGGCACACAGTTCAGTTCGCGCTCCAACTGCCTTTCCAGGACGTGGAGTTCGTCGGCAGGACAGGCGGTCGTACAGGCGAGGTCGTCGGACCAGTCGATCCCGGCCGCCCTCAGGTGGGCCAGCGCCATGCGGTACGGCCGGCGCACCGCGGCGTCGCCACCGGGCAGGGGAACATACGCGAGATGTCCGAACCGGGTGAAGCGGTCGTAGTCGGCGAGCAGGAACTCCCCGCCCCACACGGCGCCGTCGTCGCCGTGGCCGGTGCCGTCGAAGGCGACGCCGATCACCGGCCGGGTGCCGTCCAGTCCGTGCTCGGCCATGGCGGCGGCGATGTGCGCGTGATGGTGCTGGACGCGTACGACGGGCCGGTGCGACGCGTTCCGGTCGGCCCATCCGGCGGAGCGGTAGCCGGGATGCCGGTCGGAGACCAGGGTCCCGGGGCGCACCCCGGTAATGGACTCCAGCTGCGCCACCGCGCGCTCGAAGACCCGCTGTGTGCCTACGTCGTCCATGTCGCCGATGTGCGCCGACAGCCAGGCCTGACGGCCCGCCCCGAGACAGAAGGCGTTCTTCAGGTCTCCGCCGACGGCGAGGGCCGGCCGCACGGGCAGCGGGAGGGAGACCGGCAGCGGGGCGTAGCCACGCGAGCGACGGATCACCAGTGGCTCCCCGTCGCAGACGCGGACCACGGAGTCGTCGCACGGGACGTGGATCGGCCGGTCGTGGGTGAGCCAGGCGTCGGCCAGGTGCGCGAGTCGCTCCAGCGCCTCGTTGTCGTCGGTGACGATGGGCTCACCGGACAGGTTGCCGCTGGTCATGACGAGCAGCCCAGGGCCGTCCGGGTCGCCGGGCAGACCGAGCAGCAGATGGTGCACGGGCGTGTAGGGCAGCATCACGCCGAGGTCGGGGCTGCGGGGTGCCACGGCCTCGGCGGGCCGGGGCTCCCCGCCGGCGGGCGCACGCCGCCTCAGCAGGACGACCGGCCTGGCCCGGTCTTCGAGGAGGTTCCGCTCCGCCGGGCTCAGCCGGACGAGGTGACGGACATCGTCCGCGGTCCCGGCCATGACGGCGAACGGCTTGTCCCCGCGCGCCTTCCGCCGGCGCAGGAGAGCGACCGCCTCCTGGTTCGAGGCGTCGCAGGCCAGGTGGTAGCCGCCCAGGCCCTTCACGGCGAGGATCGCGCCCCGCTTCAGCAGCGCGCGGGCCTCGGTGACCGGGTCCTCCCCCTCGACCTCGCTGAGCCTTTCCTCCTGGGCGAGGACCAGCTTCAGACGGGGCCCGCAGGCCGGGCAGGCGACCGGCTGCGCGTGGAACCGGCGGTCGGCCGGATCCGCGTACTCCCGGGCGCAGTCGGGGCACATCGCGAAGCCGGCCATGGTGGTGTTCGCCCGGTCGTACGGCACGCCGGTGACGATCGTGAAGCGCGGGCCGCAGTGAGTGCAGTTGACGAACGGGTGCCGGTAGCGCCGGTCCGCCGGGGCGGCCAACTCGGCGAGGCAGTCGGCGCAGGTGGCGGAGTCGGGGGAGACCAGGGTGCGGGCCGGTCCGCCGGTGCGCGAGGTGAGGATGGTGAACCCGGTGCCGCCGATGGGCGGCATCTCCCGGTGGTGGACGGCCTCCACGCGGGCCAGCGGCGGCGCCTGGGCGGCGATCAGGTCGCAGAACCGAGCCACGGCCGAGGCGTTGCCCTCGACCTCCGCGACGACGCCCTCCGGGGTGTTGGTCACGTGTCCGGCCAGGGCGAGTTCGGTGGCAAGGCCGTAGAGGTAGGGCCTGAAGCCCACGCCCTGTACCACACCCCGGACGGTGACCCGGCGGCGTCGTGGGGTGCTCTCGGCGACGGCGGTGGGAGCCTGCGGACCGCTCACGAGTGGGTGTGGGCCATGGTGCCGGTGGCCTCCGGGTGCGGGTGCGCGTGAGTGTGCGGGTGAGGCTGGCGGGTCATGACCGGTGAGTGGACAGGTGTCCCGTCCATGGCGGCCAGCGCCCGGTCGAGCAGCGCGCCGACCCCCAGCCCCCGGCGTGCCGACGTCAGGACCACCTCGACTCCGGGGTTGACCTGCTCCACATTCGCGCGGAACGCCGTCTCGTCGAACTCGACGGCCTCCGCGATGTCGGTCTTGGTGACCACCACGAGGTGGGCGAGGCCGAAGGCGGTGGGGTACTTGAGTGGCTTGTCCTCGCCCTCCGTCACGGAGGCGAGGGTGACCCTCAGGGTCTCCCCCAGGTCGTAGGAGGCCGGGCAGACCAGGTTGCCGACGTTCTCCACGAACAGCAGCCGGGTGTCGTCGGGCAGCCACCCGTCCAGGTGCCCGGCGAGCATCCCCGCCTCCAGATGGCACAGTCCGTCGGTGAGTACCTGCTTGACGGGGACCCCCGAACGCGCCAGCCGGGCCGCGTCGTTCTCGGTGGCCAGATCGGCGCTCAGCGCCGCGACGGGAACGGCCCGCTCCCGTGCCCGCAGCAGTTCGCGCTCCAGCAGCGCGGTCTTGCCGCTGCCCGGACTGGACAGCAGGTTGACGAGCGCGATGCCTCGAGCCGCGAGCTGCGCGCGCAGTTCGTGGGCGCTCGCGTCGTTCTTCGCGAGTACGGCCTGCCGCAGGTCGACGACACGACACATGGTTCAGCGCTCCTCGGAGATCGGTTCGCGGGTGGGCGTGTGCGGGGGGCCGAGGCCGTCCTCCCAGTGCACGTCGACGATCTGCAGTTCCCGGCCCGCGAGCAGGTCGGTCTGCGTACCGCCGCACGCGGGGCAGGTCAGCCGGGGCGGCATGCCGACGGCCCATTCGTGTGAGCACGGGGTGCAGCGGGCCCGCCCCGGCACCGCTTCCGTGATCAGTTCGGCGCCTTCCAGCAGGGTTCCGGCGCAGGCCAGTTCGAAGGAGAAGGCGAGTGCGTCGGGTACGACTCCAGCCAGTTCGCCCACCTGGAGCCGTACCGATCGCACCGCCGTGACGTCTTCGGCCCGTGCGGCGGCCTCTTCCACCTGGTCGACAACGGCCAGCGCGATGGACATCTCGTGCATGGTTGCCGTCCTTCCGTCTGCGGCTGCCTCCGGTCGGCCTTCATTAGAGACGCGCGCGGCCGGGTCGCACGGCCCGGCACGCCGTGGCCGGCCGGCGGGTACGCCGTTCGACGCAACCGCGCGGCGCACCGGCGGCGGGTCCGATTCACATCCGTCTGATGCGCAGGTAGCGCCTCAGGTCGGGAAGTACCTCGACGACTACAGCGACCATGGCGGCGACGGCCGCTCCGCCGATGACGATCTTCTTCATCCCGTCTCTCCTCATGTCGGAGCCTCAGCGGTTGAGGCCTGTGCCACGGACGGCTCGCCGTCCCGCAGCAGCTCTTCGATCAGCCGGACGGCCTTCGGTACGGCGTCGGACACCGGCGGGCTGAGACCGATGCCCTCATCCACCGAGGCCGGTTCGCATCCCACGACCAGGACGCGGCGTGGTGGCTCGCCGCCGGTCCCGGCACACAGGGTGCCCAGCAGTGCCAGGACGGTGTCGGGGGTCATCCGGTGGCCGTCCAGCGCGGGGGCGGCGGGTGAAGGGCTCCCTCCGCCGACGTCGTGCTCGATCACGTACAGCGTGCCGGGGGCTTCGCCGCGTGCCGTGGCGTCCACGAGGACGAGGGTGTCGTAGCCGTCCAGCAGCTGATAGGCGAGGTGCACCCCGCGCACCCCGATGTCCACGACCTCGATGTGTCCGGGCAGGTCGTGCTCGGCGAGCCGGCGGGCGGTCTCCACGCCGAAGCCGTCGTCCCCGAGGAAGACGTTGCCGATGCCCGCCACGAGCGTCCTTGGACCTGGCGGTGGGGGAAGGTTCATACGTCGTCCTCCAGCGGTGTGACCTCGTCGGGCTGGAAGTACAGGAACCGTCCCTGCTCACGGCGGACGTCGGCGCCCGGGTCGCCCTCGACGGTGACCGCCAGGTGCACCCCGCCGTCCACGTCGTGCAGCACCGCTTCGACCTTCGCGGTGCGGCCCCGCAGGAAGATGTCCTGCGCGTCGGTGCGGCGCAGGCCCGGGTGCAGTTCGACGCGGCTGCCCTGGCCCACCGACCGGCCGTCCACGACCACCCGGTCCTGCGCCGGGTCGAAGCCCACGTCGCTCGCAGGGTCCCACCAGGGGGTGTCCGGCCGCATCACCCCGTATTCGTCGGGGAAGCCGGCGTCCGGAGCGGCGGGGCCGGGACCGGTCACCTCGCGCAGGCTCCGCACCGCCCCGTGCAGACGCTCCAGTACCTCGGGCGGCATCGAGTCCGCCAGCTCGATCACGGCGGCCGCCCGCTCGTCCGTACCCCGGGCCTCGCGTTTCTCCTCGTCGGTGAGTGCCGCGGTGCGCAGCGCGAGGATCTCGTCGATCTCCAGGGCGTCGTAGAGCGCGCCGGGGCTCTCCGGCGCGATGGCCGGATGGTCCTCCAGGATGATCGGCGAGGACAGCACGAGGTCGGCGCGGCCGGGTTCGCCGGCGAGTACGGGCCAGGTGTGCAGGTTGCGGCAGGCGGCGACCGCGCCCTTGGCCCACTCGGGGGGATCGGTCATCGAGAGGAATGATCCGGCGCTGAGGGCCATGAGGAGGTGGGTGGCCACCAGGGAGCGCGGCAGCGCCGCCTCCCGGTCCGCGCCGCGGCCTTCTGGCGGTGTCCAGTCGCTGGTGTTCTCGACGACGGCAGTCAGCCGCAACACCCGGTAGGGGCCGTCGAGTTCGCGGGCGGACAGCCGTACGGTCCCGCTGATCTCCTCGCACCGCCGCACCAGTCGGCCGACGGCGCGGCCGGCCTCGTCCAGGACCGGCTCGGTGTCCTCGCGGGCGGGGAGCCGGAAAGGATGCGTGACGCCGTCACCCAGGAGCTCGTCCACCGCGGCGACCACCTCGACGCGCTCCTCGCTTCCCTCGTCCCAGGGCACCAACACCCGGTCGTCGAGGCGGAGTTCGGGCACGGTGTCGAAGCCGCCGTCCGGACGGGCCCGCTGCACCGTGCGCCGTCGGGCGTGCAGGAAGCGCACCTCGACCGAGAGGGTCGCCCCGGCCTTCGGTTCCATCAGGCATTCGGTGTGCTGGAAGTCGTTTTCCTCGCACTCGGTGCCCCAGCCGGGCGGCACGAGCACACCGAACTGCCAGCGCAGCCGGTTCTTGGCCGCCGAGGCGCGGTAGGGGTAGAGCACATAGCCCTCGAAGAGGACGGCGTCGGCCACCTGCCGGGCGAGAGCGAGGCGCTCCTCGGTCTCGGGGGCGAACGCGGTCACGGTCACGGATCGGTCCTTCCGGTGGTGGCGGTGAGGGCGCGCAGCGGGTCGTGCGCGGGCGGGTCGGCACCCCTCTCCAGCAGCGCCGCGACGGTCGCCTCCCAGGAGGGCAGGGCGTGCCGGGAGCGGTAGGCGAGGAGGGCGTCCATGGTGTCGCGGGGCAGCCGGATCCAGCCGCAGCCGGGGAAGTGCTGCTCGACCATCTCTCGCCAGGCGGTGACGGGCATCCGGAAGGCCGCCTCGCGGTCCCACGGGACGGGCTCCACCTGGAAGCCGCCGTCTCCGGTGAACGCCGTACCGGAGAAGAGCATCAGCAGGGGGACCTCGCCGTCGGTGAGGGCGGTGAGGTAGCGGGTGGCGGCGATGTCCATGTCGTAGGTGCAGGGCACGACGAGGTCGGTCTCGATCTCCCCGGTGAAGCTCGGGACCATGACCGAGACCTGGGCGAACTGCACCGGCTGGAGCGTGCTGCCCCAGCGTGAGCGCTCGCCGAAGAGGTCCGCGAGGCCGTCGGCCTCGGCGGGCTCGTAGCCGCGGCGGGCGGGTTCGATGCGGATCTGGCAGCGCAACGCGAGGGCGTGCACGCGCGCGTTGTCGCCGGCGGTGACGCGCAGCCGGAAGACGAGGGTCGGTCCGGCGGCGTACTGGTCGGCGCGGACGCCGGTGCAGGCGAAGGAGAACGCGGTCACGGGTGACCCACCTCGCCCAGGGGCCGGACGCGTCGCGCGACGTCCGCGAAGAACGCGTCCAGCGCGGCGCGGGCTTCGGCTCCACCGTCGAAGCCCTGCCACAACAGGCGCATACGGCCGACGAGTTCGTAGCAGATGTCGATCGGTACGAGGTGGCACTCGAAGCGGCCGTCGGTGCGGCGCAGCAGCAGCGCCTCCACGTCGGGTTCGAGCAGTTCGGCGAGGCGGCTGCCGCCGAGGACGTCCGTCCACGTGGCCGGTTCGAGTTCGCTCTCGGTGGCTCCGGCCGGGCTCGGGTAGAGGGCGACCAGCCGGTCGAGCGCCGCGTTGCGGAAGAGGAAGGCGACGCCGACCGGGATCTGCAGCGCCTCCCACGCGCTCTCGTCGAGGCGGTGTCCGGGGTCGGTGAGGTAGCGGGCCGGGACCGTACGGAAGCGGCCGGCGGCGGCGCCCGGCTGCTCCATCAGCAGCGCGCACGGTGGGCAGGCGCAGACGAGGGCGCGTTTCTCGGTGTCGACGAGATGACGGTGGCCCGCCTCCACCGCCACGGCGCACAGCTCACACCGTTCGGGCTGCGGAGGCCTCTCGGTGAGGAACCTCCGCAGGCCGGGCGTGCGCGTCGCCGGGGACGCCGTCATCGGGCCCCCGTCGGTGCGGTGCCGATCTGGAGGAGCGTCGGCCCCGCGGGGGCGGTCTGTACGTCGACCGCTCTGACCTCCGGTGCGAAGCAGGCGAGCGCTGCCTCCGCGGCCTCCCGGGCACCCGCGCCGGAGCCGCAACCGCAGCCGCCGGCCTCCCGGGCCCGCACCGTCAGGGTGCCGCTCTCCTCGTCGAAGCCCACCACCTCCAGGGTGTGTTCCGCGACCCCGTCGAGGGCGCGGGCGATGCGGGTGTCGCGGTCCTCGGGGTGCAGGTCGTGCAGGACGAGCAGGCTCGCGACCAGGTCGTCACCCAGGAGGCGTGCGGCTGCTTCGCCGGGAGCTCCGGACAGCAGGTGGAGGATGCGGGCGAGGCCGGCACCGTAGAAGTCCATGAGGGACCGGACGAGTTCCTCCGCCGCCGCGGCGGCGGCCGGGTCGCCGCTCTCGGCCAGCCTGTCGAGGATTTCCTCGACCCGGCGCCCGGTCTGCTCCGTGGAGCTGACCGGGCTCATCCGCCCAGTCCGCTCAGGCCGGTGGGCACGTGCATCGACTTCACCGTCTTGCCGCCCCCGACGTACATGTGGACGCCACAGGGCAGACAGGGGTCGAAGCTGCGGACGGCGCGCATGATGTCGATGCCCTTGAAGTTCTCCGGGGTGTTCTCCTCGAAGATGGGCGTGTTCTGCACGGCGTCCTCGTACGGGCCGGGCGTGCCGTAGGTGTCCCGGACGCTGGCGTTCCAGGGGGTCGGCGGGTACGGGTGGTAGTTGGCGATCTTGCCGTCCCGGATCACCATGTGGTGGGAGAGGACACCGCGGACCGCCTCGGTGAAGCCGACACCGATGCTCTCGTCCGGAACCTCGAACTTCTCCCAGGTCTGGGTGCGTCCGGCACGGACCTCCGCCAGTCCCTTCTCCGCGAAGTGCAGGGCGACGGCGGCGGCGTACGCCTGGAAGTACGTGCGGGCGCGGTTGCGCTCCAGCGCGTTGGACCACTTCGGGATCTTCCACTCGAAGGTGGTCTCCGGCTTGGTCATGGTGCGGGGCAGGTTGATGACCACGCTCTGGCCGGTGGCCTTGACGTACCCGATGTCGACGAGACCGGACAGGGCGGTCGACCACAGGCGGGCGATGGGGCCGCCGCCGGTGTCCAGGGCGAGGTGGTCCTTGCCGTCGAACCAGCGCGGGGACATGACCCAGCTGTACTTGTCGTCGAAGTTCCGCTTCTGCGGGGTGGGGATGGTGTGCTGGTTCCACGGGTGGCGCGGGTCCACCGGGTTGCCGAGCGGGTCGTGGGTGACGAACTGCTCCTGCCCCTGCCAGTCCTCGTAGTAGGAGCTGCCCAGCAGGATGCGGATGCCGAGGTTGATCTCGGTGAGGTCGTTGGTGACGAGCTTGCCGTCCACGATGATGCCGGGCGTGACGAACATGCGCCGGCCCCAGTCGGTCATGTTGGCGTAGGTGAAGTCGCAGTACTCGGGGTCGTTGAGCGCGCCCCAGCAGCCGAGCAGGACACGTCGGCGGCCCACTTCCTCGTACCCGGGCAGCGCCTCGTAGAAGAAGTCGAACAGGTCGTCGTGGAGGGGCACGACGCGCTTCATGAACTCCACGTAGCGCATCAGCCGACTGAGGTAGTCGGTGAAGAGCTGCACGGAGGCGATGGTTCCGACGCCGCCCGGATAGAGCGTGGAGGGGTGCACATGGCGGCCCTCCATCAGGCAGAACATCTCGCGCGTGTAGCGGCTGACCTGGAGGGCCTCGCGGTAGAACTCGCCCTCCAGGGGGTTGAGCGAGCGCATGATGTCGGCGATCGTGCGGTAGCCGTGCTCCGCGGCGTGCGGGGCCTCGGTGCGCTCGGCGAGTTCGAGGACGCCGGGGTTGGTCTCCTTGACCATCTTCTCGCAGTAGTCGACCCCGACCAGGTTCTCCTGGAAGATGTTGTGGTCGAACATGTACTCCGCGGACTCGCCGAGGTTGATGATCCACTCGCCGAGGTGCGGGGGCTTCACGCCGTACGCCATGTTCTGCGCGTACACCGAGCAGGTGGCGTGGTTGTCACCGCAGATGCCGCAGATGCGGCTGGTGATGAAGTGGGCGTCGCGGGGGTCCTTGCCGCGCATGAAGACGCTGTAGCCGCGGAAGACCGACGAGGTGCTGTAGCACTCGGCGACTCGCTTCTGCTTGAAGTCGATCTTCGTGTGGATGCCCAGGCTGCCCACGATCCGGGTGATCGGGTCCCAGGCCATCTCCACCAGGCCGCTGCCGTCGCCGGCCGCCTTCGTCGTCGGTGCCATCTGTGTGCCGTGCCCTTCGTTGCGCGGGAGGTTCGGGTGGGGGGTGCATGCACGAGAACGGGGAGCGGGTCAGCCGCGGCGATTGCTCACCACGGGGGTCGGTATCCGGTGGTGATCCTGTCTCCGGGTTGGCGCCACTTGGGCTCCTTGTCCACCGTCTTTGCGGTGATCGACCGCAGCTTGCGGACCACGGCGCCGTACGCTCCGCTGGCGTTGCTCGACACCTTGGCGCCGGGCGGCTCGTCCATGAACGGCATGAACTTGTCGGGGAAGCCGGGCATGGTGCAGGCGATGCAGATGCCACCGACGTTGGGGCAACCGCCGATCCCGTTCATCCAGCCGCGCTTGGGCACGTTGCACTTGACGACCGGGCCCCAGCAGCCGAGCTTGACCAGGCACGTCGGCGAGTCGTACGACAGGGCGAACTGGCCCTGCTCGTAGTAGCCCGCGCGGTCGCAGCCCTCGTGCACGGTGGCCCCGAACAGCCAGGTCGGGCGCAGCTTGTCGTCCAGCGGGATCATCGGGGCGGAGCCGGCCGCCTGGTAGAGCAGGTAGGTGAGCGTCTCGGAGAAGTTGTCGGGCTGGATCGGACAGCCGGGGACGCACACGATGGGGATGCCCGCGTGGGACTTCCAGTCCCAGCCGAGGTAGTCCGGTACGCCCATCGCGCCGGTCGGGTTGCCCGCCATGGCGTGGATGCCGCCGTAGGTGGCGCAGGTGCCGATGGCGACGACCGCCAGTGCCTTCGGGGCGAGCCGGTCGATCCACTCGCTGGTGGTGATCGGCTGGCCGGTCTCCGGGTTGTCGCCGAAGCCGCACCAATAGCCCTCCGGCTTGATCGCCTCGTTGGGAACGGAGCCCTCGACGACCAGGACGAACGGGTCGATCTCGCCCCGCTCCCCCTTGAAGAACCACTCGATGAACGTGTCCGAGCCGCCGACGGGACCGCACTCGAAGTCGATGAGCGGCCAGTGGACGGCGATCTTCGGAAGGCCCGGCAGCACACCGAGCACGATCTCCTCGATGCTGGGCTGCATGGCCGCCGTCAACGCGACCGAGTCACCGTCGCAGCTCAGGCCCGCGTTGATCCAGAGAATGTGGATCGTGGGTGTCTCGTCGGCGGGCGCGCCACTCGCGTCCGCAGCGTCGACCGTGTCCGGCGTCGCCTCAGTCATGGGACCGCCTCCTGGGGAGGTTAGGGATGAAAGCCCAGATTTCGACCATCGCTTTTCTTCGTATCAGCCGTTCGGTCGTGATGAGACGCCGAAGGGGGCCATTCCGGTGACATCCGCGGCAGAGGGGGGCGGACCGGTTTGCGCAACCTGGGCGGAACCGAGGTGCGGCGGGGTGCACGCCGGCCGCTCCTTGTGGACGAAGGAACGGCGCAGCGAGTGGTACGGGGCGTCCGGGTCGTCGAAGGTCCGGCGCATACGGGCCAGCTCCTGCTCACGGAAGCCGGCCAGCGGGGTCACGCTCTCCAGCCGGTCCAGCTCCGTCTTCTTCGCGGTGATCCGTGACGCCGTCGCCGGCAGTGACGCCAGACGGGCCGCCAGGCCGCCGACCTCCCCCGCGAACGCGTCAGGACCGCAGTCGACCACCCGGTCGACGAGCCCGAGGCGCAGTGCGCCCGCCGAACTCACCGGCAGGGCCTCGGACATGAGCCGTTCGGCCGTCGCGGGCCCCACCTTGCGGGGCAGGGTGTGCGTCCAGTACTCCGAGCCGTACAGGCCCATCAGGCGGTAGTGAGGGTTCAGTACGGCGCCCGAGCGGCACCACACCTCGTCGGCCGCCAGGGCGAGCATCACCCCGCCCGCCGCGGCGTTGCCCGCGACCGCCGCCACCACCAGTCGGTCCGTCGTGGTCAGGACCGCCTCGACCAGATCGTCGATGGCGTTGATGTTCGCCCAGGACTCGGCAGCGGGGTCGTCCGCGGCCTCGATGACCCCCAGGTGGATCCCGTTGGAGAAGAAGTCCCGTTCGCCGCCCAGCACCAGTACGGACGTGGGCCGCTCGCACGCCTCCCGGTAGGCGTCCAGCAGACGTCGGCACTGCTCCGTGCTCATGGCGCCGCCGGGGAAGGAGAACGAGAGGAAGCCGACGTTCCCGTCCTCCCGGTAGTGGATGTCCGTCCAGGTACGGTGCCGCACCTCGGGCAGCGGGGGCAGGGCATGATCGGGCAGGGGCGGCAGCAGGTCGCCCAGTGCCATCACGGCAGGCAGTTTGTACGTGGGCGGCTGCCCGGGCACGCGCCGGGGCCGCAGCTCGGGGATCCACACGGCGCCGTCCTTGGTGGCCCGGCACACCGCCCCGGCCCTGGTGGCCAACAGCTCGCCCGGGCGGCCGCGCAGCACGCTCTCGGGATGACCGCCGTGCAGATACCACTCACGGCCGAGCAGGACGTCCAGCACACCGGGCTGGGAGTCCGCCGCTCTCAGCTTGCGCAGTACGTCCTGCGTGGAGTCCTCGGCCCAGTCGATTCGCCGGACGCTCTGGTCGAGGTAGGGACGGGGGCGCAGGCGGGCGTCCGGCGGGGGTGCCACGTCCTGCTTGCGCGGTACGTGGGTTCCGTCGGCGAAGCGCTCCACCGCGAGCAGAACGGCCTCGAGGGCGGCGTCGGCGATCTCGCCCCGGTACAACTCGCTCTTGGACACCGGAGGGACCCGGCACGGTACACAGGCCCACACGTCACCGGCGTCCATCTCCCCGTCGGCCTGCAGGACGGTGACGCCCCACTGGTCGACGCCCTCGTGAATCGCCCAGTCCAGGGAGGAGGGGCCGCGGTCCCCCACGGGCCCGGGATGGACGACGAGGCAGGTGTGCGCTGTCCATACCTCCTCGGGAATCGCCGTCTTCAGCATCGGCGCCACGACGAGCTGCGGTGCATGCCGCCGCACGGTTTCGGGCAACGGGCTGCCGGGCAGGGCGAGTTCCACCGCCACGGTGTGGCCTCGGTCGCGCAGCTCGGCGTGGACACGCTGGGTGAGGCTGTTGAACGCACTGGCCAGTAGCAGGATGTGCACGGCTGCCTCCGGGACGGACGAACGGCAGGCAGGGATGGCCGCCGGACACGATCCTCGGGCAAGGCGGCCCGCCGTTCCCGACGACAGGCGGTGGGATCATCCGAAAGCGGGCGCCGATCCGCCGTCCGGCCTCACTGGCCGCGACCGACGGAGCCACTGATGATCACATGCGTCGCAGCCCGCTGGTGATGCGCTCCCACCGGGAGCGGGTGGCACCGAAGTGGGTCTCATGTGTCCAGATGTGGGTGCACGACCGGCACTGCAGGTGGAGCAGGCTGCCCACGTGGGACAGCAGGTAGCGCCAGTGCTCGGAACAGGTGCGCCCCTGCTCGCAGGTGGCGCACCCACGACGGTCGTCGCAGTTCGGGCAGGCCACCCAGGCGCGCCGCCCGATGTCCGCCTGCGGGTCAAGCGGCAGCATCGCCCCCGCCTCTCCGCGGCAGCACGCCGGCCGAGACCAGATCGTCGTACACGCGCTGTTGCTCCGCGCTCAGGCCGGAATACAGCAGCTCATACGCCGCTTCCTCACCGCGCAGCGCGGCGACGGGATCCCAGTCGGGGCCGAGAGCGTCCAGGACATGAGCGCGCCGGAGCAGTTCATGTGAGCTCAGGTCGATGTCCAGGTCGACCGTCGGGAGCGGGTCGCCTGGAACGGCGCGGCCATGAGAGGACATGGGACCGAACGTAGGCAAGCGCTTCTCGCCCAGGCAAGAGCAGGTGGGAGAAGTCACAGCAGGCCCGCGCCCTCGGAGGAGGTCCGGTGGCGACCCGCACATGCCAGGTGGGCGGCCACAGGGCAACCATGGCGACCCACCAGCAGACGCCGCACTCGCGATATCCAGGGGCCGCTCCCATCCACGAGCCAGGCGACGGCGAACGCGGGGATGCCCATCCAGGCGGCGAGCATTTTGGTGAGGAATCCGCACCCGATCAGGAAGTGATGTCACTTCCCCAGACGAGCACCCGCCCTGAACAGGCGTTTTCCCTGGCCCCTTCCGTGGGGCGGAAGAGGTATTGCGGTGTCGCGACACCCTTCCGGACGATGTCGTCATCACCCAACGACGGGAGCCGCAGCCATGCCGCATACGACGAGTTTCGCCAGGAACCAGTGGTACAGCTAGCGCACCTTTCTGACCTGCGCTTGTGTGGGGGCGATGAGGCTGTGACCTGCTAGGACGGGTTGCAGAGGCGAGCGGAGCCAGTCAGAGGAAAACACTCCGATTCGACCCCGGTTCGACCCGGGCCGCTCAGAGGCAGTCAGAGGCATCAGCCCCTGAAACTGGCCTTTGAGGGACCCGAGTTGACCGGTGTGGATCACGAGTGGGCCACTCTGACGGTCCTCTGTTTCGATCTCGGTCGAGCTGCGATGGGGACGCCTACCTCCGCTCGGAGCCAGTCGTACGAGGGCCTCCAGGACGGCCGTCCTGGAGACCTTGCTGGCGCCGATGGAGGTCGGTTCCGGATGCCGCCCGTGGTTTTAGCGGGCCTGGGTGGCGTCCACGTCTTTGCGAGACGACCCCACCGTGCCAGAAAGCATCCACCAGCCACTCCCCCAACGACACGTCACCCACCTCCGCGGCCCCCTGGGCCTGTCCCGACTGCCGTCAGCTGCGGCCGATCTGATCCTGCTCGGCGACCTCACCGGCCGCTACGCCGCCGGCAGTTACAGCCGACTCGCATCCGATCGTCGAAGCCTGGTCCTGCGTGGGGACCGTCAGGGCGCGGCCGAGCACGGGCACCGGATCACCGCGGCCATCGCCTGCCACGTCGCCCGCGTCGGCGGCAACGTCGACCAGCTGACGCAACTCCTGCTGCACCCCGAGCACGAAGGCGGACGACACACCCGCGGCATCGCGTTGCGGTCTGGGCAGACGCGCGCCCTGGACTACATCCGCCGGGTCTGGAACAGCGCTGTCCAGACAGTCAGCGCCACCTTGGCGCTGGGCTCGCGGCACGACGCGTTCGAGGTTCTCGCCGCGCTGCGCGGCCGCATCGAGACCACGCCCTGGCGTGGGGAGCGGGGACGGACCGCGCTGCGGGTGCTGCGCGCGCATCTGAACTTCGCCGAGATCGCAGGCGGACTCCTGCACCACGCCAGCGAGCGCCAGACCGCCGAAGAGGCGGGCATCTCCCGCACGACACTGCGGGCCGTCTACGACACGATCCTGAAGCCGGGAGGCTGGCTGCGCCGGCTGCGGGTCGGCCATGGCCGGGAGGGCTCGACCTGGTACCTCAACCACGGCAACCTGCGCGGTCACGGTGCCCCGGTACGGCTGTCTCGTTCGTGGACCACTCAGTTCCCCCCCGACCCGGCACTTGAGGAGTGGACCACCCCTGAGACGGCCACGACGGCCGACATCGACTCCACCGTCCTCGGCCATCTGATGGGCCACGACGCCTTCACCCACCACGGCCTCGGCAGCGCCGCCCTCATGCTCATCAGCGCTCTGCACGTACGCCAGGATCAGACGGTCGGCGAACTCGTCGGTACCGCCTCAGTCTCCCGCGCCACCACCTACCGGACACTGAATCGCCTCGCCGACCACGGACTCGTCCAGCGCACCGGAGAAACCTGGGCACTCGCACCCCGTGCACTGAAGGGCTTCGGCATCCCCCTCGCGGACGCCGACACCGGCCACATCGCAGCGCTGGCAGTGGGCTGGGACACGGTCGCTGAGCAATACGGCACCAACGGCGTTGGGGCCAGGCGGAAGGACCTGCACGCGGCCGAACGTGTGGTCTACCAGCAGGCACTGGATCGGCTTACGGAGCACCGCACCAGGGCCGTGGTCATCGTCCGCAACGGCCGCCAGGTCCTGGTCCCAATGCCGCGTCCCGACGAGATCCCGCCGACCTGGCACACCCCGGACGGACGCGTCCTCGACCCGGTCACCGGCCGCCCGGCCGCCGACTGGCGGGTCGCCACCGACGGCCGCCTGATCCTCATCACCCCATCGGACCAACGCAGTTACGACGAACTGGCCGCCGCCCATGCCGAAGCCCTCAGCGAATGGGAGTCCGTCGCATGAAACCCCCTCCCCCAGTCACCTCCGATGCGAGCGAGGCGGTGACGCCCGAGTCCCTGCGTAAGCAGTACGAGTCCGGTGCCACGGTCGACGAACTGGTCGCTGCCAGCGGCCTGTCCTACGGCACGGTCCTCAACCGGCTGCACGACGCCGGGACCGTGATGCGCACGTCGTGGCAGACCCGCAGGATGCGCCAGGACCCACAAGCCCGCAAGCGACTCGCAGCCCACCTGCGCACCCTGTACGAGCAGCACGGCGCAACCCTCACCGAACTCGCGGCAGCTGCAGGTGAGTCGAGGCGTGCTGCCCGGGGTCTGCTGATCGAGGCCGGCGGCAGCGTGCGCACCACGCAGCAAACGCTGACTATGCGCGCCGCAGGACGGGCCGCCGAGCGACACAAGCTCGCGCTGTCCCTGCGCGCCCGGTACGAAGCCGGCGCTTCCGTGCCAGACCTTGCCAAGGACTCCAACTATTCCGTTGCCACGGTCTACCGGCTTCTTCACCAGGCGAAGACCCGCATGCGGTCCCAGCACCGACATGGCCCTACTCCTGGCGAGGGGAAGCAGCCGTGACCGGCCCAGACCTGTCCGTCGCTCGTCGTGTCGGGCATGCCGGTCAGCTGCCGACTCAGCCACGACGCCATTCCCGGCACAGCCGCGCAGCTCGCGCCCCGCCACCAGTCCGCCGCCCACGTGCGCCGCCACCCGCGGCACCAACCAACACCCTTCTGCTTCCTGGAGATTGAACACACGTGAACGAAAACACCCGTCACAAGACCCTGGACGCGGCTAAAGCCAGCGTCTGGGACGCCTTCGTCATCGTTGTCGGCATGCTCAAGGGCGGCACCGGCAAGACCACCTCCGCCTGGTTCATCGCCCTCTACTACGCCGTCGTCCTCGGCCTGCCCACACTACTGCTGGACGCCGACCCCACCAGCCAGTCCGCCTACGACTGGTTCAAAGTCGCCCAAGCCGAGGGCTTCGTCATCCCGGCCAACCTGGCGGTCGAGCGGTACCCCTTCGACGACATCGCCGAGTACATCCGCACCCAGCGCACCGAGTTCGGCGCGATCGTGGTCGACGCCGGCGGCGGCATCGCCCGCATCTTCCACGAGGCTGTCACCGAGGCGAACCTGCTGCTCGTGCCGGTCGCCCCCACCAAGATCGAACGCCGCAAGCTCGTGGCCACCTTCGACGAGGCCGAACGCGCCGCCGCCCGCAACCCCCACGACGTCACCGCCCACGTCGTCATGGTCAAAGCCGACGACCGCACGTCGCTGCCCCGCACCGCCAAGGACCAACTCCTGCAGCCCGATGAAGGCCAGGGCATCGGCCCCGACCGCGACGAACCCTTCCCCCTCGCCGAGACCACCATCCACTCCTGGGTCCACTACATGGAGGCCTTCGGTGAGATCCCCACCGAACTGAGCGAGTACGCCGAGCTGATGAAGGAACTCACCGCATGAGCGAGAACAACGACAGGCCCAAGCCCCCGCCCCGCCGCACCGGCCGCACCCTCGGCGGCGCCAAGAAGACCACCCCTCCCCCACCGCCGGGCGCCGAGCTCACCCCCGAGCAGATCGCCACCGAAAAGACCATCCCCCAGGACGAATTCCGTCCCGCGCCGGCGAGCGAGCCCCAGGTCCAGCCAACTACCTCCACAGCTCCCATCGAGGAGTCGGCACAGGATCGCACCGAGACGGTGCCCAAAGCGGCGCAGACGCTCGTCGAGCCGACCGTCGAAGCCGCGCCGAACGCCCCTGCGCGGGAGACGGCTAACAGCCAGTGGGCTCCCCCGGCCACCACCGCCCGACAGCCGTGGCAGCCTCCCGCAGGGGAGCCGGTGGAACAGCAGATGCCGCCCACGGACCCAACTGCTAAATCCACGGCACTTACGGTCCCGCCCATACAGCCCCACGAGCACGCTTCACACTATGGGCCGGCTCATGCCCCGGCCGCGTCTACTGCCGCGACCCCGCTCGCAGAAGTGGCCATCCGCCCGACAAGCGCTCCCGTAGCAGGCACTACCTCGTTTCCAGTGAGGACAGAGGCACCGGGGCTTCAGCAGGAACAGAGCGGGCGCCCGGAAACAGCCCCCAGCGAGGGAACGCCGTGGACTCACGGCCCCGGCCGCCCCAGGGACATCCCCGAAACGGCCGTCATCCTCAACCAGCGCATCATCACGCGCGAGAGCCTCGACTCGTCCGTACCGGCCGCGCTGAAACTGAAGCGGCGGATCAAGCGCTTCGCGCTGGACAACGAGCTCGATCATTTGCCGCTCGGGGACATCGTCGCCGTGGCGATGGACGAGTGGCTTAGCACCCGAGGCTTCTGACCATCCGATCCGTTCGCCTCCGAGCAGGGCTGGGTGGACGCGATTCCGCGTCCACCCAGTCGACTATTCCACTAGCCCAATAGTCGACTAGCCGGATCACTACTCGCCTAGTCGCAGCCACCGGAGCGCACCATGCCCGATTACACCCACCACATCCGTCTGCTGCGCCATCTCTCCGACGCCCTCGAAGCCCACTCCGACCCCAACGACGACCCTTTCGCTCCGCACGCCGACACCCGAGCGATCATCGCAACGCGCCACATCGGCCGAGGGCAGCTCAACTACTCCGTCCCCGAAGCTCTCCAGCTCCAACGCCGCATCCACCGCTACAACGCCGACAGCGGCATCCCCCACGGCGACATCGTCGCCATAGCCCTCGACGCCTTCCTCCGCGCCAAGGGCTACCCACCAGAGCCAGCTCCGCCTACTACCTAACCTCGTGCTTTCATGAGCGTGCACTGGTTCGTCCGGACACGATCTTGCGCTGGCATCGCGATCTGCTGAGGCGACGGCATGCCGCGACCTGCGTGCCGAAGCGTCGCGGGAGCCCGCCGACCGTTCGTTCGATTCGCACTCTGGGGCTGCGTCCGGCGCGTGAGAACAGCTCGTGGGGTATCGCCGGATCCATGGCGAGCTTGCGGCGCCGGGCATCAAGGTCGCTGCCTCTACGGTCTGGTAGATCCTCGGCGAGCACGGCATCCCGCCCGCACCCGAACGCCAGGGCACGGCTGGGCACTCTCGACAGGCTCCACGGTTTCCAACTCCACGGCGGTGTCGGTCACTTGACATCTCTCCCATGATCGTCAGATCCGCCGTTAGATTTACACTCCATGTTGCGTGAAGGACGGCGCTGCGGCGGGCAGCAGCACGATAGTGCTAGCGGTCGCTGTGATCATGTTGTTCCCTGTCAGGGATGATCTCAACACTCATCCGGCGTCCAACCGTTCGAAGGCACCCGCTGCATAACCATCCTTCGAGTGTGACGGATGTTGGTTCCAGTCGGGCTGGGGCTGCCAGCAGCGTCCATGCGAGTTGGTGATCAGTGCGCTCCGCAGTCGATGGACGACTCCTGGCGGCCTTCCCGGCCGTGCGGCGTTGACGGATGTGCGGAGAAAGGGCCAGATGTCTCTCCACCCCGTCAACCCTGTTACCAACGTCTATTGAGGGTTGCTTGCCGCCAGGTCGTTAAGCACCGCGTTGACTGTGGACCAACAGAGGTCGGCCGTGTCGAAGTCTGCGCTGTGTTTGGCTCGCTTCTCCGCAAGGGGGTGGACGAGATTGCGGTAGGTCCGCAGCAGGTCTGAGGCCATTTTTGCGTCTTGGTCGATCCACTGGTTGGTGTGGGCGTGCTGGATGAGGTCCTGCAGCCGTGTGTCGCGGGCGGGCCGGGTCAGCGGCGTGGTCGCGGGCCTGACGTCCGCGGCGTGGACGAGGACGCCTTCGAGGAGGCTCCCGAGCATGATGACGGCGGAGGTGTAGGCGCCGTGTTCTTGGCAGATACGGGCTTCGTCGAGGCGTAGTTGCACGGCGCGGGCCAGGTCGGGGTCGGAGACGATGTCGGTGATGGCGACCTTTAGTTCTACGCGCTGGGGGCGAGGGGGTTCGTCGGGGTCGTACTCGATGAGGAGCGGAGTGCCCTTGCGGTATTCGACGCGGCGGCCTTCGAGGGCGAGGACTTCCTGGAGGCGTTGGATGACGGCGTCGTAGTCGGCGAGTTGTTGTTGGTATTCGCGCCGGTCGGCCAGGCGCAGGATGATGCGCTCGGTGTCCCCCGCCTGGTCCTCCTGCCGTTCGCGCAGGATGGTGTGGACCCAGTGGTGGCGTGGGCTGCCGTCGTGGTCGGGGACGTCTTCCCAGCCGGCCCGGCGGAGGAATGGAGCGAGTTCCCAGCCTGCTCGGCGTTTCATGCCCGGCTCGTCTCCGCAGATCATGGCGGCGAGTTCTTCGAGCGTGGTGTCGTCGAAGTTGTCCATGTCAGTGTCCCTCGCTGTCTTCGTCCGGCTCGCCGTCGTAGAGGTCCGTGTCTTCGTCGGGCTCGGTCTCGGCCAGGCCGACCGGAGTCCAGGTCGGGTCTGTCAGCGCGTCGTCGTCGGTTGTCTCGCGGGCGGTGCGCGGGTGGATGCCCAGCTCGGTCAGGCGTTCCCACAGTGGTTCCAGGGCCTCTTCGGGTGAGAGGTCGAAGGCGCTGCTGCGTATGCGCCAGAACGTCCAGCCGGCACGCCGTAGCTCCCGCTCACGCTCGGCGTCGTCTTGGATCTGCTGGGGGGTGGAGTGGTAGGGGCTTCCGTCGCACTCGACTGCGAGGCGTCCGTGGTCTCCCGTGACGACGAGGTCGATGCGTTTTCCGTTGACTTCCCACTGGGGTACTACGTCGTAGCCGCGTTCCTTGATGCGCAGGAAGACGCGCTGCTCGAAGAGGGAGTCGAAGGGCGCGCAGTGTCGGTCTGCGCTGACGTTGGTGGGCTGGTGGGGGTGTGTGTAGGGCGGGGGTGGGCTGACCATGTAGGTGAGCAGGGAGCGGCGTAGGTCCTTGCTGCTGAGCTGGTCGGCGGTCATGGAGTGGAAGAGCCACATCTGGTCGCGGGCGCGGCTGGCGGCCACGTTGAAGCGTCGTTCGTGGTTCCGGCCGGTTGCGGCGATGGCGTTGGCTCCGTCGACGACCATCGACAGAAGGATGACGTCGCGCTGGTCTCCCTGGAACTGCTCGGGCGTGCCGACCTGGATGCTGTGGCATTCGCGGGCCGATATGTCGATGCGCTGGTCGACGAGGTTCTGTACCAGGCGTGTCTGGTCGCCGTGGCGCAGGATGATCACGCCGATACTGCGGTCGGCGTAGGCGGGGTCCTGGGTGAGGCGGTGCAGTTCGTTGACGACAGCCTCTGCCTCCGGCCGGTTGATGAGTTTGTCCCGGCGTCCTTCGCAGTGACCTTCGGGCACGTGGACGACCTTCAGCGGCGGGAGGCGGTCGGAGCCGTGTTGCCGCAGCAGGACGAGCTGCTTGTCGGGATAGAACTGCATGGAGGACCACTTGATGATCTCCGGCATGCACCGGAAGTGCTCGGTGAGACGGATCACTTCGGTGAAGCGGGACTGCAGCAGGTCGTACAGGTTGGACTTGGGGTCGAAGCCTTCACGCTGCCAGGGTTCGAGGGCGGCCATGCGTTCGTCGAAGATCTGGGTGATCCGGTCGTGCTTGCTGCCGGTGTAGAACGGGGCGCACTGCCGGTCGTCTCCCACGACGATGATGCGCGGCGCGAGCCAGAGCAACAGCACTCCGTCCAGACCCACTTGGCTTGCTTCGTCGACGATGACGACGTCGAAGGAGTCCGGTTCGGGGCTGATCGTTTCCGCTACGCGGTTCAGCGGCGTGATCCACGCCGGTACTGCTCCTTGTGCTGTCTGCATGGCTGAGCGTGCGTGGCGCTGGTGGCGTTTGCCGTACTCGGTGGTTCCCTGGCCTGCGTTGGCTACGGCGCTGGCGTAGGCGGCGAGGGCTTGTTTGTGTTTGGTGGTCATGCGGCTGACGCAGTGATGTGCCGCCCGGTCGCAGACCAGTTGTTCCACCAGGTCGTGCAGCCGGGCTTCGATCTGGGCCAGTTCGCCTTCGAGTTGTTCTTCGCATCCCTGGAGCAGGTGCGCTTCCAGGAAGTCCTGGGCCTGGCGCCAGGACCAGGCGTGGGGCAGGACGGCGAACCGGGAGCGCCAGTGCGAGGCGAGGGGATCGCCGGTGAAGTCCTTGGCGAGATCGGGATGGGCCTCGGCAAGGCACTGGAAGAGTTTCCCGGTCTCGCGCCGGTCTGCCTCACGCTGGTACGCCGCGGCCAGCGCATCCACCGCCAGCGCGTAAGCCTGCGCGTCACGGGCCGCTGCGGCATCCGCCGCGCGCTGGAGCTCTTCGACGCCATACGGGTGGGGTTGCGGAAGGCTTTTGAGGATCTCTTCGAAGCACTGCGTGGCGGTTTCGACGTGCAGGAGCTGGCGGGCCTGGAGGGTGGCCTGGCGGATGTCGCGCCGCTGCTCGGCGGTGGTGACCGGCATGTGGATGCCGTCGGCCAGCAGGGTTGCGTGGACCTGGCGGATGACCTGTACGCAGGTGTCGATGGCCTGCAGAACGACGGCCCGGTCCAGGAGCTCGGAGATCAGCAGTTCGGCGGCGTCCTGTCCGACGGCCGATCCGACTCCGGTCCACCGCCCGCGCAGGGTGCGGGCGTGGGCGCGCATCTCCAGATGGCGTACGACCGCGGTGATGTGCTCACTGCCGGCGGGCGCCATGCCTTCTACCCGGCACTGTTCGAGGAGGAAGCGGGCTTGTTTGACGACAGCCGGCCGCGGCCATCGCGTGTTCAGTGTTCCGGTGCGCAGGACGTGCTGCTCCAGATTGCGGCCCGCGATCAGGAGCTCCTTCTCCTCGCTTTCGGAGAGGCGGGGGATCTCCACTTCCAGGAAGGAGGCGGCGGCTATCTCGTCATGGGTCTGCTGCGCACGCTGTGAGGCGTTGCGGATGCTGTCCCACAGTTGCTGCCATCGCTGGGCGATGCCGTCCTGCAGGGCGCGTGTGGACCAGGTGTCCGCCTGCCAGGAGGTGGGGTCCGCGGACAGGCCTACTCTCTGCAGAGCCTGCTGGGCTCGGTCGAGCAACGTTTCCAACGCCGTGAGTCCCGTATCGCCGTGGTCCGCCAGCGCCTGTGCGAGGGGTGTGACGGGCTCGGGACCGAGAGCCTGTTCAGCTGCCTGGAGTTCCGTGATGCGGCGGGAGACGTCCGCTGGAGCGGGCAGACTGGCCGGGTCGGGGCAGTACTGGAGGTGGGCGTCGAGGATTCCGGGGCCGTGCTGGGTGACGAGGAGCCACAGCCGCTGGGCCTCGTCCGTGGTCAGCGGCGGGATCTGCGCGGCCTGGGCGTCCAGGGGCGGCAGCCACTGGTACTCAGCTCCGCCCTGCTCCACTGCCTTCACGATGTCGTCGAGCCGCCCCCGGTATCCGGGGGCGATCTCGGGATGCTCGTACCACTCGACTTCACGTACCTGCCGCAGGCGGTCGCGGACTTTGGCCTGCTGGGCCATGAGCTGGCGTCGCTGGGTCTGCTGATCGTCAATGCGCTGCTGGAGTCGATCGAGGTTCGTTGTCGCGTTCAGGTGTGCCAAGGCGCCCAGTGACTGGCTCAGATCGGAGTTCCCGCCCTGCCACTGATCGCTCTGGATCACGCACATGCTGCGCAGCTTGGCCGGAAGCTGGTCGCGCAGCACCTTCAGGGCCTGGCTCTTCGCGCTGGTGACCAGGACGCGCTTGCCGTCGGCGAGGAGCGCGGCGATCAGGTTGCTGATGGTGTGTGTCTTTCCGGTGCCCGGCGGGCCCTGGACCACGACGCTCGTATCGTGCTGCAGTCGGTCCAGGACATCGCGCTGGGCAGCGTTGGTGATCATCGGGAACAGCGGGTCCGGTCCCAGTGCCGGCGGCACGGAGCCGCTCCTGCTCCCCCAGGCCGTCCTGTGCTCCGGTTCGAGGTCATACAACAGCTGTGCGAGCCCCAGAGGAGCTTGTGCTCCGGGACGTTTCAGCGCTCGGGCGATGCTCTCGTAGAAGCCGAGCACGGAGCGCTGGCCGTGCTCGCGCAGGATGAGCGCGGGCGCATGATGCAGTGACCGCACCTGGGGTTCGGCGGTCAGATCGGGGTGCTGCCCGCTGGGGTCGAACGGGAGCACTCGGTCGACCCCGAGAAAGCCCGCTGCGCCCACGAGCGCACGGCTTGTGCCGCCCGGTCCGACAGTGGGTGGAAGGGGACGTCCTCGACAGCGGAGCGCACGACCCCCAGCAGCTCCGACGTGTAGCCGTCGGACTCACTGAGGAATTCGGTGTCTTCCAGGCGCCCGGGGTGATCCGGCAGCAGAGAAACGGTCACGTTGATCGACGCCGGCTCCACAGTCAGGGTCACCGGTGTTGTCACGATGTGCCGGCGGACCCGGGCCGAGGGACGATCGGCCCCGAGCTGCAAGAGACCTACAGCCAGGACTACTTCGAAGGTGTCACTGTCCTGATCGACCTTCTTGGCCATCCGGTACAGACGCTGGTGCAGTCGCCGCTGCGGCTCGGCCGCCAGTTCCTCCTGCGACCATCGCATCCACTTTACGGCCCATGCCTCGTACGCCTTGCGTTCTGCGGAGCTGCCGCTCTCCAGCGCCAGCTGGTCTTCCTCCCCACTAGCCTGGACGTCGTCGGCCAGTTGACGCTCATTCGACGTGTCGTCAACCAGTTCGGGAGGCTGCGGACCCGCCGTGGCGGCGGCCTCGGCGGACACCCTGCCATGCAGGATCGTCGGCAGCTGCGGTGCTTCCTTGGGCGGACGGTGCTTGACGACCATGATGCGAGGGTCGGCGTCCACAGCGCGACGCACGATCCCGTCGGGGGCTTCCACGAGCCACACCGTTTCCGGGTACTTGGCACAGTCCCGGATGGTCTTGGAGATGGCGCCCCGCACCAGCTCCTGCAGACAGTCGATCAATACGCGAGTGTCGCGGACGGCTTTGGGATCGCTGCCATCTCGTACTGCCGGGCGGGCCATCACTTCCCCCAAATGCCTACCACTGTGGCAAGCCTTTCAGGATCCATGGCCGCTGCACACCACGCAATGTGATGGGACGCGCGCACAACCAATTCCGGACATGATGACGGTCCGGTGTGCCTCTTGAGGGGCCTCGCGTTTTCCGGACAGGCTTCTGACCGTTAATTTTACGCGGCGATTCGCAACTTCTCATACTCGGCATGGACTTCACGCGGAGGG
>NZ_JBIWLX010000033.1:0-51338 GCF_044766405.1 Streptomyces sp. NPDC102270 | reverse complement strand
ACGGTTCTGGTGGTCGTGAACCTCGATCCGCACCACACCCAGGAGGCCACGGTCTCGTTGGACATGCCGCAACTCGGCCTGGAATGGCACGAGTCGGTGCCGGTGCGCGACGAGCTCACCGGCGAGACCTACCACTGGGGCAGGGCGAACTACGTGCGTCTCGAACCGGGCACTCGCCCCGCGCACATCCTCACCGTCCTGCGACCGTCCACCCCGCAGATCGGAGGGTCACCCACAATATGATCGTCAACGAGCCCGTCCACGACACCTTCGAGGACACCCCCGCCAAGGACCGGGACCCGGATTGGTTCAAGCGCGCGGTCTTCTACGAGGTGCTGGTCCGCTCCTTCCAGGACAGCAACGGCGACGGTGTCGGCGACCTCAAGGGCCTGACCGCCAAACTCGACTACTTGCAGTGGCTGGGCGTCGACTGCCTGTGGCTGCCGCCGTTCTTCAAGTCACCGCTCCGGGACGGCGGCTACGACGTCTCGGACTACACCGCCGTGCTGCCGGAGTTCGGTGACCTCGCCGACTTCGTGGAGTTCGTCGACGCCGCCCACCAGCGCGGCATGCGGGTCATCATCGACTTCGTCATGAACCACACCAGCGACCAGCACCCGTGGTTCCAGGAGTCCCGCAGGGATCCCGACGGCCCCTACGGCGACTACTACACGTGGGCCGACGACGACAAGCAGTTCCCGGACGCGCGGATCATCTTCGTCGACACCGAGGCGTCCAACTGGACCTTCGACCCGGTCCGCAAGCAGTACTACTGGCACCGCTTCTTCTCCCACCAGCCGGACCTCAACTACGAGAACCCGGCCGTCCAGGAGGAGATGATCTCCGCACTGCGGTTCTGGCTGGACCTGGGCATCGACGGCTTCCGCCTCGACGCCGTGCCGTACCTCTACCAGGAGGAAGGCACCAACTGCGAAAACCTTCCGGCAACCCACGAGTTCCTCAAGCGGGTGCGCAAGGAGATCGACGCCTCCTACCCGGACACGGTGATCCTGGCGGAGGCCAACCAGTGGCCGGAGGACGTCGTCGACTACTTCGGCGACTACGAGTCCGGCGGCGACGAATGCCACATGGCCTTCCACTTCCCGGTCATGCCCCGCATCTTCATGGCCGTCCGCCGCGAGTCCCGCTACCCGGTCTCGGAGATCCTCGCCAAGACCCCGGCCATCCCGGCCAACTGCCAGTGGGGCATCTTCCTGCGCAACCACGACGAGCTGACCCTGGAAATGGTCACCGACGAGGAACGCGACTACATGTGGGCCGAGTACGCCAAGGACCCGCGGATGCGCGCCAACATCGGCATCCGCCGTCGGCTCGCCCCCCTGCTCGACAACGACCGCAACCAGATCGAGCTGTTCACCGCCCTGCTGCTGTCCCTGCCCGGCTCGCCGATCCTCTACTACGGCGACGAGATCGGCATGGGCGACAACATCTGGCTCGGCGACCGGGACGCGGTCCGCACCCCGATGCAGTGGACACCGGACCGTAACGCAGGGTTTTCCTCCAGTGACCCCGGGCGGCTGTATCTGCCGACCATCATGGACCCGGTCTACGGTTACCAGGTCACCAACGTCGAGGCGTCGATGGCGTCGCCCTCCTCGTTGCTGCACTGGACCCGCCGGATGATCGAGATCCGCAAGCAGAACGCCGCCTTCGGCCTCGGCTCCTACACCGAGCTCCCGTCGTCGAACCCGGCGGTGATCGCGTTCCTGAGGGAGTACGAGGACGACCTGGTCCTGTGCGTCCACAACTTCTCCCGGTTCGCGCAGCCGACGGAACTGGACCTGAGTGCCTTCAACGGACGGCATCCGGTCGAGCTGTTCGGCGGGGTGCGGTTCCCGGCCATCGGTGATCTGCCGTACTTGCTGACGCTCGCCGGGCACGGGTTCTACTGGTTCCGGCTCCGCAAGGAAGCCGCCTAGCCGACGAAGGCCGGGGTGGGGCGGTTTCCACCGCCCCACCCGGGGCACGCATCAGTAACACCCCGACCAGCCAGCCCGGGGAAAGGACGCCACCCCATGTCGGAAGCCGTCACGCGTACCGCCACGACAAGTTCAGGCATCCTCGCCTCGCTTGATCCACTCCTGCGCGAGTGGCTGCCACGGCAGCGCTGGTTCGCGGGCAAGGGCCGCCCGGTCACCGGGTTCTCCCTGGTGGCGGCCACCGAGCTGCTGCCGCCCACCGCCAAGCTCGGCCTCTACCACCTGCTGGTCCGCGCCCACCAGCCGCTCACCGTGGGCTCCGCCCCGCACCCCGGGGACTGCTACCAGCTCCTCATAGGCGTGCGCGAGGCGCTGCCGCCCAGGCTGGCGCCCGCGCTGATCGGCCATGTCGAGGAGGGCCCGCTCACCGGCCGTACCGCGTACGACGCCCTCTACGACCCACTGCCCGCCGAACTGCTCCTGGAGGCGATCCGCTCCGGGAACCGGATCGGCGGGCTGTCTTTCGGGCGGGACCCGCAGCAGGAGATCCGGGAGGGCCTGGTGGCCCGGGTGATGACCGCCGAGCAGTCCAATTCGTCGATCGTCTACGGAGATACGTTCATCCTGAAGCTCCTGCGCCGGGTCGTGCCCGGCGTCAACCCCGACCTGGAGCTGCCGCTGGCGCTGGCCCGCGAGGGCTGCCCCCGGGTGCCCGCGCCCACCGGATGGCTGCGGGCGGAGCTGGACGGGGAGCCGTACACCCTGGGCGTGCTCCAGCCCTTCGTACAGGGCGCCTCGGACGGCTGGGAGCTGGCCCTGCGGGAGCTCGCCAAGGGCGAGGACTTCAGCGCCGAGGCGCACGCGCTCGGGCGGGCCACCGCCGAGGTGCACACCGCGCTCGCCCGGGCGCTGCCCACCGTGACGCTGGGCCACCAGCAGCTGCGCCTGCTGGTCGACGGCATGATCGAGCGGCTGGAGGCGGCCGTACAGGCGGTGCCCGCGCTCCGGCCGCACGCTCCGGGCCTGCGCTCCGCCTTCACCGCGCTGGGCGATCTCGCCGCCGAGGGCAGCACCTGGACCGCGCAGCGCATCCACGGCGACCTCCACCTCGGCCAGTGCCTGCGCTCGGCCGCCGGGCACTGGTCGCTGATCGACTTCGAGGGCGAGCCGTCCAAGCCGCTCTCCGAACGCCGGCTGCCGCAGCCCACGGCCCGGGACATCGCCGGGATGCTGCGCTCCTTCGACTACGCGGCACACTCGACCGATCTGCCGGTACCGGGCTGGGCCGAAGCCTGCCGGGCCGCGTACTGTTCCGGATACGCCGAGGTCAGCGGCGTGGACCCGCGGACCGATCCGGTGCTGCTGCGCGCCTACGAGACCGACAAGGCCATATACGAGGTCCTCTACGAGGCCCGGCACCGCCCGGACTGGCTGCAGGTGCCGATGGCCGCGGTCGCGCGGTACGCGACAACCGACCTGATCTGACCGACCCGACTCCCGCCGAGGAGGCTTTACCCGTGACTCCGCCCACCCCCAGCGGTTCGGACCCGAAGAAGACTGTGAAGAAGAAGGCCGCGGAGAAGGCAGTGACCACGAAGGCCTCGGCGAAGAAGGCTGAGCCGGTGGCCAAGAAGGCGCCCGCCAAGAAGGCCGGTCCCGGGAAGACGGCTGCCGACGCGGCGGGCATCGTGAAGGCGGTCGCCAAGAAGGTCGGCGCCGCGAAGAAGGCCGGCGCCGAGAAGGACGTTGCCAAGCGGGCCGTTGCCAAGAAGGCACTGGTCAAGGATGCGGCGGTCGACAAGCCTGTCGTGAAGAAGGCGACCGCCAAGAAGGCAGCCGTCAAGAAGACCACGGCGAAGAAGGCCGTAGTGAAGAAGGTGACCGCGAAGAAGACCGTGACGCCGAAGGTGGCCGCCGAGGACGCCGTCGTGGAGCCGCTCGCGCCGGTCACTGCCGAAGAGGCCACCGCCCCTGCGTCCGTGCCGCCGTCGGAGGTACCCGTCTCCCCCGCCCTCGACGGCGGCGACCGGGAGCGGCTGCTGTCCGGCACCCACCACGATCCGCACGGGGTGCTCGGCGCGCACCGGGTTCCCGGCGGGGTGGCCTTCCGGACGTTCCGTCCCTACGCCACGGGTGTCACGGTCCTGGCCGGGGACGTGCGTGCGGAACTGCACGACGACGGTGACGGCTTCTTCTCCGGCCTGGTGCCCCTGAGCGAGGTGCCCTCCTACCGGCTGCTCGTGGCGTACCAGGAGACGGTCCAGGAGACCGAGGACGCGTACGCCTTCCTGCCCGCGCTCGGTGACCTCGACCTGCATCTGATCGGCGAGGGCCGGCACGAGCAGTTGTGGACGGCGCTGGGCGCGCAGCCCATGACCCACCAGGGCGTGGCGGGAACACGCTTCACGGTGTGGGCGCCGAACGCGCGCGGTGTGCGGGTGGCCGGCACCTTCAACTTCTGGGACCCCTCGGCGTTCGCCATGCGCTCGCTCGGCGGCACCGGAGTCTGGGAGCTGTTCGTGCCCGGTGTCGGCGAGGGCGAGCTGTACAAGTTCGAGATCACCCGCCCCGACGGCTCCAAGACCCTGCGCGCCGACCCGCTGGCCCGGCGCACCGAGGTCCCGCCCAACACGTCCTCGATCATCCACGCCTCGCACCACGAGTGGCAGGACGAGGAGTGGCTGGCGAAGCGGGCGGCCGGCGCCCCTGCCCACGAGGCCCCCTTCTCGGTCTACGAGATCCATCTCCCGTCCTGGCGACCGGGCCTGACGTACCGTCAGCTCGCCGAGCAACTGCCCGCCTACGTCAAGGACATGGGCTTCACCCACGTCGAGCTGATGCCGGTCGCCGAGCACCCCTTCGGCGGCTCCTGGGGCTACCAGGTCACCGGCTTCTACGCGCCGACGGCACGCCTGGGCACCCCGGACGACTTCAAGTACCTGGTCGACGCGCTCCACCAGGCCGGTATCGGCGTCCTGATGGACTGGGTGCCGGCGCACTTCCCGCGCGACGACTGGGCGCTCGCCGAGTTCGACGGCCGCCCCCTGTACGAACACGAGGACCCGCTCCGCTCGGCCCACCCCGACTGGGGCACGCTGGAGTTCGACTACGGCCGCCGTGAGGTCCGCAACTTCCTGGTGGCGAACGCCATTTACTGGTGCGAGGAGTTCCACATCGACGGCCTGCGGGTCGACGCGGTCGCCTCGATGCTCTACCTCGACTACTCGCGCGAGCCGGGCCAGTGGGTCCCGAACGTGCACGGCGGCCGGGAGAACCTGGACGCGGTGGACTTCCTCCAGGAGATGAACGCGACGGTGTACCGGCGGGTCCCGGGCGTGGTGACGGTCGCGGAGGAGTCCACTGCCTGGGACGGCGTGACGCGCGCGACGCATCACATGGGTCCCGGGGGTTTCGGTGGTCTCGGCTTCGGCCTGAAGTGGAACATGGGCTGGATGCACGACTCGCTGGACTACATGGCCCACGAGCCCGTGCACCGCAAGTACCACCACCACGAGATGACGTTCTCGATGGTGTACGCGTACAGCGAGAACTACGTCCTGCCGATCTCCCACGACGAGGTCGTGCACGGCAAAGGCTCACTGGTCTCGAAGATGCCGGGCGACTGGTGGCAGCAGCGGGCCAACCTGCGCGCCTACCTGGCCTTCATGTGGGCGCACCCGGGCAAGCAACTCCTCTTCATGGGCCAGGAGTTCGCCCAGGGCGCCGAGTGGTCCGAGGCCCACGGCCCCGACTGGTGGCTGCTGGATCCGGCGTACGGCGCGGAGGCCGAGCACCGGGGCGTGCGCGACCTGGTCCGCGACCTGAACGTCGTCTACCGCCACACCCCGGCCCTCTGGCAGTGCGACACGAACCCCGCGGGCTTCCAGTGGATCGTCGGCGACGCGTCCGAGGACAACGTCTTCGCCTTCCTCCGCTACGACGCGGAGGGCTCCCCGCTCCTCGCGGTCTCCAACCTCTCCCCGGTGGTCCGCCCCAACTACCGGCTGGGCGCCCCGGACGACGTCCCGGCCTGGCTGGAGTCCTTGAACACCGACCTCGCCAAGTACGGCGGCGGCGACGTCACCAACCCCGACATCCTGAAACCGGACCCCCAGCCCTGGCACGGCCGCCCCGCCAGCATCCAGGTGACACTGCCACCCCTGGCCACGGTGTGGCTGCGGCCGGCCTGAACCGCGGCCTCAGCCGGGAGACTCGCCGACGAGGATCTCTCCCGCCCGCTCACCCCGCGCAGTCCTGGTACGGAAGCCCGCGTTGTCGAGAACCGCGGTGATCACGGCGTTCATCGCGTCCTGCGCAACGCGGAGCTCCCGTACCTGGGGGTCGCTCAGGAGTTCGTCGTGGGGCACGGTCCTGAAGTGCTCCTGGAGCATCGGATGCACCCGCCACCTGAGGAACGCCTCGGGAGGCAGCCGCTCGTCGTCGGCGATCTCCAGATAGACACCGGAGGACAGGGTGGCGTCGAAGGTCGAGGCGATGGGCAGACCGGCTCTGACCAGAACGGTCTTCACCCTGTCCGCGAAAATGTCGTGCCGGATCAATGTCCCGTCACCTTTCATTGGGGTCCCTCAAGGAAGGATCCGGTCTTCTTCCTTGCCTCCGGGCATGAACCGCCGAAGCACCGAGAGCAGCCGTCGGGCGTATCCGTCGGCGGTCGGCGCGGCGGACCGTTCGGACGGTTTCGGCCGCTGCGTCGGCAGCACCCCCGCCCGCAGTTCGTAGCGCACCGGCAGCACTCTGAGGCCTCGCACCACCGGCCCCGACCGCCAGGGCAACTGGTCGGGAGGAAGGGTGAGTTCCGCGCGCGCGAAGTGGTCGAGGACGCGTCCCACCGCGGTCGCCACGATCGTCCCACCCAACTCGCGTGCCGCAGCCGGGCATTGGTGCGGGCCCGCGCCCCACCCCAGATGCGCCCGGGTGGACACCGTCGATCCGACCAGGTGCGAGGAGCTGATCGCCAGCAGGTCGCGGTGGGCGGCCGCGGCGGAGGGGGACACCGCGTCCCCCGCCCGCACCCACACCTCCCCCAACCGCACATCCCGTGCCGCGAAGCGGAAGCACATGTTGGCCACCGGAGGGTTCGCCAGCGCCGCCCGGTTGACCGTTTCTCCCAGCTGCCCCGCCGACAGGCTCCGGCGGACCGTCGCGTTCCCCCGCAACACCTCCAGCAGGGTGTTGAGCACCATGTTCCCGGTGATGTCGTTCAGGTACACGGCGTTCATGAACAGCTCCCGCCCGAGCTGCTCGTCGCACAACCCGGGGTCCGCGAGCAGCATGTACGACGTGAGGTCGTCACCCGGCCGGCCCCTGCGATGCGCGGCGAGCCGGGTGAAGGCCCCGAGCGCACGCGCCGTCGCCGGTCCGGAGTCGGGTCCGCCGTCCAGCATCCGCCACAGGTCCATGACCAGTTCGTCGCCCAACTCCACAGGGCAGCCGAACAGTTTGGTCGTGACCATCAGCAGCAGGGGCCGCGTGAACTGCGCCCCGAGGTCGGCGAACCCGACGGTCCCCGATTCGGCGGCCAGCATCCCGACCAGCTCGTCGGCGTACCGCGCGACCGCGGCCCGCAGCTCCCACCCCTCCGGACTCCGCGCGTCCTGGAAGGGGCTCAGTGCCGAGTGATGCGTACGCCGGGCCCTCAGATGCTCCTCGTCGTCCATGAACATCATCTGCCGTACCTCGTAACCGGCCAGCAGCGGCCAGTCCCGCGGCAGCCGCCCCTCGGCCCGCGCCCGCCAGTACCGGATGTCCCGCCGCCACAGGTTCTCGTTCCGCAGCACCTCGGTCACCTCGGTGTACCCGAGGACCAGCCACACCGGCACCCCCAGCAGACCGACCGGCGCGACCGGCCCGTAGGTGCCGCGCAGCCGTTCGTACACCGCCCCGGGGTCGACGTCGAATTCGGCGGTGAGCAGCGGTTCGACGGACAGCGACCCGAGTACGGGGCCTTCGGCCGGCGGGGTCGCGTCGGAATGGGCTTCCATACCGCAACGCATACCGCACCGGCCGTGCACAAGCAGTGACCATGGCGTGAACTGTTACGTCTTGGTGATCCCCGGGACTGATGTGTCGACCAGCGCCTTCGGCAGCCGGCCCGTGTGCAGCACCCCCAGCCGCTGGGTCGCCCGGGTCAGCGCGACATACAGGTCACTCGTGCCGTAGAGCGCCGGCTCGACCACGAGCACGGAGTCGAACTCGAGCCCCTTCGACTGCCGGGGGTCCAGGAGTACGACGGTCCGCGTCAGGTCCGGCTCCGCGCCCGCCGTCACCCCGTCGAGCCGCGCCGCCAGCCTGCGGTGCAGATGGCGCGGCGCGATGACCGCGAGCCGCCCCTCGGCGGGGGTCAGCTCCTTCACCGCCTCCGCGACCGCGCCGGGCAGGTCGTCGGTGGCCCGCACCCATGGCCGTACCCCGGTCGACCGCACCGAGCTCGGCGGCTCGAAGCCGGGGTCCGAGGCGCGCACGACGGCCGCCGCGAGCTCCATGATCTCGGCCGGCGTGCGGTAGTTGACGCCCAGCCTGGCGTGCTCCCAGCGGTCCTGGACGTAGGGCTCCAGGATCTTCTGCCAGGAACCCACGCCCGCCGCCTCCGCGGTCTGCGCCGGGTCGCCGACCAGCGTCATCGAGCGGGTCGGGCTGCGCCGCATGAGCAACCGCCAGGCCATCGGCGACAGTTCCTGCGCCTCGTCGACGATGATGTGCCCGAACGCCCAGGTGCGGTCGGCCGCCGCGCGCTCGGCGGCGCTGCGGTGGTCGTCCTCCTCCTGCCGCTCGGCGAAACGCTCGGCGTCGATGATGTCGTGCGCGGACAGGACCTCGGAGTCCTCCTCGTCCTTGTCGTCGAACTCGTAGGTGCGCGAGGCGTACGACACGTCCAGCACGCCCTGCGCGTACGCGACCTGCGTCTCGCGCTCACGCTCGGCCCGGGCCCGCGCCACCCGCTCGTCCACCCCGAGGAGTTCGGCCGCCTCGTCGAGCAGGGGCACGTCCGCCACCGTCCAACCCCGGGTCACCGGGCGGCGGATGGCGGCCGCGTCCTCGTCGGGGAGGTAGCCGACGGGGTCGGCGAGGAAGTCGGCGACCAGTCGCTGCGGGGTCAGGCGTGGCCACAACTGCTCGATGGCGGCCCAGACTTCGGGGTTCTCGGCGAGTTCGTCGCGGATCTGCGTGATGTCACTCGGGTCGAGCAGGTTCGTCCCGTCGAACGGGTCGGTGCCGATGCGCTCGGCGACCATGTCGGTGAGCGTGTTGAGGATGTGACCCTCGAAGTGCTCACGGGCCACGTTGTGCGGCAGCCGGGCGGCGCGGGTCTTCTCGCGGGCGACCTTCACCAGGCCGTCGTCGAGCATGAGGATCTCCCGGTCGTGCTCGATCGCGATCACCGGGTCGGGCAGGGCCTGCCAGTCGCGTACGACGTCGGCGAGGACGTCCGCCATGGCGGCCCGCCCCTTCACCGCGGCCGCCGCGCGGCTGTCGGTCGCCGTCGCCCGCACACCGGGGAAGAGCTCCCCGACCGTCGCGAGGAGCACCCCGGTCTCGCCCAGCGAGGGCAGCACCTCGCCGATGTAACCGAGGAAGGCCGGGTTGGGACCGACGATCAGCACGGCCCGCTTGGCCAGCAACTCCCGGTGTTCGTACAGGAGATACGCGGCCCGGTGCAGGGCGACGGCCGTCTTGCCGGTGCCCGGCCCGCCCTCGACCACCAGCACCCCGCGGTGGGGCGCGCGGATGATCTCGTCCTGCTCGGCCTGGATGGTCTGCACGATGTCGCTCATGCGGCCGGTGCGCGCCGAGTTGAGCGCGGCGAGCAGAACGGCGTCACCGCTCGGGTCCTCGTGGCCGGTCCGCTCCTGGTCGCCGAGGTCGAGGATCTCGTCGTGCAGGTCGGTCACCCGGCGGCCCTCGGTGCCGATGTGCCGGCGGCGGCGCAGGCCCATCGGGGTGTGGCCGGTGGCCAGGTAGAAGGGACGGGCCACGTCGGCCCGCCAGTCGATGAGGATCGGGGTGCGTTCGGCGTCCTCGGTGCGCAGTCCGATCCGGCCGATGTGATGGGTGGTGCCCGAGGTGAGGTCGATCCGGCCGAAGCAGAGGGAGCCGTCGACCGCGTTCAGCGCGGCCAGCAGTCCCGAGCGCTCGGCGACCAGGATGTCCCGCTCGAGGCGGGCCTGCATGGGGGTGTTGCCCTGGGCGAGCGCGTCCGTGACGGAGACCTCGGTGTCGCCGCGCAGGGCGTCCACATGTGCGTACAGCCCGTCGATGAATTCCTGTTCCTGCCGCAATTCATCGTCCGGAAAGCCGGTGTTTGACAATTCCACTCCCGCCCGGATATACTGCGCTCACTGAGCTTCTTTGCGACCCATGCTTTATAGACCGTCATGAAGTCGCGAATCAAAGAATATACGCAAAGAAATCCCCCGAGCGCAATCGCGCGGGGGATTTCTTTGTATTGCCTCAGCTCACCGGGCTCACAGGACGTCCGTCAGCTCCTCCAGCAGCCGCCGCTTGGGCCTCGCCCCCACCATCGACCGCACCGGCTCCCCGGCCCGGAACACCATGAAGGTGGGCATCGAGAGCACCTTGTAGGCGTTCGTGGTCAGCGGATTGGTGTCGACGTCCAGCTGGACCACCTTGAGCCGCTCGCCCTCCTCCGCGGCGAGAGCCGTGAGCACCGGCCCCATCTGCCGGCACGGCGGACACCAGTCGGCGGTGAACTCCACCAGCACCGGCAGCTCCGACCCGAGCACCTCCGTCTCGAAGTCCGCGTCCGTCACCTCGGCCACACCCGCTGCCTTGATCACCTGTGGATCCCTCCCAGTTCGCACTCCGGCTCCGGACCGCCCGGAACCTGCGCGTCGGCTGCCAGCCCGTCACGCGCCCGCTCGGCCCGCTCCAACTGCTGCCCGACCTGGGCGCGCACGGTCTGCAACTCACCTATCAGCGCGTCCAGTTCACCGAGCTTGCGCCGGTAGACCGCGAGTGAGGCGGGGCACGAGTCGCCCTCGGGGTGGCCGGCCCGCAGACACTCCACGAACGGCCGCGTCTCCTCCAGGTCGAACCCGAAGTCCTGGAGCGTCCGGATCTGCCGGAGCAGCTTCAGGTCGTCCTCGTCGTAGGTCCGGTATCCGTTGTGGCCGCGTCGCGCGGGCAGCAGGCCCCGCGCCTCGTAGTAGCGCAGCGTCCGCGTGGTGGTCCCGGCCCGTGCGGCCAGCTCGCCGATTCGCATGTCCACGAACGTAATCCTTTACGCCGACGTCAAGGCAAGAGTGGTTTGCGCTGGACCGGGGTGGTCAGCACGATCGACGTCGTGGTGCGGCCGAGGGCGGAGACCTCCTCGAGGACCTCCTCCAGGTGGACGGTGTCGCGGACGGCGACCTTGAGGATCCAGCAGTCCTCGCCGACCACGTGGTGCACCTCGATGATCTCGGGGCGCTCCAGCAGTTCCAGGGTCCTCGGATGCCTCAGGGTGTAGCCGCCGTGCGGGCTGACCCTGATGAACGCCTGGATGCCGTAGCCGAGCCGGGCCGGGACCACGTGGGCGCCGTAGCCGCCGATCACGCCTGCCGCCTCCAGCCGCCGCACCCGCTCGGTGACCGCCGCCGGGCTCAGCCGCACCCGGCGGCCCAGCTCACTGAGCTTGATCCGGCCGTCGGTCTGCAGGAGTTCCAGGATCTGCCGGTCCAGCGCGTCGAAGGCCACCGAGGTTTCGTCGGCGGTGGGACGCAGCTGCCGTGGTTCTTTCGGTGCCGTCGCCTGAACTCCCATGGTTCCCCCTTCAATGCGCGGATGTACGCCGGGAGAATTATGGCCATGGAAACTCCCCGTGAGGTACTGGTCATCGGCGGCAACCGCTATGTCGGCAAGCGCCTGATCGCACGTCTTCTGGCCGCCGGCGACCGGGTCACGGTCCTCAACCGGGGCTCGTCCGCACCTCCGCCCGGGGCGGTTCACCTGCTCGGCGACCGCGACGACGAGGGCTCGCTGAACAGCGCCCTGGGCTCGCGCACCTTCGACGTCGTGGTCGACCAGGTCTGCTACACCCCGCGCCAGGCGGCGATCGCCCACCGGGTCTTCGCCGGACGCGCCCGGCGCTATGTGATGACCTCGACGGTGGAGGTGTACGAATACGAGGACTCGATCGCCCTCGTGCGAGAGGACGCCGTCGACCCGACGACCGTATCCGTCGATGTCGGCCTTCCCTGGGACGACCCCGCATTCCTCGATTCCCATTACGGCGAGGGAAAGCGGCAGGCGGAATCCGTTTTCGCGACGGACCCCGCCTTTCCCGTGACGACGGTCCGCGTGGCCCACGTCCTGGGCGGCGCCGACGACTTCACCGGACGCCTCGCCCACTACGCCGACCGTATCCGCACCGGCGAGCCCATCGCCGTCCCGGTCGACAACCAGCCCGCCACCTACATCCACGTCGAGGAGATCGCCGACTTCCTCGCCTGGACGGTGGGCCAGGACTTCACCGGCCCGGTGAACGCGGCCTCCCACGGGCTGCTGGGCACGGAGGAGTTGTGCAGGGCGGTCGCCGAGCACTTCCCCGAGGGCAAGACGCTCCTCCAACTGGTCGAGTTCGGCGAGGTCTCACCGTTCTCCTTCGCCCGCTCCTACGGCATGGACAATTTCCGGGCCACCCGCCTCGGCTTCACCTTCGGCGACGTACACCAATGGCTGCCGCGAGCCGTGGCCGAAACCCTGGGAAAGGAGACCTGACTTACGACGCCTGGGCATGGCACCCGGCCGACGGCCGTGGTGACGCGCGATGGGGCGCAGGGGGATGGCGAACAGTTCCTAGTGGCGCGGCGTGACGGCAACCCCTCAGGGGCGCGGGGAACCGCGCGACTGGCCACGACGCGCCCGCACCCGCCCGACCACCCGACCCGGCACCCCCGTAAGCGCCCGGCCCAGCGCAGCTGCCCGCGGGGAACCGCGCGCCCGGCCACGACACACCCGCACCCGCCCGACCACCCGCCCCGGCACCCCCGTAAGCGCCCGGCCCAGCGCAGCTGCCCGCGGGGAACCGCGCGCCCGGCCACGACGCCCCCGCACCCGCCCGACCACCCGCCCCGGCACCCCCGTAGGCGCCCGGCCCAGCCCACGCAGCTGCCCGCGGGGAACCGCGCGCCCGGCCACGACGCCCCCGCACCCGCCCGACCACCCGACCCGGCACCCCCCTAGACGCCCGGGGAAGCCGTGACCCCGGTCCACGGCTGCCCGGCACCTTCGGCCCACTGCCGAGCCGCTTCCGGGCGGCCGGTGAGCAGCAGGAGCAGGGAGGTGATCGGGCCGCGGATCTCTTCCCCGGTTCCACGCGTCCACTCGATGTCGGTCGCCACGAGCCGGGCCTTCGGCAGGGGCCAGGGGCGGGGCGGGAAGCGCATGGTCCACACCCGCTCGGCGGCGTCCCGGGCGGCAGCCGGCGGCACCGGGCGCTCACGGCCGAGGGCGAGCGCGATGTCCTGGCCGTGGACGAGGAGGTCGAGGAGGGGTTCGTGGGGCGAGGTGGTCGGTGCGAGGCGGCGGGAGCCGATGATCGAGCGCAGGTTGGCGACGATCTCGGCGACCGGCAGTTCGGCCTCGCGAACCGCCGAGTCGTGGATCATCCGGTTCCAGTTCCCCCGGGCACGGACCATCTCCCGTACCACCCGGCCGTAGGAGAAACGCGCCGCGACCGTCAGATGCGCGGCGAGGTCCCTGACCCGCCAGTCCCCGCACCGCGTGCGCGTCTCCCAATCCCCCGGGCCCAGGCCCTCCAGCAGGTCGGCCAGGCTCGCCCGCTCCTGGTCGACGATCTGCCAGAGCTCGTCGGTGTCCAGCACTGGACCCACGGGAATCACCCACTCAAGTGGTAAGCTTCTCTGACCAAAGTAGTCAGAGACTCTGACCAATGTCAAGCAGTGCGAGGGAGCGTCGACGATGGTGGCGGAGAGCGAGCTCAACACGGGGCTGCTCCTGTTCCTCCCGTACCGGGCCCTGGAGAATCGCATCTTTGCCGCGCTCGCGGAAGCCGGCTTCGACGACTTCACGCCCGCCCAGGCCCGGGTCATGCAACGCATCGGCCCCGACGGCACCCGGCTGACGGAACTGGCCGAACAGGCCCAGATCACCAAGCAGACCGCGGGGTTCCTGGTCGACCAGCTGGAGAAGGCGGGCTATGTCACCCGCGTCCCGGACCCGACCGACAAGCGGGCCCGGCTGGTGCGCGGCGCGGCGAAGGCGTGGGCGGCGAAGGAGGTCGCCGACGGGGTGGTCGCGGAGGTGGAGAAGGAGTGGGAGGAACACCTCGGCAGGCGTCGTATGAAGCAACTGCGCGAGGCACTGACCCTGCTGCGGGAGATCACCGACCCGTGGGCCTAGGGGACTAGGAGGCCAGGGCCCTAGGAGCGGTGCCGGGAACCCTGACCCGAGGCGCTGAGCTCGCTCCGCTCGCCGGCCTCCTTCACCTCCAGCAGCGACGCGCTGTGCCGTTCCTCCTCGAAGGCCCGGTGTCCGCCGCGCAGGCCGAACAGGCGCTTGGCGAGGAGGATGTAGAGGACGGCGAGGACGTTGAGGAACAGCGTGGCGATCTTCAGCCAGCTGATGCGTTCGGTGAGTTCGTAGATCTCCAGCGGGAGGAAGGCGGCCGTCGCCACCACGGTCAGGTACTCCGCCCAGCGCTTGGCGTACCAGAGGCCGACCGCCTCGACGAGCTCGATGAGGGCGTAGGCCAGCAGCAGCACGGCCACCAGGACCAGGGTGTTGTGCTTGTACCCGAACGTCTTCTGGACGGTGTCGACGATCGGTGAGTGGTCGAGGTCGTAGTGGAAGTGCCTGAACACCGGCCGGAAGACGTCGAGATACTCGTCGAAGAGCCGGCGCACCGCGTCCTGGCTGTTGCTGAACTTCCACACCGCGACCGCGGCCAGCACGATGAACACCCCGCGCACCGCCCGCTCGAGCGCGAGGAAGCGCAGCACGAACAGGTCCCTGAGCACCTTGCCGCGCGGGACGAGGGGCGCGTGGTCCGCGGGTCCCGAGCCGTGCGGCTCACCGAGGGCGAAGTCGCCGCAGCGCAGGCAGCGCCACACCCCGCCCACGGCGGTCTCGGCATACAGCCGCTCCCTGAGGCGGGGTTCGTCCGGCGCGTACGTCACATGTCCGCGGCGTGCGCACGTCCGCCGGTCCCAGTCGATCTTCATCCCCCGTGTGCCTCCGATGAAAAAGCGTGCCGTCCGGAGACGGCACGCTAGTGGGGCCGGGTAAGAATTCGGTGAGTCAGTGGGTGTCGACCAGTTCCTTCTCCGCCTCGGCCCGGGGGGCGGGCTCCGTGGACGTGCGGCCGGGCAGGAGCACCGCGACCAGGACGGTCCCGACACCCAGCACGATCGCCCCGATCAGGCTGGTGTGCGCCACCGCGTCGGAGAAGGACGAGCCGACCGCGTCCGCCAACTGCCGCGCGCCGGAGGCGAGTTGCCCGGCCTGCGCCTTCAGCTGGGCGGCCTGCTGCGGGTCGGTGGCCCCGGCGGCCTGCGCCGCGACCTGCCGGGCCTTCTCGCCGATGCCCTGCGCGACGGTGTATCCGGCGCCGACGGAGTCCTGGGCGGAGGACAGGGCGGCGGCCGGGAGCCTGCTGCCGGCGGTGGCGTCGGAGAGGTGGTCCGCGTAGGAGGTCGCCAGCAGCGAGCCGAGGATCGCGATGCCGAGCGAGCCGCCGAGTTCGATCGAGGTGTCGTTCACCGCGCCGCCGACGCCCAGTTCGGACTCGGGGAAGGCTCCCATGATCGCGTCCGTGGCGGGCGAGAGGGCGAGGCCGATCGCCAGGCCCAGCACCATCAGGGGCACGAGGAAATCGCCGTACGACGCACTCGCGTCGATCCGGGTGAGCAGCGCGAGGGCCGCCGTGCCGCCGACCATGCCCGCGGTGACCGTCCACTTCATGCCGATCCGCGGGGTGAGGAACCCGGTCAGGGCGGAGCCGACGAAGACCGCGCCGGCCAGCGGCAGCATGCGCAGGCCGGTCTCCAGGGCGCTGTAGCCGAGGACGAACTGGAGGTGCTGGGTGAGGTAGTAGAAGGCGCCGAAGACGGCCAGGAAGAACAGGGCGACGGCGAGGTTGGCGCCCGCGAAGCCGCGGTCGGTGAAGCGGCGGACATCGACGACGGGGCGCGGGTGTCGCAGCTCCCAGAGGATGAAGAGGGCGAGACCGATGCCCGCGACCAGCGCGGCGGCGATCGCCCTGGCGTGCCAGCCGAAGTGCGGGCCCTCGATGATCATGTAGACCAGCGCGCCGATCCACACGACCGACAGCAGGCCGCCGACGTAGTCGATACGGCCGTGCTTCGCGGCCTTGGACGGCGGGACGAGGACGAGGGCCGCGACGATCGCGACGGCGGCTATCGGGACGTCGATCAGGAACGTCGACGTCCAGGCGTGGTGCTCCAGGAGCGCGCCCGCGACCAGCGGACCGGCCGCGATCGCCACGCCGGAGGTGGCGGTCCACACCGTGATCGCCTTGGCGCGCTCACCGCGCGGGAAGGTCGCGGCGAGCAGGGACAGCGTGGCCGGCATGATCATCGCGGCGCCGGTGCCCATCACCGCGCGGGCCGCGATGACGGTCGTGGCGCTGTCGGCGACGTATCCGAAGACCGCGCCGCCGCCGAAGACCCCGAGCCCCAGCAGCAGTGCGCCGCGGCGGCTGTACTTGTCGCCGATCGCGCCGAACAGCAGCATCAGGGCGGCGTACGGGACGGTGTAGCCGTCGATGACCCACTGGAGGTCGGCGCTCGACAGCCCGAGGTCCTCGGTCATGTCGGGGGCCGCGACCGTGAGGGCGGTGTTGGCCATCACGATGATCAGCAGGCTGAGGCAGAGGACGAGAAGGGCCCACCAGCGGCGGGCGTAGGGGCGCTCCATCTTCTCGACCGGTTCGGTCATGACGAGTCGCATGGCAGGGGTGGCCTTCCTCAGCGGTCTTGCACAGTGATGTGCATTTGCTCAACGCTGTGCAATGTACGCTTGCTGCACAGCGCTGTGCAAGTCCAGCCGGTGGGGGCACAATGGCGGCCATGACCACGGGCCACTCCACTCGCGCCGACGCCAACCGCCGCCGCATCCTCGATGTCGCACTCGCCGAGCTGCTGCGCGACCCGGATGCGTCCATGGACCAGATCGCGCGCGCCGCGGGCGTCGTGAGGCGGACCGTGTACGGCCACTTCCCCAGCCGTGAGGCGCTGATCAGCACGCTCGTCGACGGGGCCGTGGAGGCGGTGGCGGCCGCCGACGCGGCGGGACGCGAGGGGATCGACGATCTGGCGCAGGCCGTGGCGGGCTCCGTGCTCGCGGTCTGGAAGGTCGCCGACCGCTACCGCATCCTGGTCGCGCTCGCCCAGCGCAGCGTCACGATGGAGGGCATCATCGAGCGGCTCGCCCCCGTGCGCGAAGCCTCTACCGAACTGCTCCAGCGCGGTCTGGACGAGGGCGTCTTCGTCTCACCGCTGCCGGCGCCCGCGCTGGCGTACGTCCACGAGCAGATGATGTTCGCGGTGATGGAGGCGGTAAACCACGGGCTGCTGGACGCGGAAGAGGCGGGCCGCTCCGCCGCGGTCACCGTTCTGACCGCGGCGGGCGTACCCGCCTCTCTGGCCACCGCGCTGGTGGCGAAACTGAGCGACTGAGCTGTTCTTCGGGAGTGGGTCCGGGCGGCCGAGCTACGGGGGAGTACTCGGCCGCCCGGGGCGGGAGCCGGGCCCGGGTTCAGGTCGGGCCCGACCCGGCTCTGTGTGGCCGTACGGCCATCGGCGTCCGGCCGCTCAGGCCTTGGCCAGCTCCTTCTCGCCGCCCTGCTCGGGGATGTCCGCCGTGACGTCCTCGTCGTCGTGGTCGTGGTCGAGGAGCGTCTTCTCGTCGAAGGGCAGGTGACCGGCGAGCACCTGGTCGACGCGCTCGCGGTCGATCTCCTTGGTCCAGGTGCCGATCAGGACGGTGGCGACGGCGTTGCCCGCGAAGTTGGTCAGGGCGCGCGCCTCGCTCATGAAGCGGTCGATGCCGACGATCAGGCCGATGCCGTCCACCAGGGCGGGCTTGTGCGACTGGAGACCGCCCGCGAGGGTCGCCATGCCGGCGCCGGTGACACCGGCCGCGCCCTTGGAGGCGACGAACAGGAAGAGCAGCAGCGGGATCTGCTCACCGACCGACATCGGCGTGCCCATGGCGTCGGCGATGAACAGGGACGCCATGGTCATGTAGATCATGGTGCCGTCGAGGTTGAAGGAGTAGCCGGTCGGGACGGTGATGCCGACCACCGGCTTGCTGATGCCCAGGTGCTCCATCTTCGCGATGAGCCGCGGCAGGGCGGACTCCGAGGACGAGGTCGACAGGATCAGCAGGAACTCACGGCCCAGGTACTTGAAGAGCGTGAGGATGTTGAGGCCCGCGATCATCCGCAGCATGACGCCGAGCACGATGAAGACGAAGAGGAAACAGGTGACGTAGAAGCCGAGCATCAGGACGGCGAGGCTCTTGAGGGCGTCGACCCCCGCGGAACCGACCACCGCCGCCATGGCACCGAACGCGCCGATCGGGGCGGCCCACATCACCATGGCGAGGATACGGAAGACGAGCCGCTGGATGTGCTCGACCCCGCGCAGGACCGGCTGCCCGGCCGAGCCCATGGCCTGCAGCGCGAAGCCGGCCAGCAGGGCGACGAGCAGGGTCTGCAGCACCTCGCCCTCGGTGAAGGCGGAGACGATCGTCGTCGGGATGATGCCGAGCAGGAAGGTGGTGGTGTCCTTGGCCTCCGCGTCCACCTGTGCGTGGCCGGCGTCCTTGATCGCGTCGGTCACCGCGAGACCCGTGCCCGGCTCCAGGATGTTGCCGACGACCAGGCCGATACCCAGGGCGACCAGCGACATGATCGTGAAGTAGAGCAGGGCGATGCCGCCGACCGCGCCGACCTTGGCGGCCTTGCGCACCGAGCCGATGCCCAGCACGATCGTGCAGAAGATGATCGGCGAGATCATCATCTTGATCAGGTTCACGAACCCGGTGCCGATCGGCTTCAGCTCGACCGCGAAGTCGGGGGCGACCAGACCGACGGTGATACCGAGGGCAACCGCGACGATCACCGCGATGTACAGGTAGTGAGTGCGGTCCTTTTTGACTGCGGGTGCCCTCTCGGGGGTGCTGGCGGCCACGGCTGCCCTCCTTGACGTCTTCGTCGGTATGACCGGCGTGCGGCTCACGTCCGGGCTTCTGAAGGAATGCCGTGACTATCTCCCGCCCTGTGAGGGCGGTCACCCTTCCGTTCATTTAGTTCACAATCAGCCATGGAGGCACACTGACGACATGCGCATCCCCGTACCGAGACCCCGGAGCCTCGCGGCCCAGCTCTTCGCCATGCAGGCCGTGCTGATCGCCGTGGTCGTGGCGGGGTACGCGCTGTTCACCTACGTCAGTGACCGGGGCCAGGCCGAGGACGCGGCGCGGCTTCAGGCCAGGGCCGTGGCGCGGGCGGTCGCGGACTCGCCGTCCGTGCGGGCGGCCATCGCCACGCCGAATCCGACGGCACGGCTCCAGCCCTACGCGCTGCGGGTCATGGCCGACACCGAGGTCGACTTCGTCACGATCATGAGTCCGCAGGGCATCCGCTGGACCCACCCCGACAAGAAGGAGATCGGCAAGCACTTCCTCGGCAACACCGAGCGCGCGCTCGGGGGCCAGACGTTCACCGAGACCTACACCGGCACGCTGGGCGCCTCGGTCCGGGCGGTCACTCCGGTCGAGGACGACCGCGGGAAGGTCATCGGTCTGGTCAGCGCCGGCATCCAGGTCGAGAAGATCAGCGAGCGGGTGCAGGGCCAGCTCACCGCCCTGCTCGCGGTCGCGGGCGGCGCGCTCGCGCTCGGTGCCGTCGGCACCTACGTCGTCAACGCCCGGTTGCGCCGGCACACCCACGGCATGAACGCGGCCGAACTCAGCAGGATGCACGACTATCACCAGGCCGCCCTGCACGCGGTGCGCGAGGGGCTGCTGATGCTGGACGGGCAGTACCGTGTCGCGCTGATCAACGACGGCGGACGGGAGTTGCTGGGCGTGTCCTCGCAGGACGGGGTGATCGGGCGGTCGGTGGCGGACCTCGGGCTGCCGGCGCCGCTGACGGGGGCGCTGCTCTCCTCCGAGCCACGGGTCGACGAGGTCCATCTGACGTCCACGCGGGTCCTGGTCGTCAACACCTCCCCGGTCTCCGGCGGAGAGCAGCGCGGCACCGTGGTGACCCTGCGCGATGTGACCGAACTCCAGTCCCTGATGGGTGAGTTGGACTCCGAGCGGGGCTTCACCCAGGCGTTGCGCTCGCAGGCCCACGAGGCGGCGAACCGGCTGCACACGGTCGTCTCGCTGATCGAACTGGGCCGCGCGGAACAGGCGGTGGGCTTCGCGACGGCGGAGCTGGAGCTGGCGCAGGCGCTCACGGACCAGGTGGTGGCGGCGGTGGGCGAACCGGTGCTGGCCGCCCTGCTGCTGGGCAAGACCGCGCAGGCGAACGAGCGGGGCGTGGAGCTGGTCGTGTCGGAGGACAGCCGCCTGGACGACGGGCTGCTGCCGGACACGCTCCCTGCCCGGGACCTGGTCACGATCCTCGGCAACCTCATCGACAACGCGGTGGACGCGGCGCAGGGCAGCGTGCGGGCGCGGGTGACGGTGACGGCGTACGCAGAGGACCGCGGGCTGGTCCTGCGGGTCTCGGACACCGGCGCGGGCGTGGACCCGGCCCACGCCGAGGCGGTCTTCCAGCGCGGCTTCTCGACGAAGCCGGCGGGTCCGGGCGGCCGCGGCCTGGGCCTCGCACTCGTACGACAGACGGTCAACCGCTGCAAGGGCACGCTGTCCGTCGCGGAGGCGGAGGGAGGCGGCGCGGAATTCCAGGTACGGCTCCCTCTGGGGGGTGAGCCCGAGATGCTCGACTGGGTGACGGGGTCTGAGAGCGGGGCGGGCTTCGAGGGCACGGCAGGTTCCGAGAACGCGGCCGGCTTCGAGGACACGGCCGGTTCCGAGGCCGCGGCCGGCTTCAAGGACACGGCAGGCTCCGAGAACGCGGCCGGCTTCGAAGACGCGGCAGGTTTTGAGAGCGCGCCCAACTTCGAGAACGCGGCCGGCTCCGAGAACGCGGCCGGCTTCGAAGACACGGCAGGCTCCGAGAACGCGGCCGGCTTCAAGGACACGGCCGGCTCCGAGAACGCGGCCGGCTTCAAGGACACGGCCGGTTCCGAGAACGCGGCCGGCTTCGAGGACGCGGCAGGGTCTGCGGGCGGGGCGGGCTTCGAGGGCACGGCAGGTTCCGAGGCCGCGGCCGACTTCAAGGACACGGCAGGCTCCGAGAACGCGGCCGACTTCAAGGACACGGCAGGCTCCGAGAACGCGGCCGGCTTCGAAGACACGGCAGGTTCCAAGAACGCGGCCGGCTTCGAGGACGCGGCGGAGTCTGAGGGCGCGGCGGGACCGGAAGGGGCTGCGGTGCCCGAGAGCGCCACGGTCCGGGAAGGCGCTGCAGGCCAGGATGGATCTGCGGCGCCTGAACACGCCACAGGCCCGGATGGCTCCCCGAGCCCCGCAAGCGCCACGCTCCGGGAAACCTCGACGGTCCCGGAAAGCTCTACGGTCCCCGAACACGCCACGGCCCCGGACAGCTCCCCGGCCCCCAATCACACCCCACCCCCCAAACCCTCCACCAACCCCGCAGCCCCCGCCCCGCCCCGGCGCCCCACAGCCCCAGAAGACCCCCCGCCGCCCAGCGGCTCCCCGGCCCCCGAAGGTGCCACCCTCCCCGGAGGCCACATATGACCGGCCCGCAGCCCATCCGTGTCCTGGTCGTCGAGGACGATCCGGTCGCCGCCGACGCGCATGTGCTGTATGTCAACCGCGTCCCTGGCTTCACGGCGGTGGGCAAGGCGCACACCGGTGCCGAGGCCCGGCGTCTGCTGGACCGTACGGCCGTGGACCTGCTCCTGCTCGATCTGCATCTGCCGGACGGGCACGGCCTCCAGCTGGCCCGTCAGCTGCGCGCGGCCGGGCATCAGGCGGACGTGATAGCGGTGACGTCGGCCCGGGACCTGACGGTCGTCCGGGAGGGCGTCTCGCTGGGGGTCGTGCAGTACGTGCTGAAGCCGTTCACCTTCGCCACCCTGCGCGACCGGCTGATCCGGTACGCGGAGTTCCACGCGTCGGCCGGTGAGGCGAGCGGTCAGGATGAGGTGGACCGCGCGCTGGCCACACTCCGGGCGCCGGGCCCGGCCGCCCTGCCGAAGGGGCTCAGCGCGCCGACCCTGGAGCGGGTGACGGTGGCGCTGCGGGACTGCGCGGAGGGGCTCACCGCGACCGGTCTCGCCGAGGTGGTCGGCATCTCCCGGATCACGGCCCGCCGCTACCTGGAGCATCTGGTCGACGCCGGCCGGGCGGCCCGCAGCCCGCAGTACGGGACGGTGGGGCGCCCGGAGTTGCAGTACCGATGGGTCACCCGACAGCAGCCCTAGCCTTCCGGTGCACGCTCATTGACCTGACTAGACCACTCCTCTTACGTTCACACGGCAGCCGTCCCGGCCACAACGACGTGAGGGCCACCGCCCTCACCGCATCCGCCCTCACCGCCTGCGGAGGCGGCTCCGGCGGCGATCCGGACACCGTGAGGGTCTCCTTCAAGCAGTCCACGGACAACTCGATCCACGTGATGGACGACCATCTCGGGGACGTCAAGAAGCAGTTCGAGAAGGCGAACCCCGGCAAGAAGGTCGAGCTCGTCCCCATCAAGGCCCCGGACTCGGAGTAATACACCAAGCTCCAGCAGATGCTCCGCTCCGCGAAGACCGCGCCCGACCTGGTCTACGAGGACACCTTCCTCATCAACTCCGACATCACCAGCGGGTACTTGAAGCCCCTCGACGCCTACCTCGCCAAGTGGCCGGACTGGAACCGGTTCATCGACACCGCGAAGGCCGCGGCGAAGGCGGAGGACGGCAAGACGTACGGCGTCCCGGACGGCACCGACACCCGGGGGCTCTGGTTCGACAAGAGCATCTTCGCCAAGGCGGGCCTGCCCTCCGACTGGCAGCCCAAGACCTGGGACGAGGTCCTCGCCGTCGTCATCTCGCTGGCCCTGTTCACGTCACCCCTGCCCGGCACCCCGGCCGCCCGCCGCTGTCTGCGCCGGCCCGCCACACGCGTGCGTGCGCCGCGCGTCCTTCACACCTTGGAGACCCCGCGATGACCTCGATGTTCCGCCGACCACGCCCCCGGAGCACAACTGCCCCCTGCCGCACGCGGTCAAGGTTCACGGGGGCGTCAGCCAGTGGCCGGGGGCCGCGTGAGCGGCGCGTCGCCCCCGGACCCCGCAGCGCGTGGTCACTCCTCGGGCAGCACCCCCGGCCGGAACGGCTCCACCCCCACCACCCGGCGCACCCGCACCGGCTCGATCAGCAGCATCACCCGCCGCTCGCCCGCCAGCAGCCACGGGTAGCGCTCCTCGCCGATGTACTTCTGCGTGAGCCGGTCCATGGAGCGCTCCGCCTTCTCGCCCTCGACGAAGCGCACCACCCGGCCCCGGATCTCGACGCGGTCGTAGGGGTTCTCGGGGTCGTGGTGGGAGAGGGAGACGTTCGGATTGCGCCGCAGGTTTTGTTCCTTCACACGTCCGATCGCCGTGTTGACCATGACGTACTCACCTTCGAGGTCCGCCCACATGGGCGAGACCTGCGGCGCTCCGTCCGGACCGACGGTCGCGAGATGCCAGAAGTTCGGCGCCAGCAGCCGCTCGCGAATATGCCCCTCTACCTTGCCATTCACTTCGTACACGAAGATCACACCTCTTTCCGGCCACCCGAGCGGGCACCCGGCGCCATCCTCGCCACCGCGCCCGCACCGCCGACAGACGATCTTCGGCCAGCCCGAACCCACGGCCGAAACCGTAGGTTCGCACAATCCGTGATACTGGCCGAACAGACCGTAGTCACCGCACGCCCGCGCCCCTAGCTTGTGGGCCGTGCGCCGACCACCCGCCCTGCCGAACCAGCCCGGACCGCCCTTCGACAACCTCACCGCCCGCAGACTCCGTGTCGCCCTCGGCATGGGGCCCGAGCACGTGGCCTACGGGCTGCGCGTCTCGTACGGGCTCCCCTACGTCACCCCTGATCTCGTCGTCGCCTGGGAACGCGGGACCCTCTGCCCCACGAGTCCGGAACTCACCGCTCTCGCGGGCGTGTTGTGGTGCTCCCCCGGTGAACTCATCGGCCGCCCCCGCACCCTGCGCGAGCACCGCGTCGCGCGCGGCATCGCCCCCGAGGACGTGGCCCGTGCCGTGGGGCTCGAACTGCTTGCCTACCTCGGCATGGAGGAACACGACGAGTGGCGCGGCACCGACCGCCAGTCCGCCGCCCTCGCCGACCTGCTGGAGCTGACCCTGCCGGACTTCGTCGCCGTCACAGGACGCGAGAGGCGGCTCGCCGAATGCCTGCGCGGCGCGGTCAGCACCCGCTGGCAGGCCTACGTCCGTCAGATCGCGAAGATCGTGCCCCTGGACCGGCGCCTGGTGGAGGAGACCCTCATGGACCTGCACCGGCAGTACCAGGGACAGATGGTGTCCACCCTGAGCTGGGGCGGGGGCGGCGCACGCTCCGGCGAGGCCGGCCAGGAGTTCCTGGCCGAGATCGTGGAGCGGTTCTGGGAGGCGGTCGAGACACGGCCGTAGAACGAGACGGCCGGCAGGCGGCCGACAGACAGCCCTGGAACGGCGACCGCCCGGACGCGTGCCTAGAAGACCGACTCCACCTCGTCCATCCGGTCCTTCGGGACCGTCTTCAGCTCGGTGACCGCCTCCGCGAGCGGCACCATCACGATGTCGGTGCCCTTGAGCGCGGTCATCCGGCCGAACTCGCCCCGGTGCGCGGCCTCCACGGCGTGCCAGCCGAAGCGGGTGGCGAGGACCCGGTCGTACGCGGTGGGGACGCCGCCGCGCTGGACGTGGCCGAGGATGACCGGCTTGGCCTCCTTGCCGAGCCGCCGCTCCAGCTCGTACGCCAGGGCCGTGCCGATGCCCTGGAAGCGCTCATGGCCGTACTTGTCGATCTCGCCCGTGCCGTAGTCCATGCTGCCCTCGGCGGGGTGGGCGCCCTCGGCGACGCAGACCACGGCGAACTTCTTGCCGCGGGCAAAACGCTCCTCGACCATCTTGACCAGGTCGGCCGGGTCGAAGGGGCGCTCGGGCAGGCAGATGCCGTGGGCGCCGGCGGCCATGCCGGACTCCAGGGCGATCCAGCCCGCGTGCCGGCCCATGACCTCGACGACCATCACGCGCTGGTGGGACTCGGCGGTGGTCTTGAGGCGGTCCATCGCCTCGGTGGCGACGCCGACCGCGGTGTCGAAGCCAAAGGTGCGGTCGGTGGAGGAGATGTCGTTGTCGATCGTCTTCGGGACGCCGACGACCGGGAGACCCGCGTCGAACAGCATGCGGGCGGCCGTGAGGGTGCCCTCGCCGCCGATCGGGATCAGCGCGTCGATGCCGAACTCGTGGATCATGTCGGAGGCGCTCTCACACGCCTCGCGCAGCCGGTCGCGCTCCAGGCGGGAGGAGCCGAGGATGGTGCCGCCGCGGGCCAGGATGCCGCTGACGCTGTCCAGGTCGAGGGCGCGGTAGCGGCCGTCCAGGAGGCCGGAGTAACCGTCCTCGAAGCCGATGACCTCGTCGCCGTAATTGTCGACCGCGCGGTGCACGACCGACCGGATCACTGCGTTCAGGCCCGGGCAGTCGCCGCCTGCGGTGAGAACTCCGATGCGCATCGTGCTGTGTCTCCTGCTCGCTGTTGATACCGGTGAGCCAGGTCCGATTCTTTCACGTCCCGCACTGCACCGTCGCATCCCGTGCTGACGGGCGCCTTATCCATCGATCGGGGTACTGTCAAGAGGGTTCTGCTCACCCAGGTGGGCGATTTTTATGCCGTCCAGGAAACGGAGTGAGCTCGCGTGACCCGCAGCGTGTACGTGACCGGGATCGACCGCGGCGACGGCCGCCAGGTCGTCGAGCTGGGGGTGATGGAGCTGCTGACCGGCCAGGTCGACCGGGTGGGGGTGTTCCGGCCGCTGGTGCACCACAGTCCCGACCGGCTCTTCGAGCTGCTGCGCGCCCGCTACCGGCTCGCCCAGGACCCGGCCACCGTCTACGGCCTCGACTACCAGGAGGCCTCCGCGCTGCAGGCCGAGCGCGGCACCGACGAGCTGGTCTCCACCCTGGTGGACCGCTTCCACCTGGTGGCCCGCGACTTCGACGTCGTCCTGGTCCTCGGCACCGACTTCGCCGACACCCAGCTGCCGGACGAACTCGCGCTCAACGCCCGGCTCGCCAACGAGTTCGGTGCCTCCGTGATCCCGGTCGTGGGCGGCCGCACGCAGCCCGCCGAGTCGGTGCTCGCGGAGACCCGCAACGCCTACCGGGCCTACGACAGCCTGGGCTGCGACGTCCTCGCCATGGTCACCAACCGGGTGGCCCGCGAGGACCGCGACGAGATCGCCGAGCGGCTCCGGGGCCGGATGCCCGTGCCCTGCTATGTCGTGCCGGACGAGCCCGCGCTCGCCGCGCCCACCGTCGCCCAGATCGGCCAGGCGCTCGGCGCGAAGGTGATCCTCGGCGACGACTCCGGGCTCGCCCGGGACGCGCTGGACTTCGTGTTCGGCGGCGCGATGCTGCCGAACTTCCTGAACGCCCTGACCCCGGGCTGCCTGGTGGTCACCCCGGGCGACCGCGCGGACCTGGTCGTCGGCTCGCTCGCCGCGCACAGCGCCGGCACCCCGCCGATAGCCGGCGTGCTGCTCACCCTGAACGAGGTGCCGAGCGACGAGGTCCTGACCCTCGCCGCCCGCCTGGCCCCCGGCACCCCGGTGCTCTCGGTGGCGGGCAACAGCTTTCCCACCGCCGCCGAACTCTTCGCCCTGGAAGGGAAGTTGAGCGCCGCCACACCGCGCAAGGCGGAGACCGCGCTCGGTCTCTTCGAGCGGTACGCCGACACCGCCGAGCTCGCCCGCCGGGTCTCCGCGCCGAGCAGCGACCGCCTCACGCCGATGATGTTCGAGCACAAGCTCCTGGAGACGGCCCGCTCCGACAAGCGCCGGGTCGTGCTCCCCGAGGGCACCGAGCCGCGCGTGCTGCACGCGGCCGAGGTGCTGCTGCGCCGGGGCGTCTGCGACCTCACGCTGCTCGGCCCGGTCGACCAGATCCGCAAGAAGGCCGCCGACCTCGGCATCGACCTCGGCGACTGCCGGCTGATCGACCCGGCGACCTCCGAACTGCGCGACGCCTTCGCCGAGAAGTACGCGGCCCTGCGGGCCCACCGGGGCGTCACCGTCGAGCTGGCCTACGACGTCGTCTCCGACGTGAACTACTTCGGCACGCTGATGGTCCAGGAGGGCCTCGCCGACGGCATGGTGTCCGGCTCGGTGCACTCCACGGCGGCGACCATCCGCCCGGCCTTCGAGATCATCAAGACCAAGCCGGACGCCGACATCGTCTCGTCGGTCTTCTTCATGTGCCTCGCCGACAAGGTGCTGGTGTACGGCGACTGCGCGGTGAACCCCGACCCCGACGCCGTGCAGCTCGCCGACATCGCCATCCAGTCGGCGGCGACCGCCGAGCAGTTCGGCGTGCAGCCGCGGATCGCGATGCTGTCGTACTCCACCGGTACGTCGGGCTCGGGCGCCGACGTGGACAAGGTGCGCGAGGCCACCGGGCTGGTACGGCAGCGGCGGCCCGACCTGAGGATCGAGGGGCCGATCCAGTACGACGCCGCGGTCGAGCCGACCGTCGCGGAGACCAAGCTGCCGGAGTCGGACGTGGCCGGGCAGGCGACGGTCCTGATCTTCCCGGACCTCAACACGGGCAACAACACCTACAAGGCCGTGCAGCGTTCGGCCGGCGCGATCGCCGTCGGGCCGGTGCTCCAGGGCCTGCGCAAGCCCGTCAACGACCTGTCCCGGGGCGCCCTCGTCTCGGACATCGTCAACACCGTCGCCATCACGGCGATCCAGGCCCAGACCTCGACCCTCGCGACAGAGAAGGCCACCGCCCAGTGAGCGCCACCCGCGTCCTCGTCCTCAACTCCGGCTCGTCGTCGGTCAAGTACCAGCTGCTCGACATGCGGGACAGCAGCAGGCTCGCGGCGGGGCTCGTCGAGCGCATCGGTGAGCAGTCCTCGCGGCTGAAGCACACGCCGCTCGCCTCGGGTGTGGCGCGGGAGTGGACCGGCCCGATCGCCGACCACGACGCCGCGCTGAAGGCCGTGGCGCAGGAGCTGGCGCAGGACGGCCTCGGCCTGGACTCCCCCGAACTGGCCGCCATCGGGCACCGGGTCGTGCACGGCGGCAAGACCTTCACCGAGCCGACGGTGATCGACGAGACCGTGCTCGCCGAGATCGAGCGCCTGATCCCGGTCGCCCCGCTGCACAACCCGGCCAACCTCACCGGCATCCGCACCGCGCGGACGCTGCGCCCGGACCTGCCCCAGATCGCCGTCTTCGACACCGCGTTCCACACCACGATGCCGGAGTCCGCGGCGCGCTACGCGATCGACGTGGAGACCGCCGACGCACACCGCGTCCGGCGCTACGGCTTCCACGGCACCTCGCACGCGTACGTGTCCCGGGCGACCGCGAAGCTGCTCGGCAGGGCGCCCGAGGACGTCAACGTGATCGTGCTGCACCTGGGCAACGGCGCGAGCGCCTCCGCGGTCCGGGCCGGCAGGTGCGTGGACACCTCCATGGGACTGACGCCTTTGGAGGGACTCGTGATGGGTACCCGCTCCGGAGACCTGGACCCCGCCGTCATCTTCCATTTGATGCGTGTTGGCGAAATGTCCACGGACGAGATCGACACTCTTCTCAACAAGAAGAGCGGGTTGATCGGCTTGTGCGGGGACAACGACATGCGGGAGATCCGCCGCCGGGTCGACGAGGGCGACGAACAGGCGAAGCTCGCATTCGACATCTACATTCACCGGTTGAAGAAGTACATCGGCGCCTATTACGCGGTGCTCGGCCGCGTGGACGCGATCGCGTTCACGGCCGGCGTCGGGGAGAACGCGGCACCGGTGCGCGAGGCCGCCGTGGCGGGCCTGGAGCCCCTGGGCCTGGCGGTGGACGACGCGCTGAACGCCGTACGGAGCGACGAGCCGCGACTCATCTCGCCGGCGGGCGCCCGGGTGGCGGTGGCCGTGGTGCCGACGGACGAAGAATTGGAAATCGCGACACAGACCTACGCACTGGTCGAAGAAAAAGCGACCGAGCAGTAACCGCAACTGAGCGCGACCCCGCCCATTTGTATCTTCCGCCAGACGGAATATTCCGCAGGGAAACAAACCGATAGGATCGCCCCATGCGCCGTTCGAAAATCGTCTGTACTCTCGGCCCCGCGGTCGACTCCCACGAGATGCTGGTCTCGCTGATCGAAGCCGGCATGAACGTGGCCCGTTTCAACTTCAGCCACGGCACGCACGCCGAGCACCAGGGGCGGTACGACCGCGTCCGTGCCGCCGCCAAGGAGACCGGCCGGGCCATCGGTGTCCTCGCCGACCTGCAGGGCCCGAAGATCCGCCTGGAGACCTTCGCCGAGGGGCCGGTGGAGCTGGAGCGCGGTGACGAGTTCGTCATCACCGCCGAGGACGTCCCGGGTGACAAGACCATCTGCGGGACGACCTACAAGGGCCTGCCCGGTGACGTCTCCCGCGGCGACCAGATCCTCATCAACGACGGCAACGTCGAGCTGAAGGTCCTGGACGTCGATGGCCCGCGGGTCAAGACGATGGTCATCGAGGGCGGTGTCGTCTCCGACCACAAGGGCATCAACCTGCCCGGCGCGGCGGTCAACGTCCCCGCGCTGAGCGAGAAGGACGTCGAGGACCTCCGTTTCGCGCTGCGCATGGGCTGCGACATGGTCGCGCTGTCCTTCGTCCGGGACGCCAAGGACGTGGCCGACGTCCACAAGGTGATGGACGAGGAGGGCCGCCGGGTCCCCGTCATCGCCAAGGTGGAGAAGCCGCAGGCGGTGGACAACATGGAGGACGTCGTGATGGCGTTCGACGCCGTCATGGTGGCCCGCGGTGACCTGGCCGTCGAGTACCCGCTCGAGAAGGTCCCCATGGTGCAGAAGCGCCTCATCGAGCTGTGCCGCCGCAACGCCAAGCCGGTGATCGTGGCGACCCAGATGATGGAGTCGATGATCACCAACTCCCGCCCGACCCGCGCCGAGGCCTCCGACGTGGCCAACGCGATCCTGGACGGCGCGGACGCGGTCATGCTGTCGGCGGAGTCGAGCGTGGGCGCGTACCCGATCGAGACCGTGAAGACGATGTCGAAGATCGTCGTCGCCGCCGAGCAGGAGCTGATGTCGAAGGGCCTGCAGCCGCTGGTCCCCGGCAAGAAGCCCCGCACCCAGGGCGGTTCGGTCGCCCGCGCGGCCTGCGAGATCGCCGACTTCCTCGGTGGCCGGGGCCTGGTGGCATTCACCCAGTCCGGCGACACCGCCCGGCGCCTGTCGCGCTACCGCGCACAGCAGCCGATCATCGCCTTCACCACCGACGAGAACACCCGCAACCAGCTGGCGCTCAGCTGGGGCGTGGAGTCGCACGTGGTGCCGTTCGTGAACACCACGGACGAGATGGTCGACATGGTCGACCAGGAGATCGCCAAGATCAACCGCTTCAACCCGGGCGAGATCGTCATCATCACGGCCGGCTCACCCCCCGGCGTCGCCGGCACCACCAACATGCTGCGGGTGCATCACCTGAGCGGCGCGGCCCAGTAAGAGGCTGACGGTAAGAGGCTGTACGACACCGAGGGCGCTCCCTGTGACAGGGGGCGCCCTCGGTCGTTGCCGGGGGCTACGGCAGTGCTTCAGCCACCCGCGCCCACTCCTCGACCTCACTCCAACGGGGGTGATCCGCGAGATGCGCGGCCAGCGGCCTCACCGTGGCGAGCAGCCGTCGGATCATCCGAAGCTCCAGGATCCGCTTACGGAACGTCAGGATCTCGTCCGGTTTCACCTCCCGCCACCACGAGGCCGCCCTGTCGGCCTCCTCCACGGACATGGGCATGGCGGCAAGCGCACGTTCGAGCACGGCCTCGGGGTCGAGCAATGCGACGCCGGCGCGCGGGCCCATGTGGTCGAGGAGCCAGGACCGCAGCCACAGGTCCCGTAGCAGCCACTCGTTGCCCTGCCCGCCGACGGACCGCTCGGCAGCCGCCAGCAGCGCCGCCCACGCGTGCCCGATCTCGCCCCACTGCTCCTCGGTCAGCCAGGTCGGCCCGTCCGGACGGACCTGAAGCCGGGCGGCGAACTGCTGGGCCGCGGCCATCCACTGGCTCACGTCTCCGTCGACCGTGGCGGCGCCCGGCGCCGACCAGCGACGCACATGGCCGTCGAGGTCGAGTCGGTCGAGCTCCTCGAAGGCCCCGGTCACCCGAACATCACCCCCGCCGCCTCGAACATCTCCTTGCCGAGCTGTTCGGCACCGCCGCCCGGGGCCCAGAACGGGTCGCCCGGCTTGAAGAAGTGCCCGCTGTGAGCGTCGATCTCCAGCCCGAAGTACTGGCCGCCGCTGCCCGCGATCTGGGCCTCACCGGCGGCCTGCACCGGGGCGCCGCCGCTCAGCACGGGGTGGGAGAGCTCATCCTTGCCCACCATCTTCGGCATGATGACGAGCTGCCCGTCCTGGAGCACAGCCCACTTGATCTTTTCGCCGTCCATGTCGATGTACTTGTCCCAGTTCGCGGAACCCGGCTTGGCCGGGCGGATGCCCAGCCTCTCGGCGGTGGCGAGTTCCTGTTCGAGAGTGACCGCCATGTTGTTCGGCCAGATCCGACAGGCATTGTGCACCAGCACCTTCGACGTACCCACGAAATAGGTGTGGTCGCCCTCGACCTCGAAGTTGAACACCTGGACCGGGCCGCGCTTCTTCGTCACCGACTCGACCCGCGCGCCCTTGCCGTCCAGGGTGGTCAGCCGGTCGCCGGGACGCAGCGCCTCGGCACCCGTCCAACCCTTGCCCCGCACCCAGAACGGATGCTCGGTGGTGGCCCGCAGGGTCTCCGTGCCGATGTCTACCGAGACCAGGGCACCGGCGGTGCGCTCCATCACGCCGGCGACCGTGCGCAGCCGGCGCTCACCCGTCTCCGGGTCCTGTGCCCAGACCCGGTCGCCGGTCCTGATGTCCTCGATGGGCTTGGCGCCGTGCTCGGTGGTGATCTTCGTACCAGCCGGGAAGCACATGGAGTTCAGGGCCTGCCGGCCGAGGTTCTCCAGCCGGGCCGCCGCGGACGCCGAAAGGCCCGAGCCGCGCAGACCCCAGATGGCACGGCCGAGCCCGGCCCCGCCCCGCATCGCCGTACGGACCGCGAACGCCGCCTCCGCCGCCTTCACCAGGAGGCCCGGGATGATGATGCTGCCGAAAAGCCAGGCGCAGCTGCTGATCTTGCCCTTGGCGCAGCCGACGATGTCCGCGACGGCACCCGTGGCGATCGCCTTGAGGACGGACTCGGTGAGCTTGAGCCCGTCGACGTGGACGTCCTCCTCCTTGAACTTGACGTCCAGGGGGGAGCTGGTGAGGTAGTCGCGCTGGATGGCCGAGCCGCAGTGGGCGCGGTCCACACCGGGCAGCGGGCAGGACTCGATGTAGAAGTCCATCTCGCCGTAGATGTGGAATTCCAGGTCGATCTCGCAGCCGATGTCGCCCCCGGAGTGGCTGCCCACGCAGTCGCTCAGCGGGTTGATGTCGACCTTGGAGTCGCCGCTGGGCTTCATCACGACGCCCTCGACGCCGGTGCCGCCGCCCTCGGCGGTGCGTTCCTGCTCCTTGCGGTCCTCGAAGTCGACCTGCTGGGTGCGGATGGCGGCCTCGGCGGCCTCCACCGCGAGGTTGCGGGCGTTGGCCGCAGCCGCTTCGGCGACGGTCGCGTCCTGTTCCGCCTTGTCGGCGACGGACCGCGCGGTGGAGGCGTCGGCCTCGGCCGCGTCGGCCGCGCTGCGGGCGCTGGCCGCGTCCCGCTCGGCCTCGTCGGCGGAGGAGTCCGCGTCGGTGGCGTAGCCGTCCGCGGCGGTGGCCGCGGTCTGCGCGGCGGCCGCGTCGGCCACCGCCTGCTTGTCGTACTCGACGGTGTTGGCCTCGGACCGCTGCGCCGCCTTGGCGGAGGCTGCCGCCGCGTCCGACGAAGCCTGTGCCGCCGCTGCCGAGGTGCTGGCCTGCGCGGCCCACTCGGCCGCGTTCGCCGCCGCCTCGGCCGCCGCCTTCGCGTCGGCGTCCGCCCTGGCCGCGAGGGCCTTGGCCTCGGCGGCCGCCTTCTTGGCCTGCGCCGCCTTGGCGTTGGCGACGGCGACCTGCTGCTGGGCGGCCGTCTTCGCGGCCTGACCCGTCAGCACCGCGAGACCCGCAGAGGAGTCGGTCTCCGCGTACGGGGAGCCCAACTCGATGGCGTCGTTGGCGGGTTTGACGACCTGCGCCGCCGAGTCCCGGGCCGCCGCGGCGGCCTGGGCGGTGGAGTAGGCGTGTCCGGCGGTGCGGATCGCGTCGGCGCCCGCGAGGGTGGCTTCGGAGCGGGCGACCAACGCGTCGCCGCGGGCCTTGGCGGCGGCCTTCTGCGCGGTCTCGGCCTCGGCCTTGGCGGCGATGGCGTTCCACTTGGCGGCCCTGGACGCGGCGATCGCGTCGGCGGCGGCCGCGTGGGCCTTCGTCACCGCGGCCCCGGTGATGGCGACATCGCGCTGAGCGCCGTCCGCGGCGGCCTGGGCGCGCTTGGCCGCCCCCTGGGCCCTGGTGGCGGCCTCACGGGCGTTGGTGGCGGCCGCCGTGGCCTCGTTCGCCGCCTGCCGGGCCGCCGTGGCCGCGGCGGTGGCGTCGTCGGCCGCCGAGCGGGCCTTGGTGGCGGCCTGCCGCGCCTCGATGGCGTCGGCGGTACCGTCCACGGCGGCCAGCAGTGCCTCCGCGGCCTCGGCCTTGGCGACGAGGGCGTCGCGGCGGTCCTCGGCGGCGAGGGCGCCATTGCGGGCGTTCTTCGCCCGGTTCTCGGCGGCGAGTGCGGCGTCCTTCTTGTCGGCCGCCGTACCGCCCGCCGCCTGCGCGGCGGACAGTTTGTCGGCGGCGACCTGACGCTGGGACTGGGCGCGGCCCTCGGCCTCGTGCGCCTTCTGCCGCTCGGCCGCGGCGAGGTCCGCCTGCGACTTGGCGTAGTCCCGCTCGGCCTCGGCCTTCTGCCGCTTGGCCTTGGCGTCGGCGGCCGCGGTCTTCGCGGTCTGCTCGGCCGCCTTCGCCTTGTTCTCGGCGGCCTTGGCCTCGGCGGCGTGCTTGGCCGCCTCCTCGGCCTGCGCGGCGGCACCCTCGGCGGCGGCCTTGGCCTGTGCCTCGGCCTCCTGCGCGGCGATGCGCCGGAACTCGGCCTTGGCCGCGTGCGCCTGGGTGTTGGCGAGGGAGTCGAGCGTCTTGCTGTCTGCGGCGGAGGCGCGCGTCGCGTTGAACGCGGTCTCCACGGCCTTCGCCGCGGCCTGGGCCGCCGCCGCGGACGCCTTGGTCACCTGCGCGGCCTGCTGACCGTGCAACAGACCCCGGCCGCGCGGCAGACCGGCCGCGTCGGCGATGCCGTACGCCTGGGTCTGTGCCTCGGTGACCGCGTCGGCCTGGGTCTTCGCGGACAGCGCGGCGCGGGAGGCGACGTAGAGCCGTCCGCCGGCCCGGCCCTGTGCGTCCGCGATCCACTTCTTGACCTTGGTGAACTCGGCCGTGGTCGGGTAGTCGATCGGGTGGTCGGCGGCCTTCTGGCCCGTCCAGTAGGCCTGCCAGTCCGTGAGCCGGCTCGCGATCAGCGACTGCCCGAGCGCCTCACCGAGCGCCTGTGACGCCGTCGAAAGGTCTGCGTTGGCCTGCTTCTCGGCCCGGATGATGGCGTCCCGCTGCGTCTTCTGACCGTCGATCTCCGCCTGCCACTCGGTGTGGGCCGTGGCGATCTCGGCGCCGAGCACCTCGTGCGGGTCCTGGGGGTCGGTGTAGGCGCAGGACGCGAAGCGGGCCTTGAGGTTCTCGACGTCGATCCGGAACTCCATCGAGTCCGGGTCGGGCGCGGTGGTCGGGAAACCGCCGTACTGGAGGAACAGGCGGGCGTCGTCGGCGTACATGTCGTGCATGAACTGCAGCGACTCCCACGCCTGGCGGTCCTTGTAGTCCTCGTAGGCGTCGGGAGAGTAACGGGCCTTGTAGACCGCCGTGGCCGCGTCGACGGAAGCCTTGTTCGCCAGGGGATGCGGGTCGGCGTAGAAGTCGCCCTCGTCCTTCCAGAACTGGGCGGCGACCCAGCCGCCGAGACCGATCTTGCCGAACGGGTCGTCCTTGTCCTCCACCCACGTGAACCCGGTGTAGGTGTAGGACGGGGGCGGGGTCTGGACGCCGAGGGAGGCCTGCCACACCATGGGGCGGGCGGCCAGCTCGTCCATCTTGGCGTCGGCGGCGTCCTTGTCCTTGTTGTACGCCGTGTGGAGCGCGGTGTCCTTCCAGTACGACGGGTCGGCCGCCGTGTGCAGTTGGTCCTCGGTGCCGATCAGACCGGCCCGGGCGACCTCCTTCATCTCCGGGCCGCCCTTGCGCAGGACCCCGCTGAGGAGGCACTGCTCCTGGCGGACGCGCTCGGCGGCCTTCGCGTCGAAGGCGGTGGGGACGGGGTCGGCGGCGGTCGCGGTCCGCTCGGACCGCGCGGTGGGGTCGGGGAGTTGACCGCCCGTCACCGCGATAGCGCCGGCGAGGGCCATCGCGGTCAGGGGAAGGAAACGGGATCTCGTGAAGAGCCCCCGTCTGCGTGCGTTCGTACGCATGGGAAACCTGTCTGTGAGAACGGCGGGAAGGGGGCTCAGAACAGCAGGTTGTACTGGGTCCAGCCGCTGGTGCCGATCTGTGTACGGGCGCTGAAGGGGGCGCTCGCGGCGCCGGTCCCCTTGTAGAGCCAGAGGGCGCCCGCCGCGTCGACGGCCATCAGATCCGCCTTGCCGTCGCCGGTGTTGTCTCCCGTCGACACGACCGCGGTGTAGTCCTTCCAGCCCGTCGTGGCCGCCGTGATGGTGGTGCCGAGGACCGCGTCCGCGGTGGCCTTGCCGGTGCCCGGATAGATGAGCAGGCTGCCGGCGCTGTTGCGGGTGATGAGGTCGGCGATGCCGTCACCGGTGTAGTCACCGCGCCCGGCGATGACGCTCATGCCGTTCCAGCCGGTGGAGTCCTTCATCCGGACCCGGGCGGCGAGGGTGCCGTCGGCCTTGCCCTGGTAGAGCCACAGTTGGCCGTCGGTGCCGCGGGCGACCAGGTCCGCCTGGGCGCTGCCGGCCATGTTCCCGACGGACACGAGGAGGTTGTACTGGTCCCAGCCGGTGCCCAGCACCTTGGTGTCGTTGCCGCGTTCGGCGGTGTAGTAGAGGGTGCCGCCCATCCGGAAGTAGAGGTCGTTGCCCCGGCCGCTGTCGGAGATGTTGGCCTGGACGAGCGCTGTGGCCACCGAGTAGCCGGTGCCCAGGTCCGCGCGGGCTTTCCAGCCGCCGGTGCCCTTGGCCTCGTAGTCCCAGAGGTGGCCGTCCTTGCCGCGGGCGAGGAGCGGCAGGAGGCCGGTGCCGTCGGTTGCGGCCTGCTCGATCAGCGGGGCGGTGTCGCTGCGGGCGGCGGCCGTCCTGTCGGTGGAAGGCGCGTCGTGCGCCGCCGTGAGCGCCACTACGGCGGTCACGGCGCCCGCGAGAGCGAGAGCGGCCGCCCTGCGCAGCGGGCGGCCGAGAGATATCGGTGTCAAGGTGAGAAGTCCCCGTCGCTGTGGTCGGCGGGAGCTTCACTCGCACGTCATGACGCCGTGGAACAACGTGTGTCCCCGGTAAGGCCCCCGCGCCCCAGATGGTCATGTCCACGGCAAGAATGAGGCTACGGGAACTCTGTGAAAATTGTGAAGAGGTTTACGCGAGGGACTCGATAGCCCTTATGGGCTCGTGTACGCGCTGAGGGCACCCCCTGTGAAGAGGGCACCCTCAGCGTGTTGTGCGGCTCCCGGAAAGGTTCGGGGGGTGAGGTCAGTCAGTGGTGTACTGGCGCATCCCGGGCACGGTCAGCGTCCCGCCGTACTGGGCGGCCTGCTGGACCGTCACATTGGTGAAGTAGATCAGCGGGATGTTCAGCGGCGGGGGGCTGTCCGGACTGAACGTGACCGGGATCAGCCCCAGCAGGTTGCCGGAGATGCTCTCGGTGTACATGATCGTCTTGTCGCCGGTGATCGTGGACGGCTTCATGCCCTTGCCCGCCTGCACGTGGTACGTGGTGCCCTGCTCGGTGACGGTCTGGTGGAGGTCACCGATCTCGGTGCCGCCGGAGATGACGTACTTCAGCACCTTCTTGGTCTTGCCGCTCGCGGTCCTGACCTTGACGACACCCTGGTAGTCGGCTCCCTTGAGCAGCAGCGAACTGGCCTTGAGGGTCCAGGCGTTGTCCGCCACCGTCACACCGGGCTCGGTGTCGCCGACGTCGTCCGTGGCGGCCGGGCAGTCCTCCGGGTCCGTACTGGAACTCGCCGACGGGCTCGGGGAGGCCGTGGCGTCCGCCGCCGCCTCCTCGGCCGTCTTGGTGGCGTCCTGCACGGCCTTGGTGGTGTCCTTCGCCGCCTCGGACGCCGAGTCGGCCGTGTCCTTCACGGTGTTCTTCACCGTGTCGGTGACCTTGTCGGTCGTCTCCTTGACGGTGTCGCCCGCAGTGCCACCCGCGCTGTCGTCGGCGCTCTTGGACGCCGAGGCCGAGGGGGTCGGCGTAGGGCTTGCGCTGGACGCATCGCCGGAGCCGGAGCCGCCCGTGAAGATCCCGGTGATCGCGTCGCCGATGTCCGTCAGCAGGTTGCCGTCGTCGCTCGCGGAGGGCGACGGGGACGGCGTGGCGGTGGCGGAGCCGCCGGAGCCGGAGGAGGAGCTCTCCCCCTTGTCGGCGGAGGCGGACGCCGAAGGCGTGGGCGTGGGCGTGGCCTTGTCGTCGGAACCCGAATCCGACGAGGAGGAGCCCTTCGAACCCGAGCCGGAGTCCGACCCCGAGCCGGAGGAGGCCGACGGGGACGGAGTCGCCGTGGTGTCACCGGTGGACGGGGACGAACTCGCCGAGGCGGACGGGGACGCGCTGCCGGTCAGTGCCGCGACGCAGTCCTTGTACTCGTCCGCCGTCAGGCTCTTCGCGGTCGGCGCGTCATCGGCCAGCGCGAGCGTCGGCGTGAACCCGATGCCCATGAGCACGGCCGTCGGCATCGCCGCCATGGCTATCGCCTTGCCGGCCGGCATGTGGAACCTGTTGAACAGCGGCTTCTTGGGTGCCGCGTGGCGGGGCCCGGATCTCGCACGGGACGCGTCCACGTCAGCCCCGTGGGTCACCTCGTCAGCCGGCACTGTGCCTCCCGTTCGCCCCGTTGACCGGGCTCGTTCCTGACAGATCGTTCGGCTCGCCCACCGGGTTCACCGGCCGCAGGAGCGTGGTGTCGTAGTCCGTGGCCTCGGGCGCGCCGCCCTCACCGGTCGTGTCCTGCCTGGCCGGCTCCTCCGCGGGCGGTACGCCCGGCGCCCACGCCACGGCCAACGCCCCGCCGAGCAGCGCGAAGAGGAAGCCGACGATGAAGCCGCCGAAGTTGGAGACGGGGAGGGACACAAGGCCGAGCATGATCGCGGCGACACCCGCGAAGGTGCGTACGTGCTTCTGGAACCAGAGGGTGATGCCCAGGACGACGAGCAGTACGCCGATGATCAGGGATCCTGCGCCCGCCGTGGTGGCCATGGCGATGGTCAGGCCACCGAGCTTGAGGTGCGCGTACGGGAAGTACATGATCGGGAGGCCGCTGATCAGGACGAACAGCCCCGCCCAGAACGGGCGGCTGCCCCGCCAGGCGCGGAACTGCTGCCTCCGGTGGGCGAACTGGCCGGGCGCGGCAGGACTCTCGGCGCTCATGGAAAACAGCTCCCTGGTGCGGCGTTGCTCTTGATGAGGGTGTATCGCGATGAAGAAGGTGAGGGGATGTGAGGGCGACGGGCGACGGGCGGGAGATGGCGGGCGGGGGACCGTAACGGCTCCCCCGCCCGTCACTGAGCGCCTAGTAGCACTCGATTCCCGCGCCGCTGCCCCAGCTCAGCCCCATGTGGAGGTCGGAGAGCTTGAAGGTGCCGGCCGTGGTGGCCCACGCCGTCTGCTTCACATCGGTCAGCACGGCCTTGTCGGCCTGCTGGGCGAACCCGAACGGGTTGGCCTTCTCCCCGCTCTTGGGCTTCGGCGTGTTCCCGCTGGTGGTCCCGGCAGGGACGCCGATGTTGATGCCCGAGAACACGGCATCTTTCGCGTCGAGGTTGGCGACATCGATGTAGATCTGGTCGGCCTCGACCTTGGTGCCCTTGTCACCCGCGGTCAGCTTCAGGGTGACCGACTTGTTCAGGAACGGAACCGGGGTGACCACGGACTGACACATGTCGGTGATGGTGGCGTGGCTGAACGCCGAGACCGACACCGGGTGCGCCTCGTCCTTGCCCTCAAGACTCTTGCCCGAGTCTATGGAGCCGTACTGGTTCATGTCGGTGCCGACGAGCTCGCCGGCCCGGACCTTGAACTCCTGCCCCGACACACTGAACGACGCGGCAAGCGCGCCCTGCGCGAGGGCCACACCTATCACTGCCGTGGCGGCAACGCTGGGCACCATCACCACAGCGAACCGCTTCCATCTTGTCCCGCCACGCACCTGGGACTCCATATTTCCTCCTTCTCGGACGTACATCTCCTGGCCCTGACTGCCCTCTCGAAAGGACGGCTCAGCCGGGCAGGGATGGGAGAAGTGCTACGTCCTCGGGAAGGAGAGCGCCCGCACTCGGAGGCGCGAACCGCGCACCGATCACCGGCGATCACCCCCGAGCGACACAACCACTGGTCGTGCCTGACACGCATCACGCACAACCTTGCTGGACAGGCTTCGCCGGATGGGCGAAGACCCCCCTGTCCAAGAGCCGGCGCACCTGCCGCCGGCTCTGCTCGGTGGGGACCCACGGAATCCCGTGGCCCGACCGGCTGTCGGGGTACGGGAAAGGACCGAGCGTCGCCGATCGTGGTGCATTCTCGCCGCCCGCACAAGGGGCTTCGTTACTCGGTAGTAACGGGCGGATAACCGAACAACGACCCGCTGATCTCGGTCGGCGACGCTGGGTGGCAACCAGGGGGATGACAAAGCAGTTGATCGATGGACAGAACCCGACAGATCAACGCCTCTGGCTTACTGGAAGTAACAGCGGCCGCAATTGCCAAGTTTTGGCAAAGTGCGGCCGCAGTGACCTCTCGACGGCAAATTTTTCACTCCGGCATCACATGGCGGAGTGTTTAGCAACTGGTCAGAACAGGGCGCGGGACAGGGCCCTGCGCGCCGCCGCCACCCGCGGGTCGTCGGCACCGACGACCTCGAAGAGCTCAAGGAGCCGCAGCCGTACGGTGTCCCGCTCGTCCCCCGCCGTGCGCCGCACGGTGTCGATGAGCCGCCCGAAGGCGTCCTCGACATGCCCGCCGACCAGATCGAGGTCGGCGGCGGCGATCTGCGCCTGCGCGTCACCCGGCTTCTCGGCCGCCTCCTTGCGCACCTGTTGCGGGTCCAGGCTCTGCACCCGGTGGAGCAACTCGGCCTGGGCGAGCCCCAGTTTGGCCTCGCTGTTACCGGGGTCGTCACTCAGTACGTTCTTGTACGCCTGGACGGCACCGCCGAAGTCCCCGGCGTCCAGGGCGCGTACGGCGGCTTCGAGGAGGGCGTCGTACGGGCCCGCCGCCACGGCCGCGGGCTGCGGGGCGGCGCCCGGCTCGGCGTCCGGGTCGACGGTGAGGCCGGTCAGTCCGAAGCGCTGCTCGGCGACCTGCACCAGCTGGTCCAGGGTCTGCTGGATCTGCTCCTTGCCGGCCGCGCCCTGGAAGAGCGGCAGGGCCTGTCCGGCGACGACGGCGAACACGGCCGGGATGCCCTGCACCCCGAACTGCTGCATCAGCATCTGGTTGGCGTCGACGTCGATCTTGGCGAGGAGCAGGCGTCCGTTGTACTCGACGACGAGCTGCTCCAGCACCGGGCTCAGCTGCTTGCAGGGCTCACACCACTCGGCCCAGAAGTCGATGACGACCGGGACCTCGGTGGACCGCTGCAGAACCTCGCGTTCAAAACCCGCCTCGTCTACGTCGATGACGAGATCGGCCGGGGAGACGGCACCCGGGCCGCCACCGTGCCGGGCCGCTTCGGCGCGCGCCTGCTCCGCCTTCGCCTTGGCCTCCTGGGCCGCTTTCACCGCGGCGAGGTCGACGACTCCGCTCATGGACATGTTCCGTGGCTGCATGCGTCTATCCTCCCCCGTGAGCGCGCGTCTGTGAAAAGCATGGTGAAACCCGGTCGTACGGCACGGTCCTGACGCCGGGTCCCCACCCCGCGCCGTACGCACCGCCGCTCGCGTACGTCCGTCGCGAGCTTTCGCTACGAGTCGTAGCGTAATGGCACCGAGTGCCTGCCTGGTACCCCACCCCCGTGATCTCTCTCACTGCGCCTCGAGAACGGCCGGTTATGGTCGGAGGATGCAGAGCCGCACCCCCGCCCCCCGCGCCGCGGGCCGCCCGCGCAGCGCCGCCGCGGACACCGCGATCCTCGCGGCGACGAGGGCGGCGCTGGTGGAGCTGGGCTGGTCGAAGCTGACGCTGGGAGATGTGGCTACCCGTGCGGGAGTCGCGAAAACCACCCTCTACCGCCGCTGGGCCGGCAAGAACGAACTCGTCGTCGACGCGGTGGCCGAACTCTTCGACGAGCTGGAACTCCCCGACAGCGGGACCCTCGCCGCGGACATCGAGGGCGTGGTCCTCCAGTTCGCGGCGATCCTGGCGCGTCCGGAGGCGAAGAACGGCCTGATGGCGGTGGTGGCGGAGTCATGCCGCGACGACGCGCTGCGCGAGCGCATCCGGTCCTCGATCGTCGAGCGCCAGAAACGACTGGTCCTGGAGGGCCGGGAACGCGCCCAGGCCCGCGGCGAACTCCCTGGGCAGGCGGACCCCGTCGAGGCGGCCCGCACGGCCGACCTGATCTTCGACATGGTGGCCGGAGCGGTGGTCCACCGCACGCTGGTCAGCGCGGAACCGGCGGACGCGGCATGGGTGCACGGCTTCACCCAGGTGCTGTTGACGGGTTTGACGGGGACGGGTCCGGCGGGGACCGGCATGGAGTGAGGCGCATGGAGTGAGGCGCGCGGGTGAGCTCAGAATCCCGCCGGCTCCGTATACACCCCCCACTCCTCCCGCAGCACCCCGCAGATCTCCCCGAGCGTCGCCTCCGCCCGCACCGCGTCCAGCATCGGTCCGATCATGTTGGACCCGTCGCGGGCGGAGGCGAGCAGGCCGTCCAGGGCGGTTCGTACGCCGGTCTCGTCCCGGGCGGCCCTACGACCGCTCAGTGCCCGCACCTGCTCCCGCTCCACCTCGTGGCTCACGCGCAGGATCTCCAGGTCGCCGGTGACCGACCCGTGGTGGACGTTCACCCCGACGACCCTCTTCTCACCCTTCTCCAGGGCCTGTTGGTACCGGAAGGCCGCCTCCGCGATCTCGCCCGTGAACCACCCGTCCTCGATTCCCCGCAGAATCCCGGACGTGATGGGCCCGATGGGATGCCGCGCGTCCGGATGCGCCCTGAGCCCCCGCTCCCTGATCTGCTCGAAGATCTTCTCCGCGTCCGCCTCGATCCGGTCCGTCAGCTGCTCCACGAACCACGAACCCCCCAGCGGATCGGCCACGTTGGCGACCCCGGTCTCCTCCATGAGCACCTGCTGAGTCCTGAGCGCGATCTCCGCGGCCTGCTCGCTCGGCAGCGCGAGGGTCTCGTCCAGCGCGTTGGTGTGCAGGGAGTTGGTCCCGCCCAGCACCGCCGCCAGCGCCTCCACCGCCGTACGGACGACGTTGTTGTACGGCTGCTGCGCGGTCAGCGAGACGCCCGCGGTCTGGGTGTGGAACCGCAGCCACTGCGCCTTCTCGGACCGCGCCCCGTACACGTCCCGCATCCACCGCGCCCAAATGCGCCGCGCCGCCCGGAACTTGGCGATCTCCTCGAAGAAGTCGACGTGCGCGTCGAAGAAGAAGGACAGCCCGGGCGCGAACACGTCGACGTCGAGCCCGCGGCCGAGCCCCAGCTCGACGTACCCGAACCCGTCCGCGAGCGTGTACGCCAGCTCCTGCGCGGCCGTCGAACCGGCCTCACGGATGTGGTACCCGGAGACGGACAGCGGTTTGTAGGCGGGGATGCCGGCCGTGCAGTACTCCATGAGGTCGCCGATCAGGCGCAGGTGCGGCTCGGGCGGGAAGAGCCACTCCTTCTGCGCGATGTACTCCTTGAAGATGTCCGTCTGGAGCGTGCCGTTGAGGACGGACGGATCCACGCCCTGCCGCTCGGCGGCGACCAGGTACATGCAGAAGACGGGGACTGCGGGCCCGCTGATCGTCATGGAGGTCGTCACGTCACCCAGCGGGATGCCCCGGAACAGGACCTCCATGTCGGCGGCCGAGTCGATGGCGACCCCGCAGTGCCCGACCTCGCCGAGCGAGCGCGGATCGTCGGAGTCCCGCCCCATGAGCGTCGGCATGTCGAAGGCGACCGACAGACCACCGCCCCCGTCGGCGAGGATCTTCTTGTACCGCTCGTTGGTCTGCTCGGCGTTCCCGAACCCGGCGAACTGCCGGATGGTCCAGGTCCGGCCCCGGTAGCCGGTCGGATACAGCCCGCGCGTGAAGGGGTACTCCCCCGGCCACCCGATCCGCTCGAAGCCCTGGTACCTGTCCCCCGGCCGTGGCCCGTACACCGGCTCCACGGGGTCCCCGGAGAGCGTGCTGAAGTCCGCCTTGCGCTTCCGCGAGGCGTCGTACCGGGCCTGCCAGCGTCGGCGGCCCTCTTCGATGGCGTCAGCGTCCATACCATTGAAGTTACTAGGACGTCCAAGTAAACGTCGAAGGACGACCGCCGTACGCGTGCCGTACGGCGGTTGGGGTGACGCGTTACACCTTGACGGGCGCCGGAGACGCGTCGACGATCTTGCCCTCCAGCTCGTGGCTGATCTTCCGCTCGACGAAGAAGGCCGCCGTGGGGATCGTCCCGGCGAGCAGGACCCACAGCTGCTTGGCGACCGGCCACTTCGCCTTGGAGCCCAGGTCGAAGGCGAAGACGAGGTAGACGACGTACAGCCAGCCGTGCGCGATCGCGACGACGCGGGTGAAGTCCGCGGCACCGTCGATGTCCAGGCCGTACTTGGCGATCATGCTCAGGCACAGCAGGACCAGCAGCACGCCGGTGACGTAGGCCAGGACGCGGTAGCGGGTCAGCACGCTCTTTTTCATGCCTATGAGCGTAACCACGCGTTCCGGGAGATCTTGCCCCGGGTCAGTCCTCGTCGAAGTCCCGCGCGGCGATCCTCAGCGGCCGCAGCATCGCGAAGATCTCCGCGCACTCCTCGGCGTCGTACACGCCGAGCCCGAAGTCCATGGCCATGAGGTCCCGCGTGGCTGCCTCGACGACCTCGCGGCCCTTGTCGGTGATGGAGGCGAGGGTGCCGCGGCCGTCGTTGGGGTTGGGGCGCTTGTCGACCAGACCGGACCTGACCAGGCGGTCCACGGTGTTGGTGACCGACGTGGGGTGCACCATGAGCCGCTCGCCGATCTTCGACATCGGGAGCTCGCCGGCCTTGGAGAAGTTGAGCAGCACCAGCGCCTCGTACCGCGCGAACGTCAGCCCGTACGGCTTGACCACCGCGTCGACCTCGCCGAGCAGGATCTGGTGCGCACGCATGACCGAGGTGATCGCGGCCATCGACGGCACGTTTCCCCAGCGCTGCTTCCAGAGTTCGTCGGCGCGGGCGATGGGGTCGAAGGGAAGACTGAGCGGCTTCGGCACGGCACCGACCTTACCGGCCGGTCACATCGTGGTCAGCACCGTCTCGCCTTTCAGACGGTGCGTGCGGGTTCGGTTTCGGGTGCGGGTTCGGCGGGGGCGGGCGTTGTGCGCAGTTCCCCGCGCCCCTGGATGCCTGCGGCGGCCCGTGCGGCTCCGGTGGTGGGTGGGTCGGTGCCGAGGTGGGGTCCCGTCCTGGCGCAGGTGACTCCCCCCCAGGGGCGCGGGGAACTGCGCGACCAGCCCCCACGGGCCCGCACCCGCCCCACAACATCACCCGGCACCCCCATAGGCGCCCCGCTCAAGCCCAGCGCAGCGGCCCCGCGGGGAACTGCGCGGCCAGCCCCCCACCGACCCGCACCCGCCCCACAACCGCTACACCCTCCGCGCCCCCGTCACCGACATCACCAGGGAGTACAGAGAAGTCGTGGCCGCGATGAACATCCGGTTGCCCTTCGGGCCCCCGAAGGTCACGTTGGCCACCGGCTCGGGTACCCGGACGCGGCCGATCAGGGTGCCGTCCGGGTCGTAGCAATGGATGCCGTCGGCCAGGGCGGCAGCCCACAGTCGGCCCTCGTCGTCGAAGCGGATGTTGTCGAAGTGGACGCCCCCGCGGGCCTCGGCGAAGACCTTGCCGCCGGAGAGCGTGCCGTCGGCGTGGACGTCGTACTGGTGGATCCGGGCCGCCCGTGAGTCGGAGACGTACAGTCGCCGCTCGTCGGGGGACAGGATCACCCCGTTGGGCCCGTCCAGCCCGTCCGCGGCGAGAGACACCTCGCCCGTGTCCGGATCGATCCGGTACACATGGCACGCGCCGATCTCGGACTCGGCCCGGTGTCCCTCGTAGTCGCTGAGGATGCCGAAGTCCGGGTCGGAGAACCAGATCGTGCCGTCGGAGCGTACGACGGAGTCGTTCGGGCTGTTCAGGCGCTTGCCCTGATAGCGCTCGGCCAGCACGGTCACCGTGCCGTCGGGCTCGGTGCGGGTGACGCGCCGGTTGCCCTGTTCGCAGCTGACGAGGCGCCCCCGGGGGTCGACGGTGTTGCCGTTGGTGTTGCCGGCCGGGGTACGGAAGACGCCGACCGTGCCGGTGGTCTCGTCCCAGCGCAGGAGGCGGTCGTTCGGGATGTCGCTCCAGACGAGCTGCCGCCAGGCGGGCAGGTAGACAGGTCCCTCGGCCCAGCGGCAGCCGTCGTACAGGACCTCCAGCCTGCTGTCGCCGTTGGTGCAGGGCCGGAAGCGGTCGTCGAGGATCTCGTAGAGGCTGTCGGACATGGGGTCCTCTCGGGTCGGGGTGGGACGACGGGGTTGCGAACCGCTGGAGTTTGACTGGGTACGAGTGTGTTCTGGCGTGTGTGCGTGAGCGCGGAGGGGCCCGGCGAATGTCTGGAGGCGCCTCGGTCGACTGGCCCATGGGGATGTTCTCCCAGGGTCGGTCAGGCCGTCGTGGGCGACCCCCGGGAGGGGAATCAGGGTTCGCCTGTCGAATGCGTGACCTTTCCGGGTAGGGCTCGTTGCATGTGATGACCGGATTGTCGACAGGTCGTGCAGGGGGTGGGCGGGTTGCGGGAGCTTGTGGCGTCGTTCGTCGTGCCCGGTCCCTCGGGTGTGGCGGTCCGTACGAGGCTCAAGCAGCTGACGCCCGCCGATGAGAAGGTCCTCGCGCTGGTCGGCGCGCACCTCGGATCCCTCGCCTCCCGGGATCTGAAGGTGCGGTGCGCGGATGGACTGGAGCATTCCGCGGAGAAGTGGGCCGCGCGCAAGCGGGGCCTGACGGCGGTGTCGTCGTCCCGGTGGGCGGGTTCGCTCACCAAGGCCACGCATGATCAGTGGGCGCTGGCCCGGCGTGGTCTGCTCTCCCACATCCAGTCTCTTGAGGCGGGGATCCGTACGATCGCGCACCGGTTGTCGCTGCCGGTCGGCCAGAAGGGTTCGAAGCAGGCGCCCGGCGGCTACCGCAGTACGCGGGAGTGGCACGCCAAGTCCCGCCGCCTGCGCGTCCTGGAGGACCGGCTGGAACGCGCGCGGGGGGACTGGGAGGCCGGTGTCGTGCATGTGGTGCGGGGCGGGAAACAGCTGGCCCGCACCCGTCACAGTTGCATGCCGCGCAGCTGACCGAGGACCAGTGGCGGCGGCGTTGGGAGGCGGAGCGCTGGTTTTTGCAGGCGGATGGCGAGTCCGGGAAGCGGTACGGCAACGAGACGATCCGTATCAGCCCGGACGGCGAGGTCAGCATCAAACTCCCCGCCCCGCTGAGGGAGTTGGCCAATGCCCCGCACGGCCGGTACGTCCTCGCCGCACAGGCGCGGTTTGCGTACCGGGGGCAGGAGTGGGCGGACCGGGTGGCGGCCAACCGGGCCGTCGCCTACCGCATCCACCTGGATGTGGCCCGGGGCCGCTGGTATGTGACCGCGTCCTGGCAGATCCCGGCCTCCCACACCGTCCCACTGGCCGCCGCGCTCGCGCACGGGGTGATCGGCGTCGACATGAACGCCGACCACCTCGCCGCCTGGCGCCTCGACATCCACGGCAACCCGACCGGGAGCCCCCGCCGGTTCTTCTACGACCTCACCGGCACCGCCAATCACCGTGACGCCCAGGTCCGCCACGCCCTCACCCGGCTCCTGCACTGGGCCACAACCTGCGGGGTGAAGGCCATCGCGGTGGAGGACCTGGACTTCACGGCGGAGAAGACCCGCGAAAAGCACGGCCGCCGCAAGCGGTTCCGGCAGCTGATCTCCGGCATGCCCACCGGCAGACTCCGCGCCCGGCTGACCTCGATGGCCGACCGGACCGGCATTGCGATCATCGCTGTGGACCCGGCCTACACCTCCAAGTGGGGCGCCCAGCACTGGCAGAAGCCCCTCACCAGCACAAACCGCAAAACCACCCGTCACGATGCGGCGAGCATCGCGATCGGACGGCACGCCCAGGGGCACCCGATCCGGCGACGGACGGCACCGCCCCCACACGACCGGAGTGATCGTGCGGGGCATCGGACCGTCCAGGCCGACCGGCGTGCCCTTGGGCGTGAGGGACCCCGCCCTCCCGTTCCCGGACCACGCACCAGATGCGTGCCGCCGGACCGCGGAGCGAACGCGGGCAACCAGAACGCCCAACACCGTTCGGGACGTTCGGCTGAGCATGAACCCTGGCAACAGGACTCACTCCCGCTCAGTCTCTAGGAACGGTCAGCGGCGGCCGGTCCTGCGGAGGTGGTGGCGCACCGCGCGCTGGGCGACCGGGCCCAGGTCCTCCAGCGCGGCGACGAGCACGCCGAGCTGCTCCAGGGCGTCCAGGGCCGACGTGGCGCCGGCCGCGTCGACTCCTTCGTACAGTTCGATGCCCACGAACGAGGCGGCCACCGCCCGGGCCAGGCCCGCGGGGTCGGCGAACTCGCCGAAGGGCGTGGCCGTGAGGACTCTGGTGAGGACCTGCTCGATCTCGGCGATCCACAGCTCCAGGCCCGCCGCGGTGGCGGGGCCGAGGGTGGCGTGCGTCTGGGCGCCGGCCAGCAGCTGGCCGAGGAGGGCCACATGTCCGCCGGCCCGCTCCTCCTCGTGGACCTTGCGTCCCACCGCGAGGAGTTCGGACAGCGAGGTCACGGCGGCCAGCCGCTCCCGGTAGCGGGCCACCGCGCGCTCCGCCCCGTAACGGCAGGCCGCGGCGAGGAGTTCGTCGACGGAACCGAAGTGGTAGAAGACCAGGGCCTGGTTGACCCCGGCGGCCGCCGCGACCGTACGGGCAGAGGTCTTGGCGATGCCCTGTTCGGTGAGGACACGCAGGGCGCCCTCCAGGAGTTTGGCCTTCGTCTCCAAGGCCTTCGCGGACTCGGGGCTCATGCGCGCGCCTCCTCGCGGAGGGGACGGAGACCGGGGCGGACTCCGCAGGCGGCGATGTCGCTGTACGTGGCCTCGAAGGAACCTTCGTAACCGAACAGCGGACCGAAGTACCGGTTGACGACCCGGACCCGGATACGGAAACGGCCCGCCTGGTCGTCGTACGACTCCCGCACCTCCGCGGTCGCGCCGATCAGCTCGGGCACCCGGACGTCCACCACGCCCTCCCGGAACCGGTGCTCCCCGGAGCGGATCAGCAGCGAGCCGTCGGGCTCGGCCCGGAAGTGGAGTTCGCTGGCCAGGTGCTGGTGGGTGCCGAGGTAGTCGAGGATGCGGTCGCCCTTGGGGCTCAGCACCATCTGGGCGTCGAAGCGGCGGGGGCGGCCGGACAGGTGGAAGGTGCGCACGAAGGTCACCGTCTCACGGCCGTAGGTGTCCACGTAGGGAACGTTCTCGATCACGAACGGCACGTTGCGCCCCGGTCTCGGCACCAGGATGTTGCGGGTCGCGCCGAGGGCCAGGAAGGGCTTCACGAAGGCCCCGCCGTGCCAGACGCGGTCCATCACGCCCCGGCCGGTGCAGGCCTCACCGGTCGTCAGGCCGACGGAGAAGCGGCGCTGGAGCTGAGGGTGCAGACGGTCGAAGTCGGCGCCCATCACCGTGCGGAACATCGAGGTCATCGCGGGGTCTCCAAGGTGTGAAGGACGCGCGGCGCACGCACGCGTGTGGCGGGCCGGCGCAGACAGCGGCGGGCGGCCGGGGTGCCGGGCAGGGGTGACGTGAACAGGGCCAGCGAGATGACGACGGCGAGGAGAAGTGGCGACACGTAGGCCATCGACGCGGCCAGCGGGCCGAAGAGGTGCAGGGAGCGCTCCAGTCCGAGTCCGGTGCCGGCGACGAGGACGACGAGGGCGCGCGCCAGGAGCTCCGCCAACCAGTTCAACAAGGCCCGCTCGGGGGTGATCCCCCGCTCCAGCCACAGCCGCAGTCGGTCGAAGGACCAGGCCGTGGCCCAGCCGATGAGCGGGCGGAAGAGCAGTCGGTCGGCTACGACTCCGACGCGGCCCCAGCGGGGACGGTAGTCGTACCCGGTCAGAAACAGGACGCCGTCGCCATCGGGAACGTAGCGCCAGTAACCACTGCCCTCCGCCAGGAGCGAGAGCGGGTGCGGTGAGGAGAAGCGCAGGGCGGAGGTGCGGGTGCCGTCGGGGCGCTCCCGCTCGCCCGCGCAGACGCCGGTGCCGGCGACGGTGAGACCGGGCAGCACCCGCGTGGCGTACCGGAAGCGCTGCGGCTCGCCCTCCGCGCGCGGGAGGTAGGCGATCCGGGTGAAGCGGAGGTCCCAGCGCTGGTGCTGGGACGGTTCCTGTGTCCGGTTCCAGAGGTCGTCGAGATCGGCACGGATGCGGGCCTCGATGTAGAGCCCCATGAATCCCCCAGGTGAGCTGACTGTTTGAGCGATCGCTCAAACTACCTGGGCAGGAAGATACACATCTTTGAGCGATCGCTCAAACATCGGGCATGAGAAAACCCCGGCCCGCGCGGGCCGGGGTTCGACTCTCAGGGCTCGTTCAGCCGGCGAGGTGCCGCTCCACCGTCTCCACCTTGGAGGTCAGACCATCCGTGACTGTGGGCCGGATGTCCGCCTTGAGCACCAACGACACCCGCGGCGCCCGCGCCTCCACGGCGGCCACGGCACGCTTCACGACGTCCATGACCTCGTCCCAGTCACCTTCGATCGAGGTGAACATCGCGTCGGTGCGGTTGGGCAGCCCCGACTCACGCACGACCCGCACGGCGTCGGCGACGTACTCCCCCACGTCCTCGCCGACCCCGAGCGGGGTCACGGAAAAGGCGACGATCATGCGTTCACGGTCCCTTCCTGCTCCTTGCGAGCACGGGAGGCGATGACGGCGTCCTCGGCCTCGCGCTTGAGCCTGCGCTCGGCGAAGAAACCGCCGGTGGGCAGCACGGAGAGCACGAAGTACCAGATGCCGGTCCTCGCGGACCACTTGGTGCGGTTCCAGGCGTCGAACCAGAAGATCACGTACAGGATGAACAGGACGCCGTGGACCATACCCATCACCGGCACGGCGTTGAAGTCCGTGGTCCGCTTCAGCACCGAGCAGACGAGCAGGAGCAGGAACGAGACCGCCTCAGGAGCGGAGATCAGGCGGAGGCGTCGGAGAGCGGAGGCTGTCTTGAGGTCCACGGGTCACCTTCGGTGGGAAACGGTTTGTGAACGAACGCACAAGCGTCTCCCTATTGTGACAAACGGTCCGGTGGTCCTGGGGCGGGGGGTGCGGTGCCGCTGCGCTGGGCTTGAGCGGGGCGCCTGAGGGGTGCCGGGTCAGGTTGTGGGGCGGGTGCGGGTGCGTTGTGGCTGGTCGCGCAGTTCCCCGCGCCCCTAGGGGGTAGCAGTCGCCTGCGCCAGGACGGACCGTTTGACGGACCGCGCGCCACCACGGGCCGCTGGCCGCGTACGGCGGCGAGGGGACGGGGTGGGGGGTGTCCGCCCGCAGCGGCCGGCGTCCGTCACCGAGCCCTGCTCAAGCAGCCGAGTCGCCGGACCGAGGACGGACAC
>NZ_JBIWLX010000032.1:0-52630 GCF_044766405.1 Streptomyces sp. NPDC102270 | reverse complement strand
GCGCCGATGGTACTGCAGGGGGGACCCTGTGGGAGAGTAGGACACCGCCGAACAATTTTTGGGAAAACCCCCGTGCCATTCGGCACGGGGGTTTTTTCGTTTCACGCATTACCCGGCCGAGTACTACTGTGGCCCGTATGAGCTACGTGATCCGGTCCGTCCGCGCCCATGAGTGGCCCGCCGCGAAGGAGTTGCGGCTCGCGGCACTTCAGGATCCGGTCGCGCCCCTCGCCTTCCTGGAGACCTACGAAGCGGCCGTCGCACGGCCCGACTCCTACTGGCAGGAGCGGACGGCCAAGGGTGCCGAGGGGGCGGACGGGGCACAGACGGTCATCGCCGAGGCGCCGGACGGACAGTGGGTCGGGACGGCGACGGTGCTGATGGAAGAACCCGGGACCACGGACTGGGCCGGGTTTCCGGTCGAGCGGAAGCAGGGGCATCTCGTCGGGGTGTTCGTACGGCCCGAGGAGCGCGGGAGCGGACTCACGGATGTGCTGTTCGACGCCGCTGTGGAGTGGGCGTGGGCGCATGGCGCCGAGCGGGTGCGGCTGATCGTGCACGAGGACAACGGGCGGGCGCAGCGGTTCTATCGCAAGGCCGGTTTCGAGCCCACGGGTGTGGTCGTGCCGTTGGGGTCGGCTCCGGGGGAGTCGGAGCTGGAGTTCGCGCTGGAGCGCGTCTGAGTTCTGTGCCCCACATCCCGGTCCGTCAGGGATCATGAGGCGTGCGCTCGGACGACTGTCACCTCGACGACTGGCACCTCACCGCCCGCGGGGCGGCCGTGTACGACGCCGAAGGAGCCGTATTCGGTCTGCTGGAGGAGGCCGGCGAGGTCCAGCGCGCCTTCTACCGTCTGTCGCCCCACCGCGGGCTGGGCCTGACTCCGCTCCGTGGCAGCGGCGCACGGGGGCGGCGCCGCGGGAGCGCGTCCGGCTCTGTCTGTACCGTCTCGGCACGCTCGTATCGCCGGAGCCGTTCTGATGGGTATGTGCCGTGGCTTCGCCGCGGATGTGGGGGAAGCCGTCACCATCGACGCCGGCACCTGGGCCGGCACCCGCTTCTCCGACAAGAGCTACACGTTCTGGGAGACCCCGGACGGCACGCCCGTCTCCATGGCGGGCGCCAACCCGATGGTCGCGGGGCTCGTCCAGGTCGACCCCGTGTACACGCCGGTCCACCTGCGGGGTCGGGGATACGCGGGCGCGGTGACGGTCGAGGTGAGCCGGGCCGCGCTGGCGGCGGGCGCCGAGGACGTCGTGCTGTTCACGGACGCGGCCAACCCCACCAGCAACGCCCTCTACCGGCGGCTCGGATATGTGCCGGTCGTCGACTGGGTCGTGTACGACTTCTGAGCCCTACGCCGGGAACTCCGCGTCCGGCCACCGGGTGCGGGCCTGTTCGCGGGACCGGAGCAGGGCCAGGGTCGGTAGCCCCCGGTCCGCTCCGGCGGTCAGCAGCTCCGGGAGCTGGGGAAGCGGAGCCACGCCTGCGACATCGTCCAGGACGAGCGTCAGTGGTGGGTCGAGGCGACCGGAGGATGACCGTTCGGCCATGCGCCGGCCACGCTCGACCACGCTTGAGGTGAGGGCCGTCAGAAGAGGCATCGCGCCTGGGTTCGTCCTGGGGTCCTCGAGGGATTCACCCACCACATAAAGCGTGCCCCCTTCGTCGGCGAAGGAATCCAAGGCGAGGGCATCACTTCGGTTGGGAGTGCATGCCTCGCGGATGTTGACCGTGAGGAGCGCCGAGAGGGCTCGGCCGGCCAGCTCCTGCGCGATGTCACGGCGTTCGGGGTGCGCGGTGAGAGCGGCTTCGAGTTCGCCCGCGGAGCCCGGGGCCGCCTTGGGATGGGTGCGGAGGGTTCTCACCGCGTCCTGGACCTGGGTGCCCTGGCACCAGCGGTGGACGTGGCGGATGGTGCGTGCCTCTATGGCCGCCGCGTGGAGATAGCTGCGCAGGAGCGTTTCGGCCACGTCGGCCACGGCCTGGTCGATCTTCGCGGTGGGGCGGACCGGGGCGAGCAGCGCGGCGGCTCTCGCCTTCGCCGTCTCCTTGGTCTCGCAGCCCGTGGTGGGGGACCAGTGCAGGCGGGCCGGGGTGTCGCAGAGGTGGGTGGGGTCGTAGACGTGGACCGGGCCCAGTTTGGCTCGGGCGTCCTTGGTGTCCTGCCAGACGGCCGGGTTCGAGGTGACGACGAGGGCGGGGCCTTCGGCGTCCCTGATGGCCTGGGTCGCGGTGGGGTGCCGGGTCGCCGGTGGGCCGTAGTGCACCACGCCTTCGGTGCGAGGGGTTTCCCACCCGCTCACCGCTGCGCCGTGTGTCACCGGGTGCGGGCTTCGCTCGGGTGGCCGGCTCACCGTGACCGGCAAAGGCTGCTGCAACGGCTGTGTTTGCGGCTGCGGTTGCGGCTCTGGCGTCGGTCTCGGGATCGCCACCTCGTGAGCCGGTACCTCGTGGGCCGGGGTCTTGTCGGCCGGTTCCGGTTCCGGACGTCGTTCCCGTGCCGCCAGTTTCTCCGCTCGCGTCCTCGCGCGGACCGCTCTCCAGCGGGCCAGTGTCCCCATCACGAAGATCGTCAGGACGACCAGGACCAGCAGCTGGCCGATGAACAGGCCCCAGACCAGGCCGTAGCCGGAGAGTTGGCCCGCCGGGGTGTCGGGCCAGGCGCCGGGGATGTCCTGGGGGTGGCCGATGAGGTGGCGCATGGCCGGCGGGGTGCGGGTGAAGGTGACGCCGCTCGGCCAGTCGCCGTGGGCGAACAGACCCGCGAGGCCCGTCGCCGTCCAGACCAGCAGGGTCATGCCGAGGAGGAAGGCGAGTATGCCGACCAACAGCCCGTCAGGGACGCCTCCCTGGCCTCCCTGACCGCCCTGGTGGCGATCGTCCGGTCTCACCACTGCCCGCCCTCCTACGCCACCGTCGACTCGGAGTCGCCCATGTGCTGTTCCACGAAGGCCGCCGCCCGCTCCTCCGCCTCCAGCTCGGCGGCGCGCAGGGCCTCGTCGGCGAGATCGCTGGAGGACTCCGTCATCGCGCGGTCGGTGAAGACCAGGGGGCGTTCGGTCTCGGTGACCAGGTGTTTGACCACCTGGACATTGCCGTTGACGTCCCAGACGGCGATGCCGGGGGTGAGGGACGGGATGATCTCGACCGCCCAGCGGGGCAGGCCCAGGACGCGGCCCGTCGCTCGGGCCTCGTCGGCCTTCTGGGCGTAGATCGTCCGGGTCGAGGCCATCTTCAGGATCGCCGCGGCCTCCTTCGCCGCCGCTCCGTCCACCACGTCGGACAGGTGGTGGACCACCGCCACGAAGGACAGGCCGAGTCTGCGGCCGAACTTCAGCAGGCGCTGGAAGAGCTGGGCCACGAAGGGGCTGGCGATGATGTGCCAGGCCTCCTCGACCAGGAAGATGCGCTTCTTCCGGTCGGGGCGGATCCAGGTGTGTTCCAGCCAAACTCCGACGATCGCCATGAGGATGGGCATGGCGATGGAGTTGCGGTCGATGTGGGACAAATCGAAGACGATCAGCGGCGCGTCCAGGTCGATGCCGACCGTGGTCGGTCCGTCGAACATGCCCCGAAGGTCACCGTCGACCAGGCGGTCGATGACCAGGGCGACATCGAGACCCCACGCGCGGACGTCCTCTATGTCGACGTTCATCGCCTCGGCCGACTCGGGCTCGGGGTGCCGTAGCTGCTCCACGATGTCCGTGAGGATCGGCTGGCGTTCGACGATCGTCTCGTTGACGTAGGCGTGCGCGACCTTCAGCGCGAAGCCGGAACGCTCGTCGAGGCCGTGGCCCATCGCGACCTCGATGATGGTCCGCAGCAGGGCCAGCTGGCCGGTCGTGGTGATCGCGGGGTCCAGCGGGTTGAGGCGGATCCCCATGTCCAGGGCGGCCATCGGGTCCAGGCGGATGGGAGTTATCCCCAACTCCTGCGCGATGAGGTTCCATTCGCCGACGCCGTCCTCGCCCTGGGCGTCGAGGACCACGACCTGGCGGTCCCGGAAGCGCAGCTGGCGCAGCACATAGGTCTTCTCGAGGGCGGACTTGCCGTTTCCGGATTCGCCCAGGACCAGCCAGTGCGGTGCCGGGAGCTGCTGGCCGTAGAGCTGGAAGGGGTCGTAGATGTAGCCCTTGCCGGAGTACACCTCGCGGCCGATGATCACGCCCGAGTCGCCGAGGCCGGGCGCGGCGGTCGGGAGGTAGACCGCCTGCGCCTGGCCGGTGGAGGTGCGGACCGGCAGGCGGGTCGTCTCGACCTTTCCGAAGAGGAAGGAGGTGAAGGCGTCGCTGAGGACGGACAGCGGATCCCGCATGCTTGGTCCCCTACTTTCGAATGCCGGTGGCGAACGGAAGCGTGTTCACAAAGGCGCGATGGTGCTCGCGGTCGCACCACTCCAGTTTCAGATACGACTTTCCGGCCGAGGCCCGGATGGTCCGCTTGTCGCGGGCCAGGGCCTCGGGGTTGCGGGAGGACACGGTGATGTAGCCGACCAGGTTGACGCCGGCCGCGCCGCTCGCGAGGTCCTCGCCGCGTTGGTCCAGGCGGTTGTGGGAGGCGACGTCGCGAGGGTCGACGGTGCGGTTCATCTTGGCGGCGCGGGAGGCCTCGGCCTCGTCGTTGGTCTTTTCGGTCAACATGCGTTCGATGGCTACCTCGGTGGGCTCGAGATCCATCGTCACGGCGACCGTTCGGATGACGTCCGGGGTGTGGACGAGCAGGGGTGCCAGGAAGTTGACGCCGACGGGCGTCATCGGCCATTCCTTCACCCAGGCCGTGGCGTGGCACCAGGGCGCGCGGGTGCTGGACTCCCTCGTCTTCGCCTGGAGGTACGTCGGCTCCATGGCGTCGAGCTCGGCCGGCCAGGCGTTGCGCTTGGTCATCGCCTGGATGTGGTCGATGGGGTGGTCCGGGTCGTACATGGAGTGGATCAGGGAGGCGAGCCGGCCCTGGCCGAGCGGCTGGCGTACCCGGATGTCGGCCTCCTGGAGGCGCGAGCAGATGTCGGTCAGCTCGCGGGCCATGACGACCGCGAGGCCGGCGTCCTTGTCCAGCTTGCGGCCGGACTGGGGGCGGGCCGCGCGGGCCATCGCGTGGGCCTCGGCGGCCAGTTCACGCGTGTAGTGCATGCAGGCGACGAGGTACGCGCGGTGCTGCTCGCTGCTGGTCGACACCATCGACTGGAGCTGGTCGTACGACGTCTGCAGCCACGGCAGCGCCCTGTCGTCCCCGCGCATGGCGACGTCCTTGGCGTGGGCGTCCGGGTCGGCGGGGAGGGTGCGGGCGAGCATCTGGAGGCGGGTGACGAAGCCGTCGCCGTTGGCCACATGCTTGAGGAGGGTGCCGAAGCGGTCGACGAGGGCTTCCTGGTCCTCGGAGTCGCGCAGGCCGACACCGGGGCCCTCGATCTCGATGGCGGCGGTGACGGTACGGCGGTCCGCGTGGAGCAGTACGGCGATCTCGTCGGGCCCGAACGGGGCGGCGAGCCAGTTGATCCGGCCGATGCCGGGGGGCGGGCCGACCTCGACCTCGCGGCCGTCGACGTGGGTGCCGGCCTCCATCACGGAGGAGCGGTAGGTGGTGCCCTGGCGCAGGGTGCGCTTGTAACTGCGGTTGATCTCGAACCACTTGTAGAAGGTGCGGCGCTTGTAGGGCACGTAGACCGCGGCCAGCGCGAGCAGGGGGAAGCCCATCAGCAGGACGATGCGCAGGGACAGGACGGGGACGAGGAGCCCGCACATCATGCCGAGGAACGCGCCCACGATGATGAGCGCGATCTCGCCCGACTCACGGTTGCGGCCGACGATCGCGTTCGGCCGGGCGCGGCCGATCAGATATGTACGGCGGGGCGTGACCGTATGCGACACGTGGGACTCGGTCGTCAACGCCCGTCACCTCCTGTGCTGTTGCTGCCTGTGTTGCGGTTGCCGGCGTGCGGGGTGTTCACCGCGTTGCCCGCGCGGGGAGCGGGAGCGGCGGAGGGGACAGATCCGCCGCCTCCGTTCGGGGTGCGCGAGCTGTGGGCGGCGACTCCGCCGGACGCCGGGTTGCTCGGGCGGGCTCCCGAGCCTCCGGAGGCCTGACCGTTGTTGTCGGCCCGGGAGCTGTGGGTCTTGATGCCCTGGGCGACCAGGGTGGCCGGGGAGCTGATGACCGCGGCGGCCTTGCCCTCGGCGTTCTGCATGATGCGGTTGTTGCGGGAGCCGGCGATCTCGTCGCCGAAGCCGGGGACGAAACGGTAGATCATCGCACTGGCGAAGATGGCGAGCAGGATGATGGCGAGGCCGGAGACGACGGCGGAGAAGGCGTCGGGGCCGTCGTCGGAGGAGAGCGCGCCGGCGAGGCCGAGGACGATGACGATCACCGGTTTGACCAGGATGACGGCGATCATGATGCCGGCCCAGCGGCGGACGTGGCCCCAGAGGTTCTTGTCGACGAGGCCGGCGTAGACGACGGTGCCGAGGAGGGCGCCGACGTAGAGGAGCGCGGCGCGGATGACGAGCTCCAGCCAGAGGACTCCGGCGGCGAGGATGCTGACGAGGGAGACGACGATCAGCATGATGGGGCCGCCGCCGATGTCGTTGCCCTTCTCCAGGGCGCCGGAGAAGGTGCCGAAGAACGTGTCGGTCTGGTCGCCGGTGGCCTTCGCGAGGACCTCTGAGACGCCGTCCGTGGCGGAGACGACGGTGTAGAGGATGAGGGGGGTGAAGGCGGACGCGAGCACGGTCAGCCACAGGAACCCGATCGCCTCGCTGATGGCGGTGGTGAGGGGGACGCCTCGTACCGCGCGCTTGGCGACTGCGAGCAGCCACAGGAGGAGGGTGAGGATGGTCGACGCGGCGAAGACGACGGCGTACTGCTGGAGGAACTTCTGGTTGGTGAAGTCGACGTTCGCGGTCTCCTTCACGGCCTCGCTGAGCTTGCCGATGGTCCAGGCGGCGGCTTTGGCACAGCTTTTGGCGAGGGAGGACATGGGGTCGAGGGTGGAGGTGGGGTCCAGGGAGGGGGATCCGCCGGAGGATCCGCCCGAGGAGTCACCTTCGCAGATCTGCTTGGCCTGGCCCGACAGGAGGCTGCAGTTGTCGGCCGACTCGGTGGGGGTCGGCGTTGGCGTAGGTGCCGCTGCGGCGCGGGCGGCGAGCAGCACAACGGCGGTCTGTACGGTGACGACTGCGGCGGCGGCCTTGAGTACGAGGCGCTGGCTACCGGGCATAAGTGAACCCTCCGTACTCCTCGACGGCCTTGGCCATGTCGTCGGCGCTGGACGCCTTGTCGTCTCCGGGGACGGGGGCGGGGCCGTTCTTCTGGGAGAAGCTGTCGACCTTCCAGTCGCTGTCGGCCCAGCGCATGTGGAGGGTCATGGTGAACCAGTCGCTTGTCACCGGGTCGGTCGAATCGGCGCCGGCTGTGCCGTACAAGCCGGTGCACCAGACCTCGACGGCTGCTGAGGTGGCCGATGCGCTCGTGACCTTGGTCCCGATCGGGACGGTGCGGGAGACGTAGGTGTGACCTGCGGCCGCGTCGCCGTTCTGGTCGAGGCCGAGCTTGCTCAGGAAGTCCCCGGAGTAGGCCTTGTTGAACTTGGCGGTCAGGGTGGCCTGCTTGTCGGTCACGAAGACCCGCTGGACGATCTCGGTTCGCTGGGCCGGCTTCAGGATGTCGGCGGAGACCAGTACCGTCGCGTAGTTCGCCGCAGCGCTCTGTGCGCCCTGGGCGTCGTGGGCGTAGCCGGTGGGGATGGTGCCTGGGGTGGACTGCACCGGCTTGGTGCCGGTGGGGGCCGTGGTGGTGGCGTTCGGCTGGCCGCCCGTGCCCTGCGCCGAGGATGAGGAATCGTCGCCTCCGCGGTTCGCGAAGGCGATCGCGGCGATCAGGAGGACGACGACGCCGACCACGGTGACCAGGCTTCTGGAGGACGAGCGGCCGGAGCGGCGGGCGCCGCCGTACACGTCCGTGGTGCCGCCCGGCAGGTGTGTGCGGGTCTGGCCGGTGCCGCCGTAACCGCCGGAGTCCTCCTGGTCGTCTCCGAGACTCATGCCGCTTACGCCCCCTCGACGTGGTGCGGAACAGCGCGGGAAAACGCGTAGGAGTACGACGGTAGCCGGGCTGGTTCCCGCGCGGGCGCGGTGTGGTGACTCGGCATCAGAGTCATAGGAGTCATCGAGGAGATCGGAGACATCGGGGGAACGCAACCTCAGCCGGTGGGCACTGCGGACGGGTGGGGTAGGGGGTACCGGGCGCGCCCGGCCGGGCCGGAGGTGCGTCGACCGGACGCGGCGGCTATACGGCCATGCCGTACACGATGGTGAAGAGCGTGCCCAGGGAGCCGATGATGAAGACTCCCGTCAGTCCCGCGATGATGAGGCCCTTGCCCTGTTCCGCGCTGAACGTGTCCCGCAGGGCGGTGGCGCCGATGCGCTGTTTGGCGGCGCCCCAGATGGCGATGCCGAGGCAGAGCAGGATGGCGACCGCCATGACGACCTGGATCATCGTCTTCGCCTCGGTCCCCAGTGCCCCGAAGGGGCCCCAGTCCGGAGCGATCCCGCCGATGATGGTGTTGATGTCTCCCTTGTCGGCCGCAAAGAGCATGTAAGTCACCGCCCCTGGTGGGTAGTTCCGTCTCCCCTGCGTGTGCGCAGAGGTCAGGCCTCATTGTCGCCGACAATTCTGCCGTCGTATGTCGACTTGGCGTCATTGGTTGGCGGGTTTCGTACGAATGACTGTCTGGTCACTCTGTGTATCACGGCAGGTAACGCCGGGCAATGAGGCCTGAGCGGAACCTGGCCCATGGTTCCGTCGTTGACCCCTCTTACGACCTGCGGCGCTTCTGGCACCGATGTTCTGCGGGTGAAGGCTAACCCGGAAGGCCGCCGGCATGACGGACGGGCCGCGGTAGGGGAGCCCGCGGCCCGTCCGTTGACGGAGAGTCAGCTGGTGAAGGCGCTTACTCCCTTCGGGGTGCCCCACCCGGTCGGACCGTCGTAGCCCGAGCCTGCGGTGCAGAAGTAGCTCGTCGAGCAGGAGCCGTTGTTGCCGGAGGTCACGTCGTTGAGGGAGGACGTGTGCTTGTAGGGGTACTGGGCCGGGTAGTCGCTGCTGCCCGGGGTGCCCGCGAGCGCGTACACCGACGCGATGATCGGGGACGAGGCGCTGGTGCCGCCGTAGGTGTTCCAGCCGGTGCCGTCGGAGCCGTAGGAGTCGTAGACGGAGACGCCGGTGGCGGGGTCGGCGACGGCGGAGATGTCGGCGATCATGCGCTTGGTGCAGCCGGTGTCGGTCTGCCAGGAGGGCTTCGCGTCGTAGGACGAGCAGCCTGAACCCGTGCCCTCGGTGGAGCTGGTGTTCCAGACGCTCTCGGTCCAGCCACGGCTGGTGGAGGAGGTCTTGAGGGCGGTGCCGCCGACCGACGTCACGTACTTGGAGGCGGCGGGGTATTCGGCGCCGTAGCCCTCGTCGCCCGCGGAGACGGTGATGGCGACGCCGGGGTGGTTGAAGTACGAGGAGTCGTAGGAGGTGTCCGAGGAGGACTCGGAGCCGCCGTAGGAGTTGGAGACGAACTTGGCGCCCAGGGTGACGGCCTCGTTCACCGCCTTGCCCAGGTTGGCCATGCTCGACGAACTCGCCTCGACCAGCAGGATCTTGGCGTTCGGGGCGATGGCGGAGACCATGTCGAGGTCGAGGGAGATCTCGCCCGCCCAGCCGCTGTCGGCGGTGGGCAGGGAGGTCGTCGAGCCGGTCTGGGAGACCTTCTTGAAGCAGCCGTTGGCCGTGGTGCAGGCCGACAGGCCGTAGTACGAGCGGTAAGTCGCCAGGTCGGCCGCGGCGTTGGGGTCGTCGTAGGCGTCGACGATGGCGACGGTCTGGCCCGAGCCGTTGTTCGCGGCCGCGGAGGTCAGACCGTACGCGGACTGGAGGTCGCTCGGGCCGTAGCCGGTCGGGCTCGCGGAGGAGGCGTTCGGCTTGAGCGTCTTGGCGGTGACGCCCTTCAGCGCGGCCTGCTTCTCCATGAAGGCGGTGGTGCCGCCGGTGACGCGCAGGGCGTTGCAGGCGGCGTAGCCCTTCTTGGGGGTGGCGCCGCACGTGCTCTCGTACTGCACGTGGGCCTTGGCGACGGCGGTGGCGACGGCTTTGGCGCTCACGTGGTCGGGGGTGGCGGCGGTCGCGTGGACGGCGGTGCCGAGTCCGGCGAGGACGAGGGCGGAAGTGGCCACGGCGGTGGAGCCGGCCCGGCGCCATCTGCCGGACATGTGGGGGGAACGGGAAGTACGCAACGTACAGCCTCCTGGGAGTGGTTGCAGAGGCCTGCGGTGGGGGACCACCGGTGAGGTTCCCGGTGGGGGCGGCGACCCGCGAAGACCATCCCTTTGTTGAGTACGTGACAACAAGACAGGCGGTGGAATCCTGACTTCCGCCTTACCGAAGGGCGTTGGGCGATTGCTGATCAATGGCCGGCGGATGGGCGGGGGATGGTCACGGCTTGACCATCTACACGCGTCGCACACAACTCCCGGGTGCCTGACGGTACTTGGAGGATCCGGATCAGCGGGGCTTGAGGCCGTACATCAGGTGGTGGACCAGTTCGGGCACGGTCTGCATCGCGGCCTCGGTGGTGAACATGCCGGTGGCGGCGAAGGACGCGAGGCCGTGGAGGGCGGTGCCCACGACGACGGTGAGCAGCTCGGGGTCGCCGTCGACGATCTCGCCGCGCTGCTGGGCGGCGGCGACGGCCCGCGCCAGGGCGCCCACCGTGCGGTCGATCCCGGCGGCCATCTGTTCGGCGGCGTCGGGCTCGTGCTTGCGGGCGTACATCAGCTCCAGGAGTGCGGCGTTGTCGATGGCGAAGCCCAGGTACGTCCGGGCCAGGACGGTGAGGCGGTCCTGGAGGCGGAGGCCCGGTTCGTCGGCGGCTTCGAGGGCCTCGGCCATGCGGTCGTAGCCGACCAGCGCGAGGGCGTTGAGCAGGGCCTGCTTGTCCTTGAAGTGCCGGCCGGGGGCGGCGTGGCTGACGCCGAGGTCGCGGGCGAGTTCCCGCAGGGAGAGGGAGGCGCTGCCCTTGTCGCGGAGGGTGTGTTCGGCGGCGGCGAGGAGGGCGGAGCGCAGGTCTCCGTGGTGGTAGGGGCGGGTCTCGGGCTTCTCGGCTGGCATGGGGGCCATCGTATCCGGATGTAGGCGATGCCAGCATTGTTGGCAGCGGCATCATTGTTGTCATTGACAGCATTGTTGGCGGCGTCTACATTCAGCGCATGGCTACGGACAAGCAGCAGAAGTGGAACGCGACCCGCATCCCCGACCAGACCGGCCGTACGGCGGTGGTCACGGGGGCGAACAGCGGGATCGGACTCCGGGCCGCGCAGGCCCTGGCCGAGGCGGGCGCGCACGTCGTGTTCGCCGTTCGGGACCCGGAGCGGGGTGAGGCGGCCGCGAGGACGGTGAACGGCAGCACGGAGGTCCGGCGGCTGGATCTGGCGGACCTGTCGTCGGTGCGGGAGTTCGCGGCGGGGTGGGACCGTCCGCTGGACCTGCTGATCAACAACGCGGGCGTGATGATGGTCCCGCAGCAGCGGACGGCGGACGGCTTCGAGATGCAGTTCGGCACGAACCATCTGGGCCACTTCGCGTTGACGAACCTGCTGTTGCCGCACGTCACCGACCGGGTCGTGACGGTGTCCTCGGGTGCGCACCGCTGGGGCGACCAGCGGATCGACTTCGACGACCTGAACAGGACGTCGGCCTATGACCCCAGGGGCGTGTACGGCCAGTCGAAGCTCGCGAACCTGCTGTTCGTGCTGGAACTCCAGCGCCGGCTGACGGAGTCGGGCTCCGGGGTCCGCGCCCTGGCGGCCCACCCCGGCTACTCGGCCACCAACCTCCAGAGCCACGCGGCCAGTGCGGCGGCCCGGGCGTTCATGAAGCTCGGCAACAGGTTCCTGGCGCAGGACGACCGCGCGGGCGCACTGCCCACGCTGTACGCGGCGACGCAGGAGCTGCCGGGGGCGAGTTACGTCGGTCCGGACGGGCTCGGTGAGATGAGGGGTGCGCCGACCCTGGTGGGCCGGAGCGCGGCGGCGAGCGACCCTGCCGTCGCCCGGCGCCTGTGGACGGTGTCGGAGGAGCTGACGGGGACGCGTTTTCCCCAGGGGGTGCAGACGCCCCAGGGTGCGCAGACGCGGGCCACCTGACCGCGCGCAGGCGCCCGTGACTCAGCCGGCGCTCGCCCAGAACGCGCGCAGTGCGTTGGTGAGGGTCTCCGGGGCCTCCTTGGTTATGTGTGCCCCGAGTGGGTCGGACCGCTCTCCAGAGGGGTGTGGGGAGGTGGGGCTGAGCCGTTCGCCCGGTGTTCCCGCCGGCGTCAGGGCTACTCGGTCGCGGGCAGGTGTCCGGTGCTCGCCCAGAACCCGCGCAGTGCGTCGGTGAGGGTCTCCGGGGCCTCCTCGGCCATGTGTGGCCCCGAGTCGGTCGGACCGCTCTCCAGAGGGTGTGGGGAGGTGGGGCTGAGCCGTTCGCCCGGTGTCCCCGCCGGCGTCAGGGCTACTCGGTCGCGGGCGGGTGTCCGGTGCTCGCCCAGAACCCGCGCAGTGCGTCGGTGAGGGTCTCCGGGGCCTCCTCGGCCATGTGGTGCCCGGAGTCGATCGGACCGCCCTCCAGGTGGGAGCCCGCCCAGTCGCGCCAGACGGCCAGGACGTCGCCGTACAGGTCGGTCATGTCGTCCCGCGTGGCCCACAGGACCTGGAGCGGGCGGTCGATGCGCCGGCCGGCCCGCTGGTCGGCGTCGTCGTGCTCGCGGTCGATGCCGAGGCCGGCCCGGTAGTCCTCGCACATGGCGTGCACGGTGGCCGGATCGTGGATCGCGTGACGGTAGTCCTCGTACGCCTCGGCACCCATCTGTTCGGGCTTCGCCGTGTACCAGGCGTCGGGGTCGGCGTTGATGACGCGTTCGGCGGGCTTGTCCGTCTGGCCGAGGAAGAACCAGTGCCACCAGCTCGCGGCGAAGCCGGCGTCGCAGCGGCGCAGGGCCTCCCCGATGGGGACCGCGTCCAGCACGCTGACGGCGGACACCGCCCCGGGGTGGTCCAGGGCGAGGCGGGTCGCCACGTACGCGCCGCGGTCGTGCCCGACGACCGCGAACCGCTCGTGTCCCAGCCGGCGCATGACCGCGAGGCAGTCGCCGGCCATCGCCCGTTTGGAGTACGGGCGGTGTTCCGGGTCGGTCGCGGGCTTGTCGGAGCGGCCGTAGCCGCGCAGGTCGGGGCAGACCACGGTGTGGCCCGCCGCGGCCAGCAGCGGTGCGACACGGTGCCAGGTGGCATGCGTACGGGGATGCCCGTGCAGGAGCAGCACGGCGGGGCCGCTGCCGCCGTGCCGCACGCGCAGCCGGACGCCGTCGTCGCCCTCGCACCGCGTCAGTTCGAATCCGTCGAACATGCCGGCCTCCCGGACTCCCTCGTCGAGGCTCGGCTGCCCGCGGGACGCGGGATCCACACCATCGCCCGGCGCTGTCGCGAAACCTCCGCTTGATGCGCTTCTCACCTTCGTGCGGAATGCTTTCATCCGTGAAGCGCACGCCACGTCTCGCTCTCCACGCCGCCGCTGTCCTGCTCACCGTCACCTCCGCCTCCGAGGCGGCCGCCGACGACGGGGCGGGGCCCTTCGGGATGACGACGGTCGCCGCGGCGAACGCGCCGACCGCCCGCGTGGGACCCCTGTTCAACGGCAGCCGGCACCACTGCACCGCCTCCGTCGTCCGCAGCCCGCACCGGAACCTCCTCGTCACCGCCGCGCACTGTCTCGACGGCGACGACGACCTCGTGTTCGTGCCCGGATACCGGGACGGCGAGGCGCCGTACGGCAGATGGAGGGTGCTGACGCGGTATCTGCCCGAGGGGTGGTCCGAGGGGCAGGACGAGGACAGCGACCTCGCCTTCGCCACGGTGGAGGGGGAGGTCCAGGACGTCGTCGGCGGGAACGGTGTCGCGACCGGCACCGCCACCGGGGCCACCGCCGTCACGGTCATCGGGTACCCCTCCTCCCGTGACCTGCCGATCAGCTGCACCAACAAGCCGACCGTGCACAGCCGCACGCAGCAGCGAATAGCGTGCCCCGACTTCACAGGGGGCACCAGCGGCAGTCCCTGGGTGAACGGGGACGGGCGGGTCGTGGGGGTGGTGGGCGGGCACGAGCAGGGCGGGGCCACGCCCGACGTGTCGTACAGCGTGATGCTGGGGGCCGAGGCCGCCGCGCTCCACCGTGACGCCGTGCGCTGATCTTTGCGCCGACCCGGCCGAGTACCCCGGCTTCCTTCGGGGAAGCTCCTAGACTGACGCGGGCGGACTCCCGGTCGTTGAGGGGCGGTTGACGGTGCGTAAGGCGTGGCTCGTTGCGGGCGCCGTTCTCGGGGCGGGGCTCAGCTTCGTGATGCTGCTCGTCGTGGGGGTCTACGTCGTCGCCGGCAACCTTGCGGGCGGGGTCGGCGGAGCCACCAGGACGCTGGCCAAGGGGGCTGTTCCGGCCGCCTATCAGCCGCTCGTGCAGAAGTGGGGCAACCTCTGCCCCGCCATCAACCCGGCCCTGCTCGCCGCCCAGCTCTACCAGGAGAGCGGGTTCAACCCGAGGGCCCAGAGCGCCGCGGCCGCGCAGGGAATAGCGCAGTTCATTCCGGGGACCTGGGCCACGCACGGGGTCGACGGCGACGGCGACGGCGACAAGGACGTCTGGGACCCCAACGACGCGATTCCCTCGGCGGCTTCCTACGACTGCTCGCTCGCGTCCTACGTGAAGAACGTCCCGGGGAACATCACCGAGAACATGCTCGCCTCCTACAACGCGGGCGCCTACGCGGTCATCAAGTACGGGGGCGTGCCGCCGTACGCGGAAACCCAGAACTACGTGAAGACCATCACGACCCTGGAGGAGAGCTTCGCGGCGCCCACGACCCGCGTCGATCCCTCCAGGCAGGCCGCCGGTGCCATCTACTACGCGCAGAAGAAGCTCGGGACGCCCTATCTGTGGGGCGGGACCGGTACCGCCGAGCAGGGCGGGCGCTTCGACTGTTCGGGGCTGACGCAGGCCTCGTACGCGAGTGTGGGCGTCACGCTGCCGCGGGTCGCGAACGACCAGTACAACGCGGGCCCGCATCCGGCCAGAAGTGAACTGTTGCCGGGGGACCTGGTGTTCTTCTCCAAGGACCTCAGCAATTCGCGCGCCATCCACCATGTGGGGATTTATGTGGGCGGCGGATACATGATCGACGCACCGAGAACAGGTGCTGTGATCCGGTTCGACCCGATCGACACTTCTGAGTACTTCGGCGCCACCCGGGTCACCGAAGATGGCGCGAAAGCGTTGCCGACGACGGTGTGACCGAGCGTGAAACTCACCCCCTGAGCTGCGGCGATGTGTCTCTCTTCGATAACGTCTGCGTGATCATTCAGTGGAGTGTGGAACGTATTAACGGGAGCCGTGCGTTCCTGGGGACGTAGCCGAGCGCACATGGGTACGCCGGGAAAGACGACGAAGGGGCCGCAGCACCATGGCTGTTCTCGCCGAATCCGGGTCGAACCCCGACGTCGACCTGCTCTACGACATCAACGGCCTGGCCAAGGACGCCCCGCACTGGTTCGACCGGGTCATGGAGTACGTCGGGGAGTACGGCATCCTGCTGGGGATGGTGCTGCTCGTCCTGTGGTGCTGGTGGTCGGGCCGCCGGCGCGGGGGTGAGGACGCCGCCTCCTCGGTGGCCGCGCTGCTGTGGGCGCCGCTCGCCGCCGCGCTGGCCGTGCTGGTGAACGTGCCCATAAGGGGGTTCGTCGAGCGGCCCCGGCCGTTCCGGACCCATGAGGGGCTCGAGGTCCTGGTGGCCGGGAAGACCGACTACTCCTTCGTGAGCGACCACGCGACGATCACCATGGCGATGGCGGTCGGACTGTTCGTGGCCAACCGGAAGTTCGGGCTCGTCGGGATCGTGCTGGCGCTGCTCGAAGGGTTCTGCCGGGTGTACATGGGGGTGCACTACCCGACGGACGTCATCGGCGGGTTCGCGCTCGGGACCGCGGTGGCTCTGTTGCTGTCGCCGCTCGCGATGGCCCTTCTCACGCCCTTGATGAGGGCCGTCGAGAGGTCGTCGAAGGGGGCGTGGATCGTTCGCGCGCGAGACGGCGGGCGGGGAGCGTCGGTGATTTCCGGGGCCCGGCAGGAGACTCCGGCCTCCCAGCGGGACCTCGCCGCGTAGCCGGCGAAAGCTGCAACTACCGCTACAGCGACTGCGGGTACGTGAAGAAGCCCTGCGGGTCGTACTGCTTCTTCACCTTGGCGAGCTTGGTCGCCGCGTCACCGTAATACGCCTTGCGCCAGTCCTTCAGCGTCGGGTCCGTGTAGTTCTGGTAGGCCGCTCCCGAGGCGTACGGCTTCATCGCGTCGTGGGCGCCCGCCAGCCAGGACTGGGCCGTCGTGCCCGTCGTGCCCGACCTCCAGGACGCTATGTACTGGGCCAGCATGCGGGAGCGGCGGTGGACGAAGGCCGTGGCGGTGGGGGAGACGCGGTTGACCGCTCCGCCGAGGGCGGTCAGGGCGATGCTGCCCGAGCCGCCCCGGGCCGCGGCGATCTGCCTGAGCAGGGTCTGGATGCCGGCCGCCGGGATCGAGCGGTCGAAGAAGTCCGAGCGGGCCGCGTAGGTCTCACGGCCGAGGGCGCCGTGCGGGTCGCGGTTCGGGGTGGAGCCGGGCAGGTGGCACTTGGCGTCCGTGGAGAAGGACGAGCAGCCCGCGTACGCCTCCATCGCGCTCTCGTAGGAGTGCCGCCGCAGTGAGACGCTGCGGGCCGGTGAGCCGACCCGGTCGGCCAGGCGGTCGAGGGCGTTCTGGAGCTCGCCGTAGGTGCCCATGGAGAACGCCGCGACCGCCACGGACGGCGAGCCGCCGTTCTCCAGGTGGCAGGAGGACCAGATCTCGTCGGGCTGGCCGGGACCCCACTCCTGCCAGGCCCGCACCACGGCGGCCGCCTTCGACCACGGCCAGGTCGCGTACGCGGTCACGCCCTGCGGGGCCGGGTGGGTCCTGAAGTGCAGTTCGGTCACCACGCCGAAGTTGCCGTTGCCCGCGCCGCGCAGGGCCCAGAAGAGGTCCTTGTTGGTGGACGCGTCGGCGGTCAGTTCCTTGCCGTCGGCTGTGATCAGCGTCGCCCGGGTGAGGCTGTCGCAGGTCAGGCCGTAGGCCCGGGAGGCCACGCCGTGGCCGCCGCCCAGCACCAGGCCGGAGACGCCGACGGTCGGGCAGGAGCCCCCGGGGATGGTCACGCCTTTCGCGGTGAGGGCCCGGTAGATGTCGATCAGCTTGGCGCCGGCGCCGACCACGGCGGTGCCGCCGGAGGCGCGGACGCGCTTCAGCTTCGAGACATCGACGATCAGCCGGTTGTTTCCCGAGGACCAGCCGGCGTAGGAGTGGCCGCCGTTGCGGATCGCCACCCGGACGCCGTGGGCGCGGGCGTAGGCGAGCGTGGTGCGGATGTCGTCGGCGTGCGCCACGTAAGCCACCGCCGCGGGCTTCAGCGAGTCGAAGCGGGTGTTGTAGAGCTGCCGGGCGGTCGCCCAGTTCGCGTCGCCAGGGCGGACCAGGGTGCCGTCGAGGTCGTGGCCGAGGGCGGTCCAGTTCGCGGCGGCCGCGGCGGGCGTACGGGAGGAGAGGGACTGGCCGAAGGTGCTGGGTGCGGTGCCGGCGCTCTTGCCGCCGTCGCAGGCGGCCGTGCCGATCGCGGCGATCGCGGCCGCGCCGCCCCCGATGAACGTACGCCGTTCCATGTGTCCGTGCCTTTCGTCGGCCGCGTGGGCTTCCCTGGGACGAGACGGGACTGTGGGGGTGAGGGTTCCCTGGTGGGTTCCGGAATCACACTGTGCCCTCGACGTAAGCGTTCCGTGACCTCACCGCACCTTCTGCAGGGGTTCACCCCCCGTTCACTTCCGGCCATGAACGCCTTCACCTGATCTGCCTAATTTCGGCCTTACGCGATGTGTGTTGCGCCGTGAAAGCGCATCCGCATCTCTCAGACTTCGCGCACGCCGCCGGATTCAGGACGGCGGCTCCTGGAAGGAACTCAAGTGAAGCTTCAGCGCAAGAACCGGCGGGCCCTCGCCTTCGGTGCTCTCGCCGTCTCCGGCGCCCTGGCCCTCACGGCGTGCGGCTCGGACAACACCAGCAGTGGCGGCAGCGGCAACGCGTCCGCCACCGCGGCCGCGGGCAACATCAAGTGCGACGGCGCCAAGGGCCAGCTGCTGGCCGACGGCTCCTCCGCGCAGAAGAACGCGATCGACGCCTGGGTCAAGCAGTTCACCCAGGCCTGTGGTGTGCAGATCAACTACAAGGGCTCCGGCTCCGGCGCCGGCATCACCGCCTTCACCAACGGCCAGGTCGCCTTCGCCGGTTCCGACTCGGCGCTGAAGCCGGAAGAGGTCACCGCCTCCAAGAAGGTCTGCTCCGGCGGGCAGGCCATCGACCTCCCGATGGTCGGCGGCCCGATCGCGATCGGCTACAACGTCCCGGGCGTGGACAAGCTCACGCTGGACGCCCCGACGCTCGCGAAGATCTTCAACAACAAGATCTCCAAGTGGAACGACCAGGCGATCGCGAAGCTGAACCCCGGCGCCAAGCTTCCCGACCTCAAGATCCAGGCGTTCCACCGCTCCGAGGACTCCGGTACCACGGACAACTTCACCAAGTACCTGATCGCCACCGCCAAGAGCGACTGGCCCTACTCGGGCGGCAAGGCCTGGCAGGCCGAGGGCGGCCAGTCGGCGTCCGGCTCCTCCGGCATCGCCCAGCAGGTGAAGCAGACCTCCGGCGCGATCGGCTACATGGAACTGTCGTACGCCAAGGACGGCATCAACCCGGTCAGCATCGACACGGGCGCCTCCGCCCCGGTCGAGGCGAGCGTGGACAACGCCACCAAGGCCATCGCCGACGCCAAGGTCGTCGGTACCGGCTCCGACCTGGCGCTTCAGCTGAACTACGCCACCAAGGCAGAGGGCGCCTACCCGATTACCCTGGTGACGTACGAGATCGCCTGTGACAAGGGCAACAAGGCCGACACCCTGGCCGCCACCAAGGCGTTCCTGCGCTACATCGCCTCCGAGGACGGCCAGAAGGTTCTCGCGGACAACGACTACGCGCCGATCCCCGACGACATCATCGCCAAGGTCCGCACCACCATCGAGGGCCTGAGCTGACCTGAGCGTGTGGTCGGACCGGGGCCCGCTTCGGCGGCCCCGGTCCGACCACACCGTCCGGTGCACCGCCGCCAGGAGCCGCACATAACACGCGGCTCAGCAGACCGGAGAACCCGATGGACACCACACAGATAACCGACGCACCCCCTCCCACCCCCCAGCAGACCGAGGCCGAGCAGAAGCGCGCGGCCCGCGGCGCCACCCGACCCGGTGACCGGATCTTCCTCGGTCTCTCCCGCGGGTCGGGCATCCTGCTGCTGGCGATCATGGCCGCGATCGCCGTCTTCCTCACCTACCGCGCCTCGATCGCGATCAGCAAGGACGACGCGAACTTCCTCACCACCTTCGAGTGGAACACCGGTCTGATCCCGCCGAAGTTCGGCATCGCCGTCCTCGCCTTCGGCACGGTCGTCTCCTCGATCATCGCCATGGTCATCGCGGTCCCGATCGCGGTCGCCATCGCCCTGTTCCTCACCCACTACGCCCCCCGCAGGCTGAGCGGTCCGATCGCCTACGTGATCGACCTGCTCGCCGCCGTGCCGTCGATCGTCTACGGCCTCTGGGGCGCCCTGATCCTCGTCCCGCACATGAACGGCCTCTACGGCTGGCTCGACGACTACCTCGGCTGGACCGGCATCTTCGACTGGCAGGGCGGGGCGCCCCGCTCGATGCTCACCGTCGGCATCCTGCTCGCGATCATGATCCTGCCGATCATCACCAACGTGAGCCGCGAGGTCTTCCGCCAGGCCCCGCAGATGATCGAGGAGGCGGCCCTCGCCCTCGGCGCCACCCGCTGGGAGGTCATCCGCATGGCGGTGATCCCCTTCGGCCGCTCCGGCGTGATCTCCGCCTCGATGCTCGGTCTCGGCCGTGCGCTCGGCGAGACGATGGCCGTGGCCACCGTGCTCTCCCCGACCTTCACCATCCAGGCCAGTCTGCTCGATCCGGGCGGCGGCACCTTCGCCCAGAACATCGCCAGCAAGTTCAGTGAGGCCAGCGACCTCGGCCGGGACGCGCTCATCGCCTCCGGTCTGGTGCTGTTCGTCATCACCCTGCTGGTCAACGGCGCGGCCCGCATGATCATCGCCCGCCGCAAGGAGTACTCGGGGGCCAACGCATGAGCAACGCCGTCATCGCCGACAAGCCCCGCAGCACCCTGCGCGGCGCCCGCCTTCCCAAGTGGAGCCCGTACGCCATCGGCGCCGGCTCCGTCGCCCTCGGGCTCGGCATCAGCGCGGCCGCCGGTCTGCACAGCAGCATCCAGTGGGCCCTGATGGCCGCGGTCCTGTTCGTCCTCGGCACGTACGTCATCGCGTCCCGCGTCGAGGGGCGCCGGCAGGCCAAGGACCGGGTCGCGACCGCGCTGGTCTGGGTCGCCTTCCTGATCGCCCTGGTCCCGCTGATCTCCCTGGTCTGGACGACCGTCGTGCGCGGCGTGAAGGTCCTCGACGTCTACTTCCTGACCCACTCGATGGGCCTGGTCTCCGACACCGAGCCGGGCGGCGGCATCTACCACGCCATCCTCGGCAGCCTGGAGCAGGTCGGCCTCGCCACGCTGATCGCTGCGCCGGTCGGTGTGCTCACCGCGATCTACCTCGTCGAGTACGGGCGGGGCAACCTCGCCAAGGCCGTCACGTTCTTCGTCGACGTGATGACCGGTATCCCCTCGATCGTCGCGGGCCTGTTCATCCTGTCGATCATGCTGATGTTCGACATGCAGCCCTTCGGCTTCGCCGGCTCGCTCGCGCTGGCCATCCTGATGATGCCGGTCGTGGTCCGCTCCACGGAGGAGATGCTCAAGCTCGTCCCGAACGAGCTGCGCGAGGCGTCCCTGGCGCTCGGTGTCCCGAAGTGGCGCACCATCCTGAAGGTGGTCCTGCCGACCTCGATCGGCGGCATCACGACCGGCATCATGCTGGCGGTCGCCCGTATCGCGGGCGAGACCGCGCCGGTGCTGCTGCTGGTGTGGGGCAACTCGCTCATCAACACCAACCCCTTCGAGGGCGCGCAGCAGTCGTTGCCGCTGTTCATCTACCAGCAGTACGCGAACAGCGCGGGTTCCGGTGCGGCGTACGACCGTGCGTGGGCGGCGGCGCTGACGCTGATCGCCTTCGTGATGATCCTCAACCTGGTGGCTCGCGGCATCGCCCGCTGGAAGGCCCCGAAGACCGGTCGCTGACGCGACCACAGCGACTGATCTGGAAGTGAAGTAGTCATGGCGAAGCGAATCGACGTAAGCGGGCTCACCGCCTACTACGGCTCCCACAAGGCGATCGAGGACATCTCGATGACGGTCGAGCCGCGCTCGGTGACGGCCTTCATCGGCCCCTCCGGCTGCGGCAAGTCGACCTTCCTGCGCACGCTCAACCGGATGCACGAGGTCACCTCGGGCGGCCGGGTCGAGGGCAAGGTGCTCCTCGACGACGAGGACCTGTACGGCCACGGCATCGACCCCGTGTCCGTCCGCCGCGAGGTGGGCATGGTCTTCCAGCGCCCCAACCCGTTCCCCACCATGTCGATCTTCGACAACGTGGCGGCGGGCCTGCGCCTGAACGGCTCGTACAAGAAGAGCGAGCTGGCGGACGTCGTCGAGAAGTCCCTCAAGGGCGCGAACCTCTGGAACGAGGTCAAGGACCGCCTGAACAAGCCCGGTTCGGGTCTCTCCGGCGGTCAGCAGCAGCGTCTGTGCATCGCCCGCGCGATCGCGGTGGAGCCCAAGGTCCTGCTCATGGACGAGCCCTGCTCGGCCCTGGACCCGATCTCCACCCTCGCCATCGAGGACCTCATCGGTGAGCTGAAGGAGCGCTTCACGATCGTCATCGTGACGCACAACATGCAGCAGGCGGCGCGTGTTTCGGACCGTACGGCCTTCTTCAACCTGGCCGCGGTCGGTCAGCCCGGCAAGCTGATCGAGATCGACGAGACCGAGCGGATCTTCTCCAACCCGTCGGTCCAGGCCACGGAGGACTACATCTCCGGCCGCTTCGGCTGAGCCGGAGCCGCCGTACCAAGACCCCTCGCGGTGCTGCATGGCGGTGCCACCGCGAGGACACAGAGGGCCCGCCCCCGGATTCCGGGGGCGGGCCCGATCACGTGCACGGCTCCTACAGGAATGCCAGATGCACGATGCCGTAGGCGCAGGCGGCCACGATCGCCGCGGCCGGCATGGTGATGAACCAGCCGAGGACGATGTTCTTGGCGACGCCCCAGCGGACCGCGTTGACCCGCTTGGTGGCACCGACACCCATGATCGCCGAGGTGATGACGTGGGTCGTCGACACCGGCGCCTTGAACAGGTACGCGGTGGTGAACATGATCGCCGCACCGGTCGTCTCCGCCGCGAAGCCCTGCGGCGGATCGAGTTCGATGATCTTCCGGCCCAGTGTGCGCATGATGCGCCAGCCGCCCGCGTAGGTGCCCAGCGACAGCATCAGAGCGCAGGCGATCTTCACCCAAACCGGGATCGGGTCGCCGTACGTCTCGTGACCGGAGATCACCAGGGCCATCACCACGACACCCATGGTCTTCTGGGCGTCCTGGAGACCGTGCCCGAGGGCCATACCGGCCGCGGACACGGTCTGCGCGATGCGGAAACCACGCTTCGCCTTGTGCGGGTTGGCCCGCCGGAACATCCACAGGATCGCCGTCATCACCAGGTAACCGGCGACCAGACCGACGACCGGCGAGAGGAACATCGGGATGACGACCTTGTCGAGCACACCGTTCCAGAGCACCTCGGTGCCGCCCGCGAGCGCGGCCCCCACCATCCCCCCGAACAGCGCGTGCGAGGACGAGGAGGGCAGGCCGAAGTACCAGGTGACCAGGTTCCACACGATCGCGCCGACCAGGGCCGAGAAGAGGATGGCCATCCCCTGCGAGCCCTGCGGCGTCTCGATCAGGCCCTCACTGACGGTCTTGGCGACCCCGGAGCCGAGAAAGGCTCCTGCCAGGTTCATGACCGCTGCCATGGCGAGCGCGGCCCGCGGAGTCAGGGCTCGCGTGGACACCGAGGTCGCGATCGCGTTCGCCGAGTCGTGGAAGCCGTTGGTGTACGTGAAGAAGAGCGCGACCAGGATGGTCACGATCAGAGCGAAGGTGTCCATGGAAGAGGTCAGGACTCCTTGACGGCGATGGTCTCCACCGTGTTCGCCACGTGCTCGAACGCGTCCGCGGCCTCTTCGAGGACGTCCACGATCTGCTTGAGCTTGAGGACCTCGATGGCCTCGTACTTGCCGTTGAACAGCATGGCGAGCAGCTTGCGGTGGATCTGGTCGGCCTGATTCTCCAGCCGGTTGACCTCGATCCAGTACTCGGTGAGGTTGTCCATGGTCCGCAGGTGCGGCATGGCCTCGGCCGTGAGCTCGGCGGCCCGCGCGAGCACCTCGATCTGCTGCTCCACGCCCTTGGGGAGTTCCTCGACGTTGTAGAGGACGACCAGGTCGACGGCCTCCTCCATGAAGTCCATGATGTCGTCGAGGGAGGACGCCAGGTTGTAGATGTCCTCGCGGTCGAACGGCGTGATGAACGAGGAGTTCAACTGGTGGAAGATCGCGTGGGTGGCGTCGTCACCGGCGTGTTCCGCGGCCCGCATACGCTCTGCGATCTCGGCCCGGCCGGCGGTGTCCGCGCCGAGCAGTTCCATCAGGAGCTTCGAGCCCGTGACGATGTTGTCCGCGGAGGCGGCGAACATGTCGTAGAAGCTCGTCTCCCTGGGGGTCAGACGAAAGCGCACAAGGGGTCCTCGGGGTGCATCGGTTTCGGTCAGGGTGATGCTAAGTGCATCATCCGGCCACGGCTAATGGGCCGTCCCCCAGTGTCGCCCATCGGGCACAGTGGTTGGCACGGGGGCCGTCCGCAGGCCCTATACCCGGGAAACTTCGGTACGATATACCCAGGAGGGGTATAGGAATGCCCCTGGTTGTGAGGACGCGATGACGACGACCGACACCGGCGCCACGGCGCCCTCCGAGGCAGTGGCCGAAAACGTCACGCACGGCTACCACAAGCAGAAGGACGAGCACCTCAAGCGCCTGCGCCGGATCGAGGGCCAGATCCGCGGCTTGCAGCGGATGGTCGACGAGGACGTCTACTGCATCGACATACTCACGCAGGTGTCCGCCTCGACCAAGGCCCTGCAGTCCTTCGCCCTGCAGCTCCTGGAGGAACACCTGCGGCACTGCGTCGCGGACGCTGCCGTCAAGGGCGGCGCGGAGATCGACGCGAAGGTCGAGGAGGCGACGAAGGCGATCGGCCGTCTGCTGCGGACGTGACCGGCCTTCCCCTACGACGGGACGGGCGCCCCCGGCTCACTTGCCGGGGGCGCTCGCGCGTTCTTCGGCCACTTTCAGCACCTCGTCGATGCTCTCCGGGCTGAGCCGGTCGTCCGCGGCCGAGGCCGCGATGATCAGCTCTCCGCACAGCTCGATCTCGGCGAGGGCCACGTGGTCCTGAACCGCCGTACCGCCGACCGGAGCCACGCGCATCACCTCTTCTCTGCCGTACCGACTTCCTAGAGTAGGGAGCGGCCTACACACCGCGCATGGCACGGACGGGCTAGTCCTTGAGGCCCGTCACGGCCGCTCACTCCTCGGCGATCCTGCCGGCGTAGATGTCCCGGGCGGCCGGCAGACGTACGTCCGTGGCGGTCCCGAAGTCGTACAGCAGGGTCGTCGAGGCGACCGCCACGGTGCCGTGCCGCTGTCCGTTGACGAAGCTGAAGCGGTGCCGGACCTTGCGGATACGGCCCTGGTCGTCGAGGTAGACGTCGAAGGGCACCGCTGCCGTGGCGAACCCTTTCGCCGCCGCCGCCAGGACGTCCTTGTCGGCGCTCGGGGCGCCCTTGGCCGCGGCCACGAGGTCCGCGGTGCCCCGGTAGTGCCGCACCTCGGTCCCCGCGAGCTCGGACTCGCCCAGGTACGTCGCTGTCCTGGTACCGCGCAGAATCTCGGCGGCCACCAGCGGATCGGTGGCACCGCCGGTGACGAGGTTGCCGTCGGTCAGGGTCGCGGTGTCGACCCGCACCCACTTGTCGGCGGGCACACCCGCGCCCCGGTTCTTCATGAACAGGGCGCCCGGAGCGAGGAGTTCGGTGATCGGCCGGTGCTCGCTGGTGCCGGCCGGGTCCTGCGGCAGCATCACCTTCAGCCGGCCGAGGCGCTCACGGTAGTCGTACACACCCTCGCCGCGGATGGTGACCAGGGTGCCGCCGGTGGCCATCTCCATGGACGTACGGGCCTTGGAACTGCCCGCGTCCACCAGGGTGTCGGCGGCCCGGCGCAGGGTGCCGACCGGGTCGGCCGCCCGCGCGTCGTCCAACGCGGCGCCGCTTCCCGCACAACTCGTGGCACAGGCGCAGACCATGAGTACCGCCGCGACGACGACCGACCCGCCGGCCCGCCTCTGCTGCCGCTTCGCCATCGCCGCCTACCCCCAGCCGATACGTCCGTCAAGGACCCGTGTCGTTTCGCATAACGACGGCCGGGTAGGGCCCGTCACGCGTACACCGGCCCTTTACCGGAGGTGGGTAACGTTGTCGGCGTGGCGCAGCAGGACAGGATCCCCCCACCTCCCTCCGACCGACCGGCCCACCACACGCAGATGGTCGAACAAGGCCGTTTCTGCCTGGCCCGGTGCACCTGCGGCTGGCGCGGACCGGCGCGCAGAGCCCGCAGCCAGGCCAGGGCGGACGCGGAGGGACACACGGAGGGCTGAGGCCTACGTGTCGTGGCCGATCACGCGCACCAGGAGCTCGTCGACCAGGGCCCGGTCCTTGGGCTGGGTCAGCCGGTTCCTGGCGGCCGTCGGGGAGAGCCACAGCACGCGGTCGACCTCGTCGTTCGGGGTGAAGGCGCCGGTGACGGCCTCGGCCGCCCAGTAACGGACCACCTTGGCGCGGCCGCCCGCGTAGTACTTCGCGGTGGAGAGCGGGGCGCCGGGCACGGCCCGGTGACCCGTCTCCTCCTCGACCTCGCGCAGCGCACCGGCGAGGGCGTCCTCGCCGCGCTTCACCTTGCCCTTGGGGTGCGACCAGTCGTCGTATTTCGGCCTGTGGACCAGGCAGACCTCGAGCTCGCCGTCGACCGGGGAGCGGCGCCACAGGACGCAGCCGGCCGCCTGGACGGGGGTCTGCGGGGTGTCGGTGTCGGTCACGGGAGTCGCCGCCTTCCTGTCGCCGCCTTCTTCAGGTGTTGACCGTCTGCTTCTGCCAGCACTGCTGAAACGCGAACCGGGCCGCCTCCACCTCGTGGCGCTGGTCGGCGTGCAGGACACCCAGGGCGTAGGCGGTGGCCGGGGCTATGCGAGGGGTGCGGGCCGCGGCGGCGGCCTCGGCGGCGGCCTCCGAGGCGTCCCGGTGGCGGTCCAGGGCCTGGCCCGCGGTCAGGAGCCGTACCTCCACCGCGGGATCGCCGCCGGTGAGGGCCTCCCGCGCGTAGCGGTGCAGGCGCAGGAGGAGGCGGACCTGGTGCCAGGGGGCGTCCTGGGGGTGGGGGGAGGGGTCCGGGGAGAGGCCGTGGACGAGGGCCTCGGCGTTGTAGGGGCTGCCCGCGGTGACCAGGGGCAGGGTGGTCACCGCGGCTTCGAGACGCTCCTGGGCGGCGGTGGCCAGGGGGTGGAGGTCGGTGGTGACGGCCGTTCTCGTCAGGGGGACCTCGCTCGCCAGTACGGCGATGCTGTCGGCGACCGCGTGGAAGCGGGAGGAGCCGAGGGCCTGGAGAGCGGTGCTGTGGGCCCGGGTGCGGGCGAGGGTGAGCCGGCGGTCCAGGAGGGCGCCCGCTTTCGCCGCGCCCACCGTCAGGTTGCCGCGGTCCGGTCCGGGCACCACCGTGTGCGTCGGGAACACCGCCCCCGACAGCCTGTGCAGCGCCAGCAACAACCGCTCCAGCCGGGACTCGTACGCGTGCTCCATGCCCAAGGTCCCGGACAGCCAGGCCAGTTCGGGGCGCAGGGACTCCGACCAGTCGGGGTCCAGGAGGGGGCGGAAGGTGTGAAGGCAGGAGCTGATGCGGCGGACCGAGCGGCGCAGGGCCCGGGCCGCGTCGACCGGGTCCTGCGCGCCCGCCGCCGTACCGCCCGGGTCGCGGTGCTGGCGCAGGGCGCGGAGGAACTCGGTGGCCTGGGCCCGCAGGTAGCCCGCGAGGGCGTCCCCGGTGGGGCCCGGCGGCCCGACGTGCCCGGACCGGGGATCCGTCGGTTCAAGGTGTTGCTGTGCCACGCCGGCGCCTCCGGGCGTCTATGAGCATCTCCTGGACGTTGCGCAGGGGTTGGCCGTCCGCGTCCGTGGCGTGCCGGGTCCACTCGCCGTCCGGGCCGAGGTGCCAGGACGCGGTGGCGCTGGACATGCCGGTCTCCAGCAGCCGGTTGATGGCCGCCCGGTGGGCCGGGTCGGTGATCCTCACCAGTGCCTCGATCCGGCGGTCGAGGTTGCGGTGCATCATGTCGGCGCTGCCGATCCACACCTCGGGTTCGCCGCCGTTGCCGAAGGCGAAGACCCGGGAGTGTTCGAGGAACCGGCCGAGGATCGAGCGGACCCGGATGTTCTCGGACATGCCCGCGACGCCCGGGCGGATCGCGCAGATGCCGCGCACCCAGACGTCGACCGGCACGCCCGCCTGGGACGCGCGGTAGAGCGAGTCGATGAGCGCCTCGTCCACCAGCGAGTTGACCTTGATGCGGATGAAGGCCGGACGTCCTGCGCGGTGGTGCTGGACTTCCTTGTTCACACGGGAAATGAGGCCGTCGCGAAGGGACTTGGGGGCCACGAGGAGGCGGCGGTAGGTCTCGCGGCGGGAGTAGCCGGACAGCCGGTTGAAGAGGTCGGAGAGGTCGGCGCCCACCTGCGGGTCGGCGGTGAGCAGGCCGAGGTCCTCGTAGAGCCGGGCGGTCTTCGGGTGGTAGTTGCCGGTGCCGACGTGGCTGTACCGCCGTAGCGTGTCGCCCTCCTGACGGACCACCAGGGACAGCTTGCAGTGGGTCTTCAGGCCGACGAGGCCGTAGACGACATGGCAGCCCGCCTCCTCCAGCTTGCGCGCCCACTTGATGTTGGCGTGTTCGTCGAAGCGGGCCTTGATCTCGACCAGGACGAGAACCTGCTTGCCGGCCTCGGCGGCGTCGATGAGGGCGTCGACGATGGGGGAGTCGCCCGAAGTGCGGTACAGGGTCTGCTTGATGGCGAGGACGTCCGGGTCGTCGGCCGCCTGCTGGAGGAATGCCTGCACGGACGTCGAGAAGCTGTCGTAGGGGTGGTGCAGCAGGACGTCACGGGTGCGCAGGGCGGCGAAGATGTCCGGCGCGGACGCGGACTCGACCTCGGCCAGGTCGCGGTGGACGCCCGCGACGAACTTGCGGTACTTCAGCTCGGGGCGGTCCAGGCCGGCTATGCGGAAGAGGCCGGTGAGGTCGAGGGGGCCGGGCAGCGGGTAGACCTCCGCCTCGGAGATCTTCAGCTCGCGCACGAGGAGGTCGAGCACATCGCGGTCGATGGACTCCTCGACCTCCAGGCGGACCGGCGGACCGAAGCGGCGCCGCATGAGTTCCCGCTCCAGGGCCTGAAGGAGGTTCTCGGCGTCGTCCTCCTCGACCTCCAGGTCCTCGTTGCGGGTGACCCGGAAGGTGTGGTGCTCCAGCACCTCCATGCCCGGGAACAGCTCCTCCAGGTGGGCGCCGATGACGTCCTCGATGGGGACGTAGCGGCCGGGGGAGGACTCCAGGAAGCGGGACAGCAGCGGCGGGACCTTGACCCGGGCGAAGTGGCGGTTGCCGTTGACCGGGTTGCGCACGATCACGGCCAGGTTCAGGGAGAGGCCGGAGATGTACGGGAAGGGGTGCGCCGGGTCGACCGCCAGGGGGGTCAGGACCGGGAAGATCTGGTGCCGGAACAGGGTGAAGAGGCGGGCCTGCTCCTTCTCCTGGAGTTCGTTCCAGCGGACCAGGTGGATGCCCTCCTCCGCGAGTGTGGGGGCGACGTCCTCGTGGTAGCAGGCGGCGTGCCGGGCCATCAGCTCGCGGGAGCGGGCCCAGATCATCTCCAGCACCTCGCGCGGCTGGAGGCCGGAGGCGGAGCGGGTGGCGACGCCGGTGGCGATACGGCGCTTCAGTCCGGCGACCCGGACCATGAAGAACTCGTCCAGGTTGCTGGCGAAGATCGCGAGGAAGTTCGCGCGCTCCAGGAGGGGGGTGTTCGGGTCCTCTGCGAGTTCCAGGACCCGTTCGTTGAACGCGAGCCAGCTGCGCTCCCGGTCGAGGAAACGGCCCTGCGGGAGCTGGGCGGCACCGTCGACCGGGATCTCCTCGTACGCGTCGAGATCGGCGTCGAGGTCGGGTTCCAGATCGGAGACGGTGGCCGACACGGTGTGCGGGCGGTGCGCGGCTATGGAGCCCACGGAGGGCTGCACGTGCTGGACCTCTGCCTGGGCGTTCGACTGGCTCATGGACCCATTCTTCCGCGCCAGGAGCGAAACGGGCGCGTCGGAGGCGGCGAGCGGGAGCACGGCGGCGACCGGGGCGTCCCCGTTCCCTGCGGATCCCTCGGGCGGCGGCGAAGGCTCTGGCACAGCGGGCTTCATCCAGCGAGCCTCGCAAGCCTGTCTGAACCAACGGTTACGGCGACATGGCGTTCGGGATATCGGGGGAGGGCTCGCGGGGGTCTGTGGAGCGGGGGCGGGTGATTTTCTCGGGGGTGGGGGTGAGGTGGGTCCTGGGACGGGGGTGCGCGGTCGCGAGGCGCGAGCCGGGCTGGGAGGGCCGCACCTGCCGTGTGCCTGCCCTGTTTCTGCCGGAGCGTGCCGTCGCCGTTGGGGCCGACCAGCGCGCTGATGCGGCCCGTGGGCAGCCGGAAGGAGCAGCCGTCGAGGGCCGGGGCCCGCCTGCCGTACCGCTTGCCCAGGCCGGACGCCTCCAGGGCGACGGCCGGGGTGGTGCTGGTGGAACTCACTGGCCCCCCTTCGGGAAGTGCTCGTCGAGTACGGCGGTGAAGAGTGCGTCGACGTCCTCGCGCCCCAGGCCCGCGGACCGGGCGCGCCGGAGGCAGTCGTCGAGCTCGGTACGCAGGGGGTGTGGGCGGTGTGAGCGTCCTGTGGACGAAGGTGCGAGGCCGCGGCGGGCCTCGACCAGGCCCTCGCGTTCCAGTTCGCGGTATGCCTTGAGCACGGTGTTCGGATTGATGGCGGTGGCCTCCACGACCTCGCGGGCGGTGGGCAGCTTGTCGCCGGGTTCGAGGAGCCCCGGTCGTAGGGCCTGCTTGGTCTGCTGGACGATCTGCACGTAGGTGGCGACGCCGGAACGGTTTTTCCGGAGCCAGGTGAACCGGTCGGCCGGGGTCGTCCGATGAAGGGGCGTGAGGGAAACGAGAAGCGACGGGGATCTGCTGCGGGCCATCGCGGCGGACGGCGACCGGCGCGCCTTCGAGGAGCTGTACCGGCGGTACGCGCCCTGGCTGCTGGCCCGGCTGCGCGGCCGCTGCGCCGACGCGGGCCTGGTCGACGACGTCGTACAGGAGACGTTCCTCGCGGTGTGGCGGGGGACCGCGCGCTATCGCGAGGAAGGCGATGTGGCCGGGTGGCTGTGGCGGATCGGCTCGCGGCGGCTGATCGACGCCCTGCGCGGTGACGGGGCCCGGGGGCGGCTCAGACAGGCCCTGTCCCGCCTGCGGCACCGGGACGAGGTGTCCGCGGAGGAACGCGTGCTCGCGGGGGTGGAGCACGGGGACCTCGCGGGCGCCCTCGTCCGGCTGTCACCGGAACTGCGGGCGGTCCTGCAGGCCACGGTCATCGACGGCCTGACCACTCGCGAGGCCGCCGTCCTGCTGGGCATCCCGCCCGGCACGGTCAAGACCCGCGCGATGCGGGCCCGCAAGCAGCTGAGGGAGGCCCTCGCATGACGACCGACGCACGGTCGCAGGGCCCGGTACGGGGACGCACTCGAGAAGGTGGGGCGGCATGACCTGGCATGTGGCCGAAGAGGATCTGCGGGCGTATGCCCAGGGCGAGTTGGCCGCCCCCCTGCTGTGGTCCGCCGACACCCATCTCGCCGCCTGCGCCGAATGCCGGGGGCTGCTGGCCGGTGTCACCGACCCGGTGGCGCTGGACGCCGGGTGGGAGCGGCTGGACGCCGAACTGGACGCGCCCCGGCCCGGGTGGTTCGAGTCGCTGCTGACGCGGGTCGGGATCGCCGACCACACCGCGCGGCTGCTCGCGGCCACGCCGGTGCTCAGGCGCTCCTGGCTGGCGGCCGTGGTGTTCCTGCTGCTGGCGACCGTCGGCGCGGTGCGCACCACCGAGTCGCCGACCCTGTTCCTCGCCCTCGCCCCGCTGCTGCCGCTGGCCGGCGTGGCGCTGTCCTACGGTCCGGTGCTCGACCCGACCTACGAGATGACGGTCGTCGCGCCCACCCACGGCTTCCGGCTGCTGATGATCCGCACACTCGCCGTGCTGGTCGCCGGCCTCGGCCTCAACGGACTCGCCACCCTCGCCCTGCCCGGCTACGGCCTGCGCGCCCTGGCCTGGCTACTGCCCGCGCTCGCCCTCACGGCGACCGGCCTCGCGCTCACTCCGCGGCTCGGCCCGGTGCTCGCCCCGTCCCTGGTGGGCGGCGCCTGGATCGCCGCACTCCTCGCCGCGCAGGCCGCGCAGCAGACGGCCGCCGACCCGCTCGCGCCCTTCACCCCGGCCGGTCAGGGCGTGGCCGGAACCGTCGCCGCACTCGCCGCCGGGCTGCTCTTCCTTCTCCGTGACCGCTTCGACCTGTTCAACGGGAGCGCCGAATGACCGCCACCGTCTCTGCCTCCGGGCTCCGTCTCCGCTACGGCGGCACCCGCGCCCTCGACGACGTGTCGCTGCGGCTGACGCCCGGTGTGACCGGGCTGCTCGGGCCCAACGGGGCCGGGAAGACCACCCTGTTGCGGGTGCTCGCCACCGCCGTGCCCGCCGACCGGGGCTCCTTCACCGTGCTCGGCCACGACCCGGGCAGCTCGCGCGGACGTCAGCAGGTCCGCCGTTCGCTCGGCTATCTGCCGCAGACCCCGGGGTTCCACCCGGACTTCAGTGCCTTCGAGTTCGTCGACTACGTGGCGATCCTCAAGGAGCTCACCGACCGCACCGCACGCCACCGCGAGGTGCGCCGCGTGCTGGAGGAGGTCGACCTCGGGGACGTACGCCGACAGCGCATCAAGCGGCTGTCCGGCGGGATGCGGCAGCGGGTCGCGCTGGCCGCCGCCCTCGTCGGCGACCCCGGCTTCCTCGTCCTGGACGAGCCCACCGTCGGCCTCGACCCCGAACAGCGCATGCGGTTCCGGGAGTTGATCGCGCAGGCGGGGGAGGGACGGACCGTGCTCCTGTCCACCCACCAGACCGAGGACGTGGCGATGCTCTGCCACCGCGTCCTCGTCATGGCCCGCGGCCGCATCCTCTTCGAGGGCACCCCCGCCGAGCTGACCGCCCGCGCGGCCGGCCGGGTGTGGAGCAGCACGGAACGCGCCCCGGGCGCCAAGGCCGGCTGGCGGACCGGCACCGGCTCCTTCCGCAACGTCGGCGACCCGCCCGCCGGCGCCGACCTCCTCGAACCCACCCTGGAGGACGGCTACCTGCTCACCCTCGACGACGTGGACGCCGAGGTGGCGGCCGCATGAGCCTGGCGACGCGGACGGTGGCCGAACCCGCCGCCGTACACGAGGACGATCCGCGCCGACGAGCCTGGGCAGCCGTGTTCGCGCTCGCCCGGTTCGAGGCACGCGACCTGCTGCGGTACATCCCGGTGCTGGTGACTCTCGTGCTGTACGTCGGCTACACCGCCTGGACGCTGTTCGACTCGAAGGAGGGCATGGACGCCTTCCCGGCCCTCCAGAACACCGACCGCGACACCCAGAGCGGGCCCCTGTTCCTCGGGATCGCCCTGTTCGTGTGCGTCAACCGGTGCACGCTGCGCTCCCGCAGGCGCGGTACCGACCGGCAGTTCGACGTGCTGGTCATGGAGCCGTGGCGGCGGACGGTCGCGCATGTGCTGTCGGTGGTGCCCTTCGCCGCCGTCACCGCGCTGGTCGTGCTCGGCGAGTTCACCCGGCAGGCCCTCAGGCCGGGCGCGGTGGGCCACGGCTCACTCGCCGAACTGGCCGTCGGCCCCCTGTACGTGCTGCTGTGCGGCGCCCTCGGGGTGCTGCTCGCCCGGCTGGTCCCGTCCACGTTCGCGGCACCGGGCGGCATCGTCGCACTCTTCGTCGCCGACGTGTTCCTCTCCGCGGGCACCAGCGACGCGGAGTGGACGCGGTGGCTGTCCCCGATCGTGGTCGAGACCAGCAACAACACGGTCCTCCCGTCGGACCTCGTCGGCCGCCCCGCCGCCTGGCACGCGCTGTATCTGACGGGGCTGATCCTGCTGCCCGCCCTCTGCGCGGTCCTGGCCAGCGGCGGCCGGGCACTGTCGCTGAAGGCCGCTACGGCGGGCGCGCTCGCGCTGACGCTGGCCGGCGCGGTGGGCCAGTCCGGAGGCGTGTCACCGGAGCTGTCCGCCGCCCGTGAACAGGTTTCGGTCTCACCGCAACGGGACCAGAGGTGCGTCAAGCAGGGCACCTCGACGTACTGCGCCTTCCCCGAGTGGACCGGCCGCGCGGGCACCTGGGCGGGGGTCGTGGACCGCGTCCAGTCCCTCGCCGGCGGTACGACCGCCCGGCAGCCCCTTCTCGTACGGCAGCGGGTCGAGGCCCGTTACGGCCTGAGCGGCGACGGGGCGATCGAACCGTTCACCACCCCGCACCAGGTGACCGTCGGCACGCGGTGGGGCGGCAACCGGGTCCCCGAGTTCGCGGTCGCCGTCGCCTATGTGCTGGTCGCCGGTGACGAGTCGAAGGGCGGCGAGCTGTGCGACGGGCGGGTGGTCACCACGATGTGGCTGGCCCTGGGCGGGGTCTCCCACCCGATGACCGACCTCGCGAACGTCCGCCTCGACGACAGCGTCACCGGGTCCGCGTATGTACTCGCCCCGACCAGCGGGCTGTCCATGACGGCCGAACAGACCGATGTCGTACGGGAGTTGCTCCAGCGGCCCCGCGGCGAGGTGACGGCTTCCGTCAAGCGGCACTGGACCGAGCTGACCGCGTCGGGGGTCTCGACGGCCCAGGTGGCGCGGGTGCTGGGGACCGAGGTGCCGAAGGGGGCGAAGGATTGTGCGGACGATGAGTGACGGGGGTGTTGAGCGGGGGCTCGGGGGAGTCGGGGCGGGTGCCGGAGGTGTTTCGGGAGCCAGGGGAGCCGGGGGAGCTCGAGGCGTGAGCAGCGCGCTGATGGTGGCCGTGGCGCGGACGGTGCCGTGGCGGGCTGTCGGCGCCGGGGCGGCCGTAGGGCTGCTGGTCGTGGGCGTGCCGCGGGTGCTGTCCACCGCCCTCGACGCGTGGCTCGGCCTCAACCTTCTGCGGGCCGCCGCGCTCGGCTTCGCCCTCGGACTGACCTTCCTCCTGGACGACCCGGCCCGGCGGATCACCTCCCCCGTCCCCACCCGGCGTTGGGTCCGGACGGGACTGCGGGTGGCGCTGGTCGCCCCGGTCACCGCGCTGTGGTGGACGGCCGTACTGGTCCTCGTACCGGCGCAGGCGCGCCCCCCGGTCGGCGCGATCACCCTGGAGGCGGCGAGTACGGCCGCCCTCGCGCTGGCCGCAGCGGCCGTCGCCGTCCGCTTCACCGACGAACCCGAACCCGGCCCCTCGGTGGCGGCCGGCGTCCTGACCCTCGCCATCCTCGCCCCCCTCCTGCTCCCCACCCGCTGGGACCTGTTCGTCCCGGTGGGCGACCCGGAGTGGACGGCGGCACACGGCCGATGGGCCCTGGTGTTGACGGGCGCGGTACTGGTGGGGGTGGCGTGCGCGCGGGAGCCGGTGCGTGGCTCTGCTACGAAGAGGCGAGGATGTCGCGGCATCCGGTTCAACTCGTGACATCCGGTTCAAGGTGGCGCCGACTGTAAGGCGGGTGAAGTCCCTGGCACTGGTGCCGCAGTTGCCCGGCTAGGTTTTCCCTGCTCATGCCGTGGGGCTGCTGTCATGCCGAAATGCCTGGTGTGCGCTACTGCCGGAGCCGTCAAGCACGTCGACGACGCCTCCGAGGCGGTCGGGAAGCTGGACCCGGACGATCCGCGCAGCCTTCCCGCGGCCGTCGACAAGAACATCGACATCGACGGCATGAGGCACCAGCCGGTGTGGCGCGAGAGCCACGAACCGCTGTACCGCAACGACAACCGTCATCCCGGGGAGATCTTCGAGCAGGGCTTCCACCCATGGGACTCGTCCAAGGCCGTGGTCCGGCTCTTCGCCGACGCCGTGTCCGACGCCGACCGCGCCCCGGCCCCCGGCCACCCGCCGTTCCGGGTCGACCTCACCCCCAGCGGACAACCCGCGGTGTACGCACGGCTGATCGGCACCTACGAGATCATCGGCCTCGACACACCCGACGCCGAGCACGGCCCGCTGCTCCACGAGGCCCTGGCCATGCTCCTGCTCCACCGCGAGGGAGTGCACCCGCGGGCTCTGGCCTCCGGCCTGTGGCCCCGTGGCGTGACCGATGACGTCCGTGACGCCTTCATCGCACGCCTGCGAACCTGGCTGGGAACCGACCCAGACGGAAGCCCGCGGCTCGGCATCGGCACCACCGGGCGGCTGACCCTCGCGCCCTCCGTCGTCTGCGACCTCGACGTGCTGCGCACGCTCCACCACGAAGCCACCGCGGGCAGCGGCTCGGGCAACGCCCGGATACGGGAGCGTCTGCTCGACGACGCCCTGGCACTGGCCCGCGGCCCCCTGCTGGCCGACCGTCCCAAGGGCCGCTACACCTGGCTCTCCCACGAGGTCATGGAGACTGAGCTTCCCCTGCTGGTGGCAGACGTGGCACTGGCCCTGTCCGGCCACCACCTGGAGGCCGGCAACCCGGCACCGGCGCTCGACGCCCTCGACACGGCCTTGGCCAACGCACCGGCAGACGAGCGACTCTGGAACGAACTCCTACGCGCCGCGCACACCACGGGCGACACGGCCAGGCTCGCGTCGACGGCAGCAGCGCTCGTCGCCCGCCATCACGAGCTCACCGGCGGCGCCCGCGGCCTGCCTCCCCGCACCGAGGCGCTCCTCGACACGCTCCTGCCGGCCTGGCGTGAGGTCCAAGGCGCTGCCGGCCGGCTCCCCGTGCAATCAGCCGCAGGCCCGACTCGTCACGTCTCCGTGCGGTACATCAGGTCCGTCTCGTACGTCGTGAAACCGAGCCGTTCGTAGACCGAGACCGCCGCCTTGTTGTCGGCGTCGACGTACAGCATCGCGGTCGGCAGGCCCTGCGCGGCGAGGTGGCGCAGGCCGATCGTGGTGAGGGCCTTGCCGAGGCCGCCGCCCTGGGTGCCGGGGCGGACGCCGAGGACGTAGACCTCGCCGAGCTGTTCCGCCGCGTGGACCTTGGTCCAGTGGAAGCCGATCAGTTCGCCCTCCCGGAAGGCCAGGAAGAAGCCCTCGGGGTCGAACCAGGCCTGGGACTTGCGGTCGTCGAGGTCGCGCTGGGTGAGGGAGCCCTGCTCGGGGTGGTGGGCGAACGCGGCCGCGTTCACCGCGAGCCAGGCGGTGTCGTCCTCGCCGGGGACGAAGGTGCGGACGGTCACGTCCGCCGGGAGCACCGGGTCGGGCAGCTCCAGGCCGGTCAGGGGGCGCCGCATCTGCCGTAGCTCACGGAAGAGCGTCAGGCCCAGGACCTGGGCGAGATGGCGGGCGGCGCTGTGGCCGCCGTGGGCCCACACCCGCAGCCGCTTGCCGGAGGCGGCGAGGAGCGCGGAGCCCAGGGCGCGGCCGTGGCCGTGGCCGCGGTGGGCGGGGTGGACGACCAGCTCCGCCGCCGGTGCCTCCACCGGGTCGGTGTCCTCCAGCTGGGCGTATCCGGCCAGTTCGTCGTCCACGTGCAGCAGCAGATGGGACACGCCCTCGCGGGCGCCGCCCCGCAGCTGCAACCTGCCCTGTTCGGACACCGCTTGCCGGCCGTCGTCGTGCGCGGCCTCGGCCAGGAGCCCGAGGACCGCCTCGGTCTGTTCCGGCGAGAGCGCCGAAAGGGTCTCGATGGAGCGGGAGATGCCGGGGCGTCCGATGTCGTCGCTGGTCATGGCTACGAGGGTAAGGGGAGGTCCGGGCAAAGCGGCGGCAAAGAAGCAACCAGGATGTAACCACGAAACCTCTGTCGCGCTACGCGCGTTGACCCTAGGCTGCGCCGGACGGGGGCCACTTCCACACCCGGAACACAGGGGGGCGTATGCCAGCCATATCCCAGTCGGACCAGCCGCGCCGGTCAGGCGCAATCCGCCGCGGACGCCGCACGTACCGTCTGGTCGCCGCGGCCGCCGGTCTCGCCACCGTCGGCGCCCTCGCCGCCGCGATGCCCGCGGGCGCGCACGACAGCAAGCACGGCAAGCCGCTGCCGAGCCGCTACCAGGACGTCCAGCTGCTGTCCTTCAACGACCTGCACGGCAACCTGGAGCCGCCGTCCGGCTCCTCCGGCCGGGTCACCGAACTCCAGGCGGACGGGACGACGAAGACGATCGACGCGGGGGGCGTCGAGTACCTCGCGACCCATCTGCGCGAGGCCCGCAAGGGCAACCCGTACTCCGTCACCGCGGCCGGCGGTGACATGGTCGGCGCGTCGCCCCTCATCTCGGGTCTGTTCCACGACGAGCCCACCATCGAGGCGCTGAACAAGCTCGACCTGGATGTGACGAGCGTCGGCAACCACGAGTTCGACGAGGGTGCCAAGGAACTGGCCCGGTTGCAGAATGGCGGCTGTCACCCCACCGCCGGCTGCTACTCGGACAAGAAGTTCAAGGGCGCCGACTTCCCCTACCTCGCGGCGAACGTCCTGGACGAGAAGACCGGCAGGCCGATCCTCAAGCCCTACTGGGTGTGGAAGAAGAACGGCGTCAAGGTCGGCTTCATCGGCGTCACCCTGGAGGACACCCCGGGTGTCGTCTCGGCCGAGGGCGTCAAGGGCCTGAAGTTCAAGGACGAGGTCGAGACGATCAACAAGTACGCGCGCGTGCTCCAGAAGCAGGGCGTGAAGTCGATCGTGGCGCTCATCCACGAGGGCGGGCAGCCGGCCTCGGGCTCGTACAACTACAACTGCGACTCGCCGGGCGCCGGTGACGGCATCTCCGGCCCGATCGTCGACATCGCCAAGAACATCTCGCCGTCCGTCGACGCCCTGGTCACCGGCCACACGCACGCCGCGTACGTCTGCACGATCCCCGACCCGTCGGGCAAGCCCCGCATGGTCACCTCGGCCGCCTCCTTCGGCCGCCTCTACACGGACACGACGCTGACGTACGACCGCTTCACCGGCGACATCGCCCGTACGGCCGTGAAGTCGGCGAACCATGTGGTCACCCGGACCGTCGCCAAGGCGCCCGACATGACCGAGCTGATCAGCAGGTGGAACACCCTCGCGGCGCCCATCGGCAACCGCGCGATCGGTTACATCGCCGCCGACGTCCCGAACACCGGCACCGAGTCCCCGATGGGCGACCTGATCGCCGACGCGCAATTCGCGTACGGCAAGAAGCTCGACCCCGAAACCGACCTCGCACTGATGAACCCGGGCGGGGTCCGGGCCGGTCTGACCTACGCGGCCAAGGGGACCGAGGGCGACGGCGTGGTGACGTACGCCGAGGGCTTCACCGTGCAGCCGTTCTCCAACACCGTGAACCTCCAGGACTTCACCGGGGCGCAGCTGATCAAGGTGCTTCAGGAGCAGGTGAGCGGGTCCAACGCGGCCTCGCCGAAGATCCTGCAGCCGTCCACCGGCCTCACCTACACGCTCGACCTGACGAAGACCGGCGCGGACCGGATCGTCGTGGACTCCGTGAAGCTGAACGGGACGGCCATCGACCCGGCGGCCACCTACCGCGTCGCGACCAACAGCTTCCTCGCGGGCGGCGGCGACGGCTTCACCACGCTGGGCCAGGGCACGGGCGACCTCGTCGGCGGCGACGACCTCGCCGCTCTCGTGGACTACCTGACGGCCAACTCCTCGGCGACCGGCCCGATCGCACCGCCGGCCGCGAACCGGATCGCGGTCGTTCAGTAACTCTCGGAAAACCCCGGCCCCGCCGACCACCCACCGCCGCACCGGGCGGACGGGTGGTCGGCGGGGTCTTTTACGTCCGCTACGCCAACGATGTCGTCCTGGAGACTCACCCGGCACGTCCTCAGAACGGCTTCGCCGCCTCCACGATCCGCTTCGGCAGATACGGGGAGCTCACCCTGATCTCCCAGCCCCGGCGGCGTGCGTGGCAGGTGAGGGCCAGGATGTCGAGGTTGACGGCGGCGTCGGGGTCGGAGGGGCGGTCGGCCACGGCGTAGTGGTCGCGGTGGGCCGTCAGGGCGTCCAGGAGGGCCAGGTTGAAGCTCTCCTCGTCGCCCTCGACGAGCTGGGAGAAGAGCACCACGGGCGGCGGCAGGAGCCCCTGGTCGCGGGCCTTGCCCGCGTCCCGCAGGGCCTGGTCCGTGGCGGGCTCGGGGTCCTCGCCGCGCAGGTAGGCGTGCAGGGCCCGGCGGTAGGAGGCCGACACGGAACGGTCCGGGCCGACACGCTCCGGCCCCGCCAGCACCAGCGGCGCCAGATGCTCCCGCCGGCCCGTGATCAGCGCGAGGTGCACCGCCCGGTGCCAGGCACCCGGACCGGCGTCCTCGTCCCGGCAGGCGGGGTACGTCACGGTCCTGCCGTCGATCGTCACCGGCACGTCGGTGCCGGGTTCCGCCAGCGTCGTACGGAACAGCGCGGCCCCCAGCTCCGCCGCCAGCCGCAGGTTCTCCAGCTGGGCGTCGCTCGCGTCGGCCGTGTGCGCGGCGCGGGTCCGGAACAGGAGCTCCTGGTAGGTGACGGCGTAGGCCAGCTCGAAGGTGGTGAGCGACTTGCCCGGCACCGGGGTGACGGCGTCCCGGGTGTACCGCTCGAACTGCTCCTCGCTGTCCGGGTCCAGCGGGCGCGGCTCCAGGCAACGCCCGAACTCCACCACCCCCGCAGCCAGTTCCGCCACCGCGTCCGGGCGGCGGTCCCGGCCGTAGGGCCCCACCCGCGGCGGCGTGGCCCGGAACCCGGTGACCAGCGCGTCCGGCAGGTAGTCGCTGTCGACGGCCGGCGGCCAGCCCTCCTCGCGGTACGCCAGCGCCGTCAGGGCGATCGGCAGCAGCGGGAGGAGACTGCCCGGACGCGCACCGGGCCCGGGCGTGCCGGTGAGCGGCTTCAACAGCCGTACGACCGCCTCGCCGAACCCCTTCCGGTCGCCCGCGGTCAGCGCGCGCAGCGCCTGCAGCCCGATGCCGTACGGCTGGTCGGTGAGGTGTTCCCCGGTCTCCGTCTCCCGCGTCCGGACCCGGTCGAGCGCCGCGTCGAGCGCGGTGAGCTTCTGCTCGCGGGAGGGCGGGTAGCCGGCGTCGTCGTCTGCGGTGTCGCCGATGACGTACGCCATGAAGCCGTTGATCAGCTCGGCGTCGGGGTGGCCGGATCGGCCCTCCAGCGGGGCCTCGCGGGCGAAGTGGAAGGCCTCGCCGTGCCATTGGGTCTTCTCGGCGAGGATCGCCAGACAGAACGCGTCCAGCCACCTGGCGGCGGTGACCGGCTCCGGGGTGCCGCCGGGCTCGCGGTCGTAGACCAGGCCCCAGTTCGGGTAGGTGAGGAAGACCTCGAAGTGGTCGCGCGGGAAGTACGCCGCGTACGCCACCGCGCCGGCGGCCGCCTCGGCGGCGTCCTCCAGGATTGCCTTCGCCTCGGGGGAGTGCAGATCGGGGGTTTCCACCGAGAGCGCGCCGAGATACTCGACGAACTCCTGGGCGATCAGCCACCACTCCCACGCCGTCACCGGGCCGGCCTTGGACAAGGAGTGGACCTGCGATCCGATCCTGTTCGCGAAGTCCTTCCGCACCGCCGAAACGGCTGCCTCGCCGACCCGATGCCTTTCGATACGCACCATTGTTCCGCTCCCCCGTCAGTCCTTCTTCAGCTGAACAACCAGCCTAGAACGAGGCACTGACACAGGAGCGGAGCAGATCAGGCCGCGCTCGGCGTCCAGTCGCCCAGCCAGTCCGCGACCTCCTGGCCGGTCGCCTGGGCGTCGGTCAGCTGCGGCCGGTCGGAGGAGGCCGCACCCGAGCCCGCGCCGGTGTTCTTGTACTCCGCGAACCGGTCGTCCTTCCAGGAGAAGCCGCTCATGTCGGTCCACGGCGTGGACCTGATCGCCGCGCTCAACGACGTGTTGCGGACCGTGGTCTGCGGGTCGAGGGTCGTGTCGCCGCCCGCGTGCCAGGGGCGGCCGAGGTAGAAGCTCGCGGAGGAGACGTCCCCGTTCACCGTCGAGTTGGCGATGAGGATGCCCTTGCGGCCCGCGGCGGTGCTGGGCGCGGTGACGTAACCGGCCGAGGTGCCGTTCCAGCGCTTCTTCAGCGTGATGACGGACTTGTCGATCACCGCGGTGGCCCGGCCGAAGATGAAGTCGACGTTGCCGACGACGTAGGAGTTCTTCATGTAGACCCGGCCCAGCTTCTCCTTGGCCGCGGTGTCCACGAGGAGCGTGTCCTGGTCGCCGCTGACGATGACCCCGTCCAGGAACACCTTGTCGGCGGCGGTGCGCAGGGCGACCGCCTGGTTGGCGATGTCCTGGTGACTGGCCTCGTCGAAGTCGTTGGAGATCGACAGGTTGCGGGCCTGGAAGTCGTCGGCCTCCACGGCGACGGTGGCGCTGCCGCCGGTGCCGTACGTGCCGGAGCCGTCGGGCTTGGGCGTGCCGGACGCGTTGTTGTAGACGATCACCGTGTCGTTACGGCTGGAGCCCGTGCCCTGGATGGTCACATGCGGCTTGTTGGACGGCACCTTGACCAGTTCGCGGTACGTCCCCGGCTTCACGGAGATCACCACGCGCGAGGGGTTGTTCGCCGGTACGGCGTTCACCGCGGCCTGCACGGTCGAGTACTGCCCGCTGCCGTCCTTGGCGACGGTGAGGGTGGTGGCCGCCGCGGCCTGGGTGGTGATGCCGGCCGTCGTACCGATGGAACTGCGCGGCCCCGCACCGGACTTGAGCAGGGCGGGCACGTCGGCGGTCTTGTCGAGCGTGTAGGCGTAGTACGTCTTCGGGTCGAAGGCGGTGCCCCCGCTCTCGTTCCTGCCGCTGGTGTCCACGAAGGTGTTGCCCTTCTGGACGATGCTCGCGGTGCTGTCCTTGATGACGGGGTTCTTGAAGCCCTGGAACCAGGAGTTCTCCAGGACCATCCTGGTCGCGCCGCGCGAGTAGTTGCCGTAGGAGGAGGCGATGTCCGTCCCGGCCACGTCCTCCAGGAAGTTGTTGTAGAGGTGCGCGTGGGCGGCGTTGTCGGTGGACGGGTTGCGCTGCTCCGTCTCCCGCACCCAGTTGTGGTGGATGGTGATGTCGGTGACGACGTTCTCCGTCCAGCCGATGCCGAACGCCTTGTTGTCCTGGCTGAGTTTGTTCCAGGAGACCGTCACATAGGTGCTGTCCTTGCGGACGTCGATGAGTCCGTCGGCCATGTGCCGCAGGTCGTTGTGGTCGATCCACACATGGTGGGCGCCGTCCATCTGGATGGCGTCGAAGTCGTGCTCCTTGTCGTTCCACACACCCTGGTAGGCGTCCCGGATCGTCAGGTTCCTGATGATGACGTTGTGGACGCCGGAGCCGAGGAAGAAGCCGCCGCCGACGATCTGCCCGGAGGTCCCGGACCCGACGATGGTCTTGTTGCTCTGGACCTTGATCTCTTTCCCGACCGGGTCCATGGTGATCGTCGCGGCGACGACGATGACGTACGGCTCGCTCGCCGTCGCGTACTTCTCCAGGTCGGCGAGCGTCTTCACCGTCACGATCCGACCGTCCCGGCCGCCGTACGTCCCGTTCTGCCCCAGCGCGTCGACGGAGGCGAAGCCGTCCGCGGTGGCGGTGGCCCAGGCGGGAGCGGCGTTCGTCGCGGCGGAGGCCTCGGGCTGGGAGCCGGGAAGCAGGCCGTAGGCGAGTCCTCCCGCGGCCGTCAGGGCGAGCGGAACACCGAGGGCGAGAGCGGTGGTTCGGCGTCGGCGATGCTGGGCCATGAGGTCATCCGTTCCGTGTGGGGGTAGCGACCGCAGTGCAGTCGCCGCCCCCACACGGAAGGTTGCCGCCCGAATCGGCCTACTTGGCGCAGGACTTCGGGTCGAGGTTCTCCTGCCACTTGTCCTCACGGCCGTCGGGCTGGCCGTTGGGCAGGAGCTTGTCGGAGATGCCGTCGATGTAGTAGCCGTACGAGTAGATCGTCTTCCAGCTCGCGTCCCGGCCACGCCAGGTGTGCGTGGTGACCTCGCCGTCGCCCTTGTTCCACTGGTAGTCCTCGACGGAGAACACCGGGTTCACGCGGACCACCCGCTGGTACGGCGTCCAGGTGGTCGCCACCTGGGTGCACGGCGGTATCGACTTCTCGCTGCGCCGCTCGAAGGACGAGGACTTCTCCCAGCCCCACTCGTAGCCGGCGCTGCCGCCCACGGTGCCGGAGAAGATGCTCTTGGCCAGCGAGAGGCTGATGCTGGCGCCGACGCTCTTCTTGGCGAAGGTCTTGGTGCTGTACCCGCTGACGAAGGTCACCTTGTCCTCGGTCGTGCCGTGGTTGCCGGTCCACTCGGAGGTGCGCACGGGCTCGCCCTTCACGGACCAGGTCGAGGACTGCGCGTACCCGCACCAGCCGCGGAACAGCTCCCACGGTCCGGCGGGCACCCACAGCCCGAACACGTCCCGCAGGTACTCGTCGCGGGTCTTGAACTCGCCGGTGTCGACGTTGAGCGCGCCGTAGACGCCGGTCAGGCTGGTCTCCTGGCTGCACAGCCGGTCCAGCATGACGTCGGTGTTCCCGGGGTCCACGCCCCGGACGTTCTGGGCCCCGCCGGGACCGGCGGCCTGCGCGGTCCCCGAACCGGCCAGCAGCCCGGTGACGGCGAGGGCCGCGGACGCGGCGGCGAGGGCACTCTTCTTCAGAGTCGAGGTACGAAACAGACGCATGGGGGGTTCTTCACTCCTGAGTGCTGAGGACAGGTGCGTGGGGCACCTGTGCGACGACTCAGGAAGCTGTCAGAGAACCCGCGAGTAGGGTCGAGAACGCGAGAGGTTTGACAGGACATCGACAGCTTGGCGGTCACTGCACGGCGGCGGGAGCCTCCGGTGGCGGAGTCGGCGCCCCCGGCAGTCGTACGGTCGCGACGGTGCCGCCGCCCTCGGCGGGACCGAGGGTGACCTCGCCGCCGGCCTGCTGGACGGTGCGGGCCACGATGGACAGACCGAGGCCGGATCCGGGCAGGGCGCGGGCGTCCGGGGAGCGCCAGAAGCGGTCGAAGACGTAGGGGAGTTCGTCGTCGGGGATGCCGGGACCGTGGTCGCGGACGGTGAGGACGCCTTGGATGAGCTGGACGTCGACGATCCCGCCCTCGGGGCTGAACTTCACCGCGTTGTCGAGGACGTTGACCACGGCGCGCTCCAGGGCGGCCGGTTCCGCGCGGGTGTACCAGGGCTCCAGCGAGGCATTGATGGTCAGCTCCGGGCCCCGCAGCCGCGCCCGGCGCAGGGCCGACTCGACGGCGTCCTCCAGGGACACCACCTGCACCCGCTCCCCGCGCTGGCCCTCCGAGCGGGACAGCTCCTGCAAGTCGCCTATGAGGGCGGCCAGTTCGGTCATCTGCGCCTTCAGGGAGGCGAGCAGTGCCTTGCGGTCGGCCTCGGGGATGGGGCGGCCGGTCTCCTCGCTGCGGGTGAGGAGTTCGATGTTGGTGCGGAGGCTTGTCAGCGGGGTGCGCAGCTCGTGCCCGGCGTCGGCGATGAGCTGCTGCTGGAGCTCGCGGGAGCTGGCGAGTGAGCTCGTCATCGAGTTGAAGGACCGGGACAGCCGGGCGACCTCGTCCTCGGCGTCCTCCTCGACGGGGATCCGGATGCCGAGGTCCTCGGTCCTGGCCACGTGCTCGACGGCCTCGGTGAGCTTGTCGACGGGACGCAGACCGGCACGGGCGACGAAGAGGCCCGCGGCGCCGGCACCGAGGACTCCGATGCCGGAGACGAGGAGGAGGATGAGGGCGAGGTCGTTGAGTGTCTTCTCGGTGCTGTTCAGCGGGAGGGCGATGAGGATGGCCGCCTTGGAAGTGGCCCCCGTGCCCTTGTCCGCGACCGTGTAACCCGGCAGCGCGAGGACACGGACGCTGTTGCCGTCCGCGTCGGTGCTGTTGTGGAAGACACCTTGACCGACCTGCCCGTTTTTGATCAGGTCTTTGTCGGTCTGGGTGACCTTGACCGCGCCGAGGGAGTACGGGAAGACACAGGTCTTGCCGCCCTCCGCGACCACCTGGAAGTAGGAGTTGCGAGGGCCGTCGTTGTTCTGCGGGGAGGTCTGCGTGGTGCAGTCGTTGACCGCGGCGTCGGCCTGAGCTCCGAGCCCCGGTCCCCGCAGAGACTTCTGCAGGTCGTTGTCCACCTGGTCGTACAACTTCCCCTGCACGATGAACCAGCACGTCACCGACACCGCCGCCACCGCGAACGCCACCGCCGCCGCCACCAGCAGCGCCAGCCGGGACCGGAGCGGAAGGGACCGGTAGCGCCGTACGAGCCTCTTCACTCCGCGCCGCCCTGCCGCAGGACGTACCCCACGCCCCGCACGGTGTGCACGAGCCGCGGTTCGCCGCCCGCCTCCGTCTTGCGGCGCAGGTACATCACGTAGACGTCCAGCGAGTTGGAGGACGGCTCGAAGTCGAAGCCCCACACCGCCTTCAGGATCTGCTCCCGGGTCAGCACCTGGCGCGGGTGCGCCATGAACATCTCCAGCAGGGTGAACTCGGTCCGGGTCAGTTCCACCGGCCGCCCCGCCCGGGTCACCTCACGTGTCGCGAGGTCCATCCGCAGGTCGGCGAAGGTGAGCGCCTCGTCGTCCGCGGCGGATGCCGCCTCGGCCGCCGCCGCGTAGGAGCTGCGCCGCAGCAGCGCACGGACCCGGGCGAACAACTCGTCCAGCTCGAACGGCTTGACCAGGTAGTCGTCGGCGCCCGCGTCGAGCCCGGTGACCCGGTCGCCGACCGTGTCGCGGGCCGTCAGCATCAGGATGGGGGTCGTGTCGCCGGCGCCCCGGATGCGGCGGGCGGCCGTGAGCCCGTCCATGCGGGGCATCTGGATGTCGAGGACGACCAGGTCGGGCCGGTACGCGGTCGCCTTGTCGAGCGCGTCGGCGCCGTCCACGGCGACCTCGGTGTCGTAGCCCTCGAAGGCGAGGCTGCGCTGGAGTGCTTCGCGCACCGCCGGTTCGTCGTCGACGATCAGGATGCGCTGGGGGTCACGGTCGCCTTCGGCGGGACTCATGGCTGGGGATTCCTCGGGTGCGGTGGGGAGAACAGGGGGCTGAAGGTAGTGAACGCTTTCAGCCTCGCACGGTTCCCCAGTGGCGCTGCGGGACGTGCTCTCTCAAGGGTCAGCCGCGTACGGTACGGCGGCTGCGGGCGGCGCTCACCCCGCGGCGGGCCACCGCCGTGGACGCCACCTCGGGCGCCCGGGGCGCCGGGGCGTGCAGTGCGTACGCCACTTCGAGGGCCAGGGCGAACCCGGCCGGGTCGGTACCGGCCACCGTGTGCGAAACCTGCTTGATCATGGCGTACTCCTCGCGAGGGTCGAAGGGGGTCAGCTGTCCGAGCCGCCGGCCCGCAGCGTGGCCAGGTCGGACTTGACGGTGTTGATCGGGATGGAGAAGCCGAGACCCGCGCTGCCGGCCGTGGACGAGTCCGAAGTGGCCGAGTACATCGCCGAGTTGATGCCGATGATGTTGCCGTTCATGTCGATCAGCGCGCCGCCGGAGTTGCCCGGGTTCAAGGACGCGTCCGTCTGGATCGCCTTGTACGTCGTCGTGGACGAGCCGGTGTCGCCGTTGAACTGCCGGCCGCCGAACTCGAACGGCCACTGGCCGCTGCCGCCGCTCTGGCCCTGGTTCTGGCTCTGGCCCTCGTCGGTCGCGACCGTCACGTCCCTGTTGAGGGCGGAGACGATGCCGCTGGTCACGGTGCCGGTCAGGCCCTCGGGGGAGCCGATCGCCACGACCTCGTCGCCGACCTGGACGCCGTCGGAGTTGCCGAGGGTGGCCCGGGTCAGACCGGAGGCGTTCTCCAGCTTGATGAGGGCGAGGTCCTTCTTGCTGTCGGTGCCGACGACCTTCGCGGTGTAGGTCTTGCCGTCGCTGGTGCTCACCTTGACGGAGGTGGCGCCGGAGATGACGTGGTTGTTGGTGATGATCTCGCCGTCGCTGGTGATGATCACGCCGGAGCCGGTGGACTCCCCGGCGTTCGAGGTGGCGTTGATCTCGACGATGCTGGGGCTGACCGCCTTGGCGACCCCGGAGACCGTGCCCTTGGCGGAGGACGGCACCACGTTGGTGCTGGTGCTGCTGGAGGCGACCGTGTCGTTGCCGGTCAGCTCCTGGATGCCGTAGGCGGTGCCGCCTCCTATCGCCGCGGCGACGATCGCGACGGCGGCGAGGAGGGCGAGGGGGCCGCGGGTGCGCCGCTTCGGAGCGGGAGCGGGCTCCGCGGGGGCCGCGGTGAGGAGAGCGGTTCCGCCGCCGTTGCCGTCACCGCCGTACGAACCGGCGCCCTCGGAGGCGAAGGCGGCGCGCTGAGCCTGCTGCCCGCCCGGCCACACGGTGGTCGGCTCGACGACCGGCTGCTGGGCCGGCGCCGCGGGCTGCGCGGGCGGCTGGGCCGGCGGGGGCGGCCACTCGGGGTTCACGGGCGACGAAGCGTGCTGCTGCTGGGCGCCCTGGTAGGGGTTCTCGTACTGCTCGTACTCGCCGTCGCGGCGGAAGCTCTCGGTCATGACAGCAAGCTTGTCCCGCGACCATGAGAGCTCCCTGAGTGCTCCCTGAGAAGCCCGGCAGAACCGCGTATGCCCGATATAAAGGCGCCGCTGGCCTTGGGCCAGGTGTTCTCAGACGGTCTTCAGAAAGCTCACTCGCAGCCGCAGGACCGCCGCACGACCAGCTTCGACGGGAACACCTTCAGCCGCTCCCGGCGGGAGCCGGTGACCCGCAGCCCGTCGTCCAGCACCAGGTCCACCGCGGCCCGGGCCATCGCCGACCGGTCCGACGCGATGGTCGTCATCGGCGGATCCGCGAGCGCGGCTTCCTTGATGTCGTCGAACCCGATGACCGCCAGCTCGCCCGGCACGTCGATGCGCAGCTCGCGCGCGGCCCGCAGCAGGCCGATCGCCTGGTCGTCGGTGGAGCAGAAGATGGCGGGCGGGCGATCGGGCCCGGAGAGCACCCCGAGCGCCACCTGGTAGGCGTCGTAGCGGTTGTACGGCGCCTCGAAGAGCCGTCCCTCGGTCGGGAGGCCGGCCTCGTCCATGGCCTGCCGCCAGCCCTGGACGTGGTCGGAGACCGGGTCGCCGACCGCGGGGGTGTCGGCCGTGCCGCCCATACAGGCGACGTAGGGGTAGCCGTGGCCCAGCAGATGCTCGACGGCGGTCTTCGCGCCGGTGAGGTCGTCGAGGACGACGGCGACGTCGTCGATCGCCTCCGGCCGCTCGTGCAGCAGCACGACCCGGGCGTCCCAGGCGTCGATCTCGGCGGCGGCGTTGTCGTTCAGCGCGTGCGAGACCAAAATCAGCCCCGAGACCCGCATCCCGAGGAACGCCCGCAGATAGTGGACCTCGCGCTCGCCGATGTAGTCGGAGTTCCCGACCAGCACCATCTTCCCGCGCTCGGAGGCGGCCTGTTCGACCGCGTGCGCCATCTCCGCGAAGAACGGCTGGCGCGCGTCCGGCACGATCAGGCCTATGAGGTCGGTGCGCCGCGACGCCATCGCCTGGGCCACCCGGTCGGGCCGGTACGACAGCTCCTTGATCGCGGCGAGGACACGCTCGCGCGTGGCCGGGGCGACCGGCCTTGGTCCGTTGTTGATGACATAGCTGACGACGGCGGTGGACGTCCCCGCCAGTCGCGCCACGTCATCCCTGGTTACCTTGGCCACGCGCGGAGTCTACGCGGATGGACCCGCTCTGGGCAGGGCGTGAAGGAGGTCCCCGTGCTCCCGCGGTGAGGCGTGCGGGGGTGCATCGGTTCCGGAGCCATGCCCATCCGCGGGACCCGCTACGCCTCTACGTCTTCGAGGGCGGCACTCTCGTCCGCATCCTCCGCCTTTGCCCGGTCCGCCTTGGCCTTCGCCTCGTCGGTGACCCGGTCGCCCTTCTCGGGAGTAACGAATCGATAACCGACGTTGCGGACCGTCCCGATCAGCGACTCGTGCTCGGGGCCGAGCTTCGCGCGCAGCCGTCGTACGTGCACGTCGACCGTCCGGGTGCCGCCGAAGTAGTCGTAGCCCCAGACCTCCTGCAGCAGCTGCGCGCGCGTGAAGACGCGGCCCGGGTGCTGGGCGAGGTACTTCAGGAGCTCGAACTCCTTGAAGGTGAGGTCGAGGACCCGGCCCTTGAGCTTCGCGGAGTAGGTCGCCTCGTCGACCGAGAGGTCGCCGTTGCGGATCTCCATGGGGGAGTCGTCGTTCACGATCTGCTGGCGGCCCATGGCGAGACGCAGCCGCGCCTCGACCTCGGCCGGACCGGCGGTGTCGAGGAGGACGTCGTCGATGCCCCAGTCGGCGGTGACGGCCGCGAGGCCGCCCTCGGTCACGACGAGGATGAGCGGACAGCCGGGCCCGGTGGAGCGCAGCAGCTGGCACAGGCTGCGGACCTGGGGCAGATCACGGCGTCCGTCGATGAGGATGACGTCGGCACCCGGGGTGTCGACGAGTGCGGGGCCCTCTGCCGGAGCCACACGCACGTTGTGCAGGAGCAGGCCGAGGGCGGGAAGCACCTCCGTCGACGGCTGGAGGGCATTGGTCAGGAGCAGCAGAGAACTCATATGTCTGGTTCCTCCTCGGTCCCGCGAGGTCATGGCCTTCGTATACAGGGGTATCCGAAAGCACAAAAGGACCCGGGGGCTGCGTTGCCCGAGTCCTCTTCCGACGAGAATAGCCCACATGAGCATTGATCCGGCAGGTCGTGTGGTGCGTTCCACGGTGAGTCCGCACTCTGAGACGCGCAGACATGCACCTATACGGACGTTTCTGCACACCGACGATGGTGTGACGATCGATTCCGTATACGATCCGCCCTCCTTCGTATACGAAGCCTCCCGGCCACCCGCCCGTGACCTGGTGTTCGTCGTCGCGCACGGTTTCACCGGCGATGTGGATCGCCCTCATGTTCGCCGGGTGGTGAACACGTTCACCCGGTACGGCGCCGTCGTCACCTTCTCCTTCCGCGGCCACGGAGCCTCCGGCGGGCGCTCCACGGTCGGCGACCGCGAGGTGCTGGATCTGGCCGCCGCGGTGTCCTGGGCGCGTGGGCTCGGCCACACGCGCGTGGTGACCGTCGGCTTCTCGATGGGCGGTTCGGTGGTGCTGCGGCACGCGGCGCTGTACCGGCCGGAGGCCGACGGGCACACGGACGCGCACGCGGACGCGGTGGTCTCGGTCAGCGCACCGGCCCGCTGGTACTACCGCGGCACGGCCCCCATGCGAAGACTCCACTGGCTGGTGACCCGCCCCGAGGGCCGCCTGGTGAGCCGCTACGGATTCCGCACGCGCATCCACCACCGCGACTGGGACCCCGTCCCCCTCTCCCCGGTGGAGTCGGTCCCGGGGATCGCCCCCACCCCGCTCCTGATCGTCCACGGCGACCGCGACGGATACTTCCCCCTCGACCACCCGCGGATGCTCGCGGAGGCCGCCGGCGACCACGGTGAGCTGTGGATCGAGCCGATGGGCCATGCCGAGCACGCGGTCGGCGACGAGCTGCTGGACCGCATCGGGGACTGGGCTGTCACAGCGGCCGGATAGCCTGGCGGCATACACCACCGATCGATTGAGGAAGTGGATGCCAAAGGTCACGGTGCGCTACTGGGCCGCCGCGAAGGCCGCGGCCGGGATCGCCGAGGAGCCGTTCGACGCGGCCACACTCGCCGAGGCGCTGGACGCGGCACGCGAGCGACACCCCGGCGAACTCGTGCGTGTCCTGCGGCGATGCTCGTTCCTCGTCGACGGTGACCCCGTGGGCACCCGCGGACATGAGACGGTACGGCTGGCCGACGGCGGCACGGTCGAGGTGCTCCCGCCGTTCGCAGGAGGGTGACGATGACGAACCAGCCGTACGAGGGCTACGACCAGTACCCGCAGCAGGGCTGGCCGGCCCAGCAGGGGTACGACGACGAGGCCCAGGCAGCCCAGCAGTACACCCAGCAGTGGCAGGGCCAGACCTGGGACACCCAGGTGCACCGACCGGTCCAGGCCGCGGGAGAGGCGGCGTACCTGCCGCAGCAGGGCTACGAGGGCGAGCCGCAGGGGTACGGCCAGGGGTACGGCCAGGGGTACGGTCCCGCGCAGGGCGGCCCCGCCCCGGCGACTCCGGCGGCCGGTGCGTACGGCGCCCCGGCCCCGGGGCACCCCGCGCCCGATGCCTCCGGCGCCCCGGCCCCGGGGCACCCCGCGCCCGATGCCTCCGGCTACGGCCCCGCCACCGTCGCCGGCAACGCGCGCATCACCGACGCCCAGCGCGCCCGCCTCGAAGGCCGGTCCCCGATCATCGAGCCCGGCATCCAGCCCGCCGCGCTCACCGCCCTGCTCGGCCTGCTGCTCTCCGGTGCGGCGGCCGTCGGGTCGTACGCCCTCCTTGTGCCCCTCGTCGTCCTCCAGGCCGTGACCGCGGCCGGCTGGTTCCGGCTGAACGGCATGTGGCCCGCCCGGCAGGGCATCGCGCTGGCGTTCCTCGGGGCGCTGGTGGCGGACGCGGCCCTGCTGACGGCCGGCCGGGAGAACGCGCCCGCGGCGATCCTCGGCACCCTCGGCGTCTGGGTCCTGCTCAGCCTGGTGCTGCAGCTCCGCTCGCACGCCGACGCCGACGAGCGGATGTACGGCCTGATGGCGACCGTCGCCTCGGCGGCCCTGGCGATCGTGGCGACCGGCCACCTCGCGGCGGACCCGGACGCGGTGACGGTCGGCGCGGCCGCGGTGGCCGTGGCGGTCCTGGCCCGCGCGCTGCCCCTGCCGACCCCGGCCTCCGTGATCGTCGCCCTGCTCGCCGCGGCGGGCGCGGGCATCGCGGTCGGCGGGATGACGGGCCTCGGTGCGAAGGGTGCCTTCCTCGGCGCGGGCGCCGCGGTGTGCGCGCTGATCGGCCACCGGGTCGCGAGCTACGACTACCCCTCCCGCTTCGTGCACTTCACGGCGGGCGTGGCCCTCCCGCTGGCCGCGTCGGCTCCGGCGGTGTACGTCCTGGGCCGGGCGATCGGCTAGGTGTTCTGTCCTGGGAGGTTGTGGACAGGTGAGCCAGGTCTCGACTGAGGGATCTTGAACGGATGAGGGCCTTCCGGTTCGGTGTGGATTGCGACG
>NZ_JBIWLX010000031.1:0-55370 GCF_044766405.1 Streptomyces sp. NPDC102270 | reverse complement strand
GGAGGGCCGGCCCACTATAATCGGGACAGTTGTCCCGATTGGTCGGAAGCCTGAGGGTCTTTGATGCGTGCTGATGCCGAGCGCAACCGCAAGCGTGTCCTGGAGGTGGCGTTGGAGACGTTCGCCGCCGAGGGGCTGTCGGTGCCGGTGGCGGAGATCGCCCGGCGGGCTGGTGTGGGCACAGGGACGGTCAGCCGGCATTTCCCGACGAAGGACTCGCTGTACGAGGCGATCGTGCTGCGTCTGGTGGCTGAAATCGTCGACCGGGCCCGGCAACTGGCCGCGACCCGTGATCCGGGCGCAGCGTTCTTCGAGTTCTTCGCCCTGATGGTCGAGCACTTCGCGGTCAATCTCGGTCTTGCGCAGGCGATGAGCGGGACAGGCTTCGACGTCCACTCGGTGGCCTTGGCCCCCGAGCACAATCTGCTGGCCGTGGAAGAGGAGCTGCTCGCCGGTGCGCAGAAAGCCGGTGCCGTGCGGCCGGACGTCGTGCATGCCGACGTCAAGGCGCTCATGGTCGGCTGTCTGGCCCGGGAGCAGCAGGGCCCCGACCCGGAGGCGCGCAAGCGCATGATCGACCTGGCGTGCGCGGGGCTGCGCGCCCAGCGGTAGCGGCGTCTGCCGACCGCTTCGAGGATCGGGCCGAGCGGAGCCTGTGCGGCGAAGCTTGACGCCGTGTCCGCTCACACGGTCGGTCGTGTGGGTGGGGGGTCGGTGAGAGGCTGAGTCTTCTCTTGCCGTGAAAGATCCCTGCGCATGCCGGACTTCGCGCCAGGACCAGGCCCTACGCGCCGCAGGCCGACCCTGCCTCAGTACTCCGCCGCCCGGGGGGGATGCGCGACGGCGGTCATGGAAGCGGTGAGTGCGAGGTTCAGTCGCAGGGTCGCGATCAGTGTGTCACCGCGCGGGACGCGGCCCGGGACCCTGGTGTACAGGTCGGTGCGGAGGTGGTCGCCGAAGGCGTGGGCCGACTGCGCGAGAGCCGGTGAGAGCGTGCCGTGAGGCAATGGTTCAGCGGCACGGTGTCGCGCTGGCTCTTGAGGGCGCGAGCAGAACAGGTACGGAGGCGGGCCGCATCGGCCCGCCTCCATACCTGTTCCGTCTGTTCGCCCGTGTCGTCGGCTGCCTGGTCGGCACATGTGGTCGTGGCTACGCGCTCGCGTGCTTGCCGCTGGTCGGGCGGGCAGCGGGGCTGTGGGTGAGGATGCTGCGGAGTTTGGCGGTCTGCTTGTCGATGGCCTGCGGACCGTTGCCGGTGAGCAGCCGCACGGACGGCTCGTAGGCCAGTTTCGGGGCGGAGATGTTGGGGGAGGACGCGACGGCGAAACCGGCTTCCTTGATGGCCACATCGACGAAGTAGGGGAGTCGGGTCGCCTTGCCCGGGACGCGCGGGTAGAGGAACCGCAGCGCGAACCGCTCGCCGATCTTGGGGACGGTCGAGATGGTGGCGGCGAGGAACGGGTTGTCGCTGACGAGGTAGGAGCGGCCCTGTGCGTCGATGCGCTGGCGGGTGGAGATCACCGCCACGGGCGCGTGGCAGATCAACGAGATGGTGACGTCGTTCTCCCGGGCCACGTGGAGGGTTTCGCCGAGCCACGCATCGTCACGGAAGTCGACCATGGGGGCGTGACCGCCCGGGGCGTGAATGAAGTCGAAGTCGGCGAAGGTGAACGGGTCGGCCGCATCGCGGTGGCGCAGGACGAGCTCCTGCAGCGAGTGGAAGGTGCCCTCGGGCAGCTTGTCGAGGCGGCGGATCAGTTCGGGGCGGTACTCGGCGAGCTCCGGTTCGCTGTTGGGCAGTAGTTCGGAGACCGGGATCCGGCCGATGTGCCGCTCCAGCAGCCGGACTTCCTGCTCGCGGCGGGTGACCAGCTCGGGGTGGCGCTGCCGGAAGCTGCTGACGTCGAAGGAGCGGCGGCGCTGCTGCATGCGCAGGGGGAGGGTCTTGGCGCCGGTCTTCTCGATGGAGTGCACGGACAGGGCCATGCCGTTGATGTCGAGTTGCGGGGCGTTGCCGTCGGGGGTGGCGAAGGTGAACTCGTAGTCGTTCTCGAACTCCTTGAGCACCTGAGCCATCTCGACCAGGAAGAACCCGGTCGAGATCGACTTGACCTCGGCCGGCTCGACCAGCGGCAGCTGGCGGCCCGACGAGATGAGGATCAGTGCGCGACGCTTGGTGGTGGGCATGACGGGAGCTCCTTCAGTGGGCCAAGGCGGTGTGGGACGAGTGGGCCCGGTCGGCCCGCTCCTGGGTTGCGCTGCTGTTGGTGGTGCGGGACGAGTTGCCCGGGCTGCCGGACGGGAGGCATCCGAAGGTGCTTCGCTGGGGAAGGAACTGCCGCCTCCCGGTGAGGGGGCCCGGGCGGGTGTGCCGCCCAGGCTCTCTCAGGCGCCGGCGGTACGGGTGCACGCCGTGGAGTGGGCGTGTCATGGCCCGAGGGCCGAAAGTTCTTCACTTGCCTTCCGCGGCCTTGGACACGTGCGCCCACTCGGCCCAGGTCTCCAGGCGCTGCTGGTACACCGCGGGTACCCACTGGGTGGGCTGCTCGCCGAACAACACGCGCAGAGGCGGCTCCTCGGCGTCGACAAGCTGGAGGATCGCACCGCCGACACCCTCGGGGCCGGGCATCTGAGCGGCGGCGCTCATCTCGGTCAGCGACGCGTGCAGGGGGCCGTAGGCGTCCTGGCGGTGCGTGGTGAAGACCGACGAGTTCTTGAAGTCGGTGGCGAAGCCGCCGGGTTCGATCACGGTGACCTTGATGCCGAAGGGCGCGACTTCCTGGGAGAGTGCCTCGCTCAGGCCTTCCAGCGCCCACTTGGAGGCGCTGTAGCCGCCCGCGCCGCCCATGGTGGTCAGCCCCATGACCGAGGAGATCTGGACGATGTGGCCGCTGCCCTGCGCACGCAGGACGGGCAGTACCGCCTGCGTGACGTGGAAGACGCCGAACACGTTGGTCTCCAGCTCGTCGCGCAGTTCCTGCTCGCCGAGTTCCTCCACCGCGCCGACCAGGGCGTAACCGGCGTTGTTCACCACCACGTCCAGCCGGCCGAACCGGTCCTTGGCCGTCGCGACCGCCTCGAACACCTGCGCACGGTCGGTGACGTCCAGACGCAGCGGCAGCACCGCGTCACCGAACCGATCGACCAGGTCGGTCAGTGTTTCGGTGTTGCGGGCGGTGGCCGCGACCTGGTCGCCGCGTTCCAGGGCGGCGAGGGCGAACTCGCGGCCGAAACCGCGCGACGAACCGGTGATGAACCAGACCTTGCTCATGACGTAAACCTCTCCTGGGTATGGACGGCCCACCCCGTAAGCGGGATGGCTATCCCGATTAACTATACGGGACGAGTATCCCGCTTTCGGGTTCGTTGTGGAGGTGGGCGGCGGAAGCGGCCCGCAGCTCCACGGTCAGCGGCCTTGCACTGCCCACGCCGTCCACAGACGGCGGGCGGCCAGCGTGTCGCCGGCCGCGGCCGTGCGGTCCATGAGGGTCGGGGCGCCCTTCGCTCGCCGCGACCGTCGGGGCCGGCGTGGCTCGCGCCCGGAAGGTCCTGCGTCGCCGCGTACAGGGTCGGCAGGGCGCCGTCCTTGTCGTCCTGAGCGAAGAACTTGTTCGTGATCGGCACAATGGGGCGGGCGACCGGATCCTCGCTGTGTGGGTCGCGAGGACGCGAGCGTGACCACCCGGTCCGTGACGTACGGCAGCGGCAGGTCCGTCAGGGCGAAAGGGCCCAGGTGGTTGGTGCCGAACTGCATCTCGAAGCCGTCCCGCGTCTGCTGCGGCAGCGTCATCACACCCGCATTGTTGATCGGCAGGCTCAGCGGGCGGCCCTCCCGGGCGCCCGCGAATTCCCGTACGGAGGACAGGTCCGCCAGGTCCAGGCGGCGCACCTCGGTGCTGCCGCGCACGGAATCCGCCGCCGCCCGGCCGCGTTCCGGGTCCCGTACCGCGACAAGCACACCCTGCGCGAGAAAGGGGTGGGGTCACTGTCGCTGCGTGAGCTGGCCCGGGACATCGGTGTCAGTCACGCGGCGCCGGGGCGCGACTTCAAGGACAAGCAGGCGCTGCTCGACGCCCTGGCGCTCGACGGCTTCGAGCGGCTGACGCAGACCCTCGAAGGCGCAGGCGATCCCACCTCCCGGTCCAGCCTCGCCTCACCGTCCTTGTGCGGGTCTACGTCACCTTCGCCACCGAGAACGCCGTGTTGGTGGAGCTCATGTTCGCCCGCCGGCACAGCCCTGACGCCCCCGAGGAAGTCGTCGGCCTCGCCCATCGGATCGCAGCCCTTCGAGCGGGTCATGGTGGACGCCCAGGGATGTGGCGAGATCATCGAGGGGGACCCCGCCCGTCTCACGCTCGCCGTGTGCGCCGCCCTGCACGGCACCGCCGCGTTCGCGACCCAGGACGCGGCCGACCCGCAGGCGGCACTCGGCGGCATCGAGGACCTGGTGCATCTCCTGCCGCACGGTCTCCAGCCCCGCTGACCTCTCGGAAGCCCTTCGCGCCATCCCGCCAAAACCACGTAGACCCTGAAGCGGGCGTTCTCGACCCTGCAAGTAGCGGCCCGCCGTCGAGGCGGCAGGTGACTGCGAGAATCACAGGCCCCCATTGTGACGTCCGCCGGCTGGACGCGAGGAATCGCAAGTGTCGTCTGATGATCTTCGAGTCCCGCCTCTGTCCGGGGTGGCGTGGGGGTGCGGCGGTCCGTGCGAGGGGGCTGTGGCCGAGGTGTGCCGGGATAACGGCCCGTACAGGAAACGGCCCAGCGCGTCCTTGCCTCATGCCGCGGCGTGCACGCCCCTGTCGCGTTGTGACACGGCGAGGTAGCCGACGAAGCCGATGATCGCGGCCGTCCAGGCGAGGGTGACCGGTGCCAGGCCGAGGTCGAGGCCGCCGCGGGTGTGGGGGAGGGCCATCCAGTCGGCGAGGGAGGCTCCGAGGGGGCGGGTGATGACATAGGCGGTCCAGAAGGCGGTCACCGCGCCGAGGGCCCCGAAGCGGTGGGCCAGGGCGGGTGCGCAGATGGCGGCTGCGAAGAGGGCGACCGAGCCCAGGTAGCCGAAGCCGGCGGTGGCGGTGAGGTCGCCCGTGGCGGTGCCGAGGGCGAAGGTGGCGAGGACGGCCGCCCAGTAGAAAGCCTCGCGGCGCCGGGTCCGGATCGTGTGGATGGAGAGGGTCTGCTCGCTCGCGTACCAGAGGGCGAAGACCGCGGCCAGTACGGCGAGGAACGCAGGCGTCGAGACGGCGTACGGCACGCCGAGGCCGACGTGCAGGACATCGGCGGCCATGGTGCCGAAAACGCTGACCATGACGACGGCGGTCCAGTAGACCCAGGCGACATACCGGCGGAGCGTGAACTGCACGGCCAGGGACGCCACCAGGGCGAGGCCGCCGAGCGCCACCGCCGGGATCGGGCCGAGCGTGCGGGCCAGGAAGTCCGACGCCGTCTCGCCCATGCCGGTGGTCAGCACCTTGATGATCCAGAAATAGACGGTCACCTCCGGCACCTTGTTTGCCAGTTGGCGTACGGGGGTGAGGGGGTGTTCGTCGAGGACGGGCTTTGCGGTCATGATCCGCACGATCGCACCTCGAGCATGAACGCAACCTGAACGGTGCACGGGCAACCGAGGTTGCTCGAGCTCGTCGGCACTACGCCGTTCGGGCCTCTCGCGTGGGCTGCAGCCCGCCATTCCCTCACCTTGGACAGGAGCGAGGGAGACGACTTGTTCTCACCCGTCTCTAACCGACGAGCCGTACGGTGAAGTGGCCTTCTACGAAATGTAGGAGAATATGGCTCCGGGGCGCGTGACGACGAAAGGTGCAAGATGGCCGACGGCTCGAACGTCACGGTGACCGGTGCCTCTCGCACCGGCTTCCCACCGCGGACGGCTTGGCCCCGGCGCCGGTGGGGTGAACCTTGGCTCGCGGCCGTCGCGGGGGCTTTCACGCTCGCCCAGCTCGTCCTCGTACGACCGGATCTCGGTCTCGGCTGGGACGAGACGGTCTACGTCAGTCAGGTCAGCGGCCAGGTTCCCGCCGCCTTCTTCAGCGCGCCCCGCGCCCGCGGCATCTCTCTGCTCGCCGCGCCGATCGCGTCGTGGTCCGACTCCACCGCCCTTCTGAGGGTCTACCTGGCGGTCCTCTCCGGTCTGGGCCTCTACTTCGCCCTGCGCATCTGGCGAGCCCACCTCATGCCGCGCGTCCTGGCGCTGGCGGGTGCCCTGTTCGCCTCCCTGTGGGTGACCCTGTTCTACGGCCCGCAGGCCATGCCCAACTACTGGGTCGCCGTCGGCGCCCTGGCCTGTGTCGGCTGCTTCTTGCGCGTCCGCGCGAACGCGGGGGACCGGTCAGCCTGGTGGGGCGTGTTCGCGGGCGCGGCACTGATGGCATGGATGCGCCCGATGGACGCCGTGTACGTGGTGCTTCCCCTGCTCGCCCTCGCCCTGCGCCGCCCCCGCCTCCTCGCCGTACTGGCCGCCGGCCTGCTGGCCGGCGCCGGTGAGTGGGTGATCGAGGCCTACATGAGCTACGGCGGCCTCGCGCAACGCCTCTCCGACGCCTCCCGCATCCAGGGCGGTCTCGGCCGGCACCTGGCGGTCGTCGACCAGTTGCACAGTCTCGGCGGGCGTACCCTCTGCCGCCCCTGCACCGGACCGGCCCCCAACCCGGTGTTGACCCTGTGGTGGTTCGCGCTGCCCGTCCTCGCCGCGCTCGGCGCGGTCACCGCCGTCCGCGCCCGGCGCGCCCTGCCCGTCCTGCTGCCGCTGGCCTGCGCGGTCACGGCCGCCGTCCCCTACCTGTTCCTCATCGGCTACGCAGCCCCCCGCTTCCTGCTGCCCGCCTACGCCCTGCTCGCCCTCCCCGTCGCCCATGGCCTCTCTCACCTGGTCAGCGCCCCGACTCGGGGGACCGCGCGCACCGTCGCCGTGAGCCTGGTCGCGGCCTGCCTGGCGGCTCATCTGGCCGTGCAGTACGTCGTCCTGGAACACACTCTGCACAGTTCCGCCGCCAACCGTGACAACTGGTCCCGCACCGCCTCAGCCCTCCACACGCTCGGCGTGCGGCCGCCGTGCCTGCTCAGCGGCTACGAGGCCGTGCCCATCGCCTTCTACACCGGTTGTGGCTCGGCACAGACCGACGGCCACGACACCAGCACCACCACGGCCGCACTGGCCCGGGCCGCCCACCGGACCACCGTCGCCGTCCTCGCCCAGCCCGGCGACCGTCCGCCCGCCTACGCGCGCACATGGTCCATGGAGCGGGCCGGCGTCCTCCACGCCTACGTCGCTCCCTTCGTCCGACAGGGGCGGTGACCGTGGTGACCGTGTCCGACAGCGTGGCCCTGCCCGCGGGCAGGCGCCACTACCTCCGGCTGGGGATCACCCTGGCGGCGCTCGTCACCGCCGGCGGCATGCTCGTGGCGCATCGGGCCACCCTCGACAGCGGTACCGACCAGCTGGCCGCCGCCGACGGGGAATGGCTGGTGCTCGCCTGCTTCGCCACCGTCGCCACGTGGGTGTGCGCGGCTGTGGCGCAGCAGGGGGCGGTCATCGAGCGGCTGCCGAAGGGACGGCTGGTGGCCGCTCAGTTCGCGGCGTGCGCCGCCAACCACCTCCTGCCCGCAGGGGCCGGGGCGAGCTTGGTCAACCTGCGGTTTCTGACGCGGTGCGGCCTGTCCACCAGGCGCTCGGCGACCGCGCTGGCTGTGAAGGCGGCGGTCGGCGGGATCGTCCGGTGCATGCTGGGTGTCGTCCTGCTGGTGGCATCACCGGGCGCTGTCCCGCTGTCGGCGCGGGTCCCGCACGTGCTGGTCCTGGCGCCGGTGGCGGCGGCAAGCGTCGTGCTGGCGGTGGTGGCCAGCGGTCGGCTCAGGCGGGCGCTGGGGCGGGCAGTGACCGACGTGCGGGAGGTGCATCGCTCCCGAGGGCGGGCCTGCGCACTGTGGGGCGGCTCGGTCGCGTTCGCGTTGCTGCACGCGGGCGTGGTCGTCGCTGTGGTCCACGCCCTCGGTCTCGCACTGCCCACGAGCCATGTGGTGATGGCCTACCTCGTTGCCAGCGGCGCGGCGGCCCTGCTCCCCACGCCCGGTGGACTGGGGTCGCTGGATGCCGCGCTCGCCTTCGCGCTCACGGCCGCCGGGGCACCGGGGCACACGGCGATCTCGGCGGTCATCGGCTACCGCCTGCTCACCGGATGGCTGCCGATGGCACCGGGACTGCTGGTCCTGGGATTGCTGGCCCGCCGTTCGGCGCTCTGAGCCGGTGGCGGTCTCGCTGCCCCTCTCCCTTGTCAGGTGACCGGCATGATGGGTGACGGTCGACGCGCGAGGCCCCAAAAGTGCAGCTACGGCACCTACCTGCTCACCGTCCGCCATCGAGCCCGGTGGCGGAAGGACCGTCCGCCGGATCAGCAGCACCGCCTTGGCGACGTAGGTGCTCGATGCTCCGACCTTGGGCAAGTCCTGAACGGCTCATGGACGTTTCCTCGGCCGCCTTGCCCTGCGTGGCGAGCCGGTCGGCGCGCCGGGTACCGGGCGGTGCAGGTGGTGGCGGGCGACGAGTTCGAGCGTCACCGCGACCGCGACGGACTGCACTGCCATGAGCGCGATCAGGACGAACAACTGCACCGCCCCGGCCATCACGGGACTCGCCCCTCCCATCAGCATGCCGACGAAAGCACCGGGCAGGGTGACCAACCCCACCGTCCGGGTCTGGTCGAGGCCCGGCAAAAGGGCCTCTGATGCCGCGGCGCGGGCGATCTCCATCCGTGCGTCCCGGTCCAGGAAGCCCAGGGCCATCGCGGCTTCCACCTCCCCGTGGCGCTGGGCCAGTTCGTCCAGGGCACGACGTCCGGCGAGGACGGTCACGGTGAGTGCGCCGCCGATGAGGATGCCCGTGATCGGGATCAGTGCTATGCCTCGCAGCGGGACGAGCCCCGTCATCAGCAGTGCCGCGACGACCGGCACCACACCGGCGGCGATCGGGGCGGCCGTGAGCCACCAGGTGTGGTCGCTGGTGATTCTCCGTCCGGCTGTACGGACCGCCACCCCGAACATGACGCCGAGGAAAGCCAGCAGGCCTGGCACGGACTTGACGGCCCACGCGATGACCACCGAAACGACGGCGAGCTGGGCCGCGGCCCTCAGTCCGGCGACGAGGATCTCCCGGGCTCTGCTCTTGTAGGGGTGCGGATCCAGATGGAACCGCCCCGCGACCGCCGCCGCTCCCAGGAGCAGAGCAGCGAGGAGGACGCCGAGGGTGGTGTTGACCGGTACGAGGGATGCCGCACTCGACGTCACGTTCCCCACCTCAAGGAGCCGCTGCCTGGGCCGGGTGGTGCCGTGCAATCAGCCAGGCCGCGCACCTGTTGCCGACAACGGAGTCTACGTCGACGCTGCGCGGGCCGAGCCCTCGCTCTTCCGGCCGGATGATCAGTGGAAGGCGCTCCCCTCCAGCCAGGCATCGCTTGCGGCCGTGTTCTCGCGCGCGTCGTAGCCGCGCGTGGCCGAGGCGACGGTCTCGGCTCAACCGACGCTCTGCGCGTCACCGTCACGGTCTGGGTGTCCATGCTCGGGCACACGTCAGCCGCTTCTCAATCCACTGGATCCGGCTGCCGTTCCAGCCGGTATCCGTGCCCGCGCAGCGTGGTGATCTCCGGCAGGTGGACAGGACCGCCCCCGGCCTGCACTGCCTCGGTCAGTCTGCGTCGCAGGCCCGCCATCGTCACATCGAGAGTCTTGGTGGGTCCGAACCAGTTCTCGTCCCACACCTCGGCCATCAACGTCTCTCGCGACACCGCCTCGCCGACCCGCTCGGCCAGAACTGCGAGCAGGTCGAACTCCTTGGCCCGCAGGGGGATTTCGACACCGTGCAGCGCGCATCGTCGGGCGGAGAGGTCGACGACCAGATCGCCCAGCCGCACCGGCTCCCGGACCGGGGCAGCCACTGCCTGCCGCCGCAGATGCGCTCGCAGCCGGGCGAGGAGCACGGTCATGCTGAACGGTTTGACGAGATAGTCGTCGGCCCCGGCATCCAGTCCGGCGATGACGTCGATGTCCTCGGTCCGTGCGGTCAGCACGACGATCAACAGATCAGGAAGGCGGCCCCGCAGATCCCGGGCCACGTCCAGGCCGTCCATGTCGGGCAGCCCCAGGTCCAGCAGCAGAACGTCGTACGGTGCCCGCGCGGCCTCGGTCAGCGCTCCCGCCCCCGTACGGCACCATGTCGGCGCGTAGTCGTGGCCGCGCAGGCCGGCTTCCAGATGGCGGCCGATGGTGTCGTCGTCCTCGACGACAAGGACACGGTGGCGGTAGCGGTCTGGTGCGGCGGGCGTGCGCATGGACGACAGCCTAGGAGCGGACAGGGTGGCGAGCCCGTCGTGCGCGCAATGAGTGTTCACAGGTCGCGGAGCTCCTCCACGGCGGGGCGGCGGGTGTTGCGGATGCCGTTGAGGGCCGCGGCGAGGATGGCGGCGACGGCGGCGACGGCGGCAGTGCCGGTGAGTGCGAGGTAGGTGCCGGGGACCGAGAGGCCGGCGGGTGGCGGATCGAGGACGCCGGTCAGGGTTGGACTCGGTGGGCGCCGCGTTGTTCTGCCCGCCGCTGCCGCCTCCGCCTCCGGAGGAGGAACCGGCCGTGGGAGCGGCCGGGGACGTCGTCGAGCCGGAGCCCGAGCCCGAACCCGTCCCGGAACAGCCCGCAGTCACCGCTGCCGCGAAGGCCGGTCCGACGACGCGTACGTCTGTGTGCGTGCTGCCATGACCACTGCCCTCCAGGGGAGTCCTCGGACCGGACGGTCCACAGCGCCAACGCTAGGAAGAGGCCGGTTAACGCCCTGCCCGCTGCGGGTTAGAGGACGGCAAAAGCGTGTGGCGCAGCGCGTCCGCCCAGGTGAACGGCCCGCATGATGGGGTCATGAGACAGCGCGTGGTGCGAGTCGCCCTGACCGCCGCTCTGGTCGCCGTCGTCCTCCTCGCCGTCCCGCTCGCCCTGGCCATCAGGTCGTCCCTGTACGCCGACCAGCGCGACACCCTGGAGCGGTCCGCCCTGGCCGCGGCCGTACGCGTGAGCCCGGACTACACGACCGGCGACCCGGCGGAACTGCCGGGGCCCCCGGCAGGCGGGCGCCTCGGCCTGTACGACCCGCACTCGCGGCTGCGGGCGGGCAGCGGGCCCCGTTCGGGCGACGCCCCGGTCCGTCGCGCCCTGGGCGGAGACGCCGTACGAGGCCACTCGGGCGGCGACCTGGTGGTCACCGTGCCCGTCTCCCACGCCGAGCAGGTGATCGGCGTCGTACGGGCCTCCTCCCCGGCCGACGCGGTGCGCAACAGAGTCCTCGCTGTGTGGGCGGTGCTGCTGGGAGTGGCTGCGCTGGCGCTGGCCGTCGCGGTCGTCGTGGCCCGCCGTCAGGCACGGTCCCTGGCAGCCCCGTTGGAGGATCTGTCCCGCCACTGCCGGGCGGTGACCGAGGGCGACCTGAACGCCCGCGCCGCCCCCAGCAGCATCGCCGAGGTCGACCAGGTCGCCCGTACCCACAACGAGATGCTGCACAGCCTCTCCGAACTCCTGCGCCACGAACGCGACTTCACCGCCAACGCCTCCCACCAGCTGCGCACCCCCCTCACCGGCCTGCAACTCGCCCTGGAGGGGGGCCTCGCCCAGGACGACGACGCCCGGCTGCGACCCGTGCTGGCCGAAGCACTGGCCACCACCCACCGCCTGCACCACACGGTGGAGGAGGTGCTGCGCCTGTCACGCGCCGGGGAGGTGTCCCTCTCCGCCGCCGGGAAGATCACGGTAGGGCAGCTGCTGCGGGAGGCCGAGGAACGCTGGCACGGCCTGTTCGCCCAGGAAGGCAGGCGCCTGGAGTGCGCCTCACGGGACACACCGACCGATGCCATGGTCCCGGGGGCGCCCGTGTCGGAGGTACTCGGCATCCTGCTGGACAACGCCCGCGTGCATGGGCGCGGAACCGTCCGGGTCACCGTGCGGGACCTGGAGGACGTCCTCGCCTTCGACGTGAGCGATGAGGGTGCCGTGGCGGGCGAGTCAACCCGGCTGTTCGACCGGGGGCACACCGGGGGCGGACAGGGAGTGGGCATCGGCCTGGCTCTCGCCCGGGACCTGGCCGTCTCGCTCGGCGGCAGGATCTCCCTGGCCAGTGCTCGCCCCGCCACCTTCACCTTGCTCATTCCCGTCGACCAGGGCGGGGCACAAGAGTCGTCTGGGTGAGATGGCCGTCTTGCGTCGCCCTCTCGGGGGGTGCGCATGCCGAAGTGGCCCGGCGGTGCCGAACTCGAAGCCTGGCCGGAACGGACGCCGGCCTCGTGCGGTTCACGGCGTCCGCCCGGGTGGCGAACGGACCGGGCTGTTCGCCGGGTCTGTGGACGTCCCTCGGTCTTGGCGAAAAGCAGACCTGCTTGATGAAGACACGACCGCTTCTTCCGTGTGCGTTCACACATGCGCCGTTTCCGGTACGCAACGCGCGACTCTGATGGGCCCGGCGCTCGCAAATCGCCTCAAAGACCCGGGAGATACACAGATGTCCAGAAGTTACGTCAGACTCGCAGCCGTTTTCGCTGCTGCCGGAGCCCTGACCGGCGTGACTGCCGTCCAGCCCTCGGCGTTCGCCGCCTCTCACCACCAGGCCCCCGCCAAGCACGTCCTGCTGGTCTCGGTCGACGGGCTGCATCAGGCGGACCTGGCCTGGTACATCTCCCGGAACCCGAACTCGGCGCTGGCCCGGCTGGTCGGAGGCGGCGTGGAGTACACCCACGCCAGGACCACCTCGCCGTCCGACTCCTTCCCCGGCATGGTCGCCCAGGCGACCGGCGGCGGCCCCGGCACCACCGGCGTCTACTACGACGACACCTACAACGCGGCGCTCCTCCCGGCGGGAACCACCCGTTGCAAGGGCGTCAAGCCCGGTGTCGAGGTGGACCTCACCGAGGACCTGGACAAGAACCAGGCCTCCCTCGACGCCGGTCAGGGCCTGGCGGGCCTGCCGGACAGCATCCTGTCGATGACCGGAAACCCCGCGAGCCTGATCAACGCCTCCAAGCTGCCGGTCGACCCCAGGACCTGCAAGCCGGTCTACCCGCACTCCTACCTCAAGGTGAACACCGTCTTCGAGGTGGCCCGCGGCGCGGGCCTGCGCACCGCGTGGTCGGACAAGCACGCGGCGTACGAAATCCTCAACGGGCCCTCGGGCACCGGCGTCCAGGACCTGTTCACGCCCGAGATCAACAGCGACGCCCTCGGTTACCCCGCCGGCGACGACTGGACCAAGGACAACGAAGCGACCGAGCAGTACGACGCCTACAAGGTGAAGGCCGTCCTCAACGAGATCGACGGCTACGATCACAGCCGCGCCCACAAGGTCGGCACCCCGGCGATCTTCGGCCTCAACTTCCAGTCGGTCTCCACCGCGCAGAAGCTGCCCGCCTCCGACGGACTCAAAGGCGGCTACACCGCCAAGAACGTGCCCGGACCGCTGCTGGCGAAGAACCTGGACTTCGTCAACGCGAAGATCGGTGCCCTGACTTCTGAGATCGCCAAGCGGCACCTGGCCGACAACACCACGGTCATCCTGTCCGCCAAGCACGGTCAGTCGCCCACCGACCCCACCGCGCTCAGCCGGATCGACGACGGCCCGCTGCTTGAGGGCCTCAACGCCGCCTGGAAGAAACTCCATCCCTCCGCCGGCGACCTGGTCGCGCACTCCGTGGACGACGACGCGATGCTGCTCTGGCTGAGCGACCGCTCGCAGGCCGCCGCCGAGTTCGCCAAGACCTACCTGCTGGCGCAGAACGGCACCGGCACCGACATCAACGCCGCGCCCAAGGCCTTCACCCGCGGCGGGCTCAGCAAGGTCTACGCCGGGAAGGCCGCGGCCCGCTACTTCCACGTCGAAGCCGGCGACGCCCGTGTCCCGGACGTCTTCGGCCTCGCGCAGTACGGCGTCGTCTACACCGGCGGCACCAAGAAGATCGCCGAGCACGGCGGCGCCCACTCCGACGACCTCGACGTTCCGCTGGTGGTGTCGGGCGCCTCGGTTCCGGACGGCGTGCGCGACTCCGCGAGCGTACAGACCAAGCAGATCGCACCGACGATCCTGAGCCTGCTCGGCCTGAACCCCCGCTCTCTGCAGGCCGTGCGGGAGGAGCACACCACGGTGCTGCCGGTCTGCTGACCAGTCCGGCGCGCCCCGGCCTGACGCGGGCGGGGCGCACCGGCGCGTGGTCGGCAACGACCGAGCAACAGATCAGCCGACCCCGCTCGTCTGGGGGCCACCGAACCTTCGAGAGGACGACCGCTCGGCGGCCAGCAGTGCAGGGAACGCCTCGTGCAGGGCCCTGCGTCAGTCGCAGATCTCTCGGTCCCGACGGCAGGCCGGCGGTCGTGACCGGGGACGCTGTAGGCAGGTCGTGGGGCCGGGCGGGCGTAGGCGGCGCTCGTGGTCGGACGCGCCCGCTCACGGTCCGCGCCGAGCAGTCGGCCATGACGTCGAGGTCGCGGCCATGACTCGCAGCGGGCGTGCGGGGCCGCCCAGGTGGATGTCACCTGGGCGGCCTCGTGCCGGGTGGGAGTGAGTTCAGCCGGTCGGTCCTGCCGGGGCCGTGGTGGTCTTGAAGCCCTCGGTCTTGTTGGCCTGGAGGGCGAAGTCGTTGGTGAACGTCTTGCCGAGGTTCACCGAGCCCTTCACGTTGCCGACCAGTTGCTCCGTGGCCAGAGAGGTCTTCGGACCGCCGGCGGGCATCAGGCCGTCCGGGAGGAACTGGCCCTTGTCCTGGGTCAGGGCCGAGATGTAGTCGGCCTTGGTCACCAGCTGGTTCGACACGTACGAAGCCGGCAGTTTGTTCGCGATGTCGGCCGCGCTGTGCGTGTTGATCCAGTGCATGGTGGCGACGAGCGCGTCGACGACCTTCTGCACGGTGTCCTTGTGCGAGTTCACCCAGTCGGTGCGGGCGAGCACGCTGGCCGCAGGGTAGGCGCCGCCCATCGCCGCTGTTGCGCCCTGCGTGGTGGCCAGGTCGATCGCGGACGTACCCACGCCCTTCTTCTCGATCGCGGCGACCGTCGGCTGTGTCGTCATGACACAGTCGACCTTGCCGTTCTGCAGCGCGGCGATGGCCGTGGAGCCCGCGCCGACCCCGATCCGGTGGAACTGGCTGGTCTTGACGCCCTTCTTGGCGGCCAGGAACTGGGTGAGCGTGTCGGTTCCCGAGCCCAGGTCGGTGACGCCGAGGGTCTTGCCCTTGAAGTCGGCGCCCGAAGTGACGCCCGACTTCTTGGTGCACATCTCGCGCTCGCCCGGCGCGCCGGAGAGTTGGACGACGTCCTCGACCGCCTTGCCCTTCGCCTGGAACTCGATCGTGTGGTTGTACCAGGCGCCCGCCATGTCGACCTGCCCCGAGGCCATGGCTTCCTCGGCGCCGACACCGCCGTCCTGCTCGGTGCTCAGCTGGACGTCGACGCCGTACTTCTTGTAGAAGCCGAGCTGCTGGGCGAGTTGGTACGGCAGGTAGATCTGCTTGTCGAGGCCGCCGGCCATCAGCTTGACGGTCGGTACGGAACCTGAACTGCTGGTCGAGGCGGACGAGCTGCCGGAACAGGCGCTGAGGGCGCTGAGGGCGAGGACGGTGAGGACGGACGCGGCGACGGCGGCGGGTCGTCTGGACATGGCTGGCCACATTCCTTTGCTGAGGTGGAGCAGTGGAGGGGAGAGAGGGGGTCAGAGGGCGTTCGAGGCCTCGGAGGGGGCCGGCGGCCGCCAGGACAGCAGCCGGCGTTCGAGCTTGCCGATCAGCCACTCGGCGCCCAGCACGATGACCGAGATGACGAGCATCGTGGCGAACACGCCGTTGGGGTCGAAGTTGTTCTGCGCGGTCTTGATGACCAGGCCCAGGCCGCTCTGCGCGCCGAGCACCTCGCCGACCAGCGCGCCGACGATGGCGAAACCGAAGGCGCTGTGCAGGCTGGCGATGATCCAGGTCAGCGCGGACGGCACGATGACGTGCCGGATGATCTGCATCTGCGAGGCGCCGAGCACCTTGGCGTTGGCCAGGATGTTGCGGTCGACCTCGCGCACGCCCTGGAAGGCGTTGAAGAAGACGATGAAGAACACCAGTACCGCGGCGAGCAGGATCTTGGGCAGCACGCCGATGCCGAACGCGACGATGAAGATCGAGCCGAGGACGATACGCGGGATCGCGTTGACCATCTTGATGTAGGGGCCGAGCACGTCGGCGAGGAAGCGGCTCTGCCCGAGTGTGACGCCGAAGACCACGCCGGTGATGGCTCCGAGGGCGAAACCGGCGAGCGCCTCCTGGATCGTGGTCCAGATGTTGGCGTAGAAGGACCCGAACTCGGTGCCGTTCTGGAAGAGGTCGACCAGCCGCTTCGCGATGCCGGACGGCTGTCCGAAGAAGAACGGGTCGACGATCCCCCAAGTGGTGAACGCCTGCCAGCCGCCGATGACGAGGACCGCGAGGCCGATACGGCCCGCCCACACCAGGGCGATGCGGCGCCGCAGAGCGCGCTTGGCGGCGGACGCGCCGGAGCCCGGCGTGCCGACCTTGACGGGAGCGGGCGAAACAGCGGACGTCGTGCTCATGGCGTACCTCCTGCGGTGCGTGCGTAGGCGCGCTCCACCTCCTCGCGCAGCGAGTCCCAGATCTGGTGCTGGAGTTCGATGAACCGCGGCTGGAAACGGATCTCCTGGACCGAGCCGCGCGGACGGGGCAGGTCGATGTCGAAGACCGCCTTGACCGAGCCGGGGCTGGACGTCATGACGACGACCCGGTCGGCGAGCGCCACGGCCTCGTCGAGGTCGTGGGTGATGAAGATGACCGACGGACGGATCTGCTCCCACAGACCGAGCAGTTCGGTCGACATGATCGCCTTCGTCTGCACGTCGAGGGCGCCGAACGGCTCGTCCATGATCAGGATCCGGGGTTCGTTGATCAGCGCCGCGGCCATCGCCACGCGCTTGCGCATGCCGCCGGAGAGCTGGTGCGGGTAGCGGTCCTCGAACCCCGACAGACCCACCCGCCGCAGCCAGTCGCGCGCCGAGGCCTGGGCCTGCTGCTTGGGCACCCTGCGGAAGACCGGGCCCATCAGCACATTGCCCAGGACGGTCTTCCAGGGCAGCAGCGCGTCGGCCTGGAACATGAAGCTGACGCCGTCGGTGACGCCGTTCACCTCACGGCCGCCGACCTTGACCGAGCCCTCGCTGGGCCGGTCGAGCCCGGACACCATGCCGAGCGTCGTGGACTTCCCGCAGCCGGTCGGGCCCACCACCGCGCAGAACTGGCCGGGCTCCACAGTGAACGAAACGTCCTGCAGTGCCGTGAACACCTCACCCGCGGGAGTCAGAAATCGTTTGGTGAGTCCGGAAATCTCGACTCGCGCGCTGTCCTGGCCGGCTTTCTCGGCGACCGGGCTCACTGCCACATCGTTTCGCGAAGCCATCTGAGGCTGTCTCCTTCCTGACCTCGGAGGTCGAGGAAGGCAGACGCTAGAGGGCGGCGGGTGTTACGTCGCTGTTTCATCCGTATCTCGCGTTAGCCGTGTTAGCCATGCTTTTGCTCGTTCTGCTCAGCCGGCCGGGGTGGGCAGAAGGCCGGTGCCGGGGGCACAATCACGCCACCACGGGTACGGCACAGGGGCCGCGCCCGGGCCCCGTACGACAGGCAGAGACACCCGTGACACGCACCCGTATCCCGATCGGCCGCGGTGGGAAGGGGAGGCTTTCCGCGCGGATTCTGGCCAACCAGCTGGCCATCCTGGCGCTGACCGGGGTGATCGGTTTCGTGCTGTTCGCCTTCGCGCAGCGAGGCGAGATCGACCGTGCCTACGAGAAGCGGGCCCTGGCCATCGCCGAGACCACGGCCGCGGAACCGCAGATACGCCACGCCATGCAGTACGGGGGCGGCGGCGACGTGGTGCAGACGGTGGCGGAGCGGATCCGCGAGGCGTCGGGCGCGTCGTACGTGGTCGTGCTCGACCTGCGCGGTATCCGCCACTCGCACCCCGACGCGGCGCTGGTCGGTGAACCGACGGGGGACCGGATCGTGGTGCTGGACGGCAGGACACACGTCGGCACCGACCAGGGCGCGACAGGGCGTTCCGCCAACGGCAAGGCTCCGCTGTACGGGCCCACCGGCAAGCTGGTCGGCGAGGTGTCCGCGGGGATCCCCGAGCACTATGTGCTGGGTGAGCTGTGGCGCGAACTGCCCACCTTCGGCCTGTACAGCGCCATCGCCGTCGCACTCGGCTCGACGGCCGCGTTCCTGCTGGCCAGACGGCTCAAGCGGACGACGTTCGGGCTGGAGCTGGAAGAGATCGCCGGGCTGCTGCAGGACCGGGAGGCGATGCTGCACGGAATCCGCGAGGGAGTCGTCGCCTTCGACCCCGACGGCAGGATCACGCTGGTCAACGACGAGGCCCGCGACCTCCTCGGACTCGGCACCGCGCTCGGCAGCACACTGGCGGAAGTCCTGCCTGACGGGCGACTGCGCCGCGCCCTGGACGGCACCCTGACGGGCGGCGACATCAGCGTGCTCACCGACGACCACTGCCTGGTCGTCAACCGGATGCCGGTGGCCCTGCACGGACGGGAACTGGGCGCTGTGGTCACCGTGCGCGACCGCACGGAGATGATCGGTCTGTTGCGCGAGCTGGATTCGGTGCGCGGGCTCACGGACGCGCTGCGCGCACAGCAGCACGAGTTCACCAACCGTATGCACACGGTGGCCGGACTGCTGGACATCGGCGACCACGACGCCGCCTACGAGTTCGCCGTCGACACGGCCGGTGCCGAGCAGGCGCTGACCGAATCCGTACGGGAACGGATCGGCAATCCGCTGCTCGTGGGACTGATCGTCGCCAAGACCACGGTGGCCGCGGAACGCGGGGTGCGGATCGTCCTCAGCGAGGACTCCGCCCTCGGCGAGGACCCGCCGCATCTGCGCAGGCTGTTGACCATTGTCGGCAACCTGTTGGACAATGCGATCGACGCGTCCGCGTCCGCGACAGGACCGGCGCCGCCGGGCGGTGCCGAGGTCTGTCTGTCGCTGATCGAGGCCGTCGACGCAGTGCGGGTGGAGGTGGCCGACACCGGCCCCGGCATCCCGCCCGACACCGCCGACTCCATCTTCGAGGACGGCTGGTCGACCCGCCCGGACCGCGGCACCGCCCGGCGTGGCCTCGGCCTCGCGCTCGTCCACCGGCTGGTGCAGCGGCACGGCGGCACTATCGCCGTCAGTGAAGGGCCCGGCGCCGTCTTCACCGTGATGCTGCCGGTGCCCGATACCGCGCCCGGCCCACGGGGCGCCCTGTTCACGACGGCCTCACCGGTACTGGACGGCGTGGCAGGAGGTGATCGCTGGTGATCCGGACCCTGGTGGTGGACGACGACTTCCGAGTGAGCCGCATCCACTGCGACTACGTGTCCCGCGTCCGAGGCTTCGAGGTGGTCGGCCAGGCGGCGACCGTGGCCGAGGCACTGGCCGCGGTGCGCGACCTCCACCCCGACCTGCTGCTGCTCGACATCTTCCTGCCGGACGGCAGCGGACTGGACGTGCTGCGCCGGCTCAGCGGCGACGAGGGCGGCGACCGCCCCGACGCCATCATGATCACCGCCGACCGGGACATCACCTCGGTACGGATCGCCATGAAGCTCGGCGCCGTCGGATACCTGGTCAAGCCCTTCGGTGCGCCCGACCTCGCCGAGCGGCTCACCGCCTACCGGGAGCTCCAGCACCGTATGGACGCCCTGGGTACGGTCCCGGAGACCGACCAGGCTGACGTGGACGCTCTGTTCAGCGCCGCCCGGCCGCCGGCCGTGCCGCGCGTCCCTGCGAAGGGCCACTCCGCGCCGACGCTTGCCCTGCTGCACCAGACCCTGCGCGGCGCGCACGACGCTCTGTCGGCTGCGGAGGCCGCCGAACGCACCGGCGTCTCCCGCGCCACGGCTCAGCGTTATCTCTCCTACCTGGTCAAGGAGGGCATGGTCCGGCTCGAACTCCGCTACGGGGCCACCGGCCGCCCCGAGCACCTCTACCGCGTCAGGCACTGAGCGGACGCTTTTCGATCCCGTCACCGGGGGCGGTGTTCACGGTGACGCAGGGCAGGGCGGGTGCCGATGACCCTCTGTCCGCACGACCCGGCTCGCGGCTGTCTTCTGCAGCAGCCCGTAGGCGAGCACCGGCAGGAGCAGGTGTGGTTTGTCGGGCAGCGTGGTGGTGATCAGGACGGCGCTCGCGCTGCTGTTGTTCATGCCGCAGGCGAGGGTCAGCGAGGAGGAGGCGGGGCCGTCCAGGTGCAGGAGCCGCGCGGCGGCCCGGCCCAAGAGGAAGGACAACAGGCAGACGAGCGCGGCCACGGCCAGGGCCGCGGCGAACAGAAGGGGGCGTGGGTGCGCGAGGAATGAGCCCAGGGCGCCACTGGCGTTCACATATGTCAGGACGAGCGATCCGGCCACCGCCACGGGCACGGTCACGCGCACGGCCCGGCTGAGCCACGCCGTCGGCAGCGCGAGTCGGAACAGGATGCCGACGGCACAGGGGAGGACCACGGTGACGAGGGCGAAGCCGCCGTTGGCCGTGCGGCCGGCCGTTGCGAGTGTGTCCGCGTAGCCGCCGCTCAGGAGCGGCACCAAGGTGGTGATGACCAGCGGGACGGTGAGCGGGCTGAGGAGCGTGGAGGCGAGGACGAGTCCCACCATGGTCGGTTGGTCGCCGTCACCCTTGCCGGTCCAGACGGTGGCTCCGGCGGCCACAGGCATCGCCACGACAAGGATCATCGCGGTGATCAGTCCGCTGCCGCCGTCGCTGTCCGGGGTGCGGTGCAGTCCGAACGCGACGACGGGGATGACCAGGAGCGGGATCGCGAGGTGGAGGACCAGCCCGGCCACCAGGGCGGTCGGCTTGCGGAGCAGGCGGCCCAGTTCGCGGACCGGTACCTGGAGTCCGGCGGCGAAGAGCACCAGCGACAGCAGCAGCGGGCCGGTGCTCAGGGGCAGGCCGGTGACGGTGCCGATCGGCCCGATGTGGTCGCGACGCAGCCACAGGCCGGGGCCGGGCAGGAGGAGGGCGGCGACGTAGGACAGCACGACAGCCCGGCCGAGCCGACGGCGCAGCCAGGCCGTCACCCGGTCGGCAGGCGGTGGGGAGGCAGTCGGACAATTCAAGGCGGCCTTCTTCCATGGCGACGGACGGGACGGGGCGGAACGCCGCTATGCAGGTGCCGTGATCATGAGTCGTCATGGCACTCATAGTGCTCGGGCGAGGCGAAGGGGGCAGCCTGTGCCGCACGGCAGTCAGGATGCGCTCAGGTTTCCCGTGGCACGGTCGGGCCGCATGACATACGAGACCTCACAGACGCCCCCGCCCTCGGAGGCCGACCCCCAGGTGTCGCCCTCCGGTCGCCGACTGGGCTGGAACAAGGTGCCCGAAGTCACCGTCTACTTCTGGGTCATCAAGGTGCTGTGCACGACGGTCGGCGAGACCGCGGCCGACCTGCTCAACGAGAAGGCGGGTCTCGGCCTGACCGGTGTGTCGGTCCTGATGAGCGCGCTGCTGGCGGTAGTCCTGGTCGTGCAGTTCCGCACCACCGCCCATCGCGCGGGTGTGTACTGGCTCGCCGTCGCCCTGATCAGCGTCGTCGGCACGCTGATCAGCGACAATCTCACCGACAACATGGGCGTACCGCTGGAGACCAGCACCACCGTCTTCGCGATCATCCTCACGATTGTCTTCGTGGTCTGGTACCGGCGTGAGCGGACGCTGTCCATCCACCACATCGACACCACGAGCCGCGAGGCCTACTACTGGCTCGCCGTCCTGTTCACCTTCGCCCTCGGCACCGCGGCCGGTGACCTGGTCTCCGAGCGCATGAACCTGGGCTACTGGCTCTCCGCGGTCCTGTGCGGCCTGGCCATCGCCGCGGTCGCCCTCGCCCACTTCAAGCTCGGCCTGGACGCGGTGTGGAGCTTCTGGATCACCTACGTCCTCACCCGCCCACTGGGCGCGTCCATCGGCGACTACCTCTCCCAGCCCACCGGTGACGGCGGCCTGGGCCTGGGCACCGTCATCACCAGTGCGCTGTTCCTCACGGTCATCCTCGGCCTGGTCATCTACCTCTCGGTGACCCGAAAGGACGTGGCGCAGCCGCAGCACACCGCCCGACACGCGGCCTGAGCAGGCGCGCGGCAGTCGTTCAGGATGCGTTCAGGGTGGAGCTGCCAGGGTCGATTCCGGCGATCACTCTTCGGAGTCATCTGATCGCACAGGGTGCTTGTTCGCGTCGCGGGCGGGCGCCCTGCTGTTCGACCGCATGGGAGCCCCCCACCTTGCAGAAACCGGAAATGCTCACCGACCTCGACGTGGCGAGCACGACGAAGTCGGTCATGAAGAAACTCCCCGAGGTCACCCTGGCGTTCTGGATCATGAAGATTGCCGCGACCACCCTCGGCGAGACGGCCGGCGACCTCTTCGCACAGACCCTGAAACTCGGCTACTTCCTCACCACGATCGCCCTGTTCATGCTCTTCGTGGTGACACTGGTCGTCCAGCTCAGGGCCAGTCACTACAACCCGTTCTTCTACTGGACCGTGATCCTGTCGACCAGCATGGCCGGCACCACGATGTCCGACTTCATGAACCGCGACGCCAGCACCAAGTTCCTCTCCGGCGGAGCCACTTCGCTCGGCTGGGGCCCGCAGGGTCTCGGCCTGGGCTATCCCACCGGGGCGGCGATCCTCGTCTCGATCCTGCTGGTCGTCTTCGCCGTCTGGAAGGCGACCGGGATGACCTTCCAGATCCGCGACATCGTCACCTTCCGCGGCGAGGCCCTGTTCTGGTCGGCGATCCTCGTCTCCAACACCCTCGGCACCTCCATGGGCGACTTCCTCTCCGACAGCTCCGGCCTCGGTTACGCCGGCGGTGCGCTGCTCGTGACGGGCGCACTGGCCGTCCTCGTCCTGCTGATGAAGGTGCCGGTCGTGCCGAACGTGCTGCTGTTCTGGGTCGCCTTCGTCCTCACCCGGCCCCTGGGAGCCACCGCCGGTGACCTCCTGACCAAGCCGGTCACCAAGGGCGGCCTGGACCTCGGCACCGCGGGATCTTCCGCCGTGCTGCTGGCCGTTCTGGTCGGGCTGATGGCGTACGCGCAGGTGCAGAAGCGCAGAACACCGCAGATGACGGAGCGGGAGCCGGTCGCCCGGCGGGCCGGCTGAGTCACGTCATCCGGCGGGCAGGTCGACCAGGAATCGTGCTCCGGGTGTGTGCTCGGGGTCGTGGGAGACCTCGCCGCCGACGGCGCGGGCCAGGCGTCGCGCGAGCGGTAGTCCCAGGCCCGCCCCGTCGTGCCCGTCGCCCGAGTCCGCGCGTCGGCCGGGCTGGAAGAGATCGTCGAGGAACTCCTCCGGTACGCCAGGACCGTCGTCCGTGACGTCGATGCGGACGCCGCCGGGCAACTGCCTCGCGGACACGGTCACCGTGGAGCCGGCGTAGCGAACGGCATTGGCCAGCAGCGGGCTGACGATGCGTTCGAGAAGAGCGGAAGCGACGCCCGCTTCCATCTGCTGGTCCGGCACGTCGACGACGGTCTTCAGCTGCTTCCGTGCGTCGAGGTCCTCGACCAGCCGACGCAGCACGGGAGCGACAGCGGTGGTACCGACGGCCGTGGTGGTGTTCTGCGCGCTTTCGCGGGCGTCGTTCAACAGCGTGTCGCAGATGGTGCGCATGGACTGGGCGGCCTCCGCGATCACCTCGTGGGTGGCGTCGGTCTCGGCGGCCGAGCGCGGGCGGGCCCGCCACCAGTCGAGCTCGACGACGATCCGGGTGAGCGGAGTGCGCAGTTCGTGGGACAACTCCCCGGTCAGCTGCTGCTCGTGACGCAGTACGGTGCGGATGCGGTCCAGCAGTGCGTCCAACGAGGTGCCCAGGCGGGCCAGTTCGGCCGGCTGGTCCGCGGCGCCGAAACGCTGGTCGGAACCGACTGCGCTCCACTGGGTGGCCTGGTCGGTCATGGTGCGCACGGGGCGCAGTGCCCGTCCGACGGCCAGCCGCGTCAGCGCGTAGGTGCACGCGAGCATGACAGCGTCCAGGATCAGCGAGCCCGACAGCAGGGTGTCGGCGGAGCTGCGGTAGGGGGCGAGATCCGTGGCCGTGATGACGGTGGCGGTGCTGCGGAGGCCGGACATGGGTTGGGAACACAGGCGGATGAAACGGGGGTTGTCGGTTTGCATGGTCGCGCAGACCGGGCTGCCCCGCGCGGCGAGCCGGTCGGCGGCCTGGGTGAGCGCACTGTCGGCCGTGGCGGACGGCGGTTTCTCCAGCAGGCGTGTCCCGGCGTAGATCCACACGTTCGCGTCGAGCAGGCTGTCGTTGACGGTCTCCAGGACCCGCACTCGGGGCCCGCTGGTGTCGACGGTGGTGGCGACGGCGGCGGCGCGGTTGCGTAGTTCGTCGTCAGCCTGGTGCTGCAGGTGCCGGTCCATCGCGCTGTTGAACACGACGGTCAGCACGGTCATCAGGAGCGCGGCGGTGGTCAGGGCCACGAGCGAGAGCCGACCGCGCAGCGTGCGGGGCGCCAGACGGCGCGCGAGCCGGTTCATGACAGCCGGTGCCCGATCCCGCGTGTCGTGGTGAGGCGGAGGCCGCTGCCCGCTTCGCGCAGCTTGCGGCGCAGTCGGCTCAGATACTGGTCCAGGGTGTTGTCGCTGACCTGGGCGCCGTCCGGCCAGGCGGCCCTGACCAGGTCGCGGCGGGACACGAGGGTCCCGCCTGGCGCCATGAGCGTGGCCAGCAGACGGAACTCCGTGGGAGACAGGTCGATGTGGACGTCGCCGACCTGCGCGCTGTGCCGGGTCGCGTCCAGGACCAGGTCTCCGGCGGTGGCCACCGCCGCGGGTGCGGCCCGTTTGAGTGCGGCCCTCAGCCGGGCGACGAGTTCGGCGAGATGGAACGGCTTGGGCAGGTAGTCGTCGGCTCCGGCGGAGAACCCGGACAGCCGGTCGGTGAGGTGATGGCGGGCCGTCAGGAAGATGATCGGGGCGGCGAACCCGCCCGCGCGCAGCGCCTGGCAGACGTCCCGGCCGTCCGCGTCGGGCAGCCCGACGTCCAGGACGACGGCCGCGATGTCGTCGGTGGCCAGCCGCAGGGCGGTGGCGCCGTCGGCGGCGGGCACGGGGTCGAAGTCCTCGTCGAGCAGGCCGCGACGCAGCACGTCACGCAGGGCGTGATCGTCCTCGACGACCAGGATCTTGTGGCGCATGGCCCTCCGTTGGATGGTCCGGCGCACGGAGCGTGCCGGAGACGAACGACGCGGGCAGCCACCGGATCATCGCGTACAGGCAGACTCCGAGCCATCCGGTGGCGAACAGCCAGCCGCCGATGACGTCGGTGAACCAGTGCACGCCGAGATAGACCCGGGAAAGGCCCACCAGCACGCCCCAGCACCCGATGACGACCCGGAGTGGGGTGGCGCCGCGCGGGGCGCGCAGTGAGACCGCGACGATCAGCAGACCGGCAGTGAGGGCCGCTGTGGTGGCGTGTCCCGAGGGGAACGCCCAACCGCTCGCGGACGTCGCCCAGTCGGCACGGGCGGGACGCGGCCGCTGGACGACTTCCATCACCCCGTAGCGCAGCGCCTGACCGGTTCCCAGACAGGCAAGGGCCAGTGCGGCGGCCCCCATCCGTCGCCGCACGGTTCGTCCCGCGACCATGCCGGCCAACACGGTGAGGACGTAAGGGACGGCACCGCTGCCGGTATCGGTCACCCCTCGGGCCAGAGCTCCGGCGACGTCCGGCCGATGGGCGAGCGACCAGGCCAGGAAACCTTCGTCCGACCACAGCTGAGCGCCGTCCTGGCCGAGCACCACTATCGTGAGGACGCCGAACGCCACCCAAGCGCCGAGACCGACCGTCCCGGCCAGGTCGGCGGCGTCGCGCCGATTCATGAGGCGCCCAGCAGTCGGCGCAGGCGGCCGGTGCCGATCCACCGGTCCACCGATCGCGACCACCGTCGCAGCACGAGCATCGACATCAGTGCGACGAGGCCACCCACCAGCACGCCGACCACGACGTCGTGCGGATAGTGCGCGCCGACCCACACCCGTGAGACCGCCATCGCAAGGGCCGCCACTGCCGCGACCGCCCCCAGCCGACGCGAGACGAAGAGCAGCGCCACGGCAGCGGCGGCGGCGATCGCCGCGTGGTTGCTGGGGAAGGACCAGTCGCCGGGCGCCGGACACTCCTCCAGCGTCTTCACTCGTAGGCTCTGGCACGGCCGGTCCTCGCGCACGGCCAGCTTCACCAAAGCATCCACCCCATACGCGACGACCACGACCACCGGTACGGCCAGCGCCCTCACCGCAGCCGCATCCCCGCCCCGTCGAGCGAACCACCAGCCCACTAGCGCGAGCACGGCGAACACCGCGAGCCCGTACGTCGACCAGAACGACACCGCTGAGTCCAGCCAGGCCGGCGCATGCCGGGCCAGACGCACCACATCCAGATACGCGGAGCCGTCTACAGACGACCCGTCGAAGGCCAAGATCACCTGCGTCCTCCCTCGGAACGGCCATCCCGCCGAGCCCTGTACACCTCGGCAGCCAGGGGGATCAGCGACACGAAAATGATCAACGCCACCAGGGGGAGCAGGTAACGGTCGACGTTCGGGATCGACGACCCCAGCGCGTACCCCGCGAGGGTGAGTCCGAGGCTCCACACGAGCCCGCCGATGATCTGCCACAACGTGAACGTCCGCACCGGTACCTCCAGCGCGCCGGCCATCGGATTGAGTACGGTCCGCACCACCGGCACGAAACGGGCCAGCGTGATCGCTTTCGCGTGTCCGTATCGCTCCAGTAGTTCCTCGGCGCGTTTCGCACCCTCGTGCAGACGCTGCGAGCGGCTACGGGCCAGCAGCGCTCCACCCGTCTTCCGGCCGAGCAGATAGCCGCACTGCGCCCCGGCCAGGGCGCCTGCCGCCGCCGCGACCAGGAGCGGTCCCAGCGACAGGTGCACACTCGACTGCGCCGAGCCCGTGCTCAGCAGACCGGCCGTGAAGAGCAGCGAGTCGCCCGGCAAGAAGAAGCCGACCAGCAGCCCTGTCTCGGCGAACATCACCACCCCGACGCCCAGCACGCCGAACGCCGCCAGCAGCGAATGAGCGTCCAGCACGTTCACGGCCAGCTGTGACGCCGGATGGATCGGTGTGGTCATGGCGAGGATGCCTTTCCGGTGACCGGGTGTCTGCGATTGGTCCATCCGCGTGTACGTGGCCTGGATGGAACGGCACTCGGCGAGCTTACATCTACAAGATGTAGTAGATGTTCTGTGGGTGACCGGATGCAAACTTCGCGAGCCGCACCGGCCAGGGCGCCTCCAACTGGAGGACCATCTCCTCCGGCCCCGCAGTGCTCGCCCCGCACGCCTCGGCCGAGTACGACGTCCAACCCGCGGGAGGGTTCCGCGCCCTACCTCATCGCCGCCACCGGCACCCGGACGACGATCACCACGGCCCACATCCCGGCTGCTCCTTCCGTGATCCAGTGGCGAGGGCACCAGGCGGGCGTACCCGCACGGGCACTCCTGGCGAAGCCGCGGCCGCTGCCGGCGAGGCGTGTGACCGAGCCCCCGTGCCCCGACCGTTGCGCATTCGTGCTGGTCAGCCGTGGTCGCGCAGCGGGCCGACGCCGTAACCCCGTTCCTGACAGGTGTCGAGGATCCGGGGCAGCGCGCCCAGCGTCGAGCGCCAGGCGCCGGGGGCGGAGGTGCAGTCCGAGTCGTGGAGCAGGATCGTGCCGCCGCCGTCCAGGTCGGCGGTGACGGTGCGGTGGACGGAGTGCGGGGTGGCGCGTGCCGTCCAGTCCTCCCCCCAGCAGGTCCACAGCACCGGGGTCAGGTCGAGGCGGCGGGCCGCGAGGTGGGCCGCGGTGGACATGACGCCGTACGGGGGCCGGAAGAGCATGGGCTGCTGTCCGGTGATCGCGGCGACGGTGTCGCGGGCCCGGCGGAAGTCGTCATAGGTGGCGCGCGGGCCACGCAGCAGCAGGGGGCGGTGCAGCCAGCCGTGGACGGCGACCTCGTGACCGGCCGCCGCGATCTCGCGGACCAGGCCGGGGGAGCGGTGTGCCTCGCCGCCGAGCAGGAAGAACGTGGCGTGCACTCCGCGCCCGGCGAGCAGCCGTAGAAAGTGCGGGGTGGAGCGGGGGTCGGGGCCGTCGTCGAAGGTCAGGGCGATGTGGTTCATGCGGCCGCGGCCCGAGAGGCGGGGCATGAGGCGGTTGCGCAGCGGTCCGAAGGTGGAGACGACGGGTGCGGCGTGGGCGGCGGCGAGGACGGGTACGGCGGCGAGGGCCGCCGTGCGCAGCGTCGGGGCGATGTTCACGAGTGGTCGTCTTCCGGCGGGGAGGTGTGCTCCGGTGGGAAGCCGTCCGGGTCGAGGCGGTGGCTGATGGCGTGGATGAGGTCGGGACCGTCGTAGGTCGTCGCCACCCCGGTGGCGACGGCGCCGGCCCACACGACGGACGCGAGGACGGCCGTGGCGGCGAGCCGGCGCGTCGTACGGTGCCGGTGTGCAACCGGGCGAAAACCCCGGTCGGGGACTCCGGAACGGTGCACGCGCGCAATCTCGGCCGTCGGGCAGCCGTCGGGGGACTGAGCGAACAGGGCGAATCCCGTTGCCCGTTGCCGACGTCCGAGCGGGCCGTCGATCAGCTCGCACAGCACCGCCTTGAGGTCGGCCGGGTCGCGTATCCACACCGCCGCACCGGCCTCGTCCAAGGCGGCGGCGTTGGTCAGCCCGTGCCCGGGTATGCAGCGGTAACTGGCCACGGGCAGGCCGCAGGCGAATGCCTCCAGCGAGGTGAGCCCGCCCGCGTTCTGGACGAGGACATCGGCGGCGTGCATCAGGGAGGGCATGTCGTCGACCCAGCCGAAGGCATGGTCGATGCCGTCGGCGCGCAGCTGCTCGACCAGGGCCTCGTTGCGGCCACAGACGACGACCGGGACAGCGGCGCCGCAGTCACGCAGCTCCCGGGCCACCGTACGGACCGGGCCCACCCCCCAGGACCCGGCGACCAGCAGAGCCAGCGGGGCGTGGGACGGCAGCCCGAACCTCTCCCGGGCGCGGCCACGCCCCCGTTCATCGCAGGGTCGGAAACGGGGGTCCGTGACCGGCCCGCGCACGCGTACGTCCCGGGCCCCGGCCGTGCGCGCCTGGGCGGCGGGCACGGCGTGAGCGGCGAGGTGGACGTCCACACCCGGCGCGACCCACAGCGGATGCACCGAGAAGTCGGTCAGATAGGTGAGGACCGGCACGGCCAGCCGACCGTCCAGGCGCAGGTTGCCCAGGACTCGGCTGGCCCCGGGGTAGGTGGAGACGACGGCGTCGGTGCCCGGCGGCAGGGCGCGCAGTACCCGGTCCTGTGCCGTGCGCAGCAGCGCCCGCGCCACCGGGCCGCCGCCCCCGGCCCGCTCGGTGCTGGAGTAGATCCGCTGGTAGGCCCAGGGGGCTCGCACCAGTATCCGGTGATAGCCCTCCTGGACGGTGCGGCCCAGGTGGGCGGGGAGCAGGTCCAGCAGATCGAGGCGGTCCACGGTGTAGCCCTGCGCGGCGAGACGGCGGGCGAGCTCGGCGGCGGCACCGTCGTGACCGGCTCCCACGCTCGCTGAGACGATCGCGACCCGTCCCGCGCCGGGCGTCGCGGCGGGCTGCGGAGGAGGGGCGCCCGTGAGTGTGTGTCTGGGCGCCGTGCTCGCGCGGTGGGGCATGGGTTTCCTCCGCAGGGACGGGAGCGGCGGAACTCTACGAGTTGTAGTAGTTCGCGGTTCGAAGCCCGGAGCATACCTCCTACAACTAGTAGGAGAAGGCTGGGTAGTCTGTGCGGACGGTCGGCGAACGGAGGCATCCGGTGGAGGAGCAAGAGGACGGTGGCGCCCGCGGGGCGTCCGGCAGGCGAGGCCGCGGCGAACTGGAGAGCGATGTCCTCGCCGCGCTCTGGGCCGCCGACGGCCCCCTGACCGCCGGCCAGGTCCGGGAGGCGCTGCCGGGCGACCTGGCCTACACGACCGTCCTGACCATCCTGTCCCGGCTGTACGACAAGGAGATGCTCGTCCGGCACCGCGAGGGCCGCGGCTACGCCTACGAGCCGGCGCGGGACGAGGCGTCGCACACCGCCCAGCGGATGCGGTCGCTGCTCGAGGGAGGTTCCGACCGCGAGGCGGTCCTGGCCCGCTTCGTCTCGGAACTGTCCGAGCAGGACGAGCACGTATTGCATCAGCTCCTGTCCGGGCACGACGCTCGCACCGGAGATGATCGCTCGGCAGAGAGGGCGTAAAGCCGTGCTGTTCAGCGTCTACGTCCCCTTCGCGGTCACGGCTGTGCTCGCCGTGCTCGCGCCCCGACTGGCCCCCCTGCTGCCCCCGCGTCCCGCCGCCTGGGCGCTGGCCTGCGCCGCGCTCGTGACGGCGATCGGCTGGGCGGGCGCACTCGCCTTGCTCGCCTTCACCGGCGTGGCACAGATTCCGGAAGTTGCGGAGGAGGGCCGCTGGTCGGTGGCCGCCCTGCAAGCCGAGGATCCCGTCTACCTCGTCGTCGCGGGAGGCAGTGCCCTGATGCTGGCCGTGGGCGTCGCCTCGCTGGGCGTGGCCGCCGGGGGGCAGGTCCAGCTCTTCGTCCGGGCGCGACGGGAGCGCGCCCGGCTGCCGGAGGAGACGGAGCTGGTCGTGGTCGACGACGACGTCCCGATGGCCTTCGCGTTGCCCGGGTCGCCGGGCCGGATCGTGGTCTCCCGGGGAATGCTGCGCTGTCTCACAGACCGCGAGCGCGAGGCCCTCCTCGCACACGAGCGGGCTCACCTGCGCTGCCGTCATCACCTCTTCCAGGTCCTGTGGCGGCTCACGGCGGCCTTGAACCCGCTGCTGCGGCCGCTGGCCGTCGCGGGCGGCTTCGTCCTGGAACGCTGGGCCGACGAGGAGGCCGCGCAGCGCGTCGGCGACCGCAAGATCGTCGCGCACGCCGTCGGGCGCGCCGCGCTGGCATCCGCCGGTGCCTCATTCCCGGCCGCACTGGCCGCGACCGGCGGGGCGGTGCCGCAGCGGGTGCGCGCCCTGCTGGCCCCGCCGCTCCCGCGCCGGAGCCTGCCCCTGGTCGCGGGCGGCCTCCTGCTCGCCGTGTGCTGCGCCAGCCTCGCCAACGCCGCATCCGACAGCGATCAGATGGTGGACAGCGCGCAGTGCGCGGCGTACGCCGCCACGGCGAGCGCGCCGCCGACCGGAGAATACCGGCACGAGCCCGACTTCTGCTTCGAGGAACTCGATCGCCGGAAACTTCAGGAGCACCGCCCGTAACGAGGCGGCCGGACCTGTCGGCTACGCGTATTCAGGTCGCGAGCAGTCCGCGGCCGAACCAGTCCTTGCTGTCGCGGACGCCGGCCAGGACGAAGGAGTAGCCGCCGCCTGTGGGAGAGCCGCCGCACGTCCTGCCGGCAGCAGCGGCACACCAGGCCCATGTCGAGGTTGCTCCGCGCCCCGCCACGGTGAAGGGCTTTCCCCTGCATCCCTACGAATCGGTCTCAATCCGGGTCAGTGCTTGGGTGTTGATGGTGCTGGGGCGATCATGTGGCCATGCACCGGCCGCTCAGCCTCCACCTCCCCGAGTGGTTCACGGCCGACGACTCGACCCTGAACGTTGCGCTCGTCTACCCGATGCAGGGGCCTGCCGGAATCTTCGGCCCGGCCTGCGAGGCATGCGCGCGGCTGGCCGCCGAGGAGGTCAACAAGGCGGGCGGGGTGCTGGGCAAGGAACTGCGGCTGCTGGAGGTGGACGGCGGGGCCGACCCGCACAAGGTCGCCGATGAGGTCGATGCCCTGGTGGCGACGGGTGTGGTGCACGGTGTGACCGGCTGGCACATCTCCTCGGTCCGGCAGGCGCTGGCACCGCGCATCGCCCACCGCGTGCCGTACGTCTACACCGCCCTGTACGAAGGCGGGGAGCACACCGACGGCGTCTTCATGACCAGCGAGACCCCCGACTGGCAGCTGCTGCCCGCCATGCGCCTCTTGGCCGAGACGCGGCAGGTGCGGCGGTGGTTCGTCGTCGGCAACAACTACGTCTGGCCCCGGCACACCGCCCGGGCCGCCCGTCGTTACGCCCGCGCCTGCGGGGGCGGCCAGGTCTGTGGCGAGGCGTACCTCCCGCTGGGCGCGGAGGACTTCCATGAGGTGCTGCGGCGCATCGAACACACGGATGCGGACGGCGTGCTGATGCTGCTGGTCGGCAGTGACGCGGTGCGCTTCAACCGGGCCTTCGCCGCCTCCGGCCTCGATCAGCGGTGTCTCAGGCTGAGCACGCTGATGGACGAGAACATGCTGATGGCCAGCGGCCCGGAGGCGACCGGTGACCTGTTCAGCACGGCGGGCTTCTTCGCCTCGCTGGCCAACCAGGACACCTTGGACTTCCACGGCCAGTATGCCGGCCGCTTCGGATTCGAGGCCCCCGCTCCCGGCAGCCTCGGCGAGTCCTGTTACGAGGGGGTACTGCTGCTTGCCTCGCTCATCGAGCGGGCCCGCACGCTGGACGTCTCAGCGATTTCGGCCGCCGCCGAGACCGTCTCCTACGAAGGGCCGCGCGGCCTGCTCCGCCTCCATGACCGGCATGTCCGCCAGCGCATCTATCTGGCGGAGGCGGACGGGCTCGACTTCAACGTCCTCGTCCAACTGCGCTCTCCGTACGATGTGTTGTGACTCTGGCCAGACCGGTGTCCCGGCTCTCCAGGGCCTCGGCCAGTCGTGCGAGCGGGCCGGCCAGCTCTTCGTCCGCCAGTAGTTGCTGCAGGTCCCCCCAGCCCGAACGCACTTCACGAACCAGGAGCTGCCAGCGTTGCTTGCCCCGTGGGGTGAGGTGGGCCAGGATGCGGCGCCGGTCGGCGGGGTCGACGCGGCGGAAGACCAGGTTCTGGTCGACGAGTTGGTCGACCAGTTTGGTGAGGCTCGGTGCCGGCAGGAACGCGTGGTCCGCCAGGGCCGTCATGTTGTGGCCCTGTCCGTCGGACAGCAGGTCGAGCACTCGCCACGCCTCCACGGAGCAGTCGAACTCGTCCAGTACGGACTGCACTTGGCGTACGGCGAGACGTTCGGCCCGTGTCAGCAGGTAGAGCAGTTCCTGGGGCTGCCTCGCCATCGTGCTCCTCCGCTCGTACCGTCGGCCGGTGCCCAGAGCCTACCTGTGATCGCCCAGCCCTTGACAAGGGGAACCGGGAAAACTGATCCTTTCCACAGGAAGCATTAATTGCCGCCATCGCGATGCCGTCAAGCAGGCATCTCCAGTGGCGGCTTCTGTGTTTTACCTCGAAATTTCACTTCCGCTGGAAACCATTCTTCAATTGCGGGGAAACGCACCGGAAACAGTTTCCTCGCAGGCTGTGGTCGCACTTCAGCGACCAGCCCGGACGCCACCCCGGAACGGCTGGGGAACCCGTGCGTCAACGCCGCCGCTTCTGAAGCGTGTCCCATCCATTCCCTCCCGAGGCTCTCCCCGAGCCATTCCGCTCTCTTTCACAGTGCCCTTCGGGGCAAGGAGGTTGTGCATGTCCGGGCTCAGCATCAGCAGACGCGGTCTTCTGGCCGGCATATCGGCCATCGGCGCGTCCGCCACCCTCAGCGCCTGCGGCGCCAAGACCGGCAGTGACACGTCGTCGGGCTCCGCCGCCACGGCGGACACGTCCGGCGACACCGTCAAGGTCGGCCTGCTGAACTCCCTGTCGGGCACGATGGCCATCAGCGAGGTCACAGTCCACAACTCCCTGCTGCTCGCGATCAAGGAGATCAACGCCGCCGGCGGTGTCCTGGGCAAGAAGCTCAAGCCGATCAGCCAGGACGGCGCCTCCGACTGGCCCACCTTCGCCGAGAAGGCCGAGGCTCTGATCACCGACGACAAGGTCGTCGCCACCTTCGGCTGCTGGACCTCCGCCAGTCGCAAGGCCGTCAAGCCGGTCTTCGAGCGGTACAAGTCGCTGCTCTTCTACCCCGTCCAGTACGAGGGCCTGGAGCAGTCGCCGTACATCTTCTACATCGGCGCGACCACCAACCAGCAGATCGTCCCCGCCCTCGACTACCTCAAGAAGCAGGGCCTGACCAAGCTGTACCTGGTCGGCAGCGACTACGTCTTCCCGCGCACCGCCAACAAGATCATCAAGGCGTACGCGAAGGCCAACGGCATGGAGGTCGTGGGCGAGGACTACGCGCCGCTCGGCTCCACGGAGTTCGGCACCATCGTCAACAAGGTCAAGGACTCCGGCGCGGACGCCGTCTTCAACACCCTCAACGGTGACAGCAACGTGGCCTTCTTCAAGGAGTACAAGTCCTCGGGGCTGACCGCGAAGAGCATGCCGGTGCTCTCGGTCTCCATCGCCGAGGAGGAGGTCAAGAGCATCGGCACCCAGTACCTGGAGGGCCAGCTGACCGCCTGGAACTACTACGAGACCACCCCGGGCGCGGCCAACACCAAGTTCGTGGCCGCCTACCAGGCGGCGTACGGCAAGGACAAGCCGACCTCCGACCCGATGGAGGCCGCCTACATCTCCCTCTACCTGTGGAAGGAGATGGTCGAGAAGGCCGGCTCCTTCGACGTGGCGAAGGTGAAGGCCGCCTCGGACGGCATCGAACTCGCCGCCCCCGAGGGCAAGGTCACCGTCGACGGTGTCACCCAGCACGTCTACAAGACCGCCCGGATCGGCAAGGTCGGCTCCGACGGCCTGATCACCGAGGTGTGGAACTCCGGCAAGCCGATCAAGCCGGACCCGTACCTCAAGGGCTACTCCTGGGCCTCCGGCCTCTCCTGAGCCACACCCCCACCGGTGAACCCGGCCCCTTCACGGGGCCGGGTCACGGCGATGGCAAGCCCGCACTCCCGTCCCCGACCCGGAGCCGACCTCATGACGGTCATCCTCAACCAGTCCTTCACCGGCATCAGCATCGGTGCCGTCCTCCTGCTCATCGCGCTCGGCCTCACCCTGACCTTCGGTCAGATGGGCGTGATCAACATGGCGCACGGCGAGTTCATCATGGCCGGCGCCTACACGACGTACGTCCTGCAGAAATCCATCAGCAGCGCCGGCCTCTCACTGCTCGTCGCGCTGCCGGTCGCCTTCCTCGTCGCCGGCGCCATGGGCGCGCTTCTGGAGTGGCTGCTCATCCGACGCCTCTACACCCGGCCCCTGGACACCCTGCTGGTCACCTGGGGCGTCTCGCTGATGCTGCAGCAACTCGCCCGTGACGTCTTCGGCGCCCCCAACGTGCAGACCGCGGCCCCAGACCTGCTCACCGGCAACATCTCCCTGGGCGGCGGCGTCACCTTCGCCAGCAGCCGGCTGTTCATCCTCGGCCTCGCCCTGCTGAGCGTCCTCGCCCTCACGCTGATCCTGAAGCTCACCCCGCTCGGCCGCCGTATCCGGGCCGTCGTCCAGAACCGCGACCTCGCCGAGGTATCGGGTATCGCCACCGGCCGGGTCGACCGCGTGACCTTCTTCATCGGCTCGGGCCTCGCCGGAGTGGCCGGCGTCGCGCTCACCCTGGTCGGCCCGATCGGCCCGACGATGGGCACCAACTACATCGTCGACGCCTTCCTCGTCGTCGTGGTGGGCGGCATCGGCCAGCTCAAGGGCAGTGTGATCACCGCCTTCGCACTCGGCGTGCTCCAGTCGGTCCTCGAGTACTCGACGACGGTCAGCGTGGCCAAGGTCATCGTGCTCGTGGCGATCGTCGCCTTCCTCCAGTGGCGACCCCAGGGCCTGTACACACTGCGCACCCGGAGCCTGGCATGACGACGACAACGACAGCCCCCGTCACGACGCACCCCGTCCCGCTGCTGGAACGCCTCCGCGTCCCCAGCGGCTTCGTCATGGGTGCCGTCCTCCTTCTCGGTGTCGCACCGCTGGTCCTCTCCGACTTCCGGCTCTCCCTCCTCGCGAAGTACCTGTGCTACGCGATCGTGGCCGTCGGTGTCAGCCTGGCCTGGGGGCGGGGCGGGCTCATGGTGCTGGGCCAAGGCGTCTTCTTCGGCCTGGGCGGCTACGCCATGGCCATGCACCTCAAGCTCACCGACGCCGCCGCGACGGGCGAGACCCTCCCGGACTTCATGCAGCTCTACGGCACCGGCGACGCTCTGCCCTGGTGGTGGAAACCCTTCGCCAACCCGGCCTTCGCGCTCGCCATGACCGTGCTGCTGCCCATGGCGGTCGCCGCCGTCCTCGGCTTCTTCGTCTTCCAACGCCGGGTGAAGGGCGCGTACTTCGCGATCCTGAGCCAGGCGCTGGCCGCCGCCCTGTCCATCTGGCTCATCGGGCAGCAGGCCACCACCGGCGGCACCAACGGCCTCACCGGCATACAGGGCTTTTTCGGCTACTCGCTGGACGACCCCGTCAACCAGCGCATGGTGTACTTCGTCATCGCGGCCGTCCTGCTCCTGCTGATGGCTCTGGCCCGCCAGCTGTTCGTCAGCCGCTACGGCGAACTCCTCGTCGCCGTACGGGACTCGGAGGAGCGGGTGCGCTTCCTCGGGTACAACCCGGCCAACATCAAGCTCATCGCGTACGTCGTCGCGGCCGGCATGGCGGGACTGGCGGGTGCCCTCTTCGTCCCGGCGGTCGGCATCATCTCCCCGGCGCTGATCGGGGTCGTACCGTCCATCGGGTTCGTCATCGGTGCCGCGGTGGGCGGTCGTGCCTCGCTGGTGGGCGCGGTGCTCGGAGCGATCGCCGTGGCCTGGGCGCAGAGCACGCTCTCGGACGAGTTCCCCGCCGCGTGGACCTATCTCCAGGGCCTGCTGTTCGTCGTGGCGGTCGGCTTCCTGCCCGGCGGCCTCGCCTCCCTGAGCGCCGTCCTTCGCAGGCGCCGTCCCCGTACCGGTACTCGTACGACTGGAGAGACAGCATGAGCGGCGAGGGACTGACCGTCCGCGACCTGCGGGTGACGTTCGACGGATTCACCGCCGTCGACGGCGTCGACCTGGACATCCGCCCCGGCGACCTGCGCTTCCTCATAGGCCCGAACGGTGCCGGCAAGACCACCCTGGTCGACGCGGTCACCGGCCTGGTGAAGGCCACCGGATCGGTCCGCTTCGGCGACGAGGACCTGTTGGGCCAACCCGTGCAGAGGATCGCCCGCATGGGCATCGGCCGGACGTTCCAGACGGCCACCGTCTTCGAGGAACTGACCGTCCTGCAGAACCTCGACATCGCCATCGGCGCCGGGCGGGGAACGTGGACGATGCTGCGGCGCCGCAAGCACATTCCCGAGCAGGTCGCGGAGGCTCTCGAGATCACAGGACTGGCCGAGCTGCGCGATCGCCCGGCAGGCGTCCTCGCCCACGGGCAGAAGCAGTGGCTGGAGATCGGCATGCTGCTGGTCCAGGACGTGAAGCTGCTGCTGCTCGACGAGCCCGTCGCCGGCATGAGCCACGACGAACGCGAGGCCACCGGTGACCTGTTGCGGCGGGTGAGTGAGGACCGCACGGTCGTCGTCATCGAGCACGACATGGACTTCATGCGCTCCTTCGCCCGCAGCGTCAGCGTCCTGCACGCCGGCAAGGTCCTCAGCGAGGGCACCGTCGCCGAGGTCCAGGCCGACCCTCGCGTCCAGGAGGTCTACCTCGGGCGCGCCTCCGTGCCCGAATCCGCCCCCGCCACTCCCGTGGCCGTCGCCGAGGAGGCGTGAGACCCGTGCTGGAACTCAGCAACGTGCAGGCCGGATACGACCGCACCACGGTGCTGCACAGCGTCAGCGTCTCGGTCCCGAAGGACGGCGTCGCCACCGTCCTGGGCCACAACGGCGCAGGCAAGAGCACCCTGTTGCGCGCCGCCATGGGCCTGATCAAGCCGAAGGGCGGCAGCATCCTGCTCGACGGGGAGGACATCACCCGCCTCGCCCCGCACCAACGCGTCGCCCGTGGCATGGCCTACGTCCCCCAGGGTCAGCAGTCCTTCCCTCACCTGACCACCACCGAGAACCTCCAACTCGTCGCCGACGGCCGTGCGGACGGCAAGGACGCGACAGCCGAGGCCCTGGACCTCTTCCCCGTTCTGCGCGAGCTGTCCGGCCGCCGCGCCGGACTGCTCTCCGGCGGTCAGCGCCAGCAACTCGCCATCGCCCGTGCCCTGATCACCCGCCCGAGGCTCCTCCTCCTCGACGAGCCCACGGAGGGTATCCAGCCCTCCGTCGTCGCCGAGATCGAGGAGACGATCCTCGCCCTGACCAGGCGCGGCGGCCTCTCCGTCCTTCTTGTTGAACAGCACGTCGGCTTCGCCATGCGTGCGGCCCAGCACTACTACGTGCTCGAGGCGGGCCGCGTCACGTCCTCCGGCGAGGGCGGAACGGGAGCCGAGCAGACCGTACGGGCCGCACTCAGCGTGTGACACCCGGTCCGGCCGGTGGATGCCGACTTCGAGCCCCATGAGGGCCGCGACCCTCGAGGCGTCGGTGCCCAGGGTCAGCACGTGCGAGGCCGGCGCGACGGCGAGCAGACCGGCGCCGATCGCGACCAGCAGGGGCAGGAGTATGCCCAGCAGTGAGCCGAAGGCGACATAGGAGGATGTCGGCGGCGATCAGCCCGATCGCCTCGATGTTCCGCGTCTCGCCCTCGGCCGCGGGGCTGATGGCCTGGCAGCCGAGTTGCACCTGCAGATCCGCGTCACGCGCGGCCTGGGCGGTGTCGATGACCTGGGTGACACGGCGGCGGTATCCGGTCGGCCGCGTCGAACGGCACCGTCACGTAGGCAGTCCTGCCGTCCGACGTTGTGAAGCTGACGAGGTTCGGCGTTCGTCCAGGCACTCATACCCGGTGACCAACCGTCGTCGCAGCCCTCCGAGCGGCCATGTTGTGCAATGCGAAATTTAGTGTTGCAGACGTGGTGTCATGCCGCGCGCACCTCCTACATTGCCGTCTCAACACAACGGTCCTCATCGGGCAAAGCGCCCCCCACCGGCCGGAACACCGCTGTTCCGGCGCCGCGGGCCTCGCGAAAGACCGCTCCCGACCTCACCAACACCCGGCCACTCGGTCTGGCCGGCGTCTCCCGAACGAACTGAGGAGCTTCCATGAACGCAGGTTCTGTACGCGGTGCGGTGGCAGTCGCAGCGTCCTTGTGTGCGCTGGCCGGTATCAGCGCGTGCGACGTCCAGTCCGACAGCGCCACCGCCAAGAGCGGCACGAGTGCCTCCGCGGTGACGGCCAAGGACCTCAAGGTCGGCTGGTCGACCATCTACCTGACCCCGTCGTGGATGCAGCAGACCCTGAAGATGATGGAAGGCGACGTCACCAAGCTGAAGTCGGCCGGCAAGGTGAGCGCGTTCAAGACCTTCAACGCCAACGGCGACACCTCGCAGCAGATCGCGCAGATCCGCGCCATGATCCAGCAGAAGTACGACGTGATCATCGTCGACGCGGGTTCCTCGACGGCGCTGAACCCGGCGCTCGAACAGGCAGTCGCGGCCGGCATCACCGTCGTGGGCTTCGACTCCCTGCCGACCAGCACGAAGGTCATCAGAGTCGGCACCGACCAGAAGGCGTGGGGCTCGATGATGGCCACCTGGCTGGCGGACAAGCTGAAGGGCAAGGGCAGCGTCATCGCCATGAACGGCCCGGCCGGCGTGGCCGTCAGCGAGGACCGCTGGGCCGGTGCCGCGGCGGTCTTCAAGAAATACCCGAACATCAAGATCGTCAGCAATGTGCACAGCGAGTACAACCTCGCCCCGGCCGCCCAGGCCTTCGCGTCCGCCTACTCGGCGCACCCGGACATCGACGGTGTCTTCTCGCAGGGCGGCGCCCTGTCGGCAGCCGCGCTGCAGACGCTGGTCAAGCAGGACAAGAAGCTCGTCCCCATCACGGGCGAGAACTACAACGGCTTCCTGAAGATGTGGAGTTCCCACCGGAAGGACGGCTTCTCGTCCCTCGCCACCGCCCAGCCCAACTACCTCGCGGTCATCGCCCTGGAAGCGGCGGTCGCCAAGCGGGAGGGCGTGTCCGTCCCGCAGGACATCACCGTCCCGCTCCCCGAGATCACCGACAAGAACCTGGCCGACTACGTGAAGCCGGACCAGCCGGACGACTCGTACCCGATCAACGACCTGCCGCAGTCCGAGATCGACAAGCTCATCGGAAAGTGACCATGGCGCCGTTGCTGAGCGTGGAAGAGCTGTCCAAGTCGTTCGCCGGGAACCAGGTGCTGCGGGAGGTGAGCTTCACCGTCGAGCCCGGAGAGGTACTGGCGCTCGTCGGTGAGAACGGGGCCGGCAAGTCCACCGTGCTCTCCCTCGTCACCGGGCTGCTGACGCCCGACTCCGGCCGGGTCGTCCACGACGGCGCTCCCGTCACCCGGGCGTGGTCTCCCCACCGCGCCCGGGCCGCCGGGATCGGCTCCGTCCACCAGGAGTTGACCCTCAGCCCGCACCAGAGCGTCGCGGAGAACATCTTCCTCGGCGCCTGGCCCAGCCGGCGCGGTCTGGTGCGGGCCCGTGACCTCGCGGCGCGGGCCCAGCCCCTGCTGGAGCGTGTCGGCCTGGACGTCGACCCGCGCACCCGGGCCGGTCGCCTGTCGCTCGGCCGTCAGCAACTGGTCGAACTGGCCAAGGCGCTGGCCGGCGAACCGCGCCTGCTGATCCTCGACGAGGCGACCTCGGCACTCGACGAGGAACAGGTCGGCGCCGTCTTCCGGGTCGTACGTGAACTGCGCGAACGCGGCGGCTCGGTGATATTCGTCAGCCACCGCATGGCCGAACTCTTCGCCGTCAGCGACCGGTTGACCGTACTGAAGGACGGCGCGGTGATGGCGACACGGGAACGGGAACTGACCGACCACGACGACATCGTGCGGCTGATGGTGGGGCGTGAACTCTCGGCCCTCTTCCCGGCGAAGGCGGCCGGGCCCACCGGTGAGCCTCTGCTCCGGGCCCGCGACCTCACCGTCGCCCGCGCGTGCTCCGGCGTCGACCTGGACCTGGTGCCCGGCCGGATCCTCGGCCTCGGCGGACTCCAGGGCCAGGGCCAACGCGAGGTGCTGCGCGCCCTGTTCGGCCTGGCCCGCCACACCGGACAGGTCACGCTCGACGGGCGGTCGGTACGGCTGCGGTCGCCGCGTGACGCGATCCGCCACGGCATCGCCTACGTCCCCGAGGACCGCAAGACCGAGGGCGTGCACACTGCGCGCAGCGTCCGCGACAACCTCGCCCTGCCCAGCCTGCGCACCCTCGCCCCGGGGCGCCGCCTCACCACCGTCGACCGAGCCGCCGAGACCCGGCTGGTCGGTGAACTGACCGAGCGGTTGCAGGTCAAGGCCACCTCCCCGGCGCAGGAGGCCCGCCGTCTGTCGGGCGGCAACCAGCAGAAGGTGGCGCTGGCCAAGTGGCTGCCGACCGGGCCCCGTGTCCTGCTGCTCGCCGAACCCACGCGGGGCATCGACATCGGCACCAAACGCGAGATCTACCACCTGCTGCGCCGCCTCGCCGACGACGGCCTGGCCGTGCTGGTCACCTCGGGAGACACCATGGAACTGGTCGGCCTCTGTGACGAGGTCGCGGTGCTGTACGAGGGCACGATCGTGGACCGCCTGACGGGCCCGGCCCTGACGGAGGAACGCCTGGTACGGGCCTCGGTGATGGGCACGGCCGCGAACGTGCCGCCGGACCCGGACCCGGGCCTCGACCCGGTTTCGGATTCGGACCCGAAGACAGAGCCCGGGAGTGTGGCCCATGCGTGAACGGATCACGTCTGCCGCCCGGGGAAACACCGACCTCGTGGGACTGCTCGTCCTCCTGCTGGCGGTGCTCGTGGCCTACCAGCACTACGACTCCAGCCTGTTCAGCCCCGCCTCCGTCACTATCCTGTCCGCGCAGTTCCTGCCGCTGATCCTGGCCGCCGCCGGGCAGACGACCGTGATGCTCCTCGGGGGCATCGACCTCTCGCTGGGCGCCGTACTCGGGCTTGCCATGGCCGTGTTCGCCACGTACGACGCGCACAGCGCGGGCGGCGTGGTGGCCGCGGCTGTCGCCGCCCTGTGCGCGGCCGTCGCGGCCGGTGCGGTCAACGGGACACTTGTGGCGTACGCCGGTCTGCCCCCGATCGTCGTGACGCTCGCCGCGTCGTTCCTGTGGAGCGGCGTCACGCTGATCGTCCTGCCGCAGCCCGGGGGGCATGTCCCGGGCGGGCTGGTGAACGCGTACAACAACGGGTGGAACGGCCTCGCGGTACCCGCCTTGGCCGTCGCCCTCGTGCTGGCCGCATGGAAGGTGCTGCGCACCACCCGGCACGGGCTCGCCCTCTACGCCGTCGGCGGCAACGAACACGGCGCCTACGCCAGCGGTCTGCACACCCGCGGTACGAAGATCGCCGGATACGGGCTGGCGGGCGCGTTCACCGGACTCGCCGGAATCGGACTGGCCGTGCAGACCGGCTCGGCGGATCCCACCATCGGCACGCCTTACACGCTCAACTCGATCGCCGCGTGCGTACTCGGCGGCATCAGCTTCTTCGGCGGGGTCGGCCGGATGCGCGGCACCGTCCTGGGCGCGCTGGTCATCGGTCTGCTCACCAACCTGCTGCTGTTCACCGGGATCTCGCCCTTCTACCAGCTCATCGTGCAAGGAGTGATCCTCGTGGTGGCGCTCGCCCTGAAGACGTACCTCACTCGGGAGGCCGCCGTATGACCGGCGTGACGGGCACGATCCGCACGGATGCGGTCGTCGCGCTGCGCGGCAGCCGCGCGGCCTGGGCGTTCGGCGTCCTCGCGGTCACCTGGCTCGCGGCGATCCTGTTCGCGGACGGCTTCGACAGCGTCTCCAACGTCCGCTACCTGGTGCAGACGGCGTCGTTCCTGGGCATCGTCGCGGTCGGCCAGACCCTCGTCGTGATCATGAGCGGCATCGACCTGTCGGTGTCCGGCGTGGTCGCCCTGTCCGCGGTCGTCTGCGCCAAGGTCGCCTCCGGTACGGGCGGCGGCGCGAGCGGAATCATGGCGGCACTGGCGCTGAGCGTGCTGGTGGGCGCCGTGAACGCGGGCGGTGTGGTGTGGCTGCGGGTGCCGCCGATGGTGATGACACTCGCCACGGGCACCATCCTGTCCGGCGCCCTGCTCGTGTACACCGACGGCTCACCCAGTTCGGCCCACCTGCCCCTGCTCGACTCGCTGTCCAACGGCCGACTGCTGGGGGTGCCTTGGGCGTTCGTGCTGTGGCTGGTCGCCACGGCCGTCGCCGGCTGGCTGCTGCACCTGTCCCGCACCGGCCGGTACGCGTTCGCGCTCGGCGCCGGCGAGGACGCGGCCCGCGCCTCCGGAGTGCCGCTCGGCGCGACGGCGTTCACCGCGTACGTGTCCTGCGCGCTGCTCGCCGGAGTGGCCGGACTGGTGCTGCTCGGCTTCACCGGAACCAGCTCGCTGACGATGGGCAATCCGTACCAACTCCTGTCCATCGCCTCCGTCGTGCTCGGCGGCACCTCCATCCTCGGTGGCCGGGGCCACCTCCTCGGCACGGTCGGCGGCGCCCTGCTGCTCACCCTGCTGACCGCGCTGCTGATCTCCTGGAACCTCTCGGAGGGCGTGCGCCAGGTCGTCCTCGGCGTGCTGATCATCGGCCTGCTCCTTGTCTACGCGAGGGAGCGCAGGACATGACGTCCCCGGCGTCCCAAGACGCGACCGACGCCGTACGGGACCTCGTCCGCGATCTCGTGCGCATCCCCAGCGTGAACCCCCGGGGCGCGCCGGGCGACGGGGGAGAGACGGCGGTGGCCGCCCATGTACGGGACTGGCTGGGCCGGCACGGCGTACGGGCAGAGGTGCACGAGGTGCTGCCGGGACGGTGCAACGTGGTGGCCGTCGTTCCCGGCCGGGACCCGGCGGTGGTGCTCCTCGAATCGCACCTCGACACGGTCGAGACGGACGGAATGACGGTCCCGCCCCACGACGGCGAGGTCCGCGGCGGCCGGCTGTACGGGCGGGGTGCCTGCGACGCCAAGGGGCCGCTCGCCGCGTTCATGCTGGCCGCCGCCGAACTCGCCCGTGGCGGGCCGCCGCCGCTCACGGTCGTCCTGGCCGGGGTGTGCGACGAGGAACACGCCTACCGGGGTGTCCTGCACCTGCTCGAAACGCTGGCCGACCGCCGTGTCGTCGGCGCGCTGGTCGGCGAGCCCACCGGGTTGGTGCCGGCCACCGCCCACAAGGGCGTCGTGCGCTACACCGTTCGCACCACGGGCCGGCCGGGGCACAGTTCGCGGCCCGAGGAGGCGGTCAACGCGATCTTGTCGATGGCCCCGGTCATCGCCCACCTCGCCGCCACGCGCCCGGCCGTGGCACCGCACCCGCTCCTGGGGCCCGCCACCCGTTCGATCACCCGTGTCCGTGGCGGCACGGGTCCCAACACCATCCCCGGCAGCTGTGAGATGGACATCGATCGCCGTACGCTCCCCGGCGAGGACCCGGAGTCCGTCTGGGAGCAGGACCGCGACGAACTGACCGCCCTGGGCACCGAGGTGGACCCTCCGTTCACGGTCGACCCGGCCCTGGACACCCCGCCCGACACCCCTGTGGTCACCGCACTGTGCGATGCCCTCGCCGCCCACGGCCGTCCCCGCGACATCCAGGGCATGCCTTTCGGTACGGACGCCAGCAAACTGGCCCGGGCCGGGATGCCGTCGGTGGTGTTCGGACCCGGCTCGGTGACGGATGCCCACGCGGCGGCCGAATCGGTGGACCTGGCGGAGGTGGAACTGGCCGCGCGGATCGTGGTGGCCGCGATCCGCGAGACGGGGAAGCGGCTCCACGAGAGTTCATTCTCCTCCGTGGACGTCCCGCCGCCGACGCGAGCCCGCAAAGATCCCTCCGCGGACGACGCCCGGCCGCGCGCGGCCGCCGACAAGCCGTCGCAGGAGCGAGCCCGCAAGGTCTCCCACGCAGATATCCCGCCGCAGTGGCGGCGGCCATGCAACTGACCGACCACGTCCGTCTCCTCGCCAGCGGCGCCGCCGGGTTCGATCTCACCGACCCGCTGGACTGCCACGTCTACCTCGTGCGCGGCAGTCGCCGCAGTGTCCTCATCGACGCCGGCGCCGGCCGCTCCGCGCTCAGCATCCTGCGGAAAGCGGGCAGCACGGGCACCCAGCCGGACCACCTCCTGCTCACCCACGGCCACGCCGACCACGCGGGAGGAGCCGCCGCCCTCGCCGAGGAACTGCCCGGACTGCGCGTGCTGGCCGGGGCCGCGGCGGTGCGCTGGATCGCCGCGGGCGACGAGCGGGGCCTCAGCGTGGACAGGGGCAAGGCTGCCGGGGTCTACCCGGCCGACTACGCCTTCCGGCCCTGCCCCCGCGTCGAACCCCTCACCGACGGCATGCAAATCGATCTGGGCGGCGGAGTTGTCGTCCGGGCCGTCGCCACCCCCGGCCATGCCGACGGCCACACCTGCTACCACCTGCGGACCCCGGCCTACCAGGCACTCTTCTCCGGAGACTGCGTCTTCACCGGAGGACGCATCTCGTTGCAGAATCTGCATGACTGCCGCGTGCCCGCGTACGCCGACAGTCTGCTGCGGCTGGCCGCGCTCGACGTCGACGCGCTCTTCCCCGGCCACCACGAGGTCTCACTCGCCCGGGCCGGGAGGCACCTGGCCACCGCCCGCGACGCCGTCGCCCGCGGCCTGCTGCCGAGGAGTACGACATGACCGCACCGGTCCACCGCAACCAGGCCACCTCGCTGCGCCGCGCCCTCACCGTCCTCGAGTACATCCGCGATCACGCCGGCACCGGCCGGGGCATGTCACTGACCCGGATCGCGGAGGATCTCGGCATCAACAAGAGCACGGTGCTGCGTCTCGCCTCACCTCTCATGGAGTCCGACCTGCTGGTCCGCGACCGCGAGACCGGTTGGTTCCGGCTCGGCCACGGCACCCTGCGGCTCGGCCAGGCCTACCTGTCCTCACTCGACCTGCGGACCGTCGCAGCCGAACCGCTGCGGCTGCTCCAGCACATGGTGGGGGAGACCTGCCACCTCGTCGTCTACGAACCGCCGGACGTCGTCTACATCGACAAGGTGGAGAACGAGACCAACGTCCGCATGGGCTCCCGCATCGGCAGCCGCGTCCCCGCCTACCGCACCGCCGTCGGCAAGGCCATCCTCGCCTGGCAGGGCGAGGAGGCGTTCCGCGTAGTGGTGGCCGCCGGAATGCCGCCGGTCACCGCGCACACGGTCACCGACGCCGAACGACTGCGCCTCGAACTCGACCGGGTCCGGCGCCGGGGTTACGCGATCGACGACCGGGAGAACGAACCGGAGGTACGGTGCGTCGCCGCACCGGTCTTCGACCACACCGACGCGCCGGTCGGCGCACTGAGCGTCTCCGGCCTCACCACCCGGATGACCCCCGCCCGGGTCCGTGAAGTCGGCCCCATGGTCGTCCGCATCGGCATGGAAATCTCCCACGTCCTCGGCTCCTCCCGCGGACGGGACCGCGACCAGCACAAGGCTACCGACCACTGAAGGCCTTACGGCCGACCGCCCCCTTGGCCCCCGCCCTCCGCCCCTGCCCTCCGCCCCGGAAAGCGACAGGATCGATCCCCATGCACCCCAGCCCACGGACGTCCCCGGTGCGCTCGACACCCCCGGCCGTTCCGGCGCCCCCGTCGACGTCCTCCGTCTACACCTTCGTCGAAGACCTCCGCGCGGAGGGCACGGACGCCGTCCTCGACCGGGTCCTCGGCACATACGACTGCGACACCCTCACCGTCGCCGCCGCCTATCACCGCGCCCGCGACGTCACTCCGCACGGTCCCACCCGGGTCACCCTTCGGCAGGACGGCACCCACTTCCCGCCGCCGGCCGACCTCTTCGACGGAGTGGGCCTGAAGCCGCCGGTGCAGCCCGGCGCCGAGCGGGAGCCACTGCGCGAACTGCGCCTGCGTACGGCGGAACGCGGCGCCGCCCTGCACGGCTGGACCGTCTTCCTGCACAACACCACGCTGGGCCTCGCCCGCCCCGACGTCACCCAGGAGAACTGCTTCGGCGACCGCGCCGCCCCGGCCGATCTGTGTCCCGCCAACCCGGACGTACGGGAGTACGCCGTCGCGCTCGCCCGTTCCGTGGCCCGGCAGGGGATGGACGCGGTGGTGTCCGAGTCACTGCACTTCGGCTCCTTCGGCCACGGCTACCACCACGAACGCAGCTTCGTACCGCTCGGCCCCGTGGAGGAGTTCCTGCTCGGCCTGTGCTTCTGCCCATCCTGCATCGAGCGCGCCGACAGCGCGGGAGTGGACTCCGCCGCGGCCCGCGCCGAGGCCACGCGCACCGTCGGTCGGCTGCTCGACGGCGCCGACCCGCTGCCGAACGCCCTCGTGCTCGGGGAACTCGCCGACCTGGCCGGGGAGTTCGTCGCCGCGTATGTACGTACTCGCTGCGACACCGTCACCTCACTCGCCGCTGCCGTGGCCGACGCCGTGGCGAGCGAGGGATCTCGGCTGGTCTTCCTCGATCTGACCGGCGCGGTCAAGGGGTATGCGGACGGCCTGCCGACCGGCGCGCTCGCGGCCGAAGAGGCCTGGCGGATCGGTGTCGACCCCGCGGCGGTCGGGGCCGTCGTCCCCGCCTACGCCATCCTCGCCTACGCCCGCGACCCGGCCCGCGTCGCGGCCGACACCGCCGCCTACCGGGCCGCCCTACCGGACACCTGCACCCTGCGGACCGTACTGCGCCCCGGGGCACCGGACACCGCGTCCGCCGACGCGCTCGCGGAGAAGACGGCAGCGGCCACCGGTCCCGGACATGCGGACGCCGTGGACTTCTACCACTACGGTCTGCTCCCGTACCCCGTGCTGGACCGCATCCCCACAGCACTCAAGGCGCGCGGCTGACGCCACGACGCGACGGGTCGGCTGCGGACCCGGCAGGCGGACGGCCCGTCGGACGACCGGCGTACGTCCGTCATCGGCTCCCCAGCCCCGGCGACCGCCGATTTCCAACCGGGTGGGTCCCGCTCCGTTGAGGCCGGAGGGCGGCCCCCTGACACGTTTTGGGGCTCCAGGTACCCCATGGGTCTCCGCGGGCGCGCTCCCACGCGCCCGCAACGGGCTGGGACTCCCTCCTGCCGAGCAGCTCACCTCAGCAATGGGTGCCGGCGGGCGAGGCACCCTCGCGGATCGATCCGCTGCGCGAAGCGTACGACCGGGCAAGCCCGCCGGACGGAAGCGCAGATGGCCGAACCGGCCCAGGGCGAGGAGCGTGGACCGCCCTGCCGCGAACACCTTCGACGTCCACCCGGTACTGCATCTCGCCCGCGCTTTTCATGGCGTGGCCACACCGTTGGTCCGTAAAGACACGGGCGGGTCGCAGGTCTGAGGGCTACTGCGGCTCCGCTGCTCGCGCGTTCGGTTTCTCGTGGGTCCCGCGCCGTGCGGGGGCATGTCGGCGACTCCGACCTGTGGCGGGGCAGGTGATCAAGGTGCTGTCGGCCTCTGTCCCGGCACCCAGTGGCCCGAGCCGGCGGGATCGACTCCGTGCCTCCCTGAGGCCGTCTGACGCCTGCGCGCTCGGGACGCGAGGATGAGAGCCGGCTCGGCACCTGCCCGGAAGTAACGGGATGTGCCCCCATGGCGACAGCGCCGACCGGGACCCGGAATTCCGGAGCCCGGCCGACGGTCGTACCGTGGCGGACGGGCGGTCAGGAGTTGAACGGTGTGGATCCGTCGGCCGCGGCGATGCGCCACAGGTGGTCGGCCGTGCCGTTGTCGTCCCACTGCACAACCTGGGCCCCGGTTGCGGTGGACATGTCCTGGATGCCCAGAGCCATACCGCTGTTCTTGTTGATGATCTTGCAGTAGCCGCCGCCCGCGTCCACCACGGACCAGAGGTGGTCGGCGGTGAGCGTGTCACCCCACTGCAGTGCGGTGGCGCCGGCGGTCCTGGAGGCGTCCTTGATGCCGAGCACCTGGCCGCTGTTGGCGTTGAAGATCTTGTAGTAGCCGTTCTCGGCGGGAACGATCTTCCACTGGTGGTTGGCCGTGGCGTCGGCCGTCTGCTGCTGGGCGGCGCCTCCCGCGGCGATCGACGAGCCGGAGATGCCGAGCTCCAGGTTGCTGTTCTTGTTGACGATCTTCACGGCCGGTGTCTCCGGGTACCAGGACTCCAGCTCGGTGACGCCGACGAACTTGCCGGCCTGGGGGGTGAGGACGACCCGGAACTGGGAGGTCGTGATCGTCGGGAAGGTCACCTCGTTGGCGTTGTTCGCGGCCGGGTTGGCAGGGCTCTTGGTCTGGTTCGGGACGTTCACCCACGAGCCGTTGCTGAGGTACTGGACGGTGTAGCTCGCCGGGACGCGGATGTTCGCGCCGTCGTCGTAGGTGTAGAACTTCACCTCGTTGATCTTCCGAGGGGCGCCGAAGTCGACGCCGAGGTGGTCGGTGGCGTTCGGCGAGCCGGAGTTGGTCCATCGGTCGTCGGGGATCTTGTCGTAGCGGATCCAGCCGTCGGTGGCCCGCAGCGGGGCGTCGAAGGTGGTGGGCTTGCAGGTCTGCCCGCTGTGGCAGTGCGGACCGTTGGAGACGGTGTTGGTGTAGGAGGCGAAGGCCTTCGGGTAGGGCTGGGTGATGGTCCGGCCGAGCCAGTCCTGCTCGGCGGTCAGCGGGTTGGCCGCCACGTTCATCAGCCGGGTGGCCGGTGCCGGGGTGACGGGGGCGGCCACGTTCACGGTGGTGTTGGCGAGCGTCGACGACTGCTGGATGCGCTGGCCGTCCTGGAAGATCTGCAGGCCGCTCCCCTTGCCGTAGTGCGTGCCGTCACGGTCCCAGCGGATCGAGTAGGTGTGTCCGTGGTAGGGCAGGGACTCCACCGCGAACCAGTCCCAGCCTGAGGGGACCAGCGGCTTCAGCACCAGCGTGTTGTTGGCCTGCGGCTTGATGCCCAGCAGACCGGTGAGCACCAGGTCGTTGAAGCTGGAGTGGTTGTAGTTCTCGCTGAAGTTGAAGCCGTCGTAGATCCACTGGCCGGTGTCGCCGTCGGCGGCCTCGGCGATGTAGGGCTTGCCGTCCTTGTGCTGGAGGTCGGCGAACTGCGCCAGCATCGTCTGGTAGTCGGCCTTGGTGACGTAGCTCTGCGCCGGGTAGTCCTGGAGCAGGTTCGCCATGCCGGTCAGGACCTGGCTCGTCTGGTACGGCCAGCTCGGGCCGTTCCAGTGGCAGCAGTTGGCGTCGTCACGCTGCTGCGTGGCGGGGATCGCCTGGTAGTCGAAGTACGGGTTCGCCGTGATCCGGTCGAGTTCGGCGAAGCTGGTGCCCTTGGCGAACTTCAGCGTGTTGGCGCCGGCCTTCATCGGGACCTGCACGGTGACGGACTGCGACTCCGAGAACTTCTGCCAGGCCCCGGTGGGCGCGTAGCTGACCGTGATCGGGTTGGCGGTGTCGTCGTTCACGATGAGCTTGTGGGTCGACGTGCCGGTGGTGCCGTTGGCGTAGTGCACGGTCACCGGGTACGTCCCGGCGCCGGGCGCGTTCACGGTGAAGGTGACGTAGCTGTCGTCGAAGTCGATCTGCCCGACGTACTGCCCGTTGGAGGCGGTCGACGAGCTGAACAGGTTGGCGTGGTTGCGGGTGGCCTGCTCCGCCTCGAAGTCGTGCACCCGCTCCAGCGTCGTGGGTCCGAATGGCGCCTTGAACCGCTTGGAGTCGGTCAGGTACTTCCACGCCGACGAGTACTGCGCGTCGGGCAGGTTGAACGCCCACGGGGCGTAGCCCATCAGCTCCCGCCAGGTCGTCCTCGTCTGCTTCAGGGTGCCGTTGCTGGTGTCCGTGTTGTAGACCTGCATGAAGAAGTTGCGCTGCGGGTCCCACAGCGAGTTCTGCACGGCCGACTTGAGCTGCGCGGCCTTGGCGTCGTAATCGTTCGCGGTCGCCGTGTCGCCGTTCAGCGTGGCGATCTTGCTGATGGCCTGGGCGGCGCTGAACATGTACGCGTTGATCGTGGGCCGGTAGCCGCGGCCGCCGCCGAACCAGTCGCTGCTGTGCATCGACGTCTCGGTGTACTCCGTGGCGTCGGACAGCGGGGTCTGGTGGTACAGGTCGCTGGTGGACTGCGTGCCGTTCACCGTGACGTCGGTGTTGAAGTTCGAGTCCCACCGCTTGTACAGCGCGATGAGGTGGGGGAGCGCGGACTTGATCTGGGTGGCGTCCCCCGTGACGAGATAACGCTGGTACGCGGCGCTCGTGATCCACTCGCTGAAGTTGCGGGCGCCCGAGTTGCCGGCCCCGCGCAGCCAGAAGTCCAGGTAGTCACCGGCGTAGTCCCGGTTGCGCAGCCAGCGCCCGTCCAGCAGGTGGTAGCCGGCCGCGTCCGGAAGCGCGGTGTACGGGTTCCCGGCGTAGCCGATCGGCACGTCGTACTCGGTCGACACATAACCCGTACCCGGCACCGTGTAGCGGAGCGCACGCTTGTAGGTGCTCCACCGGTAGTAGTAGACATCGTCGATGTCGTTGTCGGGGGTGTCGAGGAACGGGATGTTGTCCTTGTACCACTGCGGCTCGTCGAGCTGGTTGGCGGCGAGGATCGCGTCCTTGTCGAGCGCGATCGCGTTGGGGTCGTCGGCCGCCTGGGCGGGGGTCGCCCCGGGTCCGCCGGTCAACAGGGCCATGGACAGCGTCGAGCCGCACAGGGCGGCCACCAGGCGGGTACCGGGTCTGGGTCGATGACGCATAGAGGTGTCCTCCATTGGGCACTCATGCGAGATATCCGCCGTTCGAGATATCGAAAGGCGTTCGAAATGCTGCCAGACGGTAATGACGGACGGGAGAGCAAGTCAATAGATCTGGCACGACGAGCCGACAGATCCGCACAGGCCGACGAGAGCGCCGAGCACCAGGGTGTTGACGGCGCCTCTTCCCGTGGCGTACCCGGGGCTGCTCGGCATGCTGCGGGGTCTGTACCCGGCACTGGAGGAGGCGGCCATCAACATGGGCGCCTCCCGGTGGCACAGCCTGCGGACGCTGATACTGCCGCTGGTGGCCCCCGGTCTGGTCGCGCCGTTCCTGCTGCACCGATGCGGTTGCCCGGCCGACAATGCCGGGCACCGTTGAGCCCGTTGTGCGACCAAGAGGGAGGGGATGCCGGCGCTCTCCCCCGGAGGCGCCGGCATGCCGGTCTCAGGTCAGTTCGTCACGCGGAAGGTGGCGTCGCTCCGCCCCGTCGCGGTGGTGATCGGGTCGAGCTTGAGTTCGTACGCGTAGTGGCGGATGTACCGGTCGGGGTAGTTGTACGACTGGAACGACGACCAGCTCGAGTCGGCGAGCCCGGCGACCTGGCGGAAGCTGGCGTCCGCGGCGAACCCGGCGGTGCCGTCGTTGTAGACGAGCTGGAAGTCGAACGCGGAGTGCCGCAGGAAGTGTCCGGGGAAGTTCACCGACTCGAAGGAGACGGTGCCGGAGCCCGCCAGGCCGGGCCGCAGCCGGAACTGCGCGTCCGGGTCGGTGATGTTCTGATCGATGCGCACGTCGAAGTTGGTGTGCCGTACGTACCGGTCCTGGAAGTTGTACGACTGGAGCCGGTTGGCCGCGGTGTTGGGCCAGCGTGCGAGCACACGGCTCTCCTCGGCGGCCGTCAGGTTCATGATCCAGCCGTGGCGCTTTTTCGTGCCGCCCATGTCGTAGCTTCCCGACGCCGGCTTCTGGTAGGTCGCGGGATTGGACGGGTCGGTCGTCACGACCGGCATGTAACCGCCGCTGGTGGCGTACTGGTCGAGGTAGAGCGCCCACTTGTTGGTGCCGTTGAACTTCATCCACATCGGGCCCTCGACCATCGAACCGGTCAGACCGATGCCGGAGAGGTTGCCCAGGTTCGTCCACGTCCCCAGGATCGAGTTGCTGCCCTCGAGGGTGATCTGCCCGTCGCCGGAGGCCCGCACGTAACGGTAGTTACCCACTCCGGAGGGCATCTCGATGATCTGGGTGTCGATGATTTCCTGGCTGCCGGGGCGGTCGATGTAGAGCTGCGGGGTGCTGATGGTGCGGAAGTCGCTGGTGCGGGCGTAGAAGATGCGGTGCTTCGTTGCGCCGTTGAGGGGCACGTTCGTGGCCCAGTACAGGACGTAGTCGTTGGTCTCGGGGTCCCAGATCGCCTCGGGCGCCCAGGCGTTGCGTCCGTCGGGGATCGCGCCGGCGACGTTGAGCAGCCACGGCTGCGACCAGGTGACCAGGTCTGTCGACTCCCACACCACCAGGTTGCGGCTGCCGTCGTTGATGGACTGACTCCACGTCTGCCCGCAGCTGATGCACAGGTCGGTGGCGATGATCCAGTACTTGCTGCCGTCGGGGGACCTCACGAATGCGGGGTCACGCACCCCCTTCGTGCCGACCGTGGAGCGCAGGACCATGCCGCCGCCGTTGAGGTCGTTCCAGTGCAGACCGTCCGTGCTGTGCGAGAGGTACATCTGCTGGTTGGTCGACCCCTCACCGGTGAAGTGCACCATCAGGTAGCCGGGGTCGGCGGCGGCTGCCGGTGTGATCAGGGACTGGGAGGTGAAGAAGAGGCCGACGGCGACCAGTATCGCCGCGACCCGGGTGAGAACCCTTGCCATGTGCGTTTCCTGTCTTTCTGCGGGTGCCGGAACGGGGTGAAAGCGGAGTGTCAGGCGCGTGACCACTGGAGTCGGCGGACGGCCTGTTCCACACCGGCAGATGCGGGAGCAATGCTCATGACAGAGACATCCTTGTGTGGCGCCGCGGAGCGGGAGCGGAGGCGAGTCGGCAGGTCCGGCGAGCACGCCCTTTGTTCGAAATGCCGGACGCTGTTCGTAATTTGGCGAAAAGTTAGGGTGCGGTAAGAGCGGGTGTCAAGAGGGAGAGCCGAGAGGAGCAGTGTTGGTCCGCTGTCCAGGGTCGCCGAGCGCGTGCTGCTGGTGTTCGCCGGTGAGGTGACGTGGCTCGACGAGACCGACGCGGCCGTCGTCGAGTTCGTCGTACGGCGCGTCACGGATGCTCCGATGTCGAGCACGACCTTGCCCGACAGTGTGGCGGCGGAAAAGCCCCTGGTGGGGAGCCGGCGGGATGCTCACCACGAGATCAAGGACCTGCCGGTGCCGGTACGCAAGCCCGGCTGGGTGCGGATCAGGGTGAAGGCGTTCGGCGTCTACGAGTCCGAGGTCACGACCCGCAAGGGAGAGTCGGACGCGGTGGTCACCTATCCGCGGGTTCCCGGCATCGAGGGCGTCGGCGTGGTCGATGAGGCCGGCCGCTCGTACGACGGCGCGTACGCCCAGTACGTCACCGTCCCCGCGGCACAGGTCATCCCGTTCGAGACCACCCTGCCGTGGGACGTGGTCGGCGCGCGCCCGAGATGTTCCAGACCGCCTACGGATCCCTGACCCGCGGCCTGGACCTCAAGGCCGGACAGACGCTGCTGATCCGCGGCGGCACCTCCACGGTCGGGCTGAGCGCGGCGGCGATGGTCAAGGACATCGGCGCCACCGTCATCTCCACCACGCGTCACGCCGGGCGTGCCGACGAACTGCGGGCCATGGGCGTCGACCATCCGATCGTGGACGACGGACACATCGCCGAGAAGGTTCAGGGCCTCGCACCGCAGGGCGTGGACGCCGCGCTGGAACTGGTGGGCTGCACAGCCCTGCCGGACACCTTCGGATGCGTGCGCGTGCACAACACCGTCTGCTTCACCGGCGCCCTGGGCGGCGGGTGGGCCATCCCCGACTTCTCCCCGTTCATGATCCCCAGCGGGGTGCGGCTGACCAGCTACGCGGGCGAGGCCGCCGACCTCCCGGCCGACGTCTTCGCCCATCAACTCCAGGCCATCGCGGAGCGACGCCTCAAGGTCCCGGTCGCGAAGGTCTACCACGGCCTGGAGCAGGTCCGGGACGCCCAGGCCGCCCGCGAATCCGGCACCACGCCGGGCAAGCACGTCGTCGTCCTGGACGACTGAGAACTGATCGCGGGAAGCGACAAGGTCATCGCCGCGAGACCGCCGCCGTCAAGGGTCGTCCTCGCTTCGCGGGCCGCGTAGGCGGCCGGGGTGAGGCCGGTGCGGTCGCGGAAGAAGCGGCCGAAGTTCGCGGGGTCGGTGAAGCCGAGGTGGGCGGCCACCGTCCGGGCATCCCACCGGGCGGCTTCCAGCAGGCGCCGGGCTTCCAGGAGGCGCCGGTCGTCGATGAGTTCGCGTACTCCCTTGCCGGTGGCGTCTTGGGCGGTGCGGCTGAGGGTGCGGACCGAGCAGCCGAGCAGCTCGGCGTAGTCCGCGGCGTGGTGCAGTTCGCGAAAGTGCAGCTCCAGGGCGTCGAGGAAGCGTCCGTACCTGTCGGCGCGGCCGGTGCCGGCCGCGGCCGTGCCGTCGAGGG
>NZ_JBIWLX010000030.1:0-60008 GCF_044766405.1 Streptomyces sp. NPDC102270 | reverse complement strand
CCGCTACGAGCGCAAAGCGGAGCACTTCCTGGCTTTCACCAGCATCGCCTGCACCCTCATCTGCTACCGCAGACTTACCAAATGAGATGATGTCTTATCCACCGGCACCACATCGGTCAGCAGCTGGTGGGCGTAGGAGGGGGGGATGGAGAACACCCTTGTGTGACCGTGCCCATCGCGCTGTGCCTTGCGCAGCAGAGCGAGCCCCGCCCTCCGGGCTGCCCGGTCGTCCGTAGCCGGGCAGCAGGCCCCCCGCGACATCGCGGGCGGCCTGCTGTCGTCCGGGATCTACCGACTGACTGTCAGCTCTCGTCGGTCGTACGGCGCCTGCGCGCGACGTAGACCGCGGCGCTGCCGGCCGCCACGACGGCGAGACCGGCACCCGCGAGGACGGGGGTGCTGCTCGACGCGCCGGTTTCGGCGAGGTCTCCGTTCGTGGACGGCTGGTTCGCCCCCGTGTCGCTGCCGCTGCCGCTGCCCCTGCTGGTGCCGGGCTCGGGCGTGGCCGAGTCGTCAGGGGTGGGGGTAGGGGACGGACTCGCACCGGGCACGTCGTTGTCGGCGAGCTGCGCCGCGAAGGCGCCGGCGATCAGCTTGTGGCCGTCGGCGTTGGGGTGGGGGTCCTTCTTCGTGCACGCCCAGGTCAGCTGGCAGATCTTGGCCACGTTGGCCGGCACCTCACCCGCGCCGGGCACGTTGACCTGGGTGGTGAAGTCGTCCGAGGAGAAGGCCCCGGCCACGTCCGCCACCTTGAAGCCGGTGGACTTGTACACCTGGGTGATGCCCGTGTTGGCGGCCCCGACCAGGGGTGCCGACTCCTTGGCGGCCTGCTGACCCGCGGCGCCCAGCAGCCAGGTCGCCAGGAACGGGTTGTAGTACGTCGAGCCCACGAACTGGGTGTTGTTCGTGCCCGCCTTGCGGAGCGCGCCCGCGATCTGGGCGATGTTCTTCGCCATGGTCTGGCTCCGGCTGTTCAGGCACGCCCCGTCGAGGGTGCCGGCGGGGCCGACGCAGTTGAGGAGGATGTCGTTCGCGCCCACGCTGAGGGTCACGTAGGCGACCTTGCCGCGGTGCTGGGCCAAGGCCTGCAGGGCGGCGTCCAGTTGGGACTTGGCGTGCGGGTAGTCGCACTTGCCGCCCTTGATCAGAGACTCGGTGGTCTCAGCGGTGCAGCCGAGGCGTATGTGCTTCAGTCCGGGGGTGCGCTGCTTGAGCTGCGCGTAGAGCTGGTCGGTGTAGGCGAGGTCGGTGTCCTTGTCCACGTCCGGCTGGTAACCCGTGGTCAGGGAGTCACCGAGCGAGATGTAGTACGTGGCGTCCTTGCCGTTGCTCACCTCGCCGGCGATGGCCGGTCCGGGCGTGCTCAACGCGATCGCCGCAGCAGAGATGGCCAGCCCGGGGCCGAAACGCTCGAGGAATCTCATCACTTGGTGCACTTTCAGTTGTTTGGGGGGTCCGAAATGCCGATCAGCATGGGGTGAGACATGACGGGAAGCAGCGCAACTCAGCCGCCACGGTTCCCGGGCACCCGAAGAAGGCCTTTCTGAGAAGCCTAGATGGGATGTATGCCGCCGATGAGATTGCGGGTTCCGCCCGGGTTGTTTCGGGTGCGGGCGTCAATCTAGGGGGATGGCCACCGGCTTGGCTGTGGGAAGGCCGACAAAGTGACGGATCCTCTGACACGTGTAACGGCCAAAATGATCCCATCAATTCACACTTGGTGACGGGACCCGTTGGTAGCCTGTCTGTCGGTGATCGACTGGGGAGGAATTCTCCTCTCAGAACAGGCGCCGAGAGGTCGTTTTCGCCTCACTTAGGTGTATATCTCATAAATTGCGAGTCGTGGCGGTCTGATGCTGGTGAGGTTGTCGGCACGAGTGGGGCCTTGAGAGCCGGACGGGGTGATGTCTGGGGCGGGACGCGACGTGCGCCTGTCTCATTCCAAGACGCCCGGTTCCATGCCGTGCTTCCACGGCCGAAGATGCACACCTGGGCGCACTCGGCTCGGAGCGGTACGCCAAGGTCATGAGTGAGCGGCGACGTCCGTATCCGAGTGATCTGTCCGATGCCCGCTGGGAGTTGATCGAGCCGGTTCTCGCGGCCTGGCGCTTCGAGCGCCGCGGCCGGGCCCTGGACTTCGGCCGGCCGCCCGAGCACGACCTGCGCGAGATCATGAACGCGATCCTCTACGTGGACCGCACCGGGGTGCAGTGGCGCTACCTGCCACACGACTTCCCGCCCTGGGAGACGGTCTACGGCTACTTCGCGAAGTGGCAGAAGGAAGGGGTGTTTGCCCAACTCAACGGCGTGCTAAGGGAGTTGCTTAGGAGAAAGGAGGGCTGGGCCGGAATGCCGAGCCCTCGGCCTGCGTAATCGACGCGCAGAGCGTGAAGACCTCCACCAGCGTCCCCGTCGTGAGCCAGGGCACGGACGCAGGCAAGAAGATCGTCGGCCGTAAACGGAGCATCGTCACCGACACGCTCGGCCTGCTTCTCGCGGTGCTGGTCACCGCAGCCAGTGTCCAGGACTCCGTGGCCGGCACCCAGCTGCTCGACCAGGTTGCCGCCGACCATCCCGGCATCCGCAAGGTGTGGGTCGATGGCGGTTACCGCCAGCACCTCGTCGAGCATGCCGCCACCTTGGGCATCGACATGGAAATCACCGCCCGCAAACCCGGGACCAGGGGATTCACCCCGATGCCGAAACGTTGGACTGTTGAGCGAACATACGGCTGGCTGATGCTCCACCGCCGCCTGGCCCGCGACCACGAGACCCTCCCGGCCCGCTCCGAGGCCATGATCCACCTGGCCATGACCGACCTGATGGCCCGCCGCCTCAGAACACCATCTCCTGGCGCGACCCGACATCACCGGATCACATTCGCACCCCAAGATGAAACAACGGGAGAAAACGACCTCTGAGCCTGTGCTTTAACCAGCGGTCGCATCGCAGCCTGCCCCGCGCGGTTCGGCCCCCTCCGCCGAAGGTAGGTTGGCTTCTGTCGGCGGTGGCTGATTGACGTAGTGGCGCGAAGGGGGCTGGTGTGACGCACGAGATGGACATCAAGGTCGGGACCAACGTGCGGATTACCGGTGGACCGTTCACCGACTTCACGAGCCCCGTCGTGGCTGTTGACCATGTTCGGGGCCGTGTCGAGTTGACGGTGGATATCTTCGGCGACGCGACCAGGATCGACATCCCCTTGTCGGATGTCGTGAGGACTGTCTGATCTTGCCCCTCAGGGTCTGATCCGGTCGCGTTCGCTGATGGTCTCCGGGCGCCGGACGGTTTTGCCCACGTCGTAGCGGGTGGCCAGTCGCTGGTTCTTCGACCCGAGGGGCCTGCCGGGGCCCGGCCGCGATGGTTTCGGCGCACGGGTCGGGCAGTGCAAGGCCGGGCGGAGGTTTCTGAACCCCCGGCGGACCCGGGCCGGGGTGAGCTTGTTCGGTTCCATCGAGCGCTCCCAGGGCCGACGGACATCTTCGGAGAGTGGACGGGCGAGCCGTAGCTGGGTATGCGCGTCGATGATCAACCACGTCCACCGGTCCGCCGCTGCCTGGTGCGGAGCTTCGGCCGGGTCCAGCCGAGGGTCTGCTTGGTCATGCGGAACGTGTGCTCCAGGTCGAAGCGTCGCAGGAACGCCTGCCAGCGCAGATCGACGCCGGCGCTCGTCAGGCCGGTGGCGGAGGACCACAACCACAGCGGCAGCGGATCTCCGCCGCCGGGCAGGCGGTCCACCTCAAGGCGTATCAATGTCCCTTCGATGATGGGCAGTTCGCCGTCGTGGTCGATCCATGCGGAGCGGGTAGTGAGCCGGGGATGGATACGGTCCCAGGCCGTCGCCCGGGCGGTCCCCTAGCGGTCGGTGACCTGGACGGTCTCTGCGTCCGGCTCGCTCCAGGTCTCGGGCTTGGCGAAGCGGAACTCCTTGCCGTGCTTGGGAGGCCGCCCGCCCTGAGGGTAGGCCCGGGAGTACTCCAGCTGGGTGGGTGTCGGGCGGCGCATGACGCGGTCCGAGCGCATCCGTCCCAGGACCTCAACAGGCAGTCCGTCGAGCAGGTAGGCCATGCGCGGGGCGTCGTAGCCGGCGTCGAAGACAACCAGGATGTCCGGATCGCCGTCGCGCCAGCTTCCGCCGGCGATCAGGTCCTCGACCACGCGGCGAACCTGGGCGGCGGTGACCTCGGCGACGTCGTCCTCGGGGCCGAGCCGCACCGCGTCCAGCAGCCGGCACCAGGAGGTGCGGCCCGATTCGAGAGCGGCGACGAACGAGTACGGCCAGCCCGGGATCATCAGGTGCTGGTCCCGGCCGCGACCGTGGTGTGGCAGAAGAGCCTGTCCGGGCTGCACTCGGCGTCCGGCCGCGGCCAGTTGCACACATCCACAGCCAGGACCAGCCGGCCGTCGGCCGCCTCGGGCTGGGGCAGCGCGGCCAGCGTCCGCCGCAGCTGTCCGGCATCGACGCTACCCCGGTTGAGAGCCCCGTACAGCGCGCCGTGCCCACGCCGGTGCTCGGGCGTCAACGACAACTCCACCGGGGACCGCACCGGACCGTCCGCGCACAACAAACGCGTCCGCGAGCTCGAACAGCTCGTCAGGCCGCGCAGTCAGGCACGCGAAGAAGTCCTCCCGGAAGTGTGACGCTTCAGCGAACGCCTCCCGCCGGACATCGTGGTGCAGCACACTCATTCCTCGCGGCCTTCGTCGTGGTCAGGCGCGTCCTTGGTCGGAGCACAGGATCAGACGAAGGCCGTGTCCACGTCCGGCGAACACCCGGATGAGCGGCTCCGTTCGACACGCCGTTCGAGGCCAAAGGAAAAGCACAAGCTGAGGCATCTGCTCTTCGCTGATGGCGCGTTTGCCGGATTTGCCGGGAGGCAGGCGCGCCCGGCTTGGCTGGAGACGTGCGGCGGTCACTGACCTGCCGTGCACAAGCCGTCATCAGTTCCAGGCCGGACACGCGGTGGAGCCGCGCGGGGTGATGACCCGCTGGGCATACACGCCGAGGGCGCGCGCGATGCCGGCCGGCTCCATCTCCGCCACCCCGGGCCAGCACCGCTCATCAAAGACGCTGCCGGGCACGGGAGATACCCCGAGCAGCCATCCGGACCACGGGAACGACGGCATGGGCGCTCGACTCGCTGGGCACGATGACCGACGGCGCCGCGACCACCGCACCCTCGGCTCCGCGTATCGGAGCGGCGATTCCGAGAGCCTCTTGATGGACGCGTCCGGGGCAATAGGCGTATCCCTGCTGCCGGGCCTCGGCCAGGACCGCACGCAACCGGGTGGGCTCGGCCGGAGTGGCCGACGTGTAGGCGATCAACGGGCCCGAAGGGACAGCTTCCTTCAGGGATGTGGGGCCGTAGGCCAGCAGCACCAGTCCGCTGGAGGATGCGTGCAGGGACAGGCGCCCAGCGATTCGGGTGTAGTTGATCACCACGTTGGGGGCCGAGAGCCGTTCCAGGAACAGGACATCCTCGGTCGAGCAGGACGAGGCCGCCACCATCCGGGTTCTCCACGTGGCGGCGGGCTCGGCCTTGCACCGAGCCCGCCGCTCCAACTCCACTCCTTCCTGATCGCTTGCTGTGACGCTCACCCGGTCCGGCGTACGTCGTTGCCCGCGAGCGTCACGACCACCAGGACCTGTGTCACGCCACCGGCTAGCGCTGCAGTGTCAGCACGCCCGGCCGGTACGGCAGGAGGCCGTAGTCCATGCCGTCGGTGCTGGGGTCGCGTCCCTGGTAGAGGAACTGCAGATTGCAGGGGTCGATGGTCTTGGTCTGGTCGGGGTTGGTGCGAACCAGATCGCCGTGGCTGATGTCCCTGGTCCAGGCCGTCGCGCCGCTGTTGGCACTGCCGGCGAAGGGGCTGGTCACGGTGTCGGCCCCGGCCTGCGGTGTCCACGTGCCGTCGAGGCTGGTGGCCGTGAACGCGCGGAAGTAGCGGCCATACCCTGTGTAGTTCTGGGCCTCGACGATCATGAGGTACTGGTTCTGGCCCTGGACCTTGTAGACCTCCGGCGCCTCGAACAGGTTGAGCGGCGTGTCGCTCATGATCTTCGTGAACGAACCGAAGGTGCCCGGGAAGTTGCCGATGGGCATGCTGGCGCGGTAGATGCTGCCCTCGTCGTCGGCGAAGAACATGTACATGTTCGTGTCGTCGCCGATGAGGGTCACGTCGAGGGGGCCCCCCTTCGGGAGGGTGCCCGTGAACAGCTCCTGCTGCGCGGACCAGCCGTTGGGGTTGGTGGGGTCACTTGAGGTGCGGTAGCCGAAGCTGTATGGCCAAGCCCCGTTGTAGGCGAGCACCCAGAGGTTCTTCGGGGCGAAGTAGAACAGCGTCGGCGCGATGCCGTCGAAGGGGATCGTGTTCTGGGTGGCGGTGGCCATGTCGGACCAGTTCGTGAAGGGGCTGAAGGTCGTCAGTCCCCAGCGCCCGTCGTCACCGGCGAGGGTGTTGTGCGTCGTGGCATAGACGATGTGCTTGCCGTTGTAGACGACGCTGGTGAAGTCCTTGAGCGAGGCCCAGCCCGCCTTCGGCTCCGCCAGCGGGCCGGTCGATGTCCAGCGGTAGGTCGACGGAAGAGCACACACGTGGTTCGCTCCTGACAGGCCGGTCCACTTCTGGTTGGTGCCGCCGTGGCACGACCAGATCTGCACTCCTGTGCCGTTGGATTTGCCCCAGCCCGCGGCTTCCAGGCAGAGTCCGGACCGCACGCCGACGATCGTGCCGTCGGGGTTGACCCGCCACTGCTGGTTGTCGCTGCCGTTGCACGTCCAGATCTGTACCGGCGTGCCGGACGTGGTGGCGCCGCCCCGGACGTCCAGGCACTTATTGCCGTAGACGGTCAGCTGGTTGCTGTCCGTCAACGTCCACTGCTGGTTGGTTCCGCCGTGGCAGTCCCAGATGTGCACGTTCGCGCCGTCGGTCTGGCTGAAGCCCGACACATCGAGACACTTGCCGGAATCAACACCGCGCACGTCGCTGGTGGTGGCCGCCTGAGCCGGGCCGGCGACGAGCAGCGCCGCCAATGCGGCCAGGGCCGCAACCGCTGCGGCGAACACCACCGACGGACGTCTGCGGCTGAAACTACGACTGCGCATAAGGACCTCGTCATCCCTGAGCGAGCGACTCCGGTCTTCCCCGTCAGGGGCTGCCCGGATGCCGACATGGTGCATCCTTGTCCGATATACCGAACAAGGGTCGAAGTGCCGATCGAGAGAATGCTAGACATCCCATGAAACACGTCAACACTTCGCGCAATATCCGCGAGCAGAAACGTTCACAGGCTGAAACCGGGCCTTCAAATCCCGTTATTGCAAAGACCTTTGACGCGAGGTCAGGCGGCGGTGCGAGCGCGGGCTTGGACAGGCACCGTTGCAGTACTGGTTGCCGCCGCTCCCGAAAAGGTTGCCGCCCGGTCCAAGTTGAGGGTGTGAGGGGCAGCGGTTGCAGGCGGGTGCGTTCGACCGTCTGGCGCGGAGGCCGGTGCCCTGCCTGTCTCGCGGTGGACTCGGGTGTTGACCTACCGCCAGAAGATTCGCGCAGGCCCCGCGGAGTTCGGCGAAGCTACCGTGCTTCTCCCGCGGGTTCGCGGAGGTCGGGATCAGGTTCGTCTTCGCGATACGGACGGTGGCCTCCCTGCCCCCATTTGGACTCGGGGTCGAACGGGACGCAGGTGTGCACTTGCAGGCCGTAGTGGCGTCCTGCGGCCACGACTTGAGGAGACGGACCGCGATCCCGGCGAGCCGGTCGATGGTCATCGTCTTCTCGTTGTCGGTGAGTAGACAGGTCGGTGCCCCGCCGATCGCCCGCAAAGTGGAGTCGATGCACGAGAGCACCGTGGGCAGGGTCCGGTCCCAGACCGGGATCACCACCCGGAAGCGGGACCACGCCGGCCACGCACAGAACAACAGCGTCTCGCGCGCTCGCCTCCACCGCCCGGAACAGGCACTTTCGGGCCCCATCCCCAGTCGAACTGGAACCAGAGACCGGGCTCGGCGATCCGCGGCCGGTAAGTACGACGGTGGCCGGCCCGCCACTGTTCCCTTCGCCCGCGCGACCGCCCGCCGCGTCGTCCGCTCGTCCCCGGTGAACCCCAGTAGCTGGAGGCGTTCGTGGAGCTCGTCGGCTCGCACCGTACGCCGCGACCGGTCGACCCACTCCTCAATCTTCGGCATGAACGGGTCGATCGAGGATCTTGTGCTGTCCGCTCTCAACTCCTAGGATCCATGCCGTCCGAAGGACCGGTTCACGTTCGCAGTATCGAACACATCCCGGCCCGAAGCGGCTTGCGCATGGTGCACATGCCGGGCATGACAGCACCCGCATCATCCGTACCAGTAAGGCTCTCCCCCACACGCCAAGTGCCGGACTTGGAAGGGTGCACCCGGCATTCGTGCGGCGAGCCCCGATCGCCTCCTGGAGCATCGTGTGACGTCACCCGCACCATGCCGCGCCCGCGCCTGTGCCGCGCGGCTGTGGTCCTCCTATTAGGCCTGGCGCGGCCGGCCCGTCGTCCAACTCGTAGGCCGTGCCTGGGGCACGTCGTATCCAGCCCCGCCCTGCCGCCCCCACCCCGCCAGGTCACCCCACTGACCGGAAGGGAACCACAAACCGGACCACGACACATGGTCCGTCAACAACGGCCTGACCCTGCGCACCGCGACGGCCACCAACCACCTGTACTGGGCCCGCAATACCCTCACCCACCGGATTCAGGGACCCATCTCCACCGCGACGATCCAGCTGGACGACGCGACGATCCGCGATGGACAGCAACTGGAGCACCACCGGCGCCGAAGTCGCGAGCGACAACGTCACGGCGGTCGCATCCGGCTGCGCGCGGCCGCCGGCATCCGCCCCGGCGCCTCCCGCCCGGGAACCTTCTCCCACAGCACCGACGGCACCAACTTCACCCGCCTGGGGCCGCGTTCACCATGGGCAACACCTGGCAGTTCTTCATGGGCTACCGCTTCGCCCTTCCAGCTACGCCACGCAGACACTCGGCGGTTCCGTCCGCATCGCACGGTTCGCACTGACCACACCCCAAGCACAGCAACGTCCCTCCCCCGCATCTGACCAGCTGCTCAGTCCCCGACCCGCAGCACCAGGAAGGACCACACCATGGCCAGTACCGCCGTCCACAGGCCAACGGCTCACCCGACCGCAGTGAGATCACCCGCCACCGGTACGAGGCTCGCCCGGGCAACCTGGGTGCTGATCCTCATGTTGGCGTTCGCCGTCCTTCCCGCCGCGGTGCATCCCACGGCGGCCAAGGCCGACAACCCGATCGTGCAGAACGTCTACACCGCCGACCCTGCCCCACTGGTGTACAACGGGCGGGTCTACCTCTACACCGGGCACGACGAGGACGGCTCCACCTCCTCCTTCGTGATGAAGGACTGGCGGGTGTGGTCCTCCGCCGACATGGTCAACTGGACCGACCACGGCTCGCCGCTCAGCCTGGCCACCTTCAGCTGGGCGTCCGCCGACGCGTGGGCGGGCCAGGCCGTCGAACGGGGCGGCAAGTTCTACTGGTATGTGCCGGTGACGGCCCGGGCGACCGGCCGAATGGCCATCGGCGTGGCGGTGTCGGACAGCCCCACCGGCCCGTTCCGGGACGCCCTCGGCCACCCGCTGGTGGAGAACAGTGAGATCGACCCGACCGTCTTCATCGACGACGACGGCCAGGCCTACCTGTACTGGGGCAATCCGAACCTGTGGTACGTCAAGCTGAACGCGGACATGACGTCCTACGCAGGCAGCCCCGTCCAAATTCCGCTCACCACCGCGGGCTTCGGCACCCGCACCGACAACCCCGACCGTCCCACGCTGTACGAAGAAGCACCCTGGGTCTACAAGCGCAACGGCCTGTACTACATGGTGTATGCGGCCAGGTGCTGCTCGGAGTTCATCGCCTACTCCACGGCACCCAGCCCGACCGGGCCGTGGACCTACCGGGGAACAGTCATGCCCGCCCAGGGCAACAGCTTCACCAACCACCCCGGGATCGTGGACTTTCAGGGCAACTCGTATTTCTTCTACCACAACGGCGCCCTCCCGGGCGGCGGCGGCTTCACCCGCTCGGTCGCCGTGGAGAAGTTCTCCTACAACGCTGACGGAACTATCCCGACGATCAACATGACGAACACCGGTGCGCCCCGGATCGGCGCGCTTGACCCGTACGTACGCCAGGAGGCCGAGACGATCGCCTGGAGTTCCGGGATCGAGACCGAATGGACCAGTGACGGCGGAATGGACGTCGGCTGGATCGAAAACGGCGACTCCATCAAGGTCAAGGGCGTGGCCTTCGGGGCCGGCGCCTCCTCCTTCACCGCGCGCGTGGCCTCCGCCGCCGGCGGCGGCACCGTCGAGCTGCACCTGGGCAGTCCGAGCGGGACGGTCGTGGGCCGGTGCAGTGTGCCGAACACCGGCGGCTGGCAGGCCTGGACCACGGTGACCTGCCCCGTGAGCGGCGCGACGGGAACCCAGGACCTCTACCTGACGTTCACCGGCGGCAGCGGCTACCTCTTCAACATGAACTGGTGGCAGTTCACCCGCGCCGCGTAACCGCACCACGTCGACTTGCTCCTCGGGCTGAAGGCCAAAGATTCCGGCCTTCCCGTCCGAAGACTGTGCCGCGTAGCCGCGTAGCGGCACAGTCTTCGGACGGGAATCCGTGGCTTCCCGCTTCGTCGCGCTGTGCCGGGACGAGTCCTGGCCTGACCTTCGCTCCACAGACCGCCAGTCCGGCGGCCGTCTTCTCGTCCCCCCGCCGACGTCCCCCGCCTGACATCACCGCCGCCCTGACGGCGGCGCGGGGCGGAGGCCCCGCCGACGCGCAACACCGGTGAGCGCGCCCCGAGCCCCGGCTGCGTCCGCGCCGCCCATCCGCCCTCCCACATCCTCAACTCCAGCCAGGGCATGGTCGAAGGCGTCACAACGGGGATGTCAGCAGCCCGACCACGCCATACGCCGGTGGCGACCTGGGCGGACTTCGGAGGGCGCTGTCACGTTGTTGGGTGCGTGAGTGCCTGACAGGTGCTGGAGTGTGGCCGGCCCGGGTGTCGGCCTGGGTCAGGCTGCTGCGGGCAGGCCGGCGATGCCGGTGATGTGGTCCCAGATGGCGAAGCGGATGATCATCTCGACTCGGTAGTGGGTAGCGGACAGGCTGGGGCGGTGGGGTCGGAAGTGGGGTGAGATCCCGCTGAACGCGGCGAGGATTTCTGCGCTGCGCCGGTGCTGCGGAAGCCTTTCAGGGCCCGTTCGCGCTGCCGGGTCGGTTGGTGTGAGTTCTCGGCCCGGTTGTTCAGCCCTTTGTGGGAGCGGTGCTCGACCGAGGCCATGACCTCGCGGTGGGCGGCTCCGTAGAAGCGGAGCTTGCCGGTGACGACCACCCACGGCACCGTACCCGTCTTTGTGAGAAGGCCACGGAAGAATCGCCTGGCCGCGGCCTTGCCGCGTCGGTTCTGCACGAGGATGTCCAGCACGTTGCCGTCCTGGCCGACGGCCCGCCACGGGTATTCCTGCTCGCCGTTGATCTTGATGAAGACCTCGTCAAGGTGCCACTTTTCGCCGGTCCGGGGCCGGCGACGGCGTAGTCCGTTCGCGTAGGCCTGACCGAACTTGGCGCACCAGCGGCGGATCGTCTCGTACGAGACGATGATCCCGCGCTCGAACATCAGCTCCTCCACCTCACGGAAGCTGAGCGGGAACCGGAAGTACAGCCACACGCAGTGGGAGATCACCTCGACCCGGTACCGGTGCCCCTTGCACGACAGCGACCCGGCCCCCACGAACAGCCCCCTCCGGCACGATCAACCAGAAGATCATCCCACCCGGTCAACCAACGTGACGGCGCCCCACCGAGTGCGGCCAGGCCGGCGCACAGGAAGACACCCGCGACGTAGAAGCCGGTGATCCACGACGCGTACAGCACTCTCACGGAACTCGGCATCGTAAGCGCGTTGCCTGGACCCCGTGAATCCCAACTTCCCCTGCAATCACGGGCTTCACGCTACGAGGGGAGGGGCAAGTCCTCGATCACCACGATGTCCAGGGTCCGCGGCCCGTGCACCCCTTCCACACGCTCCAGTTCGATGTCGCTGGTGGCCGAGGGGCCGGAGACGAGGGTCAGAGGCCGCAGCGGATCGAGACGGCCGAGCGCCTCGGGCACGTCACCGGCGATCTGGCTCGACCGCACCACGCAGACATGCTGGTCCGGAAGGAGGGTCAGCGCCCGGCGGCCCTGGCCGGGGCCGCTGTCGAGCACCACCGTGCCCGTGACGGCGATGGCGCCGGCGGCGGTGGTGACCACCGCGTCCGCCGCGTCGAGTTGTCCGATGCTCAGCGGTGGGACGTCCGCCAGCCGGGCCCAGTCACCAGGAGGCAGCAGGTCCTCGGGGAACCCGGGCGGGATCACCAGCGAGCGCGCTCCGGCCCGCACAAGCGCGCGAGCGACAGCGGCGGCGGCCTCGCCCTCGGGCACGCGGACGACGGTGGCGCGGTAGTCGGCGGCTCGTTCGGCGAACAGCCCGACGACGTCCGGTCCGGCGTGGTCGGCGCCACAAGCCGGCGGCGCCGGGACAGCGTCGGGGGTGTCGGAGCGTGGCACGTCGCTCAGAGCGCCGCGAATGCTCCGCAGTACGGTGTCACGGCCGTTCATCGCCGCTCGCCTTCCTCTGTCGTACGGCTGTTTCCTCCAGGGCGACCGCGCGTGCGGCTTCCCTGCGGCGTGTCGCCGTCCCCTCTCGTACGGCGCCACCAGGCGCGCAGCGATTCCCGGGCCGGCGCGGGTGTGTCACGCGTTCCGGACCAGCGGGCGAACGGGCCGGGGAGGGCACCGATCCGTCCGTCGCGGGCCACCAGTCGGGCACCGAAGGCGCCGAGTCGCTGGGCTGCCGCCAGCCGCCGGGGCGAGGCCAGGACCGCGCCCGCGGCATTCATCGCCAGCGCCTCCGGGGTGGGCAGCAGCCGGGCCGCACGCTTCGCCTCGACCGCCTCGGCCCGCAGATGGACCAGCACCTCCGGAATGTTGATCTTCACCGGGCAGGCGTCATAGCAGGCCCCGCACAGCGTCGAGGCGAACGGCAGCGAGGCCGCCTGCTCGATGCCGACGAGCTGAGGGGTCAGTACGGCACCGATGGGACCGGGATACACCGAGCCGTAGGCGTGGCCGCCGGTGCGCTCGTACACCGGGCACACGTTCAGGCAGGCCGAGCAGCGGATGCAGGACAGCGCCTGGCGGCCCACCTCGTCGGCCAGGGTCGCGGTGCGGCCGTTGTCGAGCAGCACGAGGTGGAAGTCCTGCGGCCCGTCGCCCTCGGTGACGCCCGTCCACAACGAGGTGTAGGGGTTCATCCGCTCGCCCGTGGAGGAGCGCGGCAGCAGCTGGAGGAAGACGTCCAGGTCGGTGAAGGACGGCAGGACCTTCTCGATGCCCATGACGGTGATCAGTGTCTCCGGCAGGGTCAGGCACATCCGGCCGTTTCCCTCCGACTCGACGACGACCACGGTGCCGGTGTCCGCCGCGGCGAAGTTGGCGCCGGAGACGGCCACCTTGGCCCGCAGGAACTTCTCCCGCAGGTGCAGGCGGGCGGCTTCGGCGAGGTCGCGCGGATCGTCGGTGAGCCCCTCGGGGGCAGGCTTTCCCCAGGCGCCCATCTCCCGCTGGAAGATCTCCCGGATCTCGGAGCGGCCCCGGTGGATGGCCGGGACGAGGATGTGTGAGGGCCGGTCGTCGCCCAATTGGACGATGAGTTCGGCCAGATCGGTCTCGTACGCGCGGATCCCGGCCTCGGCGAGTGCCTCGTTGAGACCGATCTCCTGGGTGGCCATCGACTTGACCTTCACGACCTCGCTCTCACCGGTGGCCCGCACCAACGAGGTGACGATGCGGTTGGCCTCGGCGGCGTCGGCCGCCCAGTGGACGGTGCCGCCCGCGGCCGTCACCGCCTGCTCCAGACGCAGCAGATGCTGGTCCAGGTGCCGCAGGGTGCTCCGCTTGACGACGGCGGCCCTCTCCCGCAGTTCCTCCCAGTCTTCGAGTTCGGCGGCGACGGCCAGACGCTTGTCGCGGATGGTGCCGGTCGCCCGGCGCAGGTTCGCCCGCTGTCGGGTGTCGGCCAGCGCGGTACGGGCCGCGTCGGGGAAGGCGGGAGCGCCGAGCCAGATGACGTTGTCGGCGCCGCTCATCGGACGCCTCCTTCCGTGGCGGCCAGGATCTCGGCCAGGTGCAGGGTTCCCACGCCGGTGCGCAGGCGAGACAGGCCGCCGCCGACATGCATCAGACAGGAGTTGTCGCCCGCACACAGGTACTCGGCGCCGGTGTCCAGCACGTGGCGCATCTTGTCGGCCAGCATGGCGTTCGACACGTCGGGATTCTTCAGTGCGAAGGTGCCGCCGAAGCCGCAGCAGGACTCGGCGTCGGGCAGTTCGACCAGGTCGATGCCCTTGACGGCGCGCAGCAGTCGCAGCGGGCGGTCGCCGACCCTCAGCATGCGCAGCGAGTGGCAGGTGGGGTGGTAGGTGACACGGTGCGGGAAGTACGCGCCGACGTCGGTGACGCCGAGTACGTCGACCAGGAACTCCGACAACTCGTGGACCCGCGGCGCCACGCGTCCGACGGCCTCGCCGAGAGCGGCGTCTCCGTACTGGCCGGCCACCACAGCGTGGTAATCACGCACCATCCCCGCGCAGGATCCGGAGGGGGTGACGACGGCGTCGTACTCCTCGAAGACCTCGGCGAAGCGGCGCACCATGGGCAGGGTCTCGGGCCGGTATCCGGTGTTGAAGTGCATCTGGCCGCAGCAGGTCTGCGCCTGGGGAAACTCCACGGTGTGGCCCAGCCGTTCCAGCAGTGTGATCACCGCCCGGCCGGTGCTCGGGAACATCGTGTCGTTGAAGCAGGTGATGAAGAGGGCTATGCGCATGGGGAGTTCCTGTGGAGGGGCGGGCCGTAGGTGCGTACGGCAGTGCCGGCGAAGACCTCCCGCCGCTCGGCGGGGCTGAGCCCCGCCATCAGCTCACCGGCAGCGGCGCCGACCTCGGCATAGGTGGCGGCCGGCCGGCACACGGGCCAGTCGGAGCCGAACATCAGTCGCTCGGGACCGAAGGCGTCCAGCACGGTGTCGGCGTAGGGCTTGAGGTCTTCCACGTTCCAGGACCGGTCGGCCTCGGTGACCATGCCGGAGAGTTTGCAGACCGTGTCGGGCAGTGCGGCGAGCAGCCGTACCGCGTCCGCCCAGGGCTGGAGTTCACCGGAGGCGATGGGCGGTTTGCCGAGGTGGTCGAGGACGAAGGTGCAGCCGGGCAGGCGCCGGACGGCCTCGACGGCAGCCGCCAGCTGATGGGGCTTCACCAGCAGGTCGTACACGAGCCCCGCCTCGGCGACGGCGGCCAGGCCGTTCTGCACGTCCGGTCGGAGCAACCAGCCCGGATCGGGCTCGCCCTGGACCTGATGGCGGATGCCCACCGGGTGCTCGCCCCCCGGCAGTTCCCGGAGTCCGGCGAGGGCATCGGCGACACCGGGGGCGGTCAGGTCCGCCCAGCCGACGACTCCGGCCACCAACTCGCTCCGCGCGGCCAACGCCGGCAACTCAGGCGTCTCCTCCGGGACGGTGACCGTCTGCACCAGCACGGTGGCGGTGACTCCCTGGGCCCGTGCCTCGGGTTCCAGGTCGGCGAGGGTGAAGTCGCGGCGCAGGGGCGCGAGTTCCTCGCCGGTGATCCAGTCCTGGTCGCGCACGGACAGGTCCCACACATGGTGGTGGGCGTCGACGACGCCGAGGCCGACGTCCATGCCGGTCACAGCTCCCACACCACGGGCAGGGAGGCGTCGGCGCCGTCCGCCGAGTAGTCGTGGACGACCTCCAGCAGGTCGGTCATCCGGGCCTGCCAGGCGATGTTGACCGGGAGCTTCTCCAGCTCCGCGATCATCGCCGGGTAGTCGTCCACCTCCAGGAGGTGGAACAGGTCGGTGCGGCTGCGCCAGATCGTCCACCGGCTCACTCCGGCGGCGCGGATGGCGGTGGTGAGTTCCTCGGGGACCTCGCGGTGTGCCGCCTCGTACTCCTCGGCGCGGTCCGCGCGGACCGTGGTGTGCAGGGCGATCCTCACGACGGCTCCCTTGTCGGCAGAGGAACAGGCACCTCGGCGGGCATGAGTCCTTCGGCGCGCAGGTCGTCCCAGAGGGCGGTGGGCACGGACCGCCGTAGCAGTGCGACGGTGTCGTGCACCTCGTCGGCGGAGCGGGCGCCGGTCAGGACGCTCGCGACGGCCGGATGGCCGAAGGGGAAGCGCAGGGCGGCGGCACGCAGCGGGACGCTGTGGCGTTCGGTGACGGCCTTCAGTCGCAGCGCCCGGGCCAGGACGGGCTCCGGGACGGGCGCGTAGTCGTACGTGGCACTCGGCCGCGGGTCGGTCAGGAGGCCCGAGTTGAAGACCCCGCCGACGAGCACGCTCCTGCCCCGGGCGGCGGCCTCGGGCAGCACCTCGGCGAGACCCTGCTGCTCCAGGAGGGTGTACCGGCCGGCCAGCAGGACGGCGTCGACATCCGTTTCGCGCAGGAAGCGGGCGAGCAGGGCGGTCTGGTTCATGCCGACGCCGATGGCCCCCACGACGCCTTCGCCGCGCAGCCGCTCCAATGCCGGGTAGGCCTCGCCGAGAGCCTGATCGGTGTGGTCGTCGGGGTCGTGCAGCAGGGCGATGTCTACGCGGTCCAGGCCGAGCCGCTCCAGGCTGGCCTCCAGGGAGCGCAGGACACCGTCGGCGCTGAAGTCCCATACCCGGTGATGGGTCGCGGGGACCGCGAAGCCGCCTGCGAGGTCGTCGCCGTCGGTCTCCTGCGGCACCAGCAGCCGGCCGACCTTGGTGGAGACGGTGTACGTCTCCCGGGGACGGCCGCGCAGCGCGGTACCGAGGCGCCGCTCGGACAGGCCGAGTCCGTAGTGCGGGGCCGTGTCGAAGGTGCGGATGCCCACGTCCCAGGCGGCGTCCACCGCGGCGGCGGCGGCCTCGTCGGTGACCGGGCGGTACAGGTTGCCGATGCCCGCCGCGCCGAAGGCGAGTTCCGTGACCCGGACACCACTCGTGCCCAGCGTCGTGGTTCTCATGAGCCGGCCGCCGGGCGCAGCCGAAGACCTTGCATGCCGCCGTCGACGGCGAGTGCGGTGCCGGTGACGCTGGCGGCGGCGGGGCTCGCCAGGTAGACGATGGCGGCCGCGACCTCGTCCGCCGTGACCAGTCGGCCCAGGGGCTGGCGGGCGTTCAGGGCGGCCCGCTCGGCGTCCGGGTCGTCGGCGGCGTCCAGCAGCCGGCCGACCCAGGGGGTGTCGGCGGTGCCGGGGTTCACGCAGTTGACGCGGATCCCCTCGCGGACGTGATCGGTGGCCATGGCCAGGGTCAGCGAGAGCACGGCGCCCTTGCTCGCGGAGTACAGGGCGCGCTGCGGCAGTCCGGCGGTGGCGGCGATCGAGCAGGTGTTGACCACGGCCGCGCTCGGCGAGCGGCGCAGGTACGGCAGGGCGGCGCGGGTGGTGCGGACGATCCCCAGGACATTGATGTCCAGGACGCCGTGCCACAGCTCGTCCGGGTTGTCCTCCACGGTGCCGGCCGCGCCGATGCCCGCGTTGTTCACGAGGATGTCGAGGCCGCCCATCTCGGTGGCCGCCTCCGCCACGGCGGTCCGCACCGACGCGTCGTCACTGACGTCGGCCTTGAAGCCGAGCAAAGGGGGGTGCGCTGCCGACGGGTCGAGGTCGAGTACGGCGACCCGGGCGCCCTGCGCGACCAGCGTCCGGGCCGTGGCCAGCCCGATGCCGGAGGCGCCGCCGGTGACGAGGGCCCTGAGTCCTGACAGCCCGGTCATGCGGCCTGCTCCTGTCCGGCGAGGTCGGCGGCCCAGAAGGCGCCGTCCGGGTAGCGGTACTCGGCGATGGACGTCGTGTGCATGGTGGCGGAGAAGCCGGGCGCGAGCGGCGCGGCGTAGTGGCCGTCGCGGATCGCCACAGGGTCGGTGAAGTGCTCGTGGAGGTGGTCGACGTACTCGATCACCCGGTCCTCGGTGGTGCCGGACAGGGTGAGGTAGTCGAACATCGACAGGTGCTGGACGAGTTCGCACAGCCCTACTCCCCCGGCGTGCGGGCACACCGGTACACCGAACTTGGCGGCGAGCAGCAGGATCGCCAGGTTCTCGTTGACGCCGCCGACCCGGGCGGCGTCGATCTGCAGGACGTCGATGGAGCCGGCCTGCAGCAGTTGCTTGAAGACGATGCGGTTCTGCACGTGTTCGCCGGTGGCGACCTTCACCGGCGCGACGCCCCGGCGCACGGTCGCGTGGCCGAGGATGTCGTCGGGGCTGGTGGGTTCCTCGATCCAGTACGGGTCGAAAGGGGCGAGCGCGTTGGTCCACTCGATCGCCTCGCCGACGTTCCAGCGCTGGTTGGCGTCGATGGCGATGCGGATGCCGTCGCCGACGGCGGCTCGGGCGGCGCGCATCCGTCGGATGTCGTCGTCCAGGTCGGCGCCGACCTTGAGTTTGATCTGGGTGAAACCGTCGGCGACGGCCTGCTTGGCGAGCCGGGTGAGCTTGTCGTCGGAGTAGCCGAGCCAGCCGGGCGAGGTGGTGTAGCCGGGGTAGCCGCGCTCCAGCAGCGCGGTTTCGCGCTCCGCCAGGCCTGCACGGCCTTCGGTGAGCAGGCGGACGGCCTCCTCGGGGGTGAGGGCGTCGGCGATGTAGCGGAAGTCGACCTGGGACACCAGCCACTCAGGATCGGCATGGGCGAGCAACCGCCACAGTGGCTGGCCCTGCCGCTTGGCGGCCAGGTCCCATACGGCGTTGACGACGGCGCCGATCGCCATGTGCATCACACCCTTCTCGGGCCCGAGCCAGCGCAACTGGCTGTCCCCGATCAGGTCCCGGTTCAGCGAGCCGGGGTCGGCGCACAACTCGTCGACGGAGCGGCCGAGCAGATGAGGACGCAGGGCGTTGACCGCGGCGACCTGCACGTCGTTGCCGCGTCCGATGGTGAAGGTGAAGCCATGGCCCTCGAGCCCGTCGCCGGCGTCGGTGCGCAGCACCACATAGGCGGCGGAGTAGTCGGGATCCGGATTCATCGCATCCGAGCCGTCCAGCTCACGCGAGGTGGGGAACCGGATGTCGTAGGTGTCGACAGCGACGATCCGGGCGGAGATTGCGGACAAGGGGAGCTGCCTTTCAGGCTTGGGCGAAGGTCTGGCGCTGGTCGCCGAGTCCGTCGATGGCGAGTTCGACCGTGTCACCGGCACGGAGATAGGGGGTGCCGGGCAGACCGAGGGCCACGCCCGCGGGCGTACCGGTGTTGATCACGTCACCCGGTTCCAGGACCATGTACTGGCTCAGGTACGACACGATGTGGTCGACAGGGAAGATCATGTCGCGGGTGTGGCCCTGCTGCCGCTTCCTGCCGTTGACGCTCAGGTGCAACGAGAGGTCCTGCGGGTCATCGATCTCGTCGGCGGTGACCAGCCACGGGCCGAGTGGGTTGAAGGTCTCGCATGACTTGCCCAGGTCCCACTGCGGGGAGTACTCCAGCTGGAACTCACGCTCCGAGACGTCATGACTGACGGCATAGCCCGCGATCACCGCCCGGGCGGCCTCAGGTCCGTCCAGGTAACGCGCCCGGCGACCGATGACGACCGCGAGTTCCACCTCCCAGTCGGTCTTGACGGAACCGCGCGGGATCAACACCTCGTCGTACGGGCCGACGACGGTGCCCGGGTCCTTCATGAAGACCACCGGACGCGGAGGTATCGCGGCGCCGGTCTCGGCCGCGTGGTCGCGGTAGTTGAGACCGACGCAGATGATCTTGCCGGGACGGGCGACGGGCGCGCCGATCCGCAGGCCGGCGGGGTCCAGCTCGGGCAACGACGTCTCCGTGACGGCGACACGCAGCCGCTCCGGTCCCCCGGAGCCCAGGAACGTGCCGTCGATGTCGGCGGTGACAGGAGATGCGTCGAGCAGTCGGCCGTCTTCGGTGCGGACGGCAGGCCGCTCCTCACCGGGAGCCCCGAGTCGTAGCAGTTTCAACGGGAACAGCTCCTTGCCGTGGGTTCGGTGGGTGACGACCGGCCGCACCGGCCGGCGGGCCGCCCTCGGCGACCGGGCCGAGAGGGCGGGGCGTAGGGAGAAGTCGCGGCCACGTCGCCGAGTCATCGGATGTATGGCGCACGGCGACTGTAGATGGCGGAAGCCCGAGTCGCAATGCAGTCCTCGGAGGTGTGGCCTTCTCGCCATGTGACACAAGGGAAAACATCCCAACTTTTCCCATCAATGATCACCGGGCGGCGGTACAGCCTCCGATGAATCCGTCCCCACTCTCCCTCGAAGCTCCCGCGCCGCGTCGGCCCAGTACGGACCGGAGACGGTGTGGTGGTCGAGGTCGCCTTTCTGCATGTCGGGGCCGGCCGGCGACCCGGGTACCGGGGTCAAGGGTGGGCTGCGGGGGGACGTTGCCGAATCGTAAGACGCTGTCGCCACGCATTGACCTCGCACAAAAACCGCAGGTCAACGGCGTCAGCGAGGAGCTAGGAGAGCTGCGGGCCAGCTCTGTCGCCCTAGACCCGCGAAGCCGCGCGACTCATCGGCGAAAGAAACACTTGTCAATCCCGGCAACCTCGCCGTAACGTCCTCATCGCCTGGCAGACATCGGAGGACTCAACGGCTTCCCGTTGATGTCGTCACCGCCTCGGGCATCGGTCTCACCCATCCATCCTCACCCAGCCCCTGGGAAGCGCGGTCCCGCTACAGCTGCCCTCCGGCCCGCTCCTTTCGGCGACCTCACCCCTTTCCCGCTCCCCCGCGGGAAGAAGCCGCCGCCCCGTCCCACCGTCGCCCTGCGGCTCCCTGCCCGGGCTAAGGAGAGAACACGGTCATGAAGCTCGCTCGTACCCGCTCCACTGCCGCAGCCGCCACCGCCGTCCTCGCGGTGCTGGCTCTCGCCACCGCCTGCAACCGGGAGAGCACGGCCTCCACCCAGGCCTCGGGCGGCGACAAGCCGGCCATCGGCATCGACCTGCCCCGTTCGGACTCCGACTTCTGGAACTCCTACGCCGACTACGTGAAGAAGGACCTCGACAAGGACGGCATCAAGGCACTGCCGCTGAGCAACTCGCAGAACGACGTCACCAAGCTGGTCGCCAACGTCCAGGTCTTCGAGAACACCGGGGCCAAGGCCGTGGTCATGGCGCCCCAGGACACCGGCGCCATCGCCTCCACCCTCGACGCCCTCGCGGCGAAGAAGATCCCGGTCGTGAGCGTCGACACGAGACCCGACAAGGGCGACGTCTACATGGTCGTACGCGCCGACAACAGGGCCTACGGCACCAAGGCGTGCGAGTTCCTCGGCAAGCAGCTGGGCGGCACGGGCAAGGTGGCAGAACTCCAGGGCGCCCTGGACTCCATCAACGGACGCGACCGCTCCGAAGCGTTCGCCGCGTGCATGAAGGAGAAGTTCCCGAAGATCACTGTCTTCGAGCTGCCCACCGACTGGAAGGGCGACGTCGCCTCCGCCAAGCTGCAGAGCCTGCTCGCCCAGCACCCCGACCTGGGCGGCATCTACATGCAGGCCGGCGGCGTCTTCCTGCAGCCGACCCTGGCGCTGCTGCAGCAGAAGGGCCTGCTCAAGCCGGCAGGCGAGAAGGGCCACATCAGCATCGTCTCCAACGACGGCATCCCGCAGGAGTTCGACGCGATCCGCAAGGGCCAGATCGACGCCACCATCTCCCAGCCCGCCGACCTCTACGCCAAGTACGCCGTCTTCTACGCGCAGGCCGCGGCCGAGGGCAAGACGTTCAAGCCGGGTGCGACGGACCACGGCTCCACCATCGTCAAGCTCCCCAACGGCCTGGAAGACCAGCTGCCCGCGCCCCTGGTGACCAAGAAGACCGTGGACGACACGTCCCTGTGGGGCAACAACATCAGCCGGTGACCGACCAACCGACGGCTGAGCGGAGGGACGGGCAGGATCTCGTCCCTCCGCCTCGCTCGACACATCCCCCGTACTCGTACACAAGGACGGTATCCACCATGGCGGACACCGCGACCGCCCCGGCGAACGGCACGCGCGGCCAGGCCCCGGTGGCCGAGGCGACCGGTATCAGCAAACGATTCGGCGCCACCGTCGCGCTGCGCGACGCCCGCATCACCATCGCCCCGGGCGAGTCGCACGCCTTGGTCGGACGCAACGGCGCGGGCAAGTCCACGCTTGTGTCCGTCCTCACCGGCCTCCAGCAGCCGGACACCGGGTCGCTGCGCTTCTCGGGCGAAACGGCACCCGCTTTCGGCGACACCGACGCCTGGCGCTCCCGCGTCGCCTGCGTCTACCAGCGCTCCACAATCATCCAAGAGCTGAGCGTGGCGGAGAACCTCTTCCTGGACCGGCAGAGCCCCGCCGCGCTGCGGCCCATCCGCTGGAAGCAGCTACGGCAGCGGGCCGAACAGCTCCTCGGCGAGTACGGCGTGGACATCGACCCCGCCGCCCGGGCCCGGGACCTCACCGTCGAGCAGCGCCAGTTCATCGAGATCGCCCGGGCTCTGTCCTTCGGCGCCCGTTTCATCATCCTCGACGAGCCGACCGCGAAGCTGGACGCCCGCGGCATAGCGCGTCTCTTCGACAAGCTCCGCGATCTCCAGCGGCAGGGTGTCGCCTTCCTGTTCATCTCCCACCATCTGCAGGAGGTCTACGACCTCTGCGCCACGGTCACCGTCTACCGGGACGCGGCCCATATCCTGACCGCGCCCGTGGCCGAACTCGGCCACCAGGCCCTGGTAGAGGCCATGACCGGTGAGACGGCTTCCGCGGCGGCCGCGACCGGCTCCGCGTCCGTGCGGCCCGACGCCGAGGAGCTGCTGACGATCGAGGGCCTGACCCTGTCCGACGCCTGCCACGACCTGTCCCTGTCCGTGCGAGCGGGCGAAGTGGTGGGGCTGGCCGGTGCCGCCACCAGCGGAAACGTGCAGCTGGGCGAGACCGTCGCAGGTCTGCACCGCCCCGACGCCGGCCGGATCTCGGTGGGCGGCCATGAGGTCCGCAGCGGCAGTGTGCCGAGGGCGCTCGCCGCGGGGGTCGGACTGGTCCCCGAGGACCGCCACCTCCAGGGCCTGGTCAACAACCGCAGTGTCGCGGAGAACGCGACACTGACGGTCACCGACCAGCTGGGACCGTTCGGCACCGTGCTGCCCTCACGCACCAGGTCCTTCGCCCAGCGCATGATCCAGGGTCTCGACATCAAGACGCCGGGGGCCGCGACCCCGGTCTCCGCCCTGTCCGGCGGCAACCAGCAGAAGGTCGTCGTCGCCCGCGCGCTGGCCACCGACCCGCAGGTCCTGGTGGCCATCCGGCCCACCAACGGGGTCGACGTCAAGTCCAAGGAGTTCCTCCTCGGCCGGATCCGCCAGGTCGCCGACGGCGGGAAGGCGGCCCTGATCGTCTCCGACGAGCTGGACGACCTCAAGGTGTGCGACCGCGTGATCGTCATGTTCCACGGGCGGGTGGTCGCGGAGTTCGACCGCGGCTGGAAGGACGAACACCTGGTCGCCGCCATGGAAGGCGTGTCGGGAACGCCGGCCGCATCCCCCACCGAACAGACCGACGCCTCGCGACACGAGCACGGAAGGTAGCCATGTCCGCCACCACAGACGTCACCGAAGCCACCGTGGCGGAGAAGCAGCCCGCCACCGAGACCGCCCCCCGCCGCGGCCTCCACCTCGGCAGATTCCGAGAACTGTCGCTCGTCCCCGCCATCCTGGTGCTGGGCCTGATCGGGTTCATCGTCTCGCCGGCCTTCCTCACCGCCGACAACCTCATCGGCGTGGCCCAGCAGTCCACGGAGCTGAGCCTCCTGGTCCTCGCCACGGCGCTGATCCTGATCTGCGGGCGGATGGACCTGTCGCTGGAGTCCACGATCGGTGTCGCCCCCGTCATCGCCGTGTGGCTGGTGCTGCCCAGTACCGGAGGGCGCTTCACCGGGCTCGGGCTGTTCCCCGAGTGGACGGCGATACCGCTGTGCCTGCTCGTCGGAGCGCTGATCGGCGCCGCCAACGGCTTCCTCATCCTCAAGCTCCGCCTGAACGGGTTCATCGTCACCCTCGGCGGCCTCACCATGCTGCGCGGCCTCCAGGTGGCACTGTCCGAGGGCCAGTCCATCGTGGACCTGCCCTCCTCGTTCACCTACCTGGGCAAGACAGCCTGGCTGGGCGTGCCGGCAGCCATCTGGATCTGTGCGCTGCTGTTCGCACTCGGCAGCAGCGCCCTGGCCTGGCTGCGCCACGGGCGGGCGCTGTACGCGATCGGCGGCAACTCCGAGGCCGCCCGCACCGCCGGCATCCGCGTCGACCGGATCGTATGGATCGTCCTCATCCTCGGCAGCGGGCTCGCCGCGTTCGCAGGCATCCTCTACAGCGGCCACTACGGCTCCATCTCCGCCACCCAGGGAAGCGGCTGGATCTTCCAGGTCTTCGCCGCGACCGTCATCGGCGGGGTCAGCCTCAACGGCGGCAAGGGGTCCGTGTTCGGCGCCCTCACCGGTGTCCTGACCCTGCAACTCGTCGTCAACGTCATGACGTTGGCGGGTGTGCCGCCGCTGTGGAACCAGTTCCTCAACGGGGCCATCATCATCGTCGCGCTGATCATCTCCCGCTTCGCCTCCGGCGAGAAGCAGGAGTAGACGCCATGCGACGCGGCTCCCCCCGGACCCCGCCAGGGCTCGCGCGGAGCCGCTCCCTGTCCGCCCGGCATGAAAGGCACCCCCATGGCGCTGACCGACGAGGCGATGGACCAGATCAAGGCCATGATCGTGCGGGGTGATCTCGCCCCGGGCTCCCGCCTGCCCAGGGAGGACGACCTCGCGGACCAGCTCGGCCTGTCCCGCAACTCGCTGCGCGAGGCGGTCCGGGCGCTGACCGCCATGCGGATCCTCGTGGCCCGGCAGGGCGACGGTACCTATGTGTCGAGCCTGGAACCCCACCTGCTCCTCGAAACGCTGTCCTTCGCCGCCGACGTCTCCCAGGGGCGGACCGCCCTGCAACTGCTCCAGGTGCGCCGGCTCCTGGAACCGCAGGCGACCGGGCTGTCCGCGGCCCTGCTGACACCCGAGGACCTCCAGGCGTTGCGCGGCATACTCGACCAGTGCCGGGCCGCGGCCACCGTCGAGGAATTCGTCGCCCACGACATCGAGTTCCATCTGCGGATCGTGGAAGCGGTCGGCAACCCGGTCCTCTCCATGTTGCTGCGGGTGCTCTCCACCCGTACCCAGCGGGTGCGGATCGTGCGGGGCAGCCAGATCCAGCAGGCTCTGGAAAACGCGCACCACGAGCACGAGGAAATCTTCCGTGCCCTTCGGACACGGGACGCACTCCTCGCTGTCTCCGCCGCTACGGTCCATGTCGCCGCCGTCGAACAGTGGCTTGCGAGGAGCCTCGGCGCGGACAAAACTCCCCAGGGCCCCGATGGGTGAGACGTCGGAGCTCCCCGAGAACCTGCTGCCGGACAGACCGCGGACTGCCGCAGCCATCGCCCGCCCCTGCCGGGAGAAGGAAGCCGCCGCCCGCGTCGGGCCGGGGCCTTGCCCGGGCCTCGGCGGCGGGACGACGCGCCCGTCGTGCGCCCCGCAGACCCCGCCTTCCTTCCCTTGTGCCCTCAGCTCTTGCCCGCCGCGGCAACTTCGCCGTAATCTCCCCGCTGTCTGCTATAGATCCTATGACTGGCTAGGCGTAAGCGGGCCATCAAACGCGAGCGCGATGCTCTTGATTGCTTCGTAAGTGCCATGTCCACCTGCGTTGGAAGCCTCCCCTTCGGCCCTGACCCGCTTCGCGATGGGGCAAAAACAGTCGCCCCTGATGGTCGAATCATCGGAGCTCTCTCGGTGATAGCGCCAGCAGTCATAGCCAGCACATGACGTTCAACCCCTGTCGCGTCCTCCAACGGGTCGCAACCGCACTCTCCTGAAGGAGCATCAATGCTGCTGTTCCGCCGCAGATCCGTCCGCGGTATCGGCACGGTAGGCGCCGTGCTGATCGCCGCGGTCGCGGTCGCGATCCCCCCAGCGTCCGCCGCCACGCCGACCCTGCTGTACGCGTCGCCCACCGGCTCGGGCACCGCCTGCACGCTCAGCGCGCCCTGCAGCCTGGACGGTGCCAAGAGCAAAGTGCGGGACCTGGTCTCCGGGATGGCCGCCGACATCGACGTCTCTCTCCGCGGAGGCACCTACCGGCTGTCGGAGGCGTTCACCCTCGGGCCCTCGGACTCCGGAAAGAACGGCTACAAGGTCGTCTACGCCGCCTATCCGGGCGAGAAGCCGGTATTCAACGGCGCCCGGAAGGTCACCGGTTTCTCGGTGTACGACAGCGCCAAGAACATCTACCGCGCCTCGGTGCCGGTCGGCACGCAGAGCCGCCAGCTGTTCGTCGACGGGGTGCGCGCCCAGCGGGCCCGCGGCCCGCTCAACCCGGGAGGCTTCACTCTCAGCGGGTCCAGCTTCACCACCAGCGACACCTCCTACGCGTCGTTCACCAACACATCCTCGGTCGAGGTCGCGTACGACAAGGACTGGAAGCACATGAGGTGCCCGCTGGCGAGCATCACCGTGCCCAGCGGTGGCGGGTCCAGCCTGAACGTCGACCCTGCTTGCTTCGTGAACAACAACACCTCGGTGGTCAACCGGGGCTTCCCCTTCAACGGCGCCGGCCTGCCCAAGCTGGACGGCGTCACCTGGGTGGAGAACGCCTACCAGCTGCTCGACCAGAAGGGCGAGTTCTATCTGGACAGTGCGGCCGGCTACGTCTACTACATGCCGCGCACGGGTGAGGATCTCAGCACCGCGGACGTGGAACTTCCCGTCCTGGAGAAGCTGGTGGACGCGAGCGGCACCCCAGGACACCTGACCCCGGTCAACGACAGCGACCCGGGCGTCACCTACACCGGCGCCTGGACCACCGCCACCGGCCGCACCTACGGTGACCTTTACGCCGACGTGCACGCCACCACCGCCAACGGCGACTCGGTGAGCTACACCTTCACCGGCACCGGCCTGGACGTACTCTCCGAGGTCAACACCGACGAGGGCGGCATCGACGTCTACGTCGACGGCACCAAGACCCAGAGTGTGACCGCGGCCGGCTCCACCAGGCTCGCCCAGCAGGTCGTCGCCTCCGTGTCCGGCCTGACCAAGGGCCAGCACACCGTCAAGCTGGTCAAGACCGGTGGCACCTACATGGTGATCGACGGCTTCACCGTCATCCCCGACACCGTGGCCCCGGTCCACGACATCACCTTCCAGGGCCTCACCTTCGCCTACACCACCTGGAAGCTGCCCTCCACCGTCGGCTACATCGACAACCAGGCCGGCGTGCTCTGGGACGCCGGCACCCAGGCCCCGCTCCGCATCCCGGCGGCCGTCCAGATCCACCGTGGCTCCGGCATCGGCTTCACCGGCAACGAGATCACCCACACCGGCGGCAACGGCGTCGACCTGGCCGACGGTACGCAGAACACCTCGGTCACCGACAACTACATCCACGACACCTCCGGCGGCGGCGTCTACGCCGGCGAGGTCGACGACTACTACCTCACCGACACCGCCCGGATGACCACCGGTGACACCATCTCGCAGAACTGGATCGAACACGTCGCCCTGGACTACCGCGACGCGGTCGGCATCTGGGGTGGCTACACCCGCGATCTGACCATCGCGAACAACGACATCGGCCACACTCCGTACTCCGGGATATCGCTCGGCTGGGGCTGGGGGTACGCCTCCCCCTGCAGCATGCAGTCGGCCCAGGGCCTGACCACCTGCCGTCACGGCACGATCTACGCCGGCCACAACCAGATCCTGAACAACCACGTCCACGACGTGATGAACGTGCTGCACGACGGCGGCCCGATCTACACCAACGGCGGCCAGGGCAACGGCGACGGCTCCGCCACCTCCGTGACCTCGGGCAACCTGCTGGAGGTGACCAACCACACCAACCAGGTGATCTACCACGACGAGGGCAGCTCCTACTGGAACACCCACGACAACGTCGTGCGCCTCGGAGGGGGCAACTGGGTCGGCATGTGGACGCCGACCATCCACGACAACAACATCCACGACAACTACGCCGACCGCTCGCATTACGACAACCGGGGCACCAACATCACCCTGGTCCAGTCGACGATCGTCTCCGGCGGCGCCTGGCCCGCCGCGGCCCGGGCGATCATCGCCGCGGCCGGACCGACAGCCGCGTACCAGCCGCTCACCGGCCTGGTCGACGACGACGACACGGCGATCAGCTACACCGGTTCCTGGAGCGCCAGCGGTTACCGGGGCCTCGGCGACCTCCACGACGCCCTGCACGCCACCTCGGCCAACGGCGACAGCGCCACCCTGACCTTCACCGGCACCGGGGTCTCCGTGATCGGTGAGAAGAACACTGACCAGGGCCAGATCGAGGTCTTCGTCGACGGCACCTCCAAGGGCCAGTTCGACACCTCCGCCACCACCCGCCAGGTGCAGCAGACCGTCTACAGCGTGAGCGGTCTGACCGCAGGCAGCCACACCATCCAGGTCGTGAAGCGCAGCGGCTCCTTCGCCACTGTGGACGGCTTCGAGGTCACCGGCGTGTACAACGACACCGCCTCCTCCCTCACCTACACCGGACCGTCCTGGAGGGCCTACACCAACCGCGGCCTCGGCGACTACCAGGACGACGTCCATGCCGCCACGGCCAACGGCGACTCGGTCACCGTCACCTTCACCGGCACCGGAATCGACCTGGTCACCGAGACGAACTCCGACGAAGGCACGATCGCGGTCTCGCTTGACGGAGCCTCACAGAGCACCGTCAACGCCAACGCCGCCAGCCGCCACGTCCAACAGACCGTCTACACCGTGAGCGGTCTGGTCCAAGGGCGACACAGCCTCACCCTCACCAAGACCGGAGGCTCTTACCTCGTGATCGACCGGTTCGACGTGCGGTGACCCACCTCGGCTCCCCGCTCCCGACGGGTTCCGGATCCGTCGGGAGCGGGGTGGTCGGCCCGCACTCACCAGACGCACCTCGATGCCTCAAGCGCGTCTGGGTACCGGTCTCGACGCACACATCGTCCAGACCGGTAACGAGGCGATCCCACGTTCGTCGCTGCTGTACGTCCGAGTGTGACGTAGGCGTCCCGCTCATGATGCTGTTGGTGATCTTCAATCCGGTGAGGTGGATGGTTCGGGCGTTGTCACGTTGTTGGACGTGCGCGGGCCTGATGGTTTGCCGGCCGTGCCGACGACTCCGGTGACGTGGTCCCGGATGGCGGAGCGGATGGTCATTTCGGCTCGGTGGGCGGCAGCGGTCATCAGGTGTCTGCGGGGTCGGAAGTGGGGCTGCCTCACCGAAACCGGCCTGACCCTCAACCCCGGCACCCGAAGCCAACCCGCCAAGGTCAGTAGTCATCCACCGCTCTGGCGAGCGGCTTTGCGAAGCGAGTCCCACAGGGTGTCGATGTGGTCGGGCAGCGTCGTCGTCGCGCCGATGGCGACGCGAATCGCGAAGTGACCGTTGACCGATGTGTGCGTGAGGAAGGAATGCCCTTCGGCGTTGACCGCCTCCATTGCTGCCTTGGTAGCGGCGTCGTCGGGGCGCCCTTCCCGGTCGACGAGGTACAGACATACGAGTGCCAGTGATGGCGGGGTGGCCAGGGCGAAGCCCGACTCACTCTCAATCCGGCCGGCCAAGGAGTTGGCCATGGCGACGTGGCCGCGGATGCTTTCGCGCAGGCCTTCCAGTCCGGCGCCGTGCACCACCGACCAGATCTTCAACGCACGCATACGACGGCCCAACGGGACCTGCCAGTCGCGGTAATCGATGACTTCGCCCGATTCGGTCGCAGCGTTACGCAGGTACTCCGGCGTGATGGACAGCGCTGTGGGCAGCGCTCGGGCATCCCTCACCCACATGAACGAGGCGTCGAAGGCGGTGTAGAACCACTTGTGTGCGTCGGTGCAGAACGAGTCGACAAGGTTCACGCCGTCCAGGAGCCAGCGGAACTCGGGACACAACGCCGCGACCCCTGCCCACGCGGCGTCGACGTGCACCCACGCCTCGTACGCACGCGCTGCCAGCGCGACGTCTCTCACGGGGTCGATGGCACCCGTGCCGGTTGTTCCCACGGTCGGACAGACCATGACCGGCCTCTTTCCGGCGACCGCGTCCTTGGCCAGCATGTCTGCCAGGGCATCCGCCGACATGGACAGCGTGCCCTGGGTAAAGGGGACGATCCGCAATGCTCGCGCGCCGAGCCCGGCCACACGCACGGCCTTGGCCAGTGACGAGTGGGTCTCGGCGGTGACGTACACCGTCTCGGTGCCGTCCACGCCGTGTTCGCGCCAGTCCGGGTTGCTGCGCTGCAGCGCAGCCAGCAGGGCAGCCAACGATGCCGACGAAGCCGAATCCTGCAGCGAACCGCCTCCGCCTCCGGCGAAAGTGAACTCGCGACCAAGGCCCAGGGCATCCGCCAGGCCGTCGAGCAGGACCTGCTCGATCTCCGTCCCGGCCGGCGATGTCGACCAGAGCATTCCCTGCGCTCCGATCCCGCCCGATGCGATGTCACCGAGGAGCGACAGCAGGGACGCGTTCGCTGGGAAGTAGCCGAAGAAGCCCGGGTGCTGCCAGTGGAGCGACGAGGGGACGACCACGTCGTTGAGCAAGGCGATGAGATCATCGCCCAGCGCCTGGGACGGCTGCTCAGGCAGTTCACGAGGAAGCTGCGCCTTCACGGAGCCCGGTGAGACCTTCGGCCGCACGCGCAGGGAAGGGAGCGAGGTGCGGTATTGGGCGACCCAGTCGACCAACTGGTGGCCCTGGCGGCGGAATTCATCTGGCTCAAGATCAGGCATGCTCTGTCCTAAGAGGTGGTGTTGGTCATGACGAGGGCTGAGCGCCCACCTGAGCGCTGGGGACGATCAGGTGCCCGGGGCGAGCTGGCCGCTACCGGATTCAGAGGGCCTCGATGCCGCGTACCGATTGGTGCCGCACCAGAGCCTGTCGTCTACAGTTGTAGATTAATAGCTTCAATGTAATCCCTTATGGGGTCGCTGGGAAGGGGGCGCCATGGGGACCTCTCACGGCCACCGGGAATGACAGCTCTTCGCCCTCGCTCCGTGCGCCCCTGCCGCGAGCACGTGGCGTAAGAGGTTCACCAGGTCACAGGGTTGGGTCTGCGGGTCACACGACCCCTCGGACTCATCCGCCGTGAGGCCCGCGAGTGCGACCCCAGCCCTCAGCATTCAGGCGTCTACCCGTTGGTAAGGTGTCACCATGCCCAAGATCGTGGACCACGACGCGCGGCGTGAAGAGATCATCGAAGCCGTATGGCGCCTTGTCGCGCGGCGAGGGTTCGCGGCGCTGAACATGCGGGATCTCGCCGCCGAAGCTGGATTCACCAACGGTGCGCTCGCACGATACTTTCCCACCAAAGCAGCCATTCTGCGGGCCGCGCTGGAGCGCGCCAATGCAGCCACCGAACAGCGGGCCGCCCGCACCATCGCCGGCGCCGACGGCCTGACCGCGTTCCGCAAGTTCTGCGTCGAGATCATGCCCCTGGACGACGAGCGTCTCAATGAGGCCCGCGTGGTCATCGGCTTCTGGAATTACGCGGTAGCCGATCAGGAACTGATCGGCGTCTACGACCAGGCGATATCGCGCTGGCGCGATCAGATGCTCTCGTATCTGCACACTGCGGCTGAAGCGGGAGAGATCAACCCATCCTGCGATCTCGATGCGTTCTTGGACCTTGCGATGGCCACGCTGATGGGACTCCAGATCAACGCGATCTTCGCGGCCCGCCTGACCACACCCTCCCGCCAGTTGCGGATACTCGACGGACTCATCGCGGGGTTGCAGACCGGCACCTCATGATGTGAGCACGCAGGCGCAGACGTACTCACCTGTGGATCAGTTGCATCTGATCCGCCCCTTGTGTCCACCGTCGGCAGCGGAAAACTACGGCAGCCGGGGCGCCTCAGCCACCCGTTCGTGCCGTGGTCCGGGTGGCGTGGACCACCGCCGTCCCGGCTTCGCGCCGTCTTCCGCCCTGCAGACATACGAAGGGGCGAGAATCGAATGCGTCGGGCTTCTCGGCAGCAGCGGCGTAGGCAGGTGCCGTGTACATCGGGGGCCGATGGCCGAGCGCTCCCTCACTCGAGCTTCGTACAATTTGGGCCCGAACGGTATTGTCGATCCAGTGCGTCGCAGAGACGTCGAAGGGGTGTGCCCGTGCCCGGCCATCGATCCATCACCGAAGCCGAGAAGCTGGCCGCTGCGAAGCTCGGCGGCATCCCGATCCGCCATGAGCAGATGGCTGTGGTGGCCAATATCCACCGGGCGGCCTCGGCGGTACGGCAGCATCTGGAGAACTCCGTGCTCCGCGGATCCGATCTCACCTGGACGGCGTTCGTCGTGCTCTGGGTGGTCTGGATCTGGGGCGAGTCGGAGACCCGGCACGTGGCTGAGGAAGCGGGGATCTCCAAGGGCACACTCACTGGGGTCGCGCGCACGCTGGAGGCTCGGGGGCTGATGCGACGGGGCGGTCATCCCACCGACGGGAGGCTGGTTCTGCTCAGCCTCACGGACGAGGGTGAGGAACTGATGCGGCGGGTGTTTCCGCAGTTCAACGAGGAGGAGGCATTCGTGGCCGAACAGCTGGACGACGACGAGTGCCGCAGCGTCGCGGACGGACTGCGGCGAGTTGTGCTCCAGGTCGAGGAGCACGGCGAGGAGCGTCGGCGCGCCCTGCTGAACGGTGCCGAGCCCGCCCTGCGTCGCAGTGGTCGCCGTCCGAAGCCGAAGGCGTGAAGGGGGAGCCCGCGCAGCGGGGCAGGACTCAGAGGGAGCACGCCTCCGCCGCGATGAAGGCCGGCGGCGCTCGGAGCCCCCGCGTTACCGGTGACGCGATGGCAGCGATCCCACTCCCCGCCGGTGGACTGCGGCAGCTGATCACATCGGGCGATGGCGATGTCCTGCGGTCCCAGCCCTCGGGCGGCCGTGATGCGCCGCAGAGCTGTGCCGGGAGCGAGGTAGCCGCGGGGGCAGGACTTGTGCGGCGTCAGACGAGGAAGACGGCGGTGAGTTCTCGTGCTGTCAATGGCGGTCGCGTGCGGCGCCTACAAGGGCGTCGAACAGTCCCTGCTGGGCGGGGTCTTCATGGGCGGTGTCCTCGGGGTGCCACTGGACCGCGGCGAACCAGCCGAGAACTCCGGGCAGTTCGAGCCCTTCCACTGTGTCGTCGGCGGCCCGGGCGGTAATCGTGAGGCCGGCGCCCGTACGGTCGACCCGCTGGTGGTGGTAGCACGATGCCTCCACCTTCTCGGCGCCGGTGGCCTGTTCCAGCAGCGAGCCGCGCCGGATCGCCATCGGGTGCACGACATGTCGGTGCTCGCGGTCCGGACCGCCCATGTCCTGGTGGAGGGTGCCGCCGAGGGCGGTGTTGACGACCTGGAGGCCGCGGCAGATCGCGAGCAGGGGCAGGCCCAGGTCGATGGACTGGCGGGCGACTTCCAGGTCGAAGGCGTCCTGGAGGTCGTCGACGTCGTACACGCTGTCGTGGGTGTCGCTCGCGCCGTAGCGGTACGGGGCGAGATCGCCGCCGCCGGGGAGGAGGACGCCGTCGAAGCGGGCGAGGCGGGCGGCCACGTCGGCGGCGGTGGGCTCGGCGGGGTGGATGGTGGCCGGTTCGCCGCCGGCCCGCCAGACCGCCTCGACCAGCGCGCGGGCGTTGACCTCGGCGGCGTAGCGCAGGGCGGAGGTGGAGGCGGCGAAGCGGGCGGGGATCGCGATCAGCGGTCGCGCGGGCGTCGTCACAGCTGGATCCAGGTGGTCTTGAGTTCGGTGTACTTCTCGATGGCGTGGGCGGACTTGTCGCGTCCGTTGCCGGACTGCTTCACGCCGCCGAAGGGCACGGTGAGGTCGCCCTCCTCGTAGCAGTTGACCCAGACCGTGCCGGCCTTCAGCGCGCGCGAGACCTGGTGGGCGGTGGACAGGTCGGAGGTCCACAGCCCGGCGGCCAGGCCGTACTCGGTGTCGTTGGCGAGCGCGACGGCCTCGTCGAGGTCGTCGAAGGTGAGCACGGACAGGACGGGGCCGAAGATCTCCTCACGGGCCAGCCGCATGCCCGGATCCACGTGGTCGAAGACGGTGGGCTGCAGGTAACTGCCGCCGGTGTCGGCGAGTGTGCGGCTGCCCCCGGCCCGCAGCCGAGCGCCCTCGTCGAGGCCGGTGCCGATGTGCTCCAGTACGCGCTGCAGGTGGCGCTCACCGACCAGCGCCCCCATCTCGGTCGCCGGGTCGAGCGGGTCACCGATCCGTAGTTCCCGGGCCCGCGCCACGATGGAGTCCGTCACGCGCTCGGCCACAGAAGAGTGGACGAGCAGCCGCGAAGGGGCCGTGCACATCTCGCCCTGGTTGAAGAAGATGCCCCAGGCCGCGGTTTCGGCGGCCTTCTCCAGGTCGGGTGCGTCCGGGAGGATGATGTTGGGTGACTTGCCGCCCAGCTCCAGCCAGACGCGCTTGAGGTTGGAGTCGGCCGCGTACCGCAGGAAGTGCCGCCCGACGGCGGTGGATCCGGTGAAGGCCAGCACATCGACGTCCGGGTGGAGGCCGATCGCCCGTCCGGCGGTGGGCCCGTCGCCGGTGACGACGTTGAGTACGCCCGGCGGCAGCCCGGCCTCGGTCGCCAGCCGACCGAGCAGCAACGCGGACAGCGGCGAGTTCTCCGACGGCTTGAGCACCACGGTGCAGCCGGCCGCGAGCGCCGGAGCGACCTTCCAGCTCGCCAGTGTGAGAGGGAAGTTCCAGGGGACGACCGCGCCGACGACACCCGCCGGCTCGCGGGTGACCAGGGCGAGCGCGTCGGGCGCGGTGTGCGGCGACTCGTCGGTGAGCTTGTCCGCCAGCTGCCCGTACCACCGAAAGGTGTTGATCGCGGCGCGCAGCTCGATGTCGTACGCGTCCGTGATCGGCTTGCCCATCTCCAGGCTGACCGTCAGCGCCAGCCGGTGACGCTGCTCCTCCAGCAGATCAGCGATCCGCAACAGGACCCGGCCCCGGTCGGCAGGTGCGAGGCGTGGCCACGGCCCCGAGTCGAAGGCCCGGCGCGCGGCGGCCACGGCGGCGTCCACCTCGGCGGGCTGGGCGTCGGCCACGTGCGCCAGCACCTTCCCGTCGCGGGGCGAGACGGCCGGGTAGGACTGCCCGCCGCCGGGTTCGTCGGCGCCGTCGATGTGGTGCGCACCTGGCACATCCAGTGCCGTGGCCCGGCGCAGCCAGTCGTCGTGGGTGGTGTCCAGCATGCGTAGCCTCCAGGTCACGGCGTTACGTTTGAATCCAAACGATAAGTCACGGGCGGTCCCCGCAGGGGAGACCGGGGTCTCGACCGGCTTGTCGTTCGGTCGTACGGTCAACGGGTCATGGACATGCGCGGGCGAACTCGCACCCCTGCGCATGGATCACCACCTCGGCGTACCGGTGGTTGGTGTCTGCTTCGGCGGCGGGGGCCGACCACCGCGCTCGGTGGATCGGTCAATGCGTCATCGCGCCCGGAGATCGGCCGGCGTTCCAGGTGGGGCGCTTTCCGGGGATGCGGATCCGGAGATCACCAGGGCTGTGACGCGCGACTGCCTCGACCTCGGCGGCGCGGAGCGGTGCGTACGGCTGGCACGTCGGCCACGTGGCACAGCGGCCGGCTGACGGCTTCTTCACGCACCCCGGACTCAGGGCAAGCCCTCCCCCGGCCCGGAGAGGTCGGTGTGGCCGGTCCGGGCCCGAGGGGAAGGACAAGGACCGGGCCGGCCACACCGCGGGGCAGGCTCAGACGTCGGCCATCGCCCTGCCACGAGTCAGTCGCGCGGCGATGACGCCCAGGACCAGGACCGTCGGGACGGTGAGCTCCAGCCACATCGCCGTGCCCTGGTCCCCGCCGATGAGGGTGGTGAAGTTGGCCAGGATCAGCCAGATGGCACCGGCGATGCCGAGCGCACCCAGGACGGGGGCGATCAGCGTGTTCCAGGCGCGAGCGTCCAGCCGTTCCCGGCGGAAGAACACGACCACCGAGACGGAGGTCAGGAAGTACAGGAGCATGACCGCCAGCACCGCGACCCCACTGAACCAGGAGAAGAGGCTCAGCACCGGGTCCTTGCCCAGCAGCGCGAAGGGCATGACCAACGCGAGCGAGATCACGGTCTGCACGCCGCCGGCCGCCCAGGGCGAGTGGCGTCGGTTGATCGCGGTCAGCCCGCGCGGCAGCAGGCCGTCGCGGCCGAGCGAGAACAGGTAGCGGTTGGCGGAGTTGTGGAAGGCGAGGACGCCGGCGAGGAGGGAGGTGGCCAGCAGGATGGGCAGCGCGTCGCCTGCCCAGCCGCCGAACTGCGCGGTGATCGGCGCGAAGACCCAGGACGTGGCGTCGCCGCTCTCCAGTGCCTTCCCGGCGTCCGCGGTGGCGTTCGAGGCGCCATGGGCGGAGACCAGCATCCACGAGGTGAAGGCGAAGAAGACGGTGACGACCATGACGGACAGGTACGTGGCCCGGGGGACGGTCCTGCGGGGCTCCCGTGCCTCCTCGCCGTAGATCGCGGTGGCCTCGAAGCCGAACATCGAAGCCACAGCGAACATCAGCGCCACGCCCGGTGCCCCCTGCAGGGCCGCATGGGGCGAGAAGCTGTGGGCGAAGCCCAGCCCCTCGGGGCCGCCGCCCTTGAAGAAGGTCACCAGGGCGAAGGCGAACAGGATGCTGAACTCGGCCAGGACGAAGACGGCGAGGATCTTGGCGCCCATCTCGATCCCGGCGGCACCGAGGATCTGGACGATCACCATGGTGACCAGGACCCAGACCCACCACGGTGCGCTCAGCCCCGTGTACTGCTCGACCAGGCCGCTGACGATGAAGCCGTACAAGCCGTACATGGCGGCCTGGACCGCACAGTAGGCGAACAGCGCGACTCCCGCGCTCCCGGAGCCGATGGGGCGGCCGAGCCCCTTGCCGATGTAGGTGTAGAAGGCGCCCGCGTCCACGACATGTCGCCCCATGGCGACGAAGCCGACGGAGAACAGCAGGATGACGGCGCCGACCGCGGCATACGCGGCGGGCGCACCCGCGCCGTTGCCGATGGCGACGGCGATGGGCACGGCACCGGCTATGCCGGTCAGCGGCGCCTGCGCGGAGAGAACGAAGAAGAGGATTCCCAGAACACCGAGGGAGTTGGGTTTGAGCCTGCCTGCAGCGGAGGGGCTCTGCACGGTCTGTGTTGGTTCGACCGTCTGACTGTCCACGCGGATCACCTGCCTGGAAGGGAGAGGGGTTTCGTTTCGAGCCAAACGAGTTGCCTCATAGTGGGCTGGAACTATCCAGATGGCAAGGGTTTGTGTGGTGTTTTTTGGGCCACCGCATCGTCTGTACGAGGCCGTGGCCGAGGTGGCATCCGAGCCGAACGAGGCCCCGGGCGCCAAGCGTCCGGGGCCTCACAACAGGCAGGTCGGCGAGTCAGGCGCCGCTGTCGCCCGCACTCTCGCTGTCTGCGTCGGCGTCGAGCAACCGCAGCAAGGAGCGGAGCTCCTCGATGGCCGCGTCGGTGACCTCGGGTCCGCCGCCCAGAACGAGCTGGTGCAGGACGAGACCGTCGAGGGCGGCGAAGACCAGCCGCGTCATCGCCCGGTTCGCACCCTCGGGAAGCATCCGGGACAGCTCGCGCTCGGTGGCATCGAAGTACTCGTCGTACAGCCCACGGATCAGCGGCAGCAGCTCCGGCCTTCGCCGGGATTCGAGCAGCAGCTCGTACTGGAAGACCTGGGTGTCCGGATCGGCCGTGACCATCTCGGACACTCCGGCCGAGAAGTCGGACACCTTGCCGGTCCCCGGCTCGACCGCGCTGACGCTCAGGCTGGAGCGTACGGTGTGGGCGAGCGCCTCCTCGATCAGCGCGTCACGGGTGCCGAAGTGGTGGACGACAAGACCGTGGGTGACCCCTGCCTCCTCCGCCACCGCGCGATAGGTGAGCTTGCGCAGACCACCCCGGGCCACCACCCGCACGGCCGCGTTGAGCAGGGCCTCCCGGCCCTCCCCGTAGTTCACCCGCTTGCGCGGCCTGCGGCCCTCAGGGGTCCCGGTGGCTTCGGTCATGGGTGCGACCCTACCGGCCCGTACACGCACGGCGGCCTCTCCCCTGCCCGGCCGCACGGGACGGACAGGTGAAGCACCACGCCGGGCACCGTCGCGGCAGGCCGGGTGCGGTTCCGCCCACGGTGGGCATCAGCGCTTGGGGGGCCGGATACCGCGGAACTCCCAGTCGCCGCCGAGCGCGGTGGACAGGACCTCTTCCGATTCGGTGGGCTGGGCTCCGACGTCCGTACGGATCGAGGTGGGGCCGGTGACGATGTGGTTGGTGAGCCGCCCCAGGCCCTCGACCTCGACCTCGACGACGTCACCGGGCTGGACAGGGCGGGAGCCCGCCGGGGTACCGGAGAGCAGCACGTCGCCGGGGTGGAGAGTGATGGTGCGGGCGATGTCGGCGACGAGGTAGTGCATGTCCCACTCCATCTCGTCCGTCGAACCGTCCTGGACGACCTCGCCGTTGACGTACGTGCGCAGGTACTTGCCGTGGAAGTCCCAGTCGGTGACCAGGCCCGGGCCGAGCGGACACAGGGTGTCGGAGCCCTTCACCCGCAGCATCGAACCGGCGTCGGTGTCGCGGAAGTCGTGCAGGCCGTAGTCGTTGGCGACGGTGTAGCCCGCGATGTACTCGCCCGCCTCGGCAGGGGAGATGTTGCGCGCGGTCCGGCCGATGACGATCGCCACCTCTCCCTCGTAGTTGAGCCACTTACAGCCCTCGGGGCGGACGATGGCGCCCTTGTGGGAGTTGAGGGCGGAGGTCGGCTTGTGGAAGTACGTCGGCGTCGAGGTCAGCTGGATCTTGAACTCGTCGACCCGGCTGCGGTGGTTGAGGTGTACGGCGACGACCTTGGACGGCACGACCGGCGGCAGGTGCTGGGCGTCCTCGATCTTGACCCGGCGGCCGTCCCCGGCGACGAGTTCGTCACCGTCACAGACGGTCTCGACGGCGGCTCCGTCGAGGAGGACACGGCGGTATTCGGGCATGGCGGGGCCTTTCTAGGAGCGGCTGTGCGGGGTGCGCGGGGAGGCGGACGCGGGCGCGCCGGTGCCGGTCCAGCCCTCGGCCGGGCGGTCGAACCAGAGGTGGACCTGGCCGGTGCCGATGGAGTTCTCGTACTCGCCGTACTGACGTGCCTCGGCGACGCATGCCTGCTCGCCGAGGGCGCCGGCCATCATCAGGTAGTGGTAGAAGCGGGCCTCGGGCTTGTACTTCCAGAACTCGTCCATGGTGTCGAGGACCTTGCCGTGGCGGCCCTCCTTGAACCAGGCGATGCGCTCGTAGTCGGCATCGCGGGCCTCGGACGTGAAGATGTGGCCGGGGTCGCTCGACTCGTGGTCGCGAAGCTCGCGCAGCGGCCAGAAGGTGTGCGACAGCGCTCCGGAGGCGATCAGCAGCACGCGGCGGCCAGGAGTGGCGCCGATACCGTCCGCCAGGGCGCGGCCGAGGCGCAGGTGGTCCTCCATGTCACCGGTCTGGCAGACGCCGATGGTCACCCATCGCTTGTCCGGCAGCCCCTCGCCGAGGAACTTCCACAGGTTGATGGTGGCGTAGTAGATCGGGAGGTACTCGTCGTCGATCGCGGTGACCCAGGTGCCGTGCTTGTCGGCGAACCGGGCGATGCTGTGGGCCAGTTCGGGGTCACCCGGGAAGTCGTACGGCATACGGCACATGCCGCGCGGCAGTTCCTCGGAGGTGAACAGTCCGGCCCTGCGCTGCTGGGCGGTGACGACGAACTCGACGGTGGTGGCCCAGTGCGAGTCCAGGACCACGACGGTGTCGTAGTCGTCACTGTCGAAGACGTCCTCGCGGAGCTGTCGCAAGCCGGTGACGAGGGTGATCTCCTTGCCCTGGTTCAGCTCGAGCCGGTCCCCCTCCGGCAGCACGATGGTGGGGACGTGGGCGAGCAGACCCGCCCCGACGATTTCACCCATGGTCTTGCCATCCGTTCGGCGCGGTGACGGTGTTCTTGACGTCGCAGTAGAAGTCGAAGCTCCATGTGCCGCCCTCCCGGCCGACGCCCGAGTGGCGGGAGCCGCCGAAGGGAGCCTGGAGGTCGCGTACGAAGAAGCAGTTGACCCAGACCGTGCCCGCGACGAGCCGCGCGGTGACCCGCTCGGCGCGCTCGTGGTCGCCGGTGACGAGGGTGGCGGCCAGACCGAAGCGGGTGTCGTTGGCGAAGCGCACGGCCTCTTCCTCGTCGCCGAAGGTCTGGAGCGTCAGGACCGGACCGAAGACCTCCTCCTGCACGATCTCCGAGTCCTGGGCGACGTCGGTGAGGAGGGTCGGCTCGTAGTACAGAGCGTCCTTGCGCTTGCCGCCGATGACCGCGCGAGCCCCGTCGTCGAGCGCGCGACGCACGAAACCGTCGATCTTATCCAGCTGGCGCGGGTGGATGTTGGGGCCGAGGTCGGTGCCCTCGTCACGCGGGTCACCCTGCCTGAGCCGGCTCGCCTTTTCCACGAACCGGCGGGTGAACTCGTCCGAGACCGCCTCCTCGACAAGGATGCGGGTCGCGGCCAGGCATACCTGTCCGGCGTTGTCGTACTGCTCCACCGCCAGGTCCACGGCGAGGTCGAGGTCCGCGTCGGCGAAGACCAACAGCGGTGACTTGCCGCCGAGTTCGAGGCTGAGAGGGGTGAGGTTGGCGGCGGCCGCCCGGGCGATGTGCCGGGCGGTGGGCACGGAACCGGTGAAGCTGATCCGGCGGACGTCCGGGTGCGAGACAAGAGCGTTGCCGACCTCGGTGCCGTAGCCCTGCACGACGTTGAGGACACCGGCCGGCAGCCCTGCCTCGGCCGCGATGTCGGCGAGCAGCGAAGCAGTGAGCGGGGACCACTCGGCGGGCTTGAGGATCACCGTGTTCCCGGCGGCCAGCGCCGGGGCGACCTTCCAGGTGGCCAGCATCAGCGGGGCGTTCCACGGCGTGATCAGCACGCATGGGCCCGCCGGGTCCCAGCTCACGTGGTTGGTGTGGCCGCGGCCCGCGGCGGAGCCGCTCGTGTACGTGGTGAAGTCCTCGTGCTCCAGCTTCAGCAGCCAGTCGGCGAAGAAGCGGAAGTTGTGCGCCACGCGCGGCATCACACCGCGGCGGTGGGAACGCAGGAGAGCGCCGTTGTCGAGCGTCTCGACATTGGCGAGGTCCTCGATGCGCTTCTCGACTCCGTCGGCGATGGCGTGCAGGATGCGGGCCCGCTCGGCCCGCGATGTGGCGGCCCAGGCGGGAAAGGCGGCGCGAGCGGCGGCGACGGAGGCCGCGGCCTCCGTCGCCGTGCCCCGGGAGATCTCTCCAAGGGTGCTTCCGTCGATCGGCGACACGTCGGTGAACGTCTCGACGGACGCCACGCGTTCGCCGCCGATCCAGTGCCGGGTGTCGACGGCGACCCCGGCCACCGTGGTGATGTGCTCGGTCATGTCCGGTCTCCAGGTCTTCTGATGTGCAAGGGGGGTTACTCGGCCTCGGAGGTGCCGGATTCCAGCAGTCGACCGCCGTCCCAGACGACGCCCACCTGCCGGTAGTACGCGGCGATCGGCTCTCGGATCTCCAGCCGGGCCAGCTCTTCCGTCGGCGCCTCGAACAGCTCCAGTTCCGCTTCGCCGACCCACGGCTGTCCGGCCTCGAAGGACGCGGCGCCGGTCTCGATCAACTCGTCGAGCGCGAGGCCCTTGCCGTTCTCGATGGAGGGAAGCCAGCGATGGTGGGCCATCGGGTGGCCGTTGACGAAGCCGTTGGTCTCGGACGGCTCGCGCAGGGTCACCACCGTCTGTGCCAGGCGTCGGTCGGCTGCGGCGAGGGTGGCGCCGAAGCGGGCTCCGGCCTCGATGCGCGGGGCCGGACCGTACAGGTGGGGGCGCGTCTGGTGGATCGAACCGAGCTTCTTCGGGTAGCCCTGGTGCAGTCCGCGGGCGATCGCGAAGTCCTTGTCGACCCAGATGTACACGCAGCGCGAGTACGTCCGCCCCTGGTACGAGCAGCGGACGACGGCGAAGGCCTCCTTGTACTGGGCGCGCACCGGGTCCAGCAGCTCCTCCTTCGTACCGGAGCAGGACTGCCAGTCGGCCCAGATCAGCGCGACCGCGCCCGGGTCCTCCTCGGCGAGTTCCAGCGGTGCGGGCAGCAACTCCCGTACACGTGCGGGATCGGTGCGGTACTCGATCGTGAGCAGGTCGCCGGAGTAGTGCCAGGGGGGTGAGGGGATCAGGGACGACGATCCGGTCGCCGTCTTGGGATGGAAGTAACCACGGACGCTGGCCATGACGTTGGTTCCTTACGCGGTGAGGGCGGGCTGCTTGAGCAGCTGGGCGCGATAGCGGGCGGCGCCGGTGGCAGCGGCTGAGCCGCCGAGGGCGACGACGCCGACGAGCTGCCCGCCGTCGGTGTGGTAGCCGACGATCATGTCGCCGCCCGGATCGCCGGCCAGGACGCGGATGTCGGCGAGGCCGAGTACGGGGGAACCGAAGGACTGCAGCCGGAAGTCGTGCTGGTCGCTCCAGAAGGTGGGCAGCGGCGCGAACGGCGCCAAGTCGGCTTCCGTGCCCGTGAGATGAGCCATCAGTGCCTTGGCCGCATGCTTCGCGGTGTCGCCGGGGATCGACCAGTGCTCGACCCGGCGCGGTACGCCGTCGTAGCGGGCATTGGGGAAGCGGGCGATGTCGCCGACCGCGACGACGTACGGCAGTCCGCCGACCCGCAGCTGCCCGTCGGTGAGCACGCCGTCGGTCAGGTCGAGACCGTTGCCGTCGAGCCACTCGGTGTTGGCGACGGAGCCGACCGACTCCACGACCACATCGGCCGGGAGCACCGTCCCGTCACTCAGTACGACTCCGGTGACGTGCTCCTCGCCCTCGAACCCCGAGACACCCGCACCGAGAGCGAAGCGCACACCGCGTTCCTCGTGCCGCCCCAGCAGCGCGCGGGCCGGCAGCTCGCCGAGCGGTCCGACCATGGGCAGCGGCAGCGGGTCGACCACGGTGACGTCCGTGACGCCGATACCGACCGCGGTGGCGGCCACCTCGCAACCGATGAACCCGGCACCGATGACGACGACCCGGGCGCCCGGCCGGACCAGCCCCGCCCGCAGGGCCTGAGCGTCACCGAAAGTCCGTACCGTGTGACGGCCGACCGCGGGGCCCTCGCAGCGCAGGCGCCGGGGACGCATACCCGTGGCGACGACCAGTCCGTCGAAGGGCAGCTCCTCGCCGCTGTCGAGCACGACGACCCGCTCGGCGAGTCGGGCGCTCGTGACGCTCGTACCGAGCCGCCACTCCACGTCGGCCGCGCTCGCCTTGGGAGCGAAGGCCAGGGACTCGAACGACGCCTTTCCGGCCAGCGCTTCCTTGGAGAGAGGCGGCCGGTTGTACGGCATGTGGGGCTCGTCACCGATCACGGTGATCGCGCCGGTCCACCCGGCGCCGCGGAGTTGTTCGGCCGCGCGCAGGCCGCCCATGGAGGCCCCGGCGACGATGATGCGCTGCGTCGTCATGCCGCTCAGTCCTCGATCCGGATGGCCTGCAGCGGACAGACGTCCGCGGCCTCCTCTACCTCGTCGCGCAGGGTGTCGTCCGGGTCGCTGACGTAGGCCAGCCGTCCGTTGTCGTCCAGCTGGAAAACGTCGGGGGCCGCGAAGACGCACTGTCCGTGGTCCTTGCACTTGTTCATGTCGACGACGACCTTCATGGCCGGTCCTCCTGGAAGGTGGGTGCGCCGGAGCGGGCGGGAGCGAGGGGCTGGGGCGGGATGGAAGGGCCCGGCCGGTGGCCGGGCCCCCAGCCACAGGGGTGCGGGAAGCCGAACCCCTGACTCGTTTGGCTTCAAACAACATAGGAAGCCGCCACGCTCTGGTCAATACCTATCCGGATGGATAAATTCTTTGGCACACCCCCTTGCGGGAAGGTGGCCACCTCCATACCGTTTGGCTTCAAATGACTGACCGGGGCTTCACGACCGCGGCATCGCCCGGCGCCCCAACCAGTCTTCGCTCCGCCACCCTCCCCCCGGGCTCGACGCCCGAGAGGTGCCCCGAATCCGCCGAGGAGACATCGGTGAGCGCTCACGACACCCCATCCGTCCGCCGGCACCAGGACCGGCTCGCCGCCGAGGGCATCGACGTGGTCCGGGTGACCTACCCCGACCTCCTCGGCACCGACCGCGCCCGCGACGTGCTGCTCGACCACCTGCCGTCGGCCTGCGAGCACGGCCTGGCCTTCTGCCGCGCCGTCTACCACACCACCCCGCGCGGCGACGTCGTCGCGATCGAGGGCGGCATCGATGCCGGCCTGCCCGACATCTCCGTGCGACCGGACCTGAGCACCCTCGCACGCGTGCCCTGGGAGCCCGGCGTCGCGTGGTGTCTCGGTGACACGACCGACCCGGCGACGGGCGGCCCGGCCGCGGAGTCGCCGCGCGATCTGCTGCGCTCGGTCCTGGCCCGGTGTACGGACGCGGGTCTGAGCCCGGTCGTCGGCCCGGAGCTGGAGTACTTCCTCCTCGAAGAGGACGCCACCGCGCCGAACGGCTGGCGGCGCAGCCCCGCCGTCACCGGGTCCGTCTACACCGCCGGCCTGCGCGCCGACCCCGACAACCACCTGCTGCGTACCCTGCGGCAGCTGCGCGACCTCGGCATCGGCGTCATCACCGGCAACCACGAGTTCGACGGCGGCCAGTACGAGATCAACCTGACCCACTCCGACGCCCTGGACGCCGCCGACCGGGCGTTCCGCTTCAAGGCCGCTGCCAAGGAACTGGCTCGCAAGGAAGGCAAGTTGGCCACCTTCATGGCCAAACCCTGCAACGATGCGGGCGGCTCCGGCTTCCACCTGCACTTCTCCTGCGTCGACGCCGACGGTCGCAACGTCTTCGATGACCCGGCCGGCGCCTTCGGTCTCTCCGGCAACGCCCGGTACGCCATCGCCGGCATCCTCGCTCACGCCCCGGCGCTCGCCGCGCTGCTCAACCCGACCGTCAACTCGTACAAGCGCTTCGGGCCCGACACCCTCGCGCCCTGGCTGATCAACTGGGGCCTGGACAACCGAAGCGCCATGGTCCGCATCCCGCCCGAGCGCGGCTCCGGCGCCCGCCTGGAGGTACGGCTCGGAGACGCCGGCGCCAACCCGTATCTCGCGATCGCCGCGCTCACCGCCGCCGCCCTGCTCGGCGTCCAGGAGGGCAAGGAGCCGCCCGCGCCGCTGGAGGGCTACGGCTACGACCTGGAGAAGTCCCGGGTCCTGCCGATGAACCTGACCGCCGCGCTCGACGCCCTGGAAGCCGACGAAGCGCTCATCGAACTGCTGGGCAAGGACTTCACCGCGTCCTTCCTCGCCTACAAGCGCGACGAGGCCGAACGCTTCCAACGACACGTCACCGACTGGGAGTTCGCCGAGTACTCCTACCACCTCTGAGCACCCCGCCAGGAGCACACCATGACGAGCACCCTGAACACCATCGACACCCTCCACGCCCCCGACGACCCGATGCCGCTGGACGAGGTCGACCTCGCCGACAACGACAAGTTCCTCGACGGCGTCACCCCCTGGCGCATGTTCCACACCCTGCGCCACCAGGACCCGGTCCACTGGCAGCCGGAGCCCGAGCCCAACCACGGCTTCTGGGCCGTCACCCGGCACGAGGACATCGCCCGCGTGGGACGCGACCCGCAGACCTTCACCTCCACCAAGTTCGCCAACCTCGAAGAACTCGACGACGACCAGATCAAGAAGCGCGCCTCCATCCTGGAACTGGACGGCGTACGCCACCGCGCGATGCGCAGCCTGCTGCAGCGTCAGTTCGGCCAGGGCGTCATCAACGAGTACGCCGACTTCCTGCGCGGCCTGACCGCCAGGACGCTGGACACGGCCCTCGCCAAGGGCACGTTCGACTTCGTCGCCGACGTCGCCGCCGACTTCCCCATCAACGTCCTCGCCCGGCTCCTCGACGTCCCCCCGGAGGACAACCAGCAGCTCATCGACTGGGGCAACCGGATTATGGGCAACACGGACCCCGACTACGCCGATGTCCTCCTCCACAGCGAGGAGAGCGAGCAGTACAAGGATCTGCCCTTCCGCAGCCCGGCCTCGCTGGAGGTCTTCGAGTACGGACGGGAGTTGGCCCGGCAGCGGCGGGGCGGCACCGGCACCGACCTGATCTCCAGACTCATCAACCAAACCCCGCGCGACGGCATCCCGCTCTCCGCGCAGGACTTCGACAACTACTTCCTGCTGCTGGTCGTGGCCGGCAACGAGACCACCCGGCACACCATCTCGCACTCCATGCTGGCCCTCATCCAGCACCCCGAACAGCTGACCAGGCTCCAGGAAGACCCCTCTCTCATCCCGGTCGCCGTCGAGGAGTTCCTGCGCTGGGCCACGCCCGTCTACCACTTCCGCCGTACCGCGACACGCGACGTCGAACTCGGCGGCAAGCGGGTGAAGGAGGGCGACAAGGTCGTCATGTGGTACGCCTCCGGCAACCGCGACGAAGAGGTCTTCGGCAACCCGTACGACTTCGACGTCACCCGCCAGGACAACGACCACCTCACCTTCGGCAAGGGCGGCCCCCACCTGTGCCTGGGCAACCTGCTCGCCCGCACCGAGATCCGCATCATGTTCGAGGAACTGATCCCGCGCCTCGCCGGCATCCGCCTCGCCGGCGACGTCCCCCGGGTCCGCTCCAACTTCGTCAACGGCATCAAGAAACTGCCGGTCGAGGTCACCCTCGCCTGACCGCCTGTACACAGAGCTGTGGCCACCCGGACCGCTGGGTGCCCACAGCTCTGTGTGTTTGCGGCGGCAACACGCTGATCGCGGCCGTTCGCCAAGGGCATGGTCACACCAAATGGTCTTGCCGTTCGGGGCTCTGCCGGTCTTCCGTCTCCCGGTGAGCCGGGCGACCAAGCCCGGCTCCAGCGCCCGCCTCACATCTCGGCAACAGGCCCCGTTATGCGCCGGCCTGGCGACAGGGCGGCCAGACGGGTTCGACATGCCGGCGACTCACGCGGCGTGCCGCGGGCCTCCCTCGCGACTCACGACGAGTTCATCCGGCGGGCCCTTGAGGATGAGAGGTTCGGGCGTGGCCTTGGGAGGCTCCGCTGCGTGATCTCATCGGCAGACTGGAAGTGCCCGACTACGCGGCAGCCAGTGCGCTGCGCGTCACCGACCACTTCGACCACCTGGTCGAGGAGCGGGCCCCTCGCGGCCGTCGCCCGGACCATGGCTGCCCTGGCGGACTGCCCCGCCGGGCTGCACCACGCCGGCCGGGACATCACACGCCGGTACGACCCCGGGCGCCACTCGCAGTTTGAGGCGGAGAGCCGTTCCTGGGCACAGGTGGCAGTCGCCGGGCTGCTGGATCTGGCTGGAGCAGACCGGCAAGGCGGGGCCACTGGACGCCCTGATCCTCGAACGCTCGGCGAAGGCGATTCAGACGCTCACAGAAGACTCCGCCGATCGCTCGGCCGGCGCCGCAGACCGCGACCCTGCCCCAGATGACAGCACCCCCGACGCCGTGCCCGATCTCATCTGTCCCGGACTCGGACCTGTCGCTGGGACCCGAGTGAGCATCGCCGGACTCTTCAGAGGTGGCCTCCACACCACCACCCTCGACGGCTGGAGCCTGGAAGTCGTCAGCCCCGAGTGACCCCACCATCGCGTTCCGCTCTCCACAGACGGAGGAATGCCTCACGGTGGACCGCACGGTGACCATTGGTGGCACATCTCCGAGGAAGCGGTTGAGCAGGTGGCGTTGTGCCAGTCCCCGTGCTCGCGTCGGCGGCGGTAGTGGGCGTTGGCTCCGGGTGATGCCTGGAGGGCTGAGAAGGCCCAGAGGAAGCCCGCGTGCTGAGTCGGTTGTTTTTGACAAAGCGGCGGCCGACGAAGCGTTTCTTGCCGGAGGCGCGGGTGATCGGGGCGGAACCGGCGTAGGACTTCAGGGCTCTGGCATCGGCGAAGCGGGTCCGGTCGTCACCGATCTCAGCGAGGACGCGGGCTGCGAGCAGGGGGCCGAGGCCGGGGAAGCTGAGCAGGATTTCGCTGTCGGCGTGCTGCTTGAAGGCGGCCTCGGCCGCTGTGGCAAGGTCATCCGCGGCCTGGCAGGTGGCGTCCAGCTGCTTGAGCAGGGCCAGCAGCTGCTGGCCGAACGCGTCCTCGACGGCCGGAAGCTGCCGGGCGTACTGGGAGCGGAAGATGCCCCGCAGGCGTGCGGTCTCGGTGTCGAAGGCGCGGATGCGGCCGCTGCGCTTGAGGGCGGCGCGCAGCTGGGCGAGGGTAAGTTTCGCCGCCTTGGCCGGAGTCGGGGCGAGTGTGAGGATCCGGGCGTCTGCCCTGGTCAGGCCGCCTTCCTTGCCCTGGAAGGCGTGCAGGGCGGCGGGGTAGTACTCGCGCAGCAGCGAGCGGACCTGGTTGGCGACCTGCTGGCGGCTCCAGACGGCGTCCTGCTGGGCTCGGGCCAGCACGGTCATGGCCTGGGCGAGTTCGCTGTCGGCGGGCGGTGGGCGTGCATGTCGGTGCGCAGAATGTTCGCCAGAACCAGGGCGTCACCGGGGTCGGACTTCTTGCGGCTGACGCCGTGCCGGTCGCGGTAGCGGGAGGCGGCGGGTCACGCGGCGCCCTAATCCCAGGACTCACAGGTCCGCCATCTCAGTAGCCGTTCGCGACACCAGCGCACCCCAGGGGCTCGGTCTTTCTGCAGAGCTCGCGGCTCGCGGTTGGAAACAAGGGATCGACCCTGGGGCGGGCTCGCGCCGTGACGGTCAACGTCCGGCCGGCCGCTGTGAGTTTCGCGGTGATCACGGAGGCGCCGGGCTGTGCCGCTCTTGACAGAGGCCTCGAAGGGCCCGGGGAAACGGAGGCATCAGCCCGGTGCCCGCATCATCACCGCGAAGCACGGACGGCGGCGGATCCCGTGACGGAGGCGAAGGTGCCGGGCCTCGCCGCTCTAACGGGAGGCCTCTCGGGCCAGGCTGACCACAGGCATTGCCCGACACCCACGTCACCGCCACGGAACCCACCGGGTGGACAGCGGCACCGGTCTCAGAGCGGGCCTCAAGGGCCAGAGAGGGCCAAGGCGTACCGCGCTGTCCGTCGCAAGCCGCTCGCTGCCCCCTTGCGGGCGCCTGTCCGAGCCGCTTACACCCTGGATTAGGAGAAACGTCCGCTCCTGGCGGCCCTCGCCGCATCGGACAAGGGGCCGTGGTCGGCCCGACCGGGCCCTCTTGTCGAGTCGTGGTCGGGCCCGTGGTCGGGCCCGACAAGGGGGCCCGCTTCAACCCCTGCGGCACCAGTTCGCCCCGGTTTGGATAGGGGGAGAAATATCCGGCCTTCATCCACAGGGGCGCGGCGTGAGCATCAGGTCAGTCGCCGTGATCGGCACGGCGGCCAGCCTGTTGAGGAGATCCGAATGTCGCACCTGGAGCAGTCCCGCACGCCGCTGACGCCCGAAGAGGTGGAGTCGCTTTCGAGTACGTCCTGGCGATACAGGACCACAGCGAGCACACCCTTGCCACCGTCATCGATCGGACGAAGGCCCTTCCGGCACCGACCTACCTCTTGTTGCGGCTGGCTGAAAACATCATCCTCCAGTGAGTGCAAACCGCTCTGTACTACGCGGGCCAAAACTGGAGTACGTGTTCCTCTACCTCGTACGCAGCAACGAGAAGGCGTCCCTTCCAGCGGTAGGGGGGTTCGAGGCCGGGCCGGTTGAACAGGTGCTCCGGCGGCGGTTCCTGGAACATGTCGTCGGGGTCAGTCCCGGTCGTGAAACTGGCCGGAGCGTCGGTGGCAGTACAGGTGAAGACTTCGATGTGGGTCCACTCCCCCGCCAGCGGCTCGGGTTCCTGGTCGTAGACGAGAAAGCTGATCTTGACCGGCTCCCACTCGGTGGAGCCTGCCATGATCGTAAGGCAGCTCTCGCTGTCGGTGGCAGTGACGCGGGTACGGGAGGACATGGAGGGCAGGGCAATGCCGTCGGGTTCTCCCATATCGATGACGTAGAAGGCGTGGTTCAGGGTGGCCATTCCGGAGTACTCGTCTACCGGCCTGATCTCTGCCATGGGTGTTTCTTTCCTCCGTCATAGGGGGCAGGCCCCTCGCGCCACGGGCGTGAGGGGCCTGCCGGTATCGGGTGGGGCGGTGTCACGCGCCGGCCTGCACGTAGAACTTGTCTCCGGGCAGGATGTGGTAGCGGCCGAAGAAGGTTCGGATGATGCCGCCCTGCTGGCGGTTCTCCTTCAGCGGCACCCACTTGATAGACCGGTTGGGCGGGTTGTAAGTGTTGCCGCCCTGCGTGGTCTCGGCAAACGGGTACTCGTCGCAGGAGGGCTTGGTGCCGTCGTCGCTAGGGTCGACAGTCCACCAGATGTCGCTCGGCTTGGGCTGGACGCTCGGACCGCAGACTTCGCTTCGGTTCTGGTCGGCCTGGGCCTTGGTGGCTCGGGTGAAGGGATCTGGAGCCCGGGTAGCCGATGTGGAGTCCGGCACCCTGAACCCTGCGGATGTTGTCGCCGATTCCGGGCAGGTTGGCCATGTCGGACAGCTTGGTCCAGTCCTTCTCGACCGAGATGCGGGTCGGGTAGACGCAGCCTGCGCCGTCTTGGCGGTCCTCGTCGTCGCAGCGGTAGGTGGATCCGACGTAGGCGGCTTCCCCGCTGGTGTAGCCCGCCTTCTTGAAGTCGAACTCGTAGCGGGTGTGGGTGGAGCGCGGGTGACCCCGGCTGACGGTGCAGGTGTGGTCTGCCGAGCCGGTGCGGGCCGAGCCCAGGGTGAACGGGGAGGCGAGGTTGCCGCCGGCGTGGACCTGGCAGCCGGAGCCGCAGGATGGGTGGAAGGTGGTGATGATGCCGCTGGCGTTGCCGGTTTTGCTGGCCTTGCCGACGGTGATCTTCTCGGACCACTTGATGCTCTTGAGGTTCAGGTGAATCTCATGCCACACAGTGAACTTGGCGGTCCCGACGGTGCGGCCATTCTTCTTCACACGGACCGTGATGGGCATGTGGTAGCAGTCCATCGTGCGGTTGACCGCAGTGGTCATGGGGTTGGGCTGCTTGCGGTACCCGGCCGGTTCGCCTGCCTGCGGCGTGACCGCCGCCCTGGCCTTGAGGTTGTCGGCGCTGAAGTCGGACTTCGCCGCGCTGGTGGTGACGGTGATCTCGCTGGTTCCGCTTTGAGGAGCGGAGGCGGCGATGGTGCCGGTGGCAGCGATGGTCAGGGTCGCGGCCGTAGCGATCAGTTTGCTTCTGGTCGATGTCAAGTTGTACCCCCGGTGTAGGTCGTCAGCAACAGGGGCACACAGACTCAACTCACGCGTCCCCCCGTCGCGTTGGCGCCATAAAGCACAGGCGGTGCACAGAACGCATCGCAATTTGATCTTTATTGACCATGGGTGAGCGAGGGGCGAGGTCGGGTGTGTGTCTCTCCGCTGTCCGCGATCGAGCAGACCTCTCAGCTTGACTCTGTCGGGGATCTTGGATGGTCGGGCTCAGCTGCCGAGCGTTCGCCAGGACTTTGACCGGGGGATCTCGTTCTGGTCCAGGAAGGTCTGGAAGGCGGTCGGCGGTCTCGGAGGAGAGGGTTCCTCGGTCGCCGACTGTCCGCTGAGTCGTTCGATGTTCACGGCGATGGCCGTGAGTATGCGCATGGGCGTACGCGGCCGTCCGGTGGCCGGGTCGAGTGAGGCGAGCGGGGCGACGGCGGCGTCGACACCGAAGACGGGGCAGATTCCGGCGGTCACAGCGGTGGTGGCGAAGCGGAGCGTGCCCGCGGCGGTGTTCCGATCGGTGAGCGCGAGCGTCGTCATAACGCGTTCGGCACGCTGCACGAGAGGTGAGTTGCCGACGTCCGCCTCGTCACGCACTGGAGCTGCGGCTTGCCCGGATGCACGGAAATGGGGGAAGGCAGCGGCTGCGGTGCCGGCCCCCGAAGGCCACCACCGAGTGAAGGTTCCGAGACTCCACGAACCGGGGTCAGGCCAGACAGGGTGCGTCGCCCGCCTGGTGGTGTGGGCCGCCGCGTATTCTGCTGGCCGTCCGCTCGGCGTGCGCGGTGCCGTCGCGCCGCGGACGGGGCGGAAGGATTGGGGAGGGATACGTGGAACCGGTGAAGCCAACTGATCCGGACGTGGTCGGGGGATACCCGCTGTTGGCCAGGCTCGGCGCCGGAGGCATGGGCCAGGTCTACCTGTCCCGGACACCTGCGGGGCGGCCACTGGCCCTGAAGACCGTGCGCCCGGACCTGGCCGCCGCGCCGGACTTCGAGCCGCGGTTCGCCCGCGAGATACGCAACAGCGATCTTGTCCGCTCGCCATTCACCGTCTCCGTCGTCGACTACAGCCCGCCCGGCCAGCGCCCGCAGTGGCTTGCGACCGAGTACGTCCCCGCCCCGTCGTTGGCCGACTGGGTCGTCGCGCACGGGCCGCTGCCGCCGCTCACGGTGCGTGCGCTGGCTGGCGAACTGGCTGCCGCTCTCGCCGCCGTGCACGCCTGCTCGCTGGCACACCGAGACGTCAAGCCGTCCAACATCCTCCTGGCCCGCGAGCGTTGCATGCTGATCGACTTCGGCATCGCCCGGGCGGCCGACGACTCACGGCACACCCGCAGCGGCGCAGTCATCGGTTCTCCGGGCTACCTCGCTCCCGAGCAGGTGTCCCACGGCGTCGTCACCGAGGCGGGCGACGTCTTCTCCTTCGCCTGTGTCGTCGTGTTCGCCGCGACCGGACGGAGTCCGTTCCAGCACAAGGGGGAAGATGTCTCGGCAGCCTCGCTGTTGTACCGCATCGTGCACGAGCAGCCGCACATCGACGCCGTGCCCCCGGAGTTGCTGCCCATCGTGGCGCGCTGCCTGGCCAAGCACCCGGAGCAGCGACCCGCCAGCGAGGAACTGACCGATCTGCTGCCCCGCCGCCCCGGCTCTGGCTGGCCCCAGGCCCTGCCGCCCGGTCTCGGCGACGAACTCGCCACACGCCACGCGGAGGTCTCGCACCTGGTCGCGGCGCCCACCGGCACGGCGGTTCCATCACCGCCCGCCGGTACCGCCGCCCCGCTGCCCGTGGCCGTCCCCGTCACTCTCCCACTGGTAGCGTCACACAGCCTTCCCGGCCAGTTCGGGCCTCCACCACGACCCGGGCCGAGCACAATCGGCCCCGAGGGCCCACCTGCTGGAAGAGCCAGCACCGGGCAGTCCACGACGCGCACATCGCGCACTTTGTGGTTTGCCGCAGCGGCCGTGGCAGTCGCCGCGCTGGTGGTGGCGCTGCTGCACCCGTTCGGTGGTGACGGTGGCGGCAGCCAAGCGGGAACGAGCCCGAAGGACAGCGAGCACACCTCGCCATCCACCTCGGCGACAGCACTGACGCTCCCGAAGAAATGGGCAGGCGTCTGGAGCGGCACCGGCCCGGGCAACCCCAGGGCCGATGGGCAGCTTTCGCCTCGCACCACCTCATTCAAGGTCACCCTGACTCTGCACACCGCCACCATCGGAGAACTCGCCGGTAAGCAGGTCAGCAACGTCACAGAGGCCGGCACTCAGCGCGAAGTTGGCTGCACCGAGGCCCTCGAACTGCGCGGAGTGCGTGGAACCACAGCCACCTTCGAGGCGGTCACCAGCCATCCCACTGACCGTTCTGCCTCCCTGCTGACGTGCGAGAAGGGCCATGTGTACGTCGTAGAGCTGACGGGCAACGACACGATCTCGCTCGGCGAGGAAGGCGCTCAGTCCGCCGGCGCGCCCTCCCGTCTACACCGCGGCCGGTCCACCGGCTGACGCCATCCCATGCGGACCCCAAGTGCCCCAACGGGGAGGCGGTGGATGAGCCAGGCGCCGGCCATGCCGATCATCGCGCCGACGGCGACGTCGCCGGGACGGTGGGCGCCGCTGTGGACGCGTTCGACGCGGCATCTCCGTCGGGGACCGCGCACAAGGTGCCGACCGGCGGCCAGGCCGGGGTGACGGCGGCAGTGAAGGCGACCGCAGCAGCGGTGTGGCCAGAGGGAAATGATGAGGAGTCGCGGACTGACCGGCTACTTCACCGACCACCATGCGTTCCTTGCCAGGACGATGCTGGACCGGATCGACGGCACATTTCGACACCCAAGGTTGAAGAACAAGCTCAGGCCGCCACCCAGTCCGGCTCGGCGGCGGCTCGCGCGCTGCGGAGGAGCGCCAGTGCGGCGACGGCCGTTCCGGCACCGACCGGGGCCATCGGCCACCACGGTGGGGAGCCGTCGTCTCGGACCGCCGTGAAGAAGACGAGGAACAGACAGACGGCCAGGCCAATCAGAACACCGTAGCTGTAGGCCGCGACGCGCTCCCCCACGTCGACGCGGGCTCGTCCGCCCCGGTTGAGTACCTGCGCCAGCAACGCGGTGGCCACGACGATGACGTACCCCATGGCGACGGGGGGCGAGCCATCGGCTTCAAGCGGCTGCTGCGGATCAGTAGATGATGTTCCTTGTACGCGCCTGAGCGACGGAGGGCCCCGGCCGGGCGAGCCGGTCGGGGCCATGCCCCGTCGTCCCGCGGCATCACCTCATGTCGCAGGTGCGGGAAGCGGGATCAGTGGTGGTGGCCACCGTGGTGGTGGTGCCCGCCCCAGGAGGCGTCGTCGATGAAGCGGTCGTGGTCGTTACGCAGGGTGGCGGTGTCGGAGTAGTTGTCCCACACGTAGTTGCGGCGGTCCATGTAGAGGTAGTTGTCGGTGTCGCGTCCCTCACCGGTGTGGATGCGGACCGTGGCACGGCCCTCGAGGCGGTAGCCGTCGAAGGTGTAGGTGTGACGGTCCTCGTCCCTCAGGGGCCAGCCGTCGAGATTGACCGTGCGGCGCGTGGTGTCGGTGAACTCCACCCACTCCTTGTTCAGCGAACGCCGCGAGCGGTCGTCACGGCCAGGCGAGTCGAACTGGACCGCGCTGATCTCTACCCTGGCCCCCAGGTTGTACGGGCACCCGCCCATCCCCTGGCCATGAGACGGGCCGGGTGGGACGGACTGGTGCGGTGTGCGGGTGGCGGCCGGTCGGCCGCACGCCCACACCATGGCCAACCCGCGCAGGTTGTGAACGCGATACGCGTGTCCGTTACTGTTCGCCCGAATCGCTGGAGCTTTTACCTGTAACGTCCATTAATGTGCCGAGGCACCAGGTTGACGCCCCCACTCACCACCATCTCGTGCAGCGCCGATCACCCAGGCTCGATCGCTACGCTGCACCACCCCGGCCCATCCGAGTGGCTCACCCGAAAATGCGTCACACAACGCGGAGCACAGCGCGACGCTGGACCGCGACCAAGGTGTGCCGGCCGCACGCAGCTTCGGCGGCAAGGGCGAGCAACTCCCCCACCGTGAACGCCTCACCTTCCGGACCAACGCACGTGGCGATGCCCCCGGCCACCCTCCCGGCTGTCGCAGCTTCCTCGAGGACGACGAACGCGTCCCGGATCGCGCGGTCTGCCAGCGAGAATCTGCGTCGCCAATCCCCCATTAAGGCGTTCTAGTCCCCCAGGTTTTCTGGCGGCACAGTCGCTGTCACCGCTGCGGGCAACCGGCCATTCAGGACTTCCTGACGTGGCAGTGACAGTCCGAAGTGCTCCTGTAGGGCGGTCGGAGTCGCTCGCAACGAGTCGAACTCCTCGCTCACATCATCATCGAGGAGACCGGCTTCTTCGAACTCCGGGAGCAGGAACGCCATGCCCTCGTCTGGGGTGTCACCGATGTCGAAGCGACCAACCGTTTGGCCGTCGCGGTAGTACCAGCACTCTCTGGGCGGGTCGTCCGGCTTCGGGGTCAGGTGCAAGACTTCGATTCCGTCTGCGGAGACGTCGGGGTGAGCCCACCAAGCCTTGGAGTGCCAGCCCTGCTCCACCGCATATGACCAGCCCGCGCATTCACCGAAGCGGGCCACGCGGGCTGATTCGCGGTCGTTGAACGTCAGTCGCTCGGCCTCGGCGAAGGTGATCGGGGCGAGCACTTCTCCGGGCCGGGCGCCGAGTCGGACAACGAGGTCACGGGGGCTGATGCCGCGTGCGAAGGTGACGAACAGGATGGGGGCGTCTCCGCGCCAGGCGTCGCTCAGCCAAGTGATGCCGTCGCTCAATGTCTTCTCCTGGTTTTAGGGCGCGACTGGGGCGGGATGGCGTGGCCATCCCGCCCCAGTCTCCGTGGTGGTCTACCAGCCGGTCATGGCTTCGGAACGGTGCACGACACAGTCACCTTGGACGCGTCGCAGTGCGCGAACTCGGGGAAGGCAACCCAGTACTCGTCCTTGTCCAGCAGACGGTACTTCGATGCCGAGGAGAACGTTCCGGAGAAGGGCTGCATCGACTGAGTATTCTGGTAATTCGACATCGACGAGTGTCCGCAGACTTCCTTCCACGTCGGGCAGCTGTACGGATGTCGTCGTACAGCCTCCAGTCGCCCGTCGCGATGCGTGAGGCGTAGGTCTGCACGCAGGCGTTGCCGGTGTCGACTTCGTTCATGCCGCCCAGGGAGGCGGGCATACCGCCCGAGTTGTAGGAGGCGGCGTAGGCGAACTCATCGCAGCTGGCGGTGTCGCTCGTGTCGATGGGGGTGGTGTCGGGGTTGCCGTAGGTCTTGGCCCAGCCATCCGGGCAGATGACCTTCCGGTTCAGGTCCGAATCCCGCACATACGCAGGCAGGTACTTGATCGGCTTGCCTGCTGCCTTGGAGCCGGGGTGGTTGGGAAAGCTTCGACTGGATCAGCCAGGCGTGCGCGACGGCGGCAGGCGTCCTGGCGAAGTTCATCACCCAGGTCGGCTTATAGGCCAAGAACACGCAGCCGGGGCTGGTGGCAGAGGCGACGACATCGCAGCGGATATCGAAGTCCGGGATGGAGTTGCCCAGCCACTGACTACCTGTTTTCGAAGCCGGGTTGTGGCGTCGAGGCGACTACCTATCCGACCCTCACCGGCGCCCCCGCACCGCCGCCCACCGCCAGCAGAGCGCTGTGGCGTCGGAAGGACGTGAGCTGCCCGACCACCAGCAACGCGTTGGCGCACGCGAGCGCACCCCACAGCCCTGTCAGACCCCGGGCCTCGGCCACCGGCACGGCAACCACTGCTAGCGCCCCCCCGACAACGGCGAACCGCACGAGGCTCGACAGGGTTCGCTTGATGCCGATCATGCCGAAGCCGACGACTGCCTGAAGCGCGTCGAACGCGACGACTAACAGCAGCAGGGGCAACTGCCCCCGCACCAGGCGCTGGATCCCGGCATCCGATGTAAACACCGGAATGACGACCCCTCGCAGCGTTACGAGCAGCAGCCCCAGCACCGCCACCGCACCGAAAGCGACCCGCAGTCCCGCCGCCACATTGCGTCGGGCATCCCACACGTCCCCTTCTTTCAGCGATTGGCCCATGAGCGGAATGAGTGCTTGCCCGACGGCAACCGCAGCAGTGAAGATCAGGTTGGCCAGTGACATGCAGACGGAGTGCACGGCGGCTGCGTCCGTACTGATGCGGGCAGCCGCAAGGGTCAGCACGCCCAGCGAGGCGAACTTCAGCAGCACCGTCCCGGCCAGCGGAATCCCCACTCGCGCAAACCGGAGGACCTCCCCGAACCGCGGCCGCCCCAGCCGCAGCGACCGCCCGGCCAGTACCGGCACCCGCCGCAGCCCGAGATGTGCCACGCAGGCGTTGATCGCCACCGAGGCGAGCATCGCCACCCCCGCACCGGGCAGCCCGAGCCGTGGAACGAGGCTCAGCGACAGCACGACTGCCGCGCCCGTGCCGGCCAGCCCGGACCGCATCACGGCCTGACCGCGCCCGAGTCCGACCAGGGTCGAGGTCGCCGACATGCTCAGGCCGAGTACAAACACGGCGGCAGCCAGCAGATACGGAAAGCCGCCCAACGCGTCCAGCGTCACTCCCGACACCCCGGCGATCCGCCCGAGCAATGGCACCACAGCCACCGCAAGAGCCCCCAGGAACCCGACCGTCACGCCCAGCCACATGCCGCTGCGCACGACATCGACAAGGCCGTCCGGATCGTCGTCCTTCTCGGCCACAAAGGGCATCACCCCGCGCAGCGCCCCGGCCACCGCAGCCGACGCGGGATTGAACACCGCGATCGCAACCGCGAACGCCGCCAGCGAGGCTGTCGCATGACGCCCCAACAGGGCCGTATCGACCACCGCCCCCGCCGACGAAGCGATCAACGTCAGATACAGCGGCAGCGCCGCCCCCGCTATCACGCGATCCTTCACGAGCCCAACCTAGCCCGAGTTTGGCGGCTACATGGCTGACGCCCTCCACGCTGAATGCGCAGAGTGCGATTTGCTGGAAGTCATCTTTGTCCAGCTGTCGGTGCGGGGGCCATTGCGGGTGAGGCGGCGGGTCATGAGGGTAATGAGTGACCAGGTCAGGTGGGCTTCACTGTGCTGGGGGAGGCGTTCGTAGTCCCTTGCGTTGCGGCGGGCGCGCATGGTCCAGCCGATCGCGCGCTCGACGCGCCAGCGGCGGGGCAGGACGACGAAGCCCTTGGCGCCCTTGGGACGGGAGACGGTTTTGAGGGTGATGTGGAGGAAGTCGCGGGCCCTGTCGACGAGCTGGCCGGTGTAGGCGGAGTCCGCCCAGACCTGGGTGATCTGCGGATGGGCGAGGCGGAGGCGCCAGAGCAGTTCGCGGGCAGCGTCGCGGTCGGTCATGTTCGTGGGCGTCACCAAGATCATCACGGGGAGGCCCGTGGTGTCGATCGCGAGGTGTCTCTTCCTGCCGTTGATTTTCTTGGCCGCGTCGTAGCCGCGGGTGGCTTTGCTGACGGTCTCGGCGGCCTTCACCGACTGGGAGTCGACGATCAGCGTCACCGGGTAGGGGCAACGGCCCAGGTTGGTGCGGATTCGTCGCCGTAGCTGGTCTCGGATCCAGGCCACTGCCCCGGCCCGGTTCCACCTTGCGAAAAACACGTAAACGGTCTCCCAAGGCGGGTAATCCGCAGGCAGGGCCCTCCATTTGGCTCCGTTGTCGGTGATGTAGCGGATCGCGTCAACGATCTCGCGGCGCGGGTGTTTCTCCGGTCGGCCGCCCTTCTTGGTCTGGCAGGCCGGCAGGGGCAGCAGGGGTTCGAGCAGGGCCCATTCGGCGGTGGTGGTGTCGGAGGGATAGCGGCGGCGCCTGGCGGTGGGCATGTCGGGCTCGGCAGACGGGGTCGGGCCGGTGGTGACCGGGCTATTTTGGTGAGCTGGGCGAGGGTGGCGCGGACGCGTCGGCCGGCGACAGGTCGGCGTCGACACCGAGGTCGGCCATGGTGGCGAGGTACGCGTCGCGCAGCCGGTTGTACCAGCCGTCCAGGTACGCCCGTTCTCGTATCGCACGTACGCCTCGATCGGCGCGAGGTCCTAGCCGAGCTCCACCGCGTAGGCGACGGTGGGCGTCGCGTACCAGGCCGGCCCCTCGGGGCGCTCGCCCTTCGGTGTGAACGGGCTGGGCAGCAGACTCGCGTCCAACTCCGCCCACGTGTCCTTGCCGACCTTCACCCGCGACAGGTCGACGTGCAGCTCTCCCGACCGTCAGCTACGACGTCACACCAACGAAGTCAGTATGAAGTTCAGAAGATCCCGACGGCAGCGAACGCCGCTTCGACTGCGGCGACCTTGAAGGTCAGCTCGTTTGCGGGCAGTGCTCGGAACAGAGTCCGTGCGCTGGCCACGACCGCGCGGCGGCTGTCTGTGAACTGCGAGGTTCGTGGCAGCCGCTGCGTGAGGGCCAGATAGAACATGGCCGCCACCTCAGCTGGGCTGAGCTTGAGTGAGCCATCGTCGTGGGGGGGGGGCCCCCCGGGGGGGCCCCCCCCCCCCGGGGGGGGGGGGGGGGGGGGGGGGGGGGGGGGGGGGGGGGGGGGGAGCGGGC
>NZ_JBIWLX010000029.1:0-63028 GCF_044766405.1 Streptomyces sp. NPDC102270 | reverse complement strand
CGCCCCCCCCCCCCCGCCCCCCCCGGGGGCCCCCCCCCCCCCCCCCCCCCGGCCCCCCCGCCCCCGCCCCGCCCGGCGGGGGGGGGGGCCCCCCCCCCCCCCCCGCCCCCCCCCCCGACCGGAGAGTCAGGGAACCTGGGACCGAGAACGCCCCGTCACTTGCCCACGTACGCAGCCAGATGCTTCGCCGTGAGCGTGCCCCCGGTGGCGACCAGTTCCGCCGGTGTCCCCTCGAACACGATCCGTCCGCCGTCGTGGCCCGCGCCCGGGCCGAGGTCGATGATCCAGTCGGCGTGGGCCATGACCGCCTGGTGGTGCTCGACGACGATGACGGACTTGCCGGAGTCGACGAGCCGGTCCAGCAGGCCGAGAAGCTGCTCGACATCGGCGAGGTGGAGACCGGTGGTCGGCTCGTCGAGGATGTACACCCCGCCCTTCTCCCCCATGTGGGTCGCCAGCTTCAGCCGCTGCCGCTCACCGCCGGACAGCGTGGTGAGCGGCTGGCCGAGGGTGAGATAGCCGAGCCCGACGTCCGCCAGGCGCTCCAGGATCCGGTGCGCGGCCGGCGTACTCGCCTCACCGGTACCGAAGAACTCCGCCGCCTCCGTCACCGGCATCGCGAGCACCTCGCTGATGTCCCGCCCGCCGAGGTGGTACTCCAGCACCGAGGCCTGGAACCGCTTCCCCTCGCACTCCTCGCAGGTCGTGGCGACCCCGGCCATCATCGCCAGGTCGGTGTAGACGACCCCGGCGCCGTTGCAGGTCGGACAGGCCCCCTCGGAGTTGGCGCTGAACAGCGCCGGCTTCACCCCGTTGGCCTTCGCGAACGCCTTGCGGACCGGTTCGAGGAGTCCGGTGTACGTCGCCGGGTTGCTGCGCCGCGAGCCCCGGATGGCGCCCTGGTCGACGGACACCACCCCCTCCGTGGCCGGGATCGACCCGTGCACCAGCGAGCTCTTGCCGGAGCCCGCGACCCCGGTGATGACGGTCAGCACCCCGAGCGGGATGTCGACGTCGACGTCCTGGAGGTTGTGCGTGCTCGCGCCGCGGATCTCCAGCGCGCCGGTCGCCTCGCGGACGGTGTCCTTGAGTCCGGCCCGGTCGTCGAAGTGGCGGCCGGTGACGGTGCCGCTGGTGCGCAGCCCCTCGACGGTGCCCTCGAAGCAGACCGAGCCGCCCGCCGTACCGGCACCGGGGCCGAGGTCGACGACATGGTCGGCGATCACGATCGTCTCCGGCTTGTGCTCCACGACGAGCACCGTGTTGCCCTTGTCCCGCAGACGCAGCAGCAGGTTGTTCATGCGCTGGATGTCATGGGGGTGCAGCCCGATCGTCGGCTCGTCGAAGACGTAGGTGACGTCGGTGAGCGAGGAGCCGAGGTGCCGGATCATCTTGGTGCGCTGTGCCTCGCCGCCGGACAGCGTGCCCGAGGACCGGTCGAGGGAGAGATAGCCGAGCCCGATCTCCACGAAGGAGTCGAGGGTCTCCCCCAGCGCCGTCAGCAGCGGCCCGACCGACGGCTCGTCCAGGGCCCGCACCCACTCGGCGAGGTCGCTGATCTGCATCGCGCAGGCGTCGGCGATGCTGACCCCCTTGATCTTCGAGGACCGGGCGCCCTCGCTCAGCCGGGTGCCCTCGCACTCGGGGCAGACCATGAAGGTGATCGCCCGGTCCACGAACTCTCGGATGTGCGGCTGCATCGACTCGCGGTCCTTGGCGAGCATCGACTTCTGGATGCGCGGGACGAGACCCTCATAGGTCATGTTGATGCCCGCGATCTTCATCCTGACCGGCTCGCGGTACAGGAAGTCCTGGAGCTCGCGCTTGGTGAACTTCCGGATCGGCTTGTCCGCGTCGAAGAAGCCGGACTCGCTGTAGAGGCGGTAGTTCCAGCCGCCGGCCTTGTAGCCGGGGATGGTCAGCGCGCCCTCGTTCAGCGACTTGGAGTCGTCGTAGAGCTGGGTCAGGTCGATGTCGTTGACCGTGCCCCGGCCCTCGCAGCGCGGGCACATGCCGCCGACGATGCTGAAGCTGCGGCGCTCCTTCACGGTCTGTCCGCCGCGCTCCATGGTCACCGCGCCCGCGCCGCTGATCGAGGCGACGTTGAAGGAGAACGCCTTGGGCGAGCCGATGTGCGGGGTCCCGAGTCTGCTGAAGAGGATCCGCAGCATCGCGTTGGTGTCGGTGACGGTGCCGACGGTGGAGCGCGGGTCGCCACCGAGGCGCTGCTGGTCGACGGTGATGGCGGTGGTCAGGCCGTCGAGGACGTCCACGTCGGGCCGCGCCAGGGTGGGCATGAAGCCCTGCACGAAGGCGCTGTACGTCTCGTTGATCATCCGTTGCGACTCGGCGGCGATGGTGTCGAACACCAGTGAGCTCTTGCCGGAGCCGGAGACTCCGGTGAAGACCGTGAGCCGGCGCTTCGGGATCTCGATGCTGACGTCCTTGAGGTTGTTCTCGCGCGCCCCGTGCACGCGGATCAGGTCGTGGCTGTCAGCAGCGTGCCGGTCGCCCGCGGTGGCCTTGCCCATGGTGTTGTCCTCCCGTTTTTCGACAGCTTCGAACACTACGACGACGCGCACGCCTCAGCACGGCTCCTGGAGGCGGATCATGTTGCCCGCCGGGTCGAGGAAGGCGCAGTCCCGGATGCCCCACGGCTGCTCGATCGGCTCCTGCATCACGTCGGCGCGGGCCTGGAGCCGCTCAAACGCGGCGTCGAGGTCGGGGGTGGCGAGCAGCAGGCCGAGGCCGTCGCCCGCCGGGTGCAGCACGACCGAGGTGCCGGCCTGGCCGACGGGCCCGACGGCGAGCCGGCGCGTCCTGCCCCGGCCCACGTCACCGCGCACCTCGAAGCCCAGCAGGTCCCGGTAGAAGGCCAGGGATGCCTCCGGGTCGTGGTGCGGGAGGAAGGTCGCCCGAATCCGGATGTCCATGTCCGTCACGCTAGCCACGGCCCTGGGCCCGCGCTTCTCGAATCCTGACCGGTGTCAGCGCACCAGGCCCGCGATGTGCGCCGTGACCGTGTCGAGGATGTCCTCCCAGGCGGCCGCGTCGCCGAGGACGAGGTAGTTGAGGGTGAGCCCGTCGGTCATGGCCGCGAGATAGCGGGCCAGCACGGAGACGGGCACCCGCAGCTCCAGATCCATGCCCCTGCGCAACTGCTCGATCAGCTCGGCGTACGCCTCGCCGTACAGCTCGTACTGGCGCCTGGCCAGGTGCTCGAACCCGGGCTCGCGCAAGGCGTACTGGGTGAGCTCGTAGGTGAGCATGTGGGCCTCGGGGTGGGCGCGGACGTGGTCCCAGTACGCCCGGAACCCGGCGGCGACGGTCTCCTCCAGGGTGTCCTTGGGACGCAGCGCCTCCTGGACCACGCTCACCGAGTGACCGGTGAGCGTGGTGATCACGGCCTCGACGAGGGCCTGCTTGGAGTCGAAGCAGTAGTGGAAGACGCTGAGGGACACACCGGCCTCGGCGGCGATGGACCGGGTCGTCGTCTTGGCGACGCCGTCCCGGGCCATCGCCCTGATCGCCGCTTCCGTCAGCTGTCTGCGCCGCTCGGCCGACGGCATGCGTGCCATGTGTCTCCCCCGCTGTCGAAAGAATCAGCCGCTGTGGACTCCCACCTCGTAGAGCGAGTATCCCCAGTCGGTACCGCGGCCGAGACCGTGGACCCGGACGTAACGGGCGGGAGTGCCGGTGAACTTGGCGGTGTCCAGGCCGCCGTCCCCGGAGGTGGTCGACCAGACGGTCTGCCAGTTCGCCCCGTCCGTCGAGAGCTCGATCCGGTACGACTTCCCGTACGCCCGCTCCCAGTCGAGAGTGACCGTGGAGACCCGGTTCGTGGAGCCCAGGTCGACCTGCCACCACTGGTCGTCGCTCCAGTCGCTCGCCCAGCGGCTGGAGTCGTCACCGTCCACGGCCCGGCCGGGCTGGTAGCTGGTGAACGGGTTGGACTCGGACGAACCAGCCGTGGCCGTCTTCCCGTGGGCGAGGTCGACGGACGCCTGGTGCTGCTCGGCGGCGCCCCAGGTGTCGAGGTAGGACTCGGCGCCCCGGAAGAGGTCGTCGACCACGCCCTGCCCGCCGACGAGCCGGATGTCCTCGATCCAGTCGGGGATCATGCCGACATGGGCGGCCCCGTCGGTGTTGAAGTCGAAGGTGCGCTGCCCGGACGTCTGCTTGTCGATGACCGAGCCGCCGTCGACGCTCTTGAAGGGGTACGTCACCTTGTTCGCGGCGTTCGCTCCACGGGGCGCGGGGTGGTCTCCGATGCCGTTGAAGTCGGTGCCGAATCCGTAGCCCACGCCGTACTTGTCGCGCAGCGCGTCGGTGCGCTTGGCCTCCGCGGCGAACCCTTCCGAGCCGTGCATGTACTGGGCGACGAAGCCGCCGAGGGAGTAGACCCGCTCGGTCCAGTTGAGGTCCATCCAGCTGTGCGAGGACAGCACGCCCGGGTAGTTCGCGGCCTCGAAGATGTCGAGGACCTGGCCGGTGGCCTTGACGCTCATGTGGTCGATCTCGAGCATCATCTTGCGTTTCATCATGCCGCGCACCGCGTACTCGCCGAGATCGGTGAGCCCGCGGACGTTGCACTGCGCGGCCTTGTCGTACTCCGGGACCTCGGTGCCGGCCGGCAGGTCGTCCTCCGCCGCCGAGGTGGCCGTACCGATGGGGTTGTCGTGCTGCGGGCCCTTGCAGGTCTCGGTCTTCCAGAAGGTGCCGGTGGACAGGAACTGCCCGACGTTGATGGCGGTTCCGAGGCCGCCTTCGTCGAAGCGGACACCGCACAGGGCGTTGTCGAACTTGTGGCACAGGAACATCGAGCGCACGCCGAGCCCGTACAGCTCGTCGAGCCCCTTGTCGATGTCGGCCTTGCTGCACTGCCCGATGTCGAGGATCTGCTTGCAGCCGAACGGCTCGGAGGTCTCGACGCCGAGGACGACCGCCAGCTTGCCCTGCTGGATGACCTGCCGTGCCTGCGTGCTGTCGGTGACGATCCGGAACCAGCCCTTGCCGGTGCCGCCGTACATCTTGTCGATGAAGGCCTGGAGGTCGTACGTCATCTTCGCCTGCAGGCGGATCGAGGTCATCTCGTCACAACTGCGGTCCTTGAAGGGGTAGATCGAGCAGATCATCCCGTTGGTGACGAGGTCGTTGACCAGCACCCGCTGACCACCGCGCCAGGCCCGCTCCACCCAGGCGTAGTAGTTCGCCTGATGGGTCATCGAGTCGTACGCCGGCCAGTCCTTGAAGGTCGGCCAGCCGGTCGGGTCGTGCTTGCCGTCGCCGCCGTGGGTGATGTAGTCGAAGAGCGCGAGGGAGCCGTCGGGGTAGTGCTCGGGGCAGTCCTTGAGCGCGTCGGCGACTCCGGACTCGGAGAACACCTTGCCGCAGATCAGCCGGCCGCCGAAGGCCTCGTTGGACAAGAGGTGGTTGTGGGCGTCGATGAACCCCCGCACCTCTCCCGCGGAGTTGGTCCCGGTGAAGGGCGCTCCGGTGACATTGACCTGGGCGTCGGGGGTGGGCCTGGCCGTCGGGGTCCACCAGTCGGTGGCCGCCGAACTCTGCGTGGGGCCCAGGATCGTGGCCAGCACCAGGAGAAGCAGGGAGGTGATGGTGATGTTCTTGCGTCTGCGGCAGGTGCGTCCGGCCATGGCCCACGTCCCTCGGTCGGCGGGAGGCGCCGTCGACCGAGGGCGTTTTGACTGCCCTTGGATTGTCATGACCGGCGCAATAGATGCGTCGAGGATCGCGACCCAGCGCGCTCCGAGTCAAGAGTCCGGGACAGTTGACCTGATACCTGGGGTACATCAACCGTTCACGCAGGCCGCTCCGTTGAGGGTGAAAGCGGCCGGCGCGGTGTTCGTGGCGCCCTTGCTGCCGATGAAGCCAAGGGTGACCGAGCCCCCGGCCGGGATGGTGTTGGTGTAGGAGGCGGGGGTGACGGTCACCGAGCCACCGCTCTGCGCGGGCGTCCCGCCCCACATGTTGGAGACGGTCTGCCCGTCGGCGAAGGCGAAGCCGAGCTTCCAGCCGCTGAGCGAGGCGGAGCCGGTGTTGCGGATGACGATCTCGCCCTGGAAACCGCCCTGCCACTCGCCGGCCACGCGGTAGCCGACGGAGCAGCTCCCGACGGGCGTGGTGGCGGTGGTGAGGCTCACCGTCGCCGAACGGGCCGACCGGTTCCCGGCCGCGTCGCGGGCGTACACGGCGAAGGAGTACGGCGTATTGGCGGTCAGGCCGGTCACGGTCACCGAGTTCGCCGTCGCGGCCGCGACCTTCGTCTCGGTGCCACCACCGACCCGGACGACGTCGTACCCGGCGACGCCAACGTTGTCAGTGGACGCCGCCCAGGTCAGGTGGGCGGAGGTAGCGGTCACCGCGGAGGCGGTCGGGGCACCCGGGGCGGTAGGAGCCTGGGTGTCACCGGAACCCCCACCGAAGACGGTGGCCTCCTTCGCGGTCTGCGCGATGCCGTTGGCGCCGTGGAAGATGCGCTGACCCCATGACGTCATCTGCGCCGGGTCGAAGTTGAGCACGAGGTCGAGGATCGGATCGGTGTTGCCGCTCCAGGACCAGGCCAGGTACCCGATGTCGAGCTGCTCGGCGGTGGCCATCATGGTGTCCTCGTCAGGATCGCCCCACTGGTCGGCGGGGCCGCCGAACTCCCCGATCACGATGGGCAGTTTGGCGCTCACGAAGGCGTTCAGATAGTCGGTGACCTCCGCCGCGGTGTCGAAGACGCTGTACATGTGGATCGAGAAGAGCAGGTTGCCGGTGGTGTCGGCGGCGTACACGGACTGGGCGTTGGTGCGCATGACCTGCTGCCAGTCCTGGCCCCAGTTGGGCGCGTCCACCATGATCGTGTGCTCGAAGCCGGCGCCCCGCAGTTTCTGGATCGCGGCGATGGTCGGGGCGGTCCAGCCGGCCGGATCGGTGTTGCCCCAGGGCTCGTTGCCGATGTTGATGATGATGTAGTTCTCCTGGCCGGCGAGCACATCCTTCAGGCCGATCCAGTAGTCGGCGGCCTGGTCGAGGGTGCCCGCGGCACTGTCCTCGCCGTATCCGGTGGTGTCGTGCACCTCCAGGACGCAGATGAGCTTGTTGGCCCTGCACTGCGCGACGACGTTGGCCACGTCCGAGGCGCTGTTGGCGGTCCAGCGGTGGCCGTCCGCGAGGACCACGCGAACGGTGTTGGCACCCTGCGCCTTGATGTCGGCCAGCGATCCCAGTTCGTTGGGGTACCAGGTGTGGGCGTGGTTGACGCCCCGCATGACGAAGTCGTTGCCGTTGCCCTCGACCAGCCGGCCGTTGCTGATGTGCAGACCGGTGGCCTGGGTGCCGGGCTCCTGGGCGGCCTGAGCCGTGCCGGGACACAGGACGCCGAGCAGCACCAGCCCGACGAGGGCGGTCAGCTGGGCCAGAAGGGTACTTAAGGGGCTCTTTCTTGTTCGTCTCACTGCGGCTCCAGAGGTGGGTGAGGGGCCGAACAGGGCATGGGAGCGCTCCCATGGAAGCCGTCATGCCAAGTACACGTCAAGACAGCTGACGGAAATGGGCCGTGCTCCTGGCCAACGCGGCGAGACCGGCGCTCACATAGGCTTCCGAGCCACGACCACCGCACCCGGGAGACACGTTGACCACGCGCCCCCTCGACCCCGACTCCGTCAACACCGAGGCCTGGCACGCCTACGGCGACCACCATCTGCGGCACGGCACCGTGCTGCCGGAGCTGGAGCGGTTCGACTGGGGTCTGCGCGGCACCGGCCCGGGCGCCGAGATCCTCGGCGAGCTCGCCGGGCGGCGGGTGCTGGACCTCGGCTGCGGTCCGGGCCGGCACGCGGCGCACCTCGTCCGGGCGTACGGCGCCCAGGTGGACGCGGTCGACTCCTCCCCCAGTCAGTACGAACGGGCCCGCGCCCGCTACGACTCCCTGCCCGGCCTGCGCCTGATCAGGGCCGACGCCGTCGAGCACCTCGGCACCGCGGAGCCGTACGACGTCGTCTACTCCGTCAACGCGGTGCCGTACCTCGATCCCCGCCGGCTGCTGCCCGCCCTCGCCACGGCACTCAGGCCCGGCGGGACGCTGTGCTTCACCGTGCTGCACACCAACTCGCGCGGCGACGGGCCCTCCTCCGTCGTCGAGCCCCGGCCCGAGATCCTGCGCCTCGCCGGGGGCGGGGAGGTGACCGTGCGGATGTGGGTGCTGAATCCGGGGCTCTGGACGGACCTGCTCGGCGAGTACGGCCTGCGGGTCGAGGGCGTCGACGTCCTCGACGCACCGGAGGAGGGCAACCGCGCCTCGTACCGGATCTTCCGGGTGACCCGGCCTGTCCGGGTCTCCTCCCGCCCGCGCAGCGACCGCGGTCCGGTACCGCACGCGGCGATCGGCGTCGGCGCCATCCTGTACGGGCCCCGGGGACTCCTTCTCGGCCGGCACCGGCGCGGCACCTGGGAGCTGCCCGGCGGCACGGTGGAGCCCGGGGAGTCACTGGCGGAGACGGTCGTGCGGGAACTCCGCGAGGAGACCGGGATCGAGGCCCACCCGGCCGACGTCCGGCTTCTGGGCACGCTCCTCGACGATGTCGCCGGCGTGGTCCGGATGACCGTGGCCACCCAGGTCACCGCCTGGCGGGGCGAACCTTCGGACCAGCCGGACGAACGCGTCGGCGACTGGCGCTGGTTCCCCCTGGACCGACTCCCGGAGAACCTCTTCGTGTGCAGCGCCCAGGGCCTGACCGCCTGGCGCCCGGACCTGCCGATCGACCATACTCCGGCCCACTTCACGGCGTACGCCGGCTAAGAGGGGAACGGCTCCCGGGTGAGTCGCCGGAGTAGCCGCGTCGGCGGTCGGAAGACACGAGTGGAACCCCGCTCCGATCGACCTGGCACTGCGTCCTGCAACCCCCTCGCAACCTTCCCCGTGCTGCACTCGGCGACCATGGACGAGGATTGCGCACCTGCCGAGTACGACGAGAGGCCGCGGGTCGAGCTCACGCCCGCGGCCGCCGCCTTGCTGCGCCGCTTGTGCGAGGCGCACGGGCCGCTGATGTTCCATCAATCGGGCGGCTGCTGTGACGGCAGTGCGCCGATGTGCTTCCCGGCGGGCGAGTTCCGCACCGGCGGCTCGGACGTGCTGCTCGCCGAACTGGAGGTCGCGGGGGTCCGGGAGCCGGTGAGCTTCTGGATGTCGAGGAGCCAGTACGAGGTGTGGGCCCACACCCGGCTGATCGTCGATGTCGTCGAGGGCCGGGGCAGCGGATTCTCCCTCGAGGCACCCGAGGGGGTGCGTTTCCTCATCCGTTCGCGTGTGGTCGGCGCCGAGTAGCCCCTCGGATCGCCGTCGTCTGGTGCACTTCCTCTGAGTTCTGGGACAGTTGACAAGACCTCAGGGAGAGTCGTGACGCACCGTCAAAGACGTTTGGGCGCAGGCAGATCGGTACTGACGTTTCTCGCGGCACTCGGCACGCTGGCCGGTGCGGCCCTGGTGGGGGCGGCACCGGCCGGCGCCGCGCCGGGGTGGACACAGCTCGCGACGGGCGTGCACTACGAGCAGTTCGACGTCTCCGCGGCCGCGGGAGTGGCCCACGCCCATGTGATCCGCGTGGACCTGGGTGATCCGCGGGTACGGGTGGAGCTCCTGTATCCGGGGGCGGTGGCCGCGCGGGCCACGGTGTCCCGGCTGGCCACCGCGCAGGGCGCCCTCGCGGGGGTGAACGGCGACTTCTTCAACATCTCGGAGACCCAGCACCCAGGCGTCGAGGCCACCGGCGCGAGCGTGGGCCCGGCGATCGCGCAGGGCCGTGCGCTGAAGGCGGCGGTGCCGAACGGCCAGCGTTTCGGGCCCGCGCTGCCGCCCGGCACCAGCACCAAGGACGTGTTCGGCGTGGGCACCGACCGCCTGGCCCGCCTCGATGCCCTGGCGCTCGACGGATCGGTGCGCACGCCCGAGGGCCAACTGCCGTTGCGCGGGCTGAACCAGTACGCGCTGCCCGTCGGTTCGGTCGGCGCCTTCACCTCGGACTGGGGCGGCGCGTCCCGGGTGCGGGCGACGTGCGGGACGGACCGGGACCGGGCCGCCCCGTGCAGCGAGGACACCCAGGAGGTCACGGTCCGCAACGGCCAGGTCGTCGCCACGGCCGACACCCCGGGCAGCGGGCCGATCGCCGACGGCACCACCGTGCTCGTGGGCCGGGAGGCGGGCGCTCAGCAACTGCGGAAGCTCTCGGTCGGCTCGGCGGTGACGGTGCAGCACCGACTGGTCGCGGCCTCGGCGGGGACGCCGTACCGCTTCGCGCTCGGCGGCTATCCGGTGCTCGACGAGGGGCGCCCGCTGCCCGGCCTCGACGACACGACCTCGGCCGTGCGCACGGCGGTGGGCATCGCGGACGGCGGCCGGCGGCTGTATCTCCTCGCGCTGGACGGCGCGCCGGACTATCGCGGTGGGCTGACGATCGCAGAAGTCGCGGACACGATGCAGACGTTGGGCTCGGTGGACGCCTTCAGCCTGGACGGGGGCGGGTCCACGACGATGGCCGCCCGAAAGCCGGGCGCCGGTGCTGTCACCGTCCTCAACCACCCGTCGGGCGGCACCGAGCGGCCCGTGGCGAACGGCATCGGGGTCTTCTCGACGACCTGACGCGGCGCCGGTCAGGGGCGCAGACCGCTGACGATGTCCGCCGTCGCCGTGAGGCCGCTGTGGATGGTGGGCGCGAGGCTCGTCCCGGCGAGCAGGAAGCCGAGCATCGCGCACACCAGCGCGTGGGAGACCTTGAGACCGCCACTGCGCAGGAAGATCACCGCCAGGATCAGCAGCAGCACCAGTACAGAAAGGGAAATCACCATGTCCGGCCTCCTCCGCCACGCCGCCAGGTCCGTTTCGCGGCGTTCGGCCGCAAGTGTGGCGTAGTGGAGGGTTCGTCCGGGCGGCTGAGGTGTCCTCCGAACGAGTGGTGTCCAGGCCCGGTCGAAGGCGCCTAGCGGTGGGCGTCCAGGAAGGCCTCCAGGCCCGCCAGGTCGTCGGTGTTGAGGTAGTCGACCCCGGCGGCGAGGAGCTCGGTCCACAGCGCGTCCCGGGCGGGGCCGGCCAGGTCCGGGGTGGCCCAGAACCGCACCTTCTGCCCGTGCGCATGGGCCTGCTGGACGAGGTTCCGCAGCTTCAGCCGCTCGGCGTCGGGGAAGACGCCCTCGCCGAGCCAGGTGAAGTTGAGCGTCCAGTTGTCGCTGATCAGCGGGATCAGGGAGGCGGGCGTCGAGGTGCCGAGGTCGGCGAGCCGGCCGTCGTAGAAGGCCCGGCGGACGGTCTGGGCCTCCATGGGGATGCGGGCCGCCCGGTCGCCGGAGATCACGGCGGTCACGGGTCCCGGAATCACCTTGCCGTGCACGTACGTCGTGAACAGGTGCCGGTAGCGGCGCAGATGACGGTCGAGTTCGAGGTAGGTCGAGGAGCCCTCGGTCTTGATGTCGACGAGCAGTTGGAGGGGCCGACGGTGACCGCGGTACAGGGAACCGTGGTTGGCCTTGACGATCCTGGCCAGCGGGTCGAGGTAGAGGGACTCCAGGGTGCGCGTCGGGTCGAGGTCGTCCAGGGTGTGGCCGATGAGGAGCTGGTCGCCGACGAGGAAGATGTCGGCCTCGACGCTGCCGAAACGGTGGTCGAGGGCGTCGAGGAGGGGGCGCGGATGCTCGTAGTCGTTGTGGGCGTGGGCCCGCCACAACGGACGGGGACGGTGCCGGTGGCCGTCGGCCCACGCGCCGGCGACAGGCGGGGCGAGGGTCGCCGCGGCCGCGGCGCCGAGGGTGGTGAGGGCTCTGCGGCGGGTGATGAGGGCCATGTTCTGCCTCCCTGTGGGGCGGGTCGCAACCACAGGGAGTATGGGGCCCTTCGGCCGTCAATGGACCTGTACGTGCCAGGAGTTGGCCGGACTGCCGCCGCCCGTTCACTCGTTCCGCGCAGGCGCACGGCAAAGCCCGCCCCAGGTGGGGCGGGCTTCACCGGGGTTCACCGGGTGACGCTCAGGGCGCCTGGAGGTCGACGAGTTCGGCCAACCGAGCACGATGGGTCCCCGCCGTGCCGTAGGCGATCGAGTCGGCCTTGGCCCGCTTGAGGTACAGATGGATCGGGTGCTCCCACGTCATGCCGATCCCCGCGTGCAACTGGAGCGCTTCCTCGGCCGCGTGCACGGCGACGGACGCCGCGTAGGCCTGCGCGACGGCGACCGCCACGTCGGTGTCCTCACCGGTGGCCAGCGCGTCGGCGGCGTTGCGGGCGGCGGCGCGGAGGTTGACGACCTCCAGCCACAGCTGGGCGAGCCGGTGCTTGAGCGCCTGGAAGCCGCCGACGGGCCGGTTGAACTGCTTGCGCTCCTTGAGGTAGCGCACGGTCTCGGTCAACGTCCACTCGGCGAGGCCGAGTTGCTCGGAGGCGAGCAGTCCCGCCCCGGCCCGCAGCGCGCGGTGCACGGCGACTTCGGCATCGCCCAGCAGGCGGCCCTGCGCCCCGTCGAGGGTGACGGTCGCGAGCGGGCGGGTCAGGTCGAAGGAAACCTGCGGGGTGACGGTCGCGGCGGAGGCGTCCACCGCGTACAGCCCGCCGTCGTCCGCGGGCACGAGCAGCACGTCGGCCGCCCGAGCGTCCGCGATCGCCGTCAACTCCCCGTGCAGCGCCCCGCCTTCATGGCGTACGACCTTGTAGGCGCCGCCGGGAGCGACGTTCAGGGCGACGGCGAGGGCGCCGATCCTGCGCCCGGACGCGAGCTCGGCGAGGAGGTCGTCGGCGTCGCAGGCGAGCAGGGCCTCGGTGGCGACCACCGCACTGGTGAGATAGGGCACGGGAGCGACCGCGCGGCCCAACTCCTCCAGGACGACGGCGACTTCGCGGTGCGAGGCGCCCTGGCCGCCCTTGTCCTCAGGGACCAGGAGTCCGGCCAGGCCCATGCCGTCCGCGAGGGCCTTCCAGGCCGCGAGGTCGTGCGGGGTGTCCGACTCGGTGCGGGCGATCACGCCCGGCGCGTCGCAGTGGTCGGCGAGGAGGTCCCGTACGGCGGCCCGCAGCGCCTCTTCCTCCTCCGAGTACAGCAGGTCCGTCATCGAGCGAGGTCCTTCCAGGCGACGTCCTTGTCGGTGCGCGGCTCGGCCGGCAGGCCCAGGACGCGCTCGGCGACGATGTTCAGCAGGACCTCGCTGGTCCCGCCCTCGATGCTGTTGCCCTTGGAGCGGAGATAGCGGTAACCGGCGTCGCGGCCGGTGAAGTCCACCAGTTCGGGGCGGCGCAGGGTCCAGTCGTCGTACAACAGGCCCTCCTCGCCGCGCAGTTCGACCTCCAGGCCGCTGATCTCCTGGTTGAGGCGGGCAAAGGCGAGCTTCATGCCGGCGCCCTCGGGTCCGGGCTGTCCGGCGACGAGCTGCTGGCGCAGGCGCTCGGCGGTGAGGCGGGCGACCTCGGAGTCGACCCAGAGCTTCAGCAGCCGCTGGTGCAGGTCCTGGGTGCGCAGTTCGGGGCGCTCGCGCCAGGTCTTGGAGACCGGGCCGATCATGCCGCCCTCGCGGGGCAGCCGCATGCCGCCGATGGCGACGCGTTCGTTGTTCAGCGTGGTCTGCGCGACCCGCCAGCCGTCGCCGACCTCGCCGAGGCGGCGGGAGTCGGGGATGCGGACGTCGGTGAGGAAGACCTCGTTGAACTCGGCCTCGCCGGTGATCTGCCGCAGCGGGCGGACGTCGACGCCGGGGTCGGTCATGTCGCAGATGAAGTAGGTGATGCCCGCGTGCTTGGGCACGTCCGGGTCGGTGCGGGCGATGAGGATGGCCCAGCGGGAGTTGTGGGCGCCGGACGTCCACACCTTCTGCCCGTTGACCACCCAGTTGTCGCCCTCACGAACGGCCCGGGTGCCGAGCGCGGCGAGGTCGGATCCGGCGCCGGGCTCGCTGAACAGCTGGCACCAGATCTCCTCCCCCACCCACAGCGGCCGCAGATAGCGCTGCTTCTGCTCCTCGGTGCCGTACTTGAGGATCGTCGGCGCGGCCATGCCGAGGCCGATGCCGTTGCGCCGGGGGTCGTTGTCGGGGGCGCCCGCGGCCTCCAACTCGGCGTCCACGGCGGCCTGGAGGGAGCGGGGCGCGCCCAGGCCGCCGAGACCCTCCGGATAGTGCACCCAGGCGAGCCCCGCGTCGAAGCGGGCCTTGAGGAAGTCGAGCCGGTCCGTGGTCGCGGGCGGGTGTGCGGCCAGCAACTCGGCCGTGCGGCGCCCCAGTTCTGCTGCGTCGGTCATGCCTGTGCTCCCGTGGGTACGACGGCGATGCGGCCCGTGGTCACCCCGTCACCGAGGCGCTGCACGGCGTCCGCGGCCCCGGTCAGCGGCACCCGCTCGCTCACCAGCGGCTTGATGGCACCCCGGGCGGCCAGTTCGGTGAGCTGCTCGTGGCAGTGCTGGACCAGCTTGGGGTTCTTGGTGTTGTACAGGCCCCAGTGCAGGCCCAGGATCGCGTAGTTCTTCACCAGCGCGTGGTTGAGCGACGGACTGGGGATCGTGCCGCTGGCGAAGCCGACCACGACGATCCGGCCCTCGAAGGCGACGACCTTGGTCGACTGCGCGTAGGCCTCGCCGCCGACCGGGTCGTAGACCACGTCGGCGCCCCGGCCGCCAGTGGCCTCCTTGACGGCGCCGATGACGTCCTCGCTCCGCCGGTCGATCACCACGTCACAGCCCAGCTCCCGGGCCACGGCGGCCTTTTCGGCACCGCCGACGACACCGATGACGGTGGCCCCGGCCGCCTTGCCGAGCTGCACGGCCGCGCTGCCGACCCCTCCCGCGGCAGCGTGGACGAGCAGCGTCTCACCGGCTTCCAGGTGGGCCCGGCGGTGCAGACCGAACCAGCCCGTCTGGTAGCCGATGTGCAGCGCGGCGGCCTCGGCGTCGTCCAGCGAGTCCGGCGCGGACAGCAGAGCGGCGGCGTCCGCGACGGCGTACTCGGCGAAACCGCCATGCGGCAGCGCGGGGTTGGCGATCACGCGCCGCCCGTCCTCGGTCTCGCCGCAGATCTCCACGCCCGGTGTGAAGGGCAGCGGCGGGCGGACCTGGTAGTGGCCGCGGCACATCAGCACGTCCGGGAAGTTGATGTTCGCGGCGCGCACCTTCAGCAGGACCTGGCCGTCGCCGGGCACGGGCCGCGCCACGTCCGCGAGGCGCATCACCTCGCTCGGCTCACCGTTCTCGTGCACTTGCCAAGCCTGCATGGGGGGCCTCCACGGGACTGCGTCGTCATGCCGGGGTCTGACCGGGGTCCTCCGCATACTAAGCGGTCGCTTGCTAATCAGGGAACAGTCCGCGGGGGAAAGTGTCGGCATCCACACAACGGGCCTGAGTGGCCCCGTCAAGGAGGTCCCCCTGGGGCAGGCGCCACCCACCCGCGGCCGACCGCCGGCTGTCCCTCGTCATGCTCACGGTCGGCGTGATCCTGGGCGAGCGCCCGCACGGCGGGGCCTCCCGGCTCGATCAGGCACCGCGGGTGCAGAGCCGGTCGTAGGTGATCGCCACCGAGGACGGCTGCCCGGCGTACCGGTTACCGGCACCTCCGCTTCCGCGGAGGAACCGCTCGCCGACGACTCGGTGCACGCGCGCCGCGACGCCGCATCGCCGCAGTCGAAACGCCCCCGACGCGTCACCGGCGCATCCTGTCGCCGCGACCGTGTTCAGTGCTCCAGCCGGTGCGGATGGGCCGGGTACACGCCCAGGATGCGCACCTCGGTGGAGAAGAACCGCAGTTCGTGCAGGGCGAGGGCGATGCGCTCCTCGTCGGGGTGGCCCTCGATCTCGACGTAGAAGCGGCTGGCGTTCAGGCCCGCGCCGATCTGGTAGCTCTCGATCTTCGTGAGGTTCACCCCGCTGGTGGCGAACCCGCCGAGCGCCTTGAAGAGGGCGCTCGGGATGTTGCGCACGGAGAAGAACAGGCTCGTCATCGTCGGCTGCCCGGTGTCCGGGGCCACGGCGGCCTCCCGGGACAGGACGACGAACCGGGTGGTGTTGTCGGGGTCGTCCTCGACCCCGGAGCGCAGCACGTCCAGGCCGTACAGCCCGGCCGCCGCGGGCGGGGCGAGCGCCGCGTGCCGCGGATCCCCCAGCTCGGCCACCTCACGCGCCGCTCCGGCCGTGTCGTCGGTGACGAGGGTGCGCCAGGCGCCCTCGCGCAGCACCTTGCGGCACTGTCCGAGTGCGTGCACATGGCTGCGTACGCACTCCACCTGATCCACTGTCGCCCCGGGGACGCCCATGAGGTCGAAGCGGATGGCGAGGAAGTGCTCGGCGATGATGAACAGCCCCGACTCGGGCAGCAGATGGTGGACGTCCGCCACCCGTCCCGCCGCGGAGTTGTCCACCGGGATCACGGCGACGTCGGCCGTGCCGAGCGTCACCGCGTCCAGCGCCTGCTCGAATCCCGTGCAGGGCTGCTCGGCGCACCCGGGGTACAGGGTGTGCGCGGCGGTCGCCGAGTTGGATCCGGGTTCACCTTGGTAAGCGACGGTCGTCACGGGGCTCGGTCTCTTGTCGTCCGGTGGCAGAAGCTCCGTAACGTATCAGGGCGGCTCCGCCCTCAGATCCAGGTGTCCAGCCACATCCTGGAGTGCCAGTCGGCGTACGGGACGGTCTCCCCGGTGTAGAGCGGGAAGAAGTACACGAAGTTCCAGGCGATGAGCAGGACGAGGGCGCCCGCGGCCACCGCGCCTCGGGTGCGCCGCCTGCGGTCCGCTCCCGGTGGCCCCAGGATCGCGCCCACCGTCATCGCCACGGCCAGGCACAGGTACGGCACGAAGACGACCGCGTAGAAGGAGTAGACCGTGCGGTCCTGGTAGAGGAACCAGGGCAGATAACCGGCGCCCACCGCGCACAGGACGGCCCCGGCCCGCCAGTCACGGCGCAGCGCCCAGCGGAAGAGCAGATAGAGCAGGGCACCGCACGCCGACCACCACAGGAGCGGGGTGCCGAGGGCGAGGACCGTCCGGGAGCAGTCGACCGCCGTACCGCAGCCGTCCTGTCCGGGTTTCGGGGACTGGTAGTCGAACAGCACGGGGCGGCCCTGGACGAGCCAGCTCCAGGGATTGGACTGGTACTTGTGCGGGGTGTGCAGGCCCACGTTGAAGTCGTACACGGCGGACTCGTAGTGCCACAGGCTGCGCAGCGGGGCGGGGATCCAGGACCAGGTGCCGCCGCGGCCGTCGGCCCAGTGGCGGTCGTAGCCGTCGTCGGACAGGAACCAGCCGGTCCAGGTCGCCAGATAGGTCGTCACCGCGACCGGGACCAGGGACAGGAGGGACCAGCCGAGATCCCTGTTAAGCACCGCCAGGTAGGGACGGGGGGAACCGGCCACGCGGCGGGAGCCGACGTCCCACAGCACGGTCAGGACCACGAAGAAGACCAGGACGTACAGGCCGTTCCACTTGGTGGAGGCCGCCAGACCCAGGAAGACGCCGGCGGCGAGCCGCCAGGGGCGCCATCCGGTCCCGGTGTGGTCGGCGGCGTGCTCGTCCGGGCGCGCGCGGCCGTCCTCGCCGACCGGCAGGGCGGCCGCGAGCCGGGCGCGCGCGTGGTCCCGGTCGGCCAGCAGGCAGCCGAACGCGGCCAGGACGAAGAACATGACGACGAGGTCGAGCAGGGCCGTACGGCTCATCACCACATGCAGACCGTCCACCGCGAGGAGCGCGCCGGCCAGGCAGCCCAGCAAGGTCGAACGGAACAGCCGTCGTCCGACGCGGCACAGCATGAACACCGACAGGGTGCCGAGAGCCGCCGTCATGAAACGCCAGCCGAACGGCGTGAGGCCGAACATCCACTCACCGAGGGCGATCACCCACTTGCCCGTCGGCGGGTGCGCGACGAACGCCCCCGTGTCGGAGAGGGAGACGACCTGCGGGTGGGCGAGGACCTGCGGGTCGGCGATCTTGCGGTCCGGCCACGTGCCCTCGTAGCCGAGCCGCAGCAGCGACCAGGCGTCCTTGGCGTAGTAGGTCTCGTCGAAGATCACGGCCCGCGGCCTGCCGAGGTGCCGGAAACGGATCGCCCCGGCCAGAACGGCGATGAGCACCGGACCCAGCCAGTCCCACACCGACGGCTTCGGAAAACGCGGAACGAGACGTTCGCGGAGCTCCGGCCCCGGACGGGCCGCGTACCCGAACCGTCGAAGGCGCGCCTCCCAGTCGCGGGGCGCTGTCGTCGCACGGCCGTCCACGACGGGGGAACGGGTCGTCACGTCGCTGCTCGTCACCGGGCGACCTGCCGTGCCGTCAGGTGTGCCCGGGTCGGTATTTCGTCCATCCGGTGAACCTACCTGCCGGCAGGCGGAGTTCCTCACGCCTTCCGGGGACGGGCCCGTACGTGCATCCGCTCTCCCTGCGGCCCGAAGAGACTGAGGAACTCCGCGGGACCCTCCCCCGTCGACCCGAACCAGTGCGGCACCCGGGTGTCGAACTCGGCCGCCTCCCCCGCGCTCATCACCACGTCGTGGTCCCCCAGCACCACCCGCAGCCGCCCCGCCAGCACGTACAGCCACTCGTAGCCCTCATGGGTGCGCGGCTCCGGCTCCTCCTCGCGGCGCGGCACCAGCACCTTGAAGGCCTGGAGGCCGCCGGGCTGCCGGGTGAGCGGCCAGAAGGTGCGCCCGTGCCGTTCCAGCGGCGCCGACCGCACCCGGGGGTCCCCGACGGGTGGGGCGCCGACCAGTTCGTCCAGCGGCACCTGGTGGGCCTGGGCGATCGGCAGCAGCAGCTCCAGGCTGGGCTTGCGCAGACCGGACTCCAGCCGGGAGAGCGTGCTCACGGAGATGCCGGTCGTCTCCGACAAGGCCGCGAGGGTCACTTCCCGGTCCTTGCGCAGCCGCCTGAGCCTGGGTCCCACTTCGGCGAGAACGTCGTCTGTACTCATACCCGTATTGCAGAATCGGCAAAGTTGTTTGTCAATACCGCGTCCGCGGAGCGACCGTGGCGGCATGACCGAGACATACGACGAGACCTACGAAGTGATCGTGATCGGTGGCGGCGCGGCGGGCCTGTCCGCGGCCCTGGTACTGGGCCGGGCCCGGCGCCGCACCCTGGTCGTCGACGCGGGCGAACCACGCAACGCGCCCGCCGCCCACATGCAGGGCTTCCTCACCCGGGACGGCATGCCGCCCGCCGAGTTCCTGGCCATCGGCCGCGAGGAGATCAAGGGCTACGGCGTCGAGCTGGTCCAGGACCGGGTGGTCGAGGTCGCCCCGGGCTTCGCCGTGACCCTGGCGAGCGGACGCGTGGTCCGGGCCCGTCGCCTGGTCCTCGCGACCGGCCTCAAGGACGAGCTCCCGGACGTGCCCGGCGTCGCCGAGCGCTTCGGCAAGGACGTCCTGCACTGTCCGTACTGTCACGGCTGGGAGGTCCGCGACCGGGCCTTCGGCGTGCTCGCCACGACCCCGCTGAGCGTGCACCAGGCGCTGATGGTCTCCCAGTGGTCGAAGGACGTGACCTTGTTCCTTCACAAGGTCACCGAGGACGCTCTGCCGGACGACGACCTGCGCAGGCTGGCCGCGGCCGGAGTCCGAGTGATGCCGGGCGAGGTCGCCGCTCTGGTGGTGACCGACGACCGGCTCGCCGCCGTGCGCCTCACCGACGGCACGACGCACGCGCGCGAGGTCGTCTTCACCGCGCCCCGGGCCGTCCCGCGCAACGGCCTGCTGGAGCGGCTCGGAGCCGAGCTCCAGGAGACGCCCTTCGGCGGCTACCCCGTGGTCGACGGGAACTGGCAGACGACCGTGCCCGGCGTGTACGCCGTGGGCAACGCGGCCGGCTTCGCCGAGCAGGTGATCAACGCGGCGAGCGCGGGGTACCGGGCGGCGGCCACGATCAACGGGGAGCTGCTGATGGCGGACCTCGACGCAACGCCTTAAGGGGCGCGGAGGCTGCATGAATATGCGGCTCCGCCGCTTGAGCGCGACCAGCCACGACGCACCAGCAGACGAAAGACGCCCGCTCTGTCGGCGTGTAATCCAGCGGAGCGTGTCGCACCCTGGATGCATGCTGCTTGCCCGGCTGGCCCATGTGTCCCAGGAGGTCGCCGCCACCTCGGCGCGGTCCCGGAAGATCGCGCTCCTCGCCGAGCTGTTCCGGGACGCCGAGGCGGACGACGTGCCGATCGTCATTCCGTACCTGGCGGGACGGCTCCCGCAGGGCCGGCTCGGCGTCGGCTGGAAGGTGCTGAGCCGCCCGGTCGCCCCGGCCGCCGAGCCGACCCTGACCGTGTGCGAGGTCAACGCCCTGCTGAGCGAACTGGGCAAGGTCGCGGGCGCCGGTTCACAGGCCGAACGCGCCCGGCTGGTCGGTGAGTTGATGGGCGCGGCCACCGAGGACGAGCAGCGGTTCCTGTTCGGGCTGATCAGCGGAGAGGTACGGCAGGGGGCGCTGGACGCGGTCGCCACGGAGGGGCTCGCCCAGGCGACGGAAACAGCTCCCGCCGACGTCCGCCGTGCCGTGATGCTCGCGGGCTCGCTCCAGACGGTCGCCGAGGCCCTGCTCACCGACGGGCCGTCCGCTCTGGACCGCTTCCGCCTCACCGTCGGCCGCCCGGTCCTGCCGATGCTGGCGCACAGCGCCTCCTCGGTGGCCGAGGCGGTGGAGAAGCTCGGCACCTGTGCGGTCGAGGAGAAGCTGGACGGCATCCGCGTGCAGATCCACCGGGACGGCGACGTCGTACGGCTGTACACGCGCACCCTCGACGACATCACCGACCGGCTGCCCGAACTGACGGCTGCCGCACGGGAGTTGAGGGGTGAGCGGTTCATCCTGGACGGTGAGGTGATCGCCTTCGACGAGGACGGGCGGCCGCGTTCCTTCCAGGAGACCGCGGGCCGGGTCGGCTCCCGGGTGGACGTGACGACGGCCGCCGAGGCGGTCCCCGTCTCCCCCGTCTTCTTCGACGCCCTGTCCGTCGACGGCCGCGACCTCCTGGACCTGCCCTTCGCCGAACGGCACGCGGAGCTGGCCCGGCTGGTGCCCGAGCCGATGCGGGTGCAGCGCACCCTGGTGTCAGGACCGCAGGACATCCCGGCGGCCGAGGAGTTCCTCGCCGAGACCCTGGAGCGCGGCCATGAGGGCGTCGTCGTGAAGTCCCTGGACGCCCCCTACAGCGCGGGCCGGCGCGGCGCGTCCTGGCTCAAGGTCAAGCCCGTGCACACCCTCGACCTGGTGGTGCTGGCCGCCGAGTGGGGCCACGGCCGCCGTACCGGCAAGCTCTCCAACCTGCACCTCGGCGCCCGCACGGCCGACGGCGGCTTCGCCATGCTCGGCAAGACCTTCAAGGGCATGACCGACGCGATGCTCACCTGGCAGACCGAACGCCTTCAGGAGCTGGCCGTCGACAGCAGCGGCTACGTGGTGACCGTACGCCCCGAACTCGTCGTCGAGATCGCCTACGACGGCCTCCAGAGGTCGACCCGCTACCCGGCCGGCGTCACCCTCCGCTTCGCCCGTGTGGTCCGCTACCGCGAGGACAAGCGGCCCGAGGACGCCGACACGGTGGAGACGCTGCTGGCCGCGCACCCCGAAGTGGTGAGGCCGTGAGGACGAGCGCGGGCCTGCTGTTGTTCCGGCACACCGGCGACGGCCTGGAGGTGTTGCTGGGCCATATGGGCGGCCCGTTCTTCGCCCGGCGGGACGCCGGGGCGTGGACGGTCCCGAAGGGCGAGTACGAGCCGGACGCGGAGTCGGCCTGGGCCGCGGCCCGCCGCGAGTTCCAGGAGGAGCTCGGGCTGCCGCCGCCCGACGGGGAGGCCGTACCCCTGGGAGAGGTCCGGCAGACGAACGGGAAGGTCGTCACGGCGTGGGCGATCGAGGCGGACCTCGATCCGGCGACCGTGGTGCCGGGGGTGTTCGCCATGGAGTGGCCGCCGAAATCCGGGCGGACACAGGAGTTCCCGGAGCTGGACCGGGTGGAGTGGTTCGGGCTCGACCGGGCCCGGGCCGTGATCGTGAAGGCGCAGGCCGCGTTTCTCGACCGGCTGGCTGAGCACTCGGCCTGATGTCCACGCGTTGCGGTCGCCCCCGCCGCGCGGGAAGGTCGAAGCACAGTCAGCTCTTCAGGAGGTCGGTCATGCCCATCGCGACGGTGAACCCGGCGAACGGCGAGACGCTCAAGACGTACGAGGCCATGGGCGAGGAGGAGATCGAGCGCAGGCTCCAGCTCGCCCAGGCCACGTTCCGCACCTATCGCACGACGTCCTTCGCCGAGCGTGCCGGTCTGCTGAACCGGGCCGCCGAGCTCCTCGACGACGCCACGCAGGACATCGCCCGGGTCATGACCACCGAGATGGGCAAGCCGGTCAAGCAGGCCCGCGCGGAGGCCGCCAAGTGCGCCAAGGCGATGCGCTGGTACGCCGAGCACGCGGAGTCGCTGCTGGCCGACGAGGAGCCCGCCGCGTACGACGTCAAGGACTCCGGCGCCTCCCGCGCCCTGGTCCGCTACCGGCCGCTCGGCCCCGTGCTCGCCGTGATGCCGTGGAACTTCCCGCTGTGGCAGGTGATCCGCTTCGCCGCGCCCGCGCTGATGGCGGGCAACGTCGGCCTGCTCAAGCACGCCTCGAACGTGCCGCAGACCGCCCTGTTCCTGGAGGACCTCTTCCATCAGGCGGGCTACCCGGAGGGTTGTTTCCAGACGCTGCTCGTCGGGTCCGGGGCCATCGACGACATCCTGCGCGACGAACGCGTCAAGGCGGCCACGCTCACCGGGAGTGAGCCCGCGGGCCGGGCGGTCGCCTCCACCGCAGGGGACATGGTGAAGAAGACCGTCCTGGAGCTGGGCGGCAGCGACCCGTACATCGTGATGCCGTCCGCGGACGTCGACCGGGCCGCCGAGATCGCGGTGACCGCGCGTGTGCAGAACAACGGGCAGTCCTGTATCGCCGCCAAGCGGTTCATCGTGCACACGGACGTCTACGACCGCTTCGCCGAGCGGTTCGTCGAGGGCATGAAGGCCCTCAAGGTCGGCGACCCGCTGGAGGAGGACACCGAGGTCGGGCCGCTCTCCAGCGAGCAGGGACGGACCGACCTGGAGGAACTCGTCGACGACGCCAGGCGCAGTGGGGCGAGTGTGCTGTGCGGCGGGGAACGGCCCGACGGGCCCGGCTGGTACTACCCGCCGACCGTCGTCGCCGACGTGAGCCGCGAGATGCGCATCCACCGCGAGGAGACCTTCGGCCCCGTGGCCACGCTGTACCGGGCGGCCGACCTCGACGAGGCGGTGCTGATCGCCAACGACTCGGCGTTCGGGCTGAGTTCCAACGTCTGGACCCGGGACGAGGCCGAGGTCGACCGGTTCGTACGGGATCTGGAGGCCGGCGGGGTGTTCGTCAACGGGATGACCGCCTCGCATCCGGCGTTCCCGTTCGGCGGGGTGAAGCGGTCCGGTTACGGGCGTGAGCTGTCCGGGCACGGAATCAGGGAGTTCTGCAACATCACGACGGTTTGGCACGGAGCGTGACGCTTGCGCGGTTACCATCCCGGGTGTGAACCGCGAAGTGACTCTGCCTCTGATCGTCGACGACCGCGGGACCCTGCAGGTGGCCGCGGCCGATGTGAGCAAGCTGCTCCGCAGTCTTGGCGGGCGGTGGCTGCACCTGGTCGAGGCCGGCGCCGACGGGCTGGACGAGGACACGGTCGCCGCCCTGACGATCGAGCTCGCGAAGCTCGCCGATCGGATCGACGTGGCCTGCATCGCGCACAGCAGCGGTGGGGCCCCGTAGAAGCTGTCGGCTCGGCTTCGGCCCGCACTGCGGCCGGGGCGCCCGGACCCCGGCCCAGCGCCGTCAGCGGATGGACATGCCGGACAGGGTCCGGGCGATGACCAGGCGCTGGATCTCGCTCGTGCCTTCGAAGATCGTGTAGATCGCGGCGTCGCGGTGCATGCGCTCCACCGGGTACTCCCGGGTGTAGCCGTTGCCGCCCAGGATCTGGACCGCCTGCGCGGTGACCTTCTTCGCCGTCTCGCTGGCGAAGAGCTTCGACATCGAGCCCTCGGCGGCGGTGAACTGCTTGCCGTTGATCGCCATCCAGGAGGCACGCCAGACCAGGAGCCGGGCCGCGTCGATGGAGGTGCGCATGTCCGCGAGCTGGAAGGCCACGCCCTGGTTGTCGATGATCGGGCGCCCGAACTGCTCACGCGTCTTGGCGTAGTCGAGGGCGACCTCGTACGCGGCGCGGGCGGTGCCCACGGCCATGGCGCCGACGGCCGGACGGGACGCCTCGAACGTGGCCATCGCCGCGTTCTTCACGCGCTCGCCGCCGCTCTTCGCCCGCTCCCGGGCCCGGGCGAGGCGCTGGTCGAGCTTCTCCTTGCCGCCGAGAAGGCAGGAGCCGGGCACCCGGACGTTGTCCAGGACGACCTCGGCGGTGTGCGAGGCGCGGATGCCGTGCTTCTTGAACTTCTGGCCCTGGGACAGGCCCGCCGTGTTCGGCGGCACGATGAAGGAGGCGTGACCCTTGGAGCCGAGCTCGGGGTCGACGACCGCGACGACGACGTGGACGTTGGCGATACCGCCGTTGGTCGCCCAGGTCTTCGTGCCGTTGAGCACCCACTCGTCCTTGGCCTCGTCGTACACGGCTCGGGTGCGCATGGAGGCCACGTCGGAGCCGGCGTCCGGTTCGGACGAGCAGAACGCGGCGACCTTGACGTCGTTCGCGTCGCCGTACATCTGGGGGATCCAGGTGCCGATCTGCTCCTCGGTGCCGTTGGCGAGGACGCCGACCGCGGCGAGACCGGTGCCCACGATCGACAGGGCGATGCCCGCGTCGCCCCAGAACAGCTCCTCCATCGCCATCGGGATACCGAGCCCGGTGGGGTCGAAGTACTGCTGGGCGTAGAAGTCGAGGGAGTAGATGCCCACCTTCGCGGCCTCCTGGATGACCGGCCAGGGAGTCTCCTCACGCTCGTCCCATTCGGCGGCCGCGGGGCGGATGACGTCGGCGGCGAAGCCGTGCAGCCAGTCCCGGACCTCCTTCTGTTCGTCGTTGAGCTCCATGGTGAACTCGGCCATGTCCCCTCCAGCGGCGACGCACGTGCGTGTTACTTGCGGTAACCCGAGTCTGTTACCCACGGGTAGTAAAAGTCAACTCCCCATGACCAGTCAGCAACCTGTTCGATGCCGAGCACCGGTCGAGTGTTAGTTTGCGCAGGCGTTACCGATTCAGCACGGGTGGGGAGAGCTCATGGACACCACACAGCGGACCGATCAGCAGCGGTCCGCCGACCGCCGTCGGCGCGAGCTGCTGGAGGCCGCGGACAGAGTGGTGCTGCGCGACGGCCCGCATGCCTCCATGAACGCCATCGCCGCGGAAGCCGGCATCACCAAGCCGATTCTGTATCGGCACTTCGGCGACAAGGGAGGACTTTACGCTGCACTTGCCAAGCGGCACACCGACGCCCTGCTGGACTCGCTGCGGGCGGCACTGGACGCTCCGGCGGACCGGCGTGAGCGGGTCGAGGCCACGTTGGACACGTACCTCGCCGCGATCGAGGCCCGGCCTCAGGTGTACCGGTTCCTGATGCACCCCGCCGAGGGGGGGCAGACCGGGGACCAGGGGTTCGACGTCGGTCAGCATTCCGCGCCCCTGCTGCGCAGGATGGGTGAAGAGTTGGGGCAGGTCATCGAGGACCGGCTCGATCTCGGGCCCGGGAGTCAGCTGCTGGCCCGGGTGTGGGGGCACGGGATCGTCGGGATGATGTATGCGGCGGGTGACTGGTGGCTGGGTGAACGGCCCTGCCCGCGGGCGGAGTTGGTGCGGAGCCTGGCGGACCTGTTGTGGGGGCGGCTTGCGGCCGCGGGGGACAGGGTGGGGGGTCCGGGGTTCTGACGGTTGTTGTGCGGCTGCGGGTGAGCGGGGGCTTGTCGCGCCCACGCGGCGGAGCCGCACATTGATACAGCCCCGCGCCCCTGAGCAGGTTCAGCTACCCCTGCGCCAGGAACTCCGGGCCACTTGTCTCAGCAGTCTGCGATGGCGCCAACCCGTCACGCGGTCCGCGTAGGTCTCGCCCGCCAAGTGGTCGCACTCGTGTTGAAGGCAACGGGCGAAAAACCCTGTCCCCTGGACCGTGACCGGCTCGCCCGTCGCCGTGAACCCCTCCACCACCGCGTGGTCGTGGCGTTCGGTCCCCGCCTCCAGGCCCGGCAACGACAGGCAGCCCTCGGGGCCCCTCAGCACCACACCGTCCGTCTCCACCAGGCGTGGGTTCACCACATGTCCCAGGTGGCGGACCTCCTCGTCGTCCGGGCAGTCGTAGACGAAGACACGCAACGGCACCCCGATCTGGTTGGCGGCGAGGCCCACGCCCTCGGCCGCGTACATCGTCGCGAACAAGTCCTCCACCAGGGTCGCCAGTTCGGGGCCGAAGTCCGTGACGTCCTCGCAGGGTGTGTGCAACACCGGGGTGCCGAGCAGGGTGACCGCGCGGACGCGCCCTCGTGTGCCCGGAATGGAGCCGTTTCGCATGGCCGCAAGGGTACGGCGATTCGGGAGTGCCTACGGATCTCGATAGGCTGAGGTCCACACCACGTGGCCGGAGGCTGAGGCGCGGCGCGTACGCAAGGAGGATCGAGATCTGATGACAGGCAACTCGGACCCGCTCTCGCCGCGGGCCAAGCTGGCCGTGACGGCGGGCAAGGCCGTCGCGGCGGCATCCCGGGCCGCGGGTCGCGGCAGCGGTTCGGTCATCGGCGGCAAGGTGGCCCTCAAACTCGACCCCGACCTCCTTGCCCGGCTCGCCCAGCACCTGGACGTCGTCCTCGTCTCGGCGACCAACGGGAAGACGACCACGACTCGTCTGATCGCGGAGGCGCTGGGCGCCGCCGGGCCCGTCGTCTCCAACGCCCTCGGCGCCAACATGCCCGCCGGCATCACCTCGGCGCTCGCCGGTGGCTCGGACGCCCGGTACGGCGTCATCGAGGTCGACGAGAAGTACCTGGCGGGCGTGGCCCGGGACACCGACCCCAAGTGCATCGCCCTGCTGAACCTCTCCCGCGACCAGCTCGACCGCGCCGCCGAGACCCGCATGCTCGCCGAGAACTGGCGCGAGGGCCTCGCGGGTTCGAAGGCCGTCGTCGTCGCCAACGCCGACGACCCGCTCGTCGTATGGGCCGCCTCCTCCTCCCCCAACGTCATCTGGGTCGCCGCCGGGCAGATGTGGAAGGACGACGCCTGGTCCTGCCCGTCCTGCGGCGGCGTGATGCAGCGCCCGGGCGACGACTGGTTCTGCGGCGAGTGCGGCTTCCGGCGGCCGACGCCCAGCTGGGCCCTGTCCGGTGACCATGTGCTCGACCCGCACGGCTCCGCCTGGCCGATCCACCTCCAGCTGCCCGGCCGCGCCAACAAGGCCAACGCCGCCTCCTCCGCGGCCGTCGCCGCCGTCTTCGGTGTGCCGCCGCAGGTCGCCCTGGAACGCATGTACCAGGTGCAGGCCGTGGCCGGCCGCTACGACGTGGTCCAGTTCCAGCAGCGCGACCTGCGACTGCTGCTCGCGAAGAACCCGGCCGGCTGGCTCGAGACGTTCAGCCTGATCGACCCGCCGCCGACCCCGGTGATCCTCTCCGTCAACGCCCGCGGCGCCGACGGCACCGACACCTCCTGGCTGTGGGACGTCGACTACACCCGGCTCACCGGCCACCCGATCTGCGTGATCGGTGACCGGAAGCTGGACCTCGCGGTGCGCCTGGAGGTCGCGAACCAGAACTTCCAGGTCTGCGACAACCTCGACCAGGCCGTGTCGATGAGCCCGCCGGGCCGCATCGAGGTCATCGCGAACTACACCGCCTTCCAGGACCTGCGCCGCCGCGTCGGCAACTGACTCAGGGGACTTTTGTGAGCGACAACCAACTGCGGATCGTCTGGATCTACCCCGACCTGCTCAGCACCTACGGCGACCAGGGCAACGCCCTCGTCATCGAGCGCCGGGCCCGCCAGCGCGGCCTCGACGTGGCCCGTCTGGACGTGCGCAGCGACCAGCCGATCCCCACCTCCGGCGACATCTACCTGATCGGCGGCGGCGAGGACCGGCCCCAGCGGCTGGCGGCCGAGCGGCTGCGCCGGGACGGCGGTCTGCACCGGGCCGTCGGCAACGGCGCGATCGTCTTCTCGGTGTGCGCCGGCTACCAGATCCTCGGCCACGAGTTCATCAATGACCTCGGCCAGCGCGAGCCCGGCCTCGGCCTGCTCGACGTGGTCTCGGTGCGCGGTGAGGGCGAGCGCTGCGTCGGTGACGTGCTCGCCGACATCGACCCGCGCCTTAGCCTGCCCCCGCTGACCGGCTTCGAGAACCACCAGGGCGTCACCCACCTGGGCCCCACCGCCCGCCCCTTCGCCAACGTCCGCCTCGGCAAGGGCAACGGCACCGGGGACGGTACGGAGGGGGCGTACAACGACACGGTCTTCGGTACTTACATGCACGGACCCGTCCTCGCGCGCAACCCGCTCATCGCCGACCTGCTGCTGAAGCTGGCCCTCGACGTGAACGCGCTGCCGCCGACCGACGACCGCTGGTACGAGGCCCTGCGCAACGAGCGCATCACGGCCGCTCAGCAGCCCGCCTGACCGGGAAGTTCACCTGGGTTCCAGGCGTTTGTCACCAGCCCGTCTGACGACGAGTCCGCACAGGTGAGCGGGGCCGTCCAGCAGGCGGACGCGTTCTTCGGCCCCGCCCCCTCCTGCCGCTAGGGTGGCGGGGTTCGAGCCGGACAGCGTGGTCCGGACCCGTGCCACGTTTCCTCGCTGAGAAGGTTCCCGCGGCTATGCGCATTGGTGTCCTCACGTCCGGCGGCGACTGCCCCGGCCTGAACGCCGTCATCCGGTCCGTCGTGCACCGTGCCGTCGTCGACCACGGCGACGAGGTCATCGGCTTCCGGGACGGCTGGAAGGGCCTCCTGGAGTGCGACTACCTCAAGCTCGACCTCGACGCGGTGGGCGGCATCCTGGCCCGCGGCGGCACGATCCTCGGCTCCTCCCGGGTCCAGCCCTCGCATCTGCGGGACGGCGTGGAGCGGGCCAGGGGGCATGTCGAGGAGCTCGGGCTCGACGCGATCATCCCCATCGGCGGTGAGGGCACGCTCAAGGCGGCCCGGCTGATGTCGGACGCCGGACTGCCGATCGTGGGCGTGCCCAAGACGATCGACAACGACATCGCGGTCACGGACGTCACCTTCGGGTTCGACACGGCCGTCGGTGTCGCGACCGAGGCGCTCGACCGGCTGAAGACCACCGCCGAGTCCCACCAGCGGGTGCTCGTCGTCGAGGTCATGGGGCGGCACACCGGCTGGATAGCGCTGCACTCCGGGATGGCGGCCGGCGCGCACGCCATCGTCGTACCGGAGCGTCCCTTCGACATCGAGGAGTTGGCCCGGCGGGTCGGTGAGCGGTTCGAGGCCGGGAAGCGGTTCGCGATCGTCGTCGCCGCGGAGGGCGCCAAGCCGGCGCCCGGCTCCATGGCCTTCGACGAGGGTGCCAAGGACATCTACGGGCACGAGCGCTTCGCCGGGATCGCCCGCCAGCTGTCGATCGAGCTGGAGGAGCGGCTGGGGAAGGAAGCCCGGCCGGTCATCCTCGGGCATGTGCAGCGCGGCGGTACGCCGACCGCCTACGACAGGGTGCTGGCCACCCGGTTCGGCTGGCACGCGGTGGAGGCCGTGCACCGCGGGGAGTTCGGTCACATGACCGCTCTGCGGGGGACGGACATCGTGATGGTGTCGCTCGCGGAGGCGGTCGAGACGTTGAAGACGGTGCCGGAGGACCGGTACGCCGAGGCGGAGTGCGTGCTGTAGGCCGTACCGCGGTGGTGGGCCCCGGTCCCGGAGGCGACCGGGGGCAGTCTTAGTCTGGGTGCGGACAGACTTGCACAACCCCCACGAATCAGGAGCCGCCGCGATGGACCACAGCGGGCACGGCATGACGCTCGACCTGCCGCCGTTCACGCTGGGACGAGGGCTTCAGTGGTCGGCCGACCCCTTCTTCCTCGTCGCCTGCCTCCTCGCGCTCGGTCTGTACGCGTGGGGAGTCGTGCGGCTGCGCCGGCGGGGCGACTCGTGGTCCGTGGGACGGACCGTTTCCTATGTGGTCGGTGTGCTCACCATCGGGCTGATGATGTGCACCAAGCTGAACGACTACGGGATGGTCATGTTCAGCGTGCACATGGTGCAGCACATGGTCATCAGCATGCTGTCACCGATCCTCATCCTGCTCGGCGCCCCGGTCACCCTGGCCCTGCGGGCACTGCCCGTCGCGGGCAGGGGGCACAAGGGGCCCCGCGAGCTGTTGCTCGCCCTGCTGCACAGCCGGTACATGCGGATCATCACGCATCCGGCGTTCACCATCCCGCTGTTCATCGCGAGCCTGTACGGCCTCTATTTCACGCCGATCTTCGACTTCCTGATGGGCTCGAAGACCGGGCACGTCGCGATGATGGTGCACTTCCTCGCCGTCGGTGTCGTCTTCTTCTGGCCGATCATCGGCGTCGATCCGGGGCCGCAGCGGCCCGGGTATCTGATGCGGATGCTGGAGCTGTTCGCGGGGATGCCGTTCCACGCGTTCTTCGGCATCGCGCTGATGATGGCGTCCGAGCCCATGGTGGAGACGTTCAAGAACCCGCCCGCCTCGCTCGGCATCGACGCGCTCTCCGACCAGAACTACGCCGGCGGTATCGCCTGGGCGTTCAGTGAGATTCCCTCCGTACTCGTACTGATCGCACTGCTGTTCCAGTGGTACGGCTCCGAACAGCGGCAGGCCAAGCGCACGGACCGGGCCGCCGACCGGGACGGCGACAAGGAACTCGAGGCATACAACGCGTATTTGGCCTCATTGAGCACCCGCGAGCGTTGAAGGGCTTCGCCTTTCCGGAGCATTCAGTAGCATGAAGCGCGTTGGGGGAACCGCCGGGGGGAGCGGTCATGACACTTCGCGCATTTATGCACAGGATCGCCTTGCTGGCGATTTTCTCGCTGCTGCTGAGCGGCTGCGACAAGGGAAATCCACTGACCGTGGTGAAGGCGGCCGCCGTCGGCGTGCCCTCGCTCGCGCCGTTCTTCGAGGAGAACAGCGGCCTGGGCAAGGACGCCGCGACCGTGCGGTCGCAGCCCGTCCAGGGAAGTCTCCAGCGGGGGGACACGCCCGGCCTGTACGGCGGCAGCAAGCAACCGACCATCTGTGACGTCGTCAAACTCGAGCGATTCCTCACCGATCCCAGGAATCACCAAAAGGCACAGGCGTGGGCCGACGTCCTGAACATCGGCACGGACGGGATACCGGAATATCTGGATCGGCTCACACCGGTTCTGTTGCGTCACGACACTCTCGTCAAGAACCACGACTACAAGAAGGAAAAGGCCGTCCCGTACAACTCCTTGCTGCAGGCGGGAATCGCGATTCTCGTCGATGAACAAGGGCTTCCGGCTGTGAAGTGCTCGTGTGGAAATCCACTGCGGCCCTTCGAAGATGACACCGGCCGGATTTCCGTCCAGTTCGAGGACGGCAACAAGAAGTGGGCGGGATACGAGCGCGATTCGGTGGTGGCCGTGAAGCCCGCGGCGCGGAAACTGGAACGGGTCGCTCTCGTGGACGTCCAGGAACCCGCCCGCGGCATCAACCGTCCGGTCGGCACCACCGGTGAGAGGGACACCGCCTTCAACGCCGAGAAGCGGCGCACGGTGCCGCACCTCGCCGGGAGGAGCTTCGCCCAGGCCCGTCGGGAGCTGATCGGCGCCGGGCTGGCGGCCGGGTACGCCGGGCAGGGGGCACCGCCCGAGGGAGCGAAGGTCACGGCGACCGATCCGCCCGCGGGGACGGAGCTGCCGTTCGGGCGATACGTGATGCTGTCCGTGGCCGGGGGCGGCACGAGTGGGTTCGACGGGACGAGCGGACCCACGACACCCACGACCACTCCCCCGCCGACGTCCTCCGGGCCGAGGACTCCGCCCACGAGCACACCACCGTCGTCGGGTTCGTCCCGCGGCCGGCCCGGGGCGTCCTCCTCACCACCGCAGTCGTCACCGCCTTCGTCGAGTACGGCTCCCGGCTCGCCGTCGCCCGAGAAGTCGAGCAGCCGGCCGAGCCCAGCGCCCTCGACCGGCTCGCCGTCGACCGGCGCCCCGGTCACCAGCAGCGCGCCCCCTCCGCCGCCACCGCCGCCACCGCCGCCTCCGTCGACGACCAGTGCACCCGCGACATCGGGGCCGGCCACCAGTCAGCCGGCGACGAGCGGGCCTGCCACCAGTGAGCCCGCCGGCGACGGACCGAGCACCGCCGTCGCCACGTAGCGTCCCGCAGAACCGGGGAGTCACCGGATGCCTTCAGGATCACCGACGTCGGGAGTGGGCCGGGTCATCGCCGGCCGGTATCTGCTGCTGAACCCGCTCGGCAGCGGCGGCATGGGTCATGTGTGGCTCGCCCACGACCAGAGACTCGCCTGCGAGGTCGCGCTCAAGGAGATCGTGTTCCGGGACCCGCTGGAGGCGGGCGAGCGGGAGGCCCGGGTGGCGCGGGCCCGCGCGGAGGCCCGGCACGCGGCGGGGCTGCGCGGCCACCCGCACGTGGCGACCGTGCACGACGTGCTGGAGCACGAGGGGCTGCCCTGGATCGTCATGGAGTACGTGGCGGACGCGGTGGACCTGCGTGACCTGGTCGACTCCCGGGGACCGCTCGCCCCGGCGGAGTGCGCCCGCGTCGGCCTCGCCGTGCTGGACGCGCTGACCGCCGGGCACCAGCGGGGCGTGCTGCACAGGGACGTGAAGCCGGCGAACATCCTGCTGGCGCCGGACCGCGCGGGATCGCCGTACGGACGCGTCCTGCTCACCGACTACGGCATCTCCGTGCAGCCGGACGCCGGGGAGACCCGGTACACGCTGGCCTCGGTGCTGGTGGGCACGGCGGGCTATCTGGCGCCGGAGCGGGCCACGGGCGGCACGCCCACCCCGGCCGCCGACCTGTTCTCACTGGGCTGCACGCTGTACCACGCGGTGGAGGGCGTGGGTCCCTTCGAGCGGGACTCGCATCTGGCCGAGGTGACCGCGGTGGTCATGGAGGAGCCGCGGCCCGCCGTGCGCGCCGGTGCGCTGGGCCCCGTACTGCAGGCGCTGCTCACGAAGGACCCCGGGCGGCGGCTGTCGGCGGCACAGGCGGAGGCCGCGCTGTCGCGGATCGTGACACCGCAGCCCGAGCCGTACGTCCGGACGCAGACCGACCTCGGTTCCCAGCCGCCCTGGGCGGAGGTGCGGGTGCCGTCCACCGGGCCGCCTCCGAACGGACACCTGCCGCCGCAGGGCGGCCGCAGGCGGCGGGAGCGCTCGCACGCCCTGCGGGCCGTCCTCGCCTGCGGTCTCGGGCTGCTGCTGGCCCTGGGCGGTGTGTGGTACGCCATGGCCGACCGGTCCCCGGACGGCGAGGGCGGTCACCAGGGCTCGCGGCAGCCGTACGGCGAGACGGTCGGGCTGGCGAAGCCGCTGCGGGACGGCGACTGCGTGATCGCCGACTGGCCGGGGTCGGAGCGGTTCCGGGGGACACCCCGGCTGCGGCTGGACCCCACCTGTGGCACAGCCCCGGACGGTCAGGTGGTGGCGTTCGCCGCGGCCGCGTCGGCGGACGAGGCGCGGCGGACGGGGGCGGCGAAGTGCGAGGAGCGGACGCGGGAGGTCCGGGAGCGGCTCGCGGACGTCCGCAGTCAGGCCGTCGTACCGACCGACGGGGGGTTCGAGACCGCGGGACGGCGTACCGCGTGCCTGGTGCTGGGCGGGAACGGGCCGGTGTACGGGCCGATCGGCACCCGTCGCAGGCTGGGCTCGGGGTTCACGGACACGGCGACCATGCAACGGCGGGACTGCCTGGACGTACGCACCAACCGGGACGCCCGGCTGGTCTCCTGCGAGGGCTCCCACGACGAGGAAGTGCTCGGATTCACCCGACTGGACCCCGACGTCACGCTGTCCGAGGCGCGGACCGAGTCGGACACGGCGTGCGCGCGTGACGTGCCGCCGGCCGACTACGGCTTCGATCCGTCCGTGTACACGGCGGGCTCCTGGACCAGTGAGGGCCCCTGGAAGAGCGGCACACATTTCGTCGTCTGCACCGTGCGCAGGCAGAACGGGGGCACCATGGAGGGGGACGAATCCTGAGGAGGGTGTTGCGATGCCCGGTAGCGGTTCCACGGATGGCTCGACCCGGACGATGGGGGTGCTCACCGTCGGCGGTCTCGTCGCGGTGACCGCCTACACGGTGGCGCTCGGCAGCAACGGCTGGCTGTGGTTCGGCTGGGTCGTGCTGGGCCTGATCACCCTCGGCATGGTGGCCACCAGCAGTACCTGACCTTCAGCCGTCCGTGAGACGGCCCGCAGAGTGCACGCCCGGCTGGTACTTGGGCAGCCGGGCGGTGATCTTCATGCCCGCGCCCACGGCCGTCTCGATGACGAGGCCGTAGGAGTCGCCGTACACCTGGCGGAGCCGGTCGTCGACGTTGGACAGTCCGATGCCGCCCGAGGGGCTGACCTCGCCGGCGAGGATACGGCGGAGCAGGACCGGGTCCATTCCGGCGCCGTCGTCCTCGATGACGACGAGGGCCTCGGCGCCGGTGTCCTGCGCGGTGATCTGGAGCCGGCACTTGTCGGTCTTGCCCTCCAGGCCGTGCTTGATGGCGTTCTCGACGAGCGGCTGCAGGCACAGGAACGGCAGGGCGACCGGCAGTACCTCCGGGGCGATCTGCAGGGTGACGGAGAGGCGGTCGCCGAAGCGTGCCCGCACCAGCGCCAAATAGTGGTCGATGGCGTGGAGTTCGTCGGCGAGGGTGGTGAAGTCACCGTGCCTGCGGAACGAGTAGCGGGTGAAGTCGGCGAATTCGAGGAGCAGTTCGCGGGCGCGTTCGGGGTCGGTGCGGACGAAGCTGGCGATCACCGCGAGCGAGTTGAAGATGAAGTGCGGGGAGATCTGGGCCCGAAGTGCCTTGATCTCGGCCTCGATCAGCCGGGTGCGGGACTGGTCCAGGTCCGCCAACTCCAGCTGGACGCTCACCCACCGGGCGACCTCTCCGGCCGCACGGACCAGGACGGCCGACTCGCGGGGCGCACAGGCGACCAGGGTGCCGTGGACGCGGTCGTCGACGGTGAGCGGGGCGACGACCGCCCAGCGGACCGGGCAGTCGGGTGTGTCGCAGGTGAGCGGGAAGGCCTCGCCGCGGCCGGTCTCCAGCGGGCCGGCGAGGCGTTCCATGATCTCGGTGCGGTGGTGGCCGCCGACGCCGTCCCAGACCAGGACCTGTTTCTGGTCGGTGAGGCACAGCGCGTCCGTACCGAGCAGTGAGCGCAGTCTGCGGGCCGACTTGCGGGCGGTCTCCTCCGTCAGGCCTGCCCGCAGCGGGGGCGCCGCCAGGGAGGCGGTGTGCAGGGTCTCGAAGGTGGCGTGTTCGACGGGGGTGCCGAGGCCGCCCAGGTTCTGTGGGCGGGCCGTGCGCCGGCCGAGCCAGAACCCGGCGGCCAGCAGCGGGAGGATCGCCACGCACAGCCCGGCCAGGAATCCGCTCATGTCTTCACCTCCGCCCGCAGCTCTTCGGGCAGGTGGAAGCGGGCCAGGATCGCCGCCGTGCCGGCCGGTACCCGGCCCGCGGTGGCCAGGGAGACCAGCACCATGGTGAGGAAGCCGAGCGGCACCGACCAGAGCGCGGGCCAGGCGAGCAGGGCGTGCAGCGGGCCGCCGGCCGGGAAGCCGGCCATGGTCGCGGCCACGGCGAGGAAGGCGGAGCCGCCGCCGACCAGCATGCCCGCGGCGGCGCCGGGCGGGGTGAGCCGCCGCCACCAGATGCCGAGCACGAGCAGCGGGCAGAAGGAGGACGCGGAGACGGCGAAGGCGAGCCCGACCGCGTCGGCGACGGGCAGCCCGCCGACCAGGACGCTCGCCGCGAGCGGCACGCACATCGCGAGGACCGTGCCGAGCCGGAAGTGCCGTACGCCGCGTGACGGCAGGACGTCCTGGGTGAGCACGCCGGCCACGGCCATGGTGAGTCCGGAGGCCGTGGACAGGAACGCGGCGAAGGCGCCGCCCGCCACCAGGGCGCCCAGGAGGTCACCGCCGAGCCCGCCGATCATGCGCTCAGGGAGCAGCAGAACGGCCGCGTCGGCGTCGCCGGTGAGGGTGAGTTCGGGGGCGTACAGGCGGCCGAGGGCGCCGTAGACCGGGGGCAGGAGATAGAAGCAGCCGATCAGGCCGAGGACGGCGACCGTGGTGCGGCGGGCGGCGACGCCGTGCGGGCTGGTGTAGAAGCGCACGACCACGTGCGGCAGGCCCATGGTGCCGAGGAAGGTGGCGAGAATCAGTCCGTACGTGGCGTACAGGGGCCGGTCCTCGCGGCCCGCGGCGAGGGAGGTCGACATGCCGTCGCTGGTGCCGCGGTCGGCGGTGGGGACCGTGGTGCCCTTGGCGAAGGTGAGGCGGGTGCCCCGCTCGATGTGGTGGGTGCCGGTGGGGAGTCGGAGCCTCTGGTCGTCGTGCGGGCGGCCGTCGACCGTGCCGGTGACCGTGACGGTCAGGGGGCTGTCCAGTGTGAGGTCGAGGGTGGAGTCGACGCGGACGACCCGTTGTTCGCGGAAGGCCGCCGGTTCCTCGAAGGCGTGGCTGGGGGCGCCGTCGCCCTGCCAGGCGAGGATGAGGAAGAGGGCGGGGACGAGCAGGGCGGTGAGTTTGAGCCAGTACTGGAAGGCCTGGACGAAGGTGATGCTGCGCATGCCGCCCGCGGCGACGGTGGCGACCACGACGGCCGCGACGATCACCCCGCCGAGCCACTGGGGTGCCCCGGTGAGCACGGTCAACGTCAGCCCGGCGCCCTGGAGTTGGGGCAGCAGGTAGAGCCAGCCGACGCCGACGACGAAGGCGCCCGCGAGCCGTCGTACGGCCTGCGAGGCGAGCCGGGCCTCGGCGAAGTCGGGCAGCGTGTAGGCACCGGAGCGGCGCAGCGGGGCGGCGACGAACAGGAGCAGGACGAGATAGCCGGCCGTGTAGCCCACCGGGTACCAGAGCATGTCGGGGCCCTGGACGAGGACCAGGCCCGCGATGCCGAGGAAGGAGGCGGCGGAGAGGTACTCGCCGCTGATGGCGGCCGCGTTGAGGCGGGGGCCGACGGTGCGGGAGGCGACGTAGAAGTCGGAGGTGGTGCGGGAGATGCGCAGGCCGAAGGCGCCGACGAGGACGGTCGCCACGACCACCAGGGCGACGGCCGGTACCGAGTAGCTGGGGTTCATCGGTCCTCGACCAGGCGCACGAAGTCCCGTTCGTTGCGCTCCGCGCGGCGCACGTACCAGCGGGCCAGCAGGACCATCGGGACGTAGAGGCCGAAGCCGAGGACGGCCCATTCGAGGCGGTGGGCGTCCGGCATGGCCGCGAAGAGCAGCGGGAGCGGGCCGATGAGCAGTCCGAGGAAGGCGAACACCGCGAGGGCGGCGCGCAGTTGGGTGCGCATCAGGGAGCGGACGTAGGTGTGGCCGAGGGTGGTCTGTTCGTCGATCTCGGTGCGCGGCCGGTAGTAGCCGGAGGCGGGGCGGCCGCGGCGGGGCGGCCCGGTGACGACGACCCGGCGCTCCACGGGGTCCTGGGGCATGACTACGGCCTCCTCATCAGCAGGTCCCGCAGCTCGCGTGTGTGCCGGCGGCTGACCTGGAGTTCCTCGCCGCCGACGAGGACGCTCACCGTGCCCGCGTCCAGGCGGAGTTCGCCGACGTGGCGCAGGGCGACGAGATGGCGGCGGTGGATGCGGACGAAGCCGCGGGAGCGCCAGCGTTCCTCCAGCGTGGACAGCGGGATCCGCACGAGGTGGCTGCCCTTGTCGGTGTGCAGCCGGGCGTAGTCGCCCTGGGCCTCGACGTGGGTGATGTCGTCGACGGCGACGAAGCGGGTCACGCCGCCCAGCTCGACGGGTATGTGGTCGGGGTCGGGTTCGTGCACGGGGATGCGCGGCGCGGCGTCGAGGCGTTCGGCGGCGCGGCGGACGGCTTCGGCGAGGCGTTCCTTGCGGACCGGTTTGAGGACGTAGTCGACGGCCTTGAGGTCGAAGGCCTGGACGGCGAAGTCCTCGTGGGCGGTGACGAAGACGACCAGCGGCGGCTTGGCGAAGCCGGTCAGCAGCCGGGCGAGGTCGAGGCCGTCGAGCCCCGGCATGTTGATGTCGAGGAAGACGACGTCGATCGCCTCGGGCCCGTGCGGCCCGGACTCCAGCGCGCGGTTGATGCGGCGCAGCGCCTCGGTGGCGTCACCGGCCCCTTCCACGCTGCCGATCCGGGGGTCGGCGCTCAGCAGGTAGAGCAGTTCCTCCAGCGAGGGGCGTTCGTCGTCGACAGCCAGGGCGCGCAGCATGAACCCGGAGTGTAGGAGTAATTCGTACGACTGGACACGTGCACAGGTGTGGGCGCCGCCGCTGGATACAGTGCCGACATGAACAGCAGGACCGTCGCCTTCGACGAGCTGGACCGGAAGATCATCACCGCGCTGATGGCGAACGCGCGGACGTCCTTCGCGGAGATCGGTTCGGCGATCGGGCTGTCCTCCACGGCGGTGAAGCGGCGCGTGGACCGGCTGCGGGAGACCGGGGTGATCACCGGGTTCACGGCCACGGTGGAGCCGTCGGCGCTGGGCTGGCGTACGGAGGCGTACGTCGAGGTGTACTGCGAGGGCGCGGCCCCGCCGCGGCGGCTCGCGGAGGTGGTGCGCAACCATCCGGAGATCACCGCGGCGATGACGGTGACCGGGGGCGCGGACGCGCTGCTGCACGTGCGGGCGCGGGACGTGGAGCACTTCGAGGAGGTGCTGGAGCGCATCCGCGTGGAGCCGTTCATCCGGAAGACGATCAGTGTGATGGTGCTGTCCCACCTCATCCCGGAAAGCCCCGAGGCGGGGGCGAGCCAGCCTGCGCCGGAGGCGTAGCCGCTAAACGCACCAACCATGCGTTTCACCGGAAGAACACGCAGCGTTCCTGCACAGACACGCAATTCTTGTTGCTTGTCGGGCCTGCCGCCCGTTTTCTACCGTGGTGTCAACCCTCAGTCGACACCGCAGGAAGCGGAGGAACCCCTCTGTGTCCGACCCCCGTGTGCCGCGCCGGCGGCGATTCCTCGTCTGCGAACCCAGACACTTCGCCGTGCAGTACGCGATCAATCCCTGGATGCATCCCGACACCCATGTCGATGTGGACCTCGCGCAGGAGCAGTGGCGGACGCTGATCCGCGCCTACGAGGACCACGGTCACAGCGTCGACGCCATGGAACCGGTCCCCGGTCTCCCGGACATGGTCTTCGCGGCGAACTCGGCGGTCGTCGTCGGCGGCCGCGTCTTCGGCTCCCTCTTCCACGCGCCGCAGCGGCGCCCCGAGTCCACGCACTACGACCTGTGGTTCAAGAAGGCGGGCTACGAGGTCCGGCGCCCCGGGTCGGTCTGCGAGGGCGAGGGCGATCTCGTCTGGACGGGCCGGTACGTACTGGCCGGCACCGGGTTCCGCACGACCCGGGAGGCGCACCGCGAGGTCCAGGAGTTCTTCGGACACCCGGTGATCAGCCTGACGCTGGTGGACCCGCACTTCTACCACCTGGACACCGCGCTGTTCGTCCTCGACGACTCCGAGAGCGGCAACAACATCGTCTATTACCCGGAGGCCTTTTCGCCGGGCAGTCGCGCGGTACTCGCCCAGCTGTACCCGGACGCGGTGCTCGCGACCCGCGACGACGCGATGGCGTTCGGCCTGAACTCCGTGTCCGACGGCCGGCACGTCTTCATCGCCCCGCAGGCCGAGGCCCTCGCTCTGCGCCTCGACGACCACGGCTATGTCCCCGTCCCCGTCGACCTCTCCGAGCTCCACAAGGCCGGCGGCGGCATCAAGTGCTGCACCCAGGAGATCCGCTCATGACCGCACCCGTAGGCACGCGTTCCTCCGCCGATCTCATCAGCGCCGAGGAACCGGTCCTCGCGCACAACTACCACCCGCTGCCCGTGGTCGTCGCCCGGGCCGAGGGCAGCTGGGTCCAGGACGTGGAGGGCCGCCGCTACCTCGACATGCTGGCCGGGTACTCCGCCCTCAACTTCGGCCACCGCCACCCGGCGCTGATCGAGGCCGCGCACCGGCAGCTGGACCGCCTGACGCTGACCTCCCGGGCCTTCCACAACGACCGCCTCGCCGAGTTCGCGGAGCGCCTGGCCGAGCTGACGGGCCTGGAGATGGTGCTGCCGATGAACACCGGCGCGGAGGCGGTGGAGAGCGGCATCAAGGTGGCCCGCAAGTGGGCGTACGAGGTGAAGGGCGTCCCGGCCGACCGGGCGACGATCGTGGTGGCGGCGGAGAACTTCCACGGCCGTACGACGACGATCGTGTCGTTCTCCACCGACGAGACGGCGAGGGCGGGCTTCGGCCCCTTCACACCGGGCTTCCGGATCGTGCCGTACAACGACCTCGCGGCACTGGAGGAGGCGGTCGACGAGACGACGGCCGCGGTGCTCCTCGAACCCATCCAGGGCGAGGCGGGCGTGGTCATCCCGGACGACGGCTATCTGACCGGCGTCCGCGAGCTCACCCGGCGCAAGGGCTGCCTGTTCATCGCGGACGAGATCCAGTCGGGCCTCGGCCGCACGGGCCGCACCCTTGCCGTCGAGCACGAGGGGGTCGTCCCCGACGTCCTGCTCCTGGGCAAGGCGCTGGGCGGCGGCATCGTCCCGGTCTCCGCGGTGGTCGCCCGCCGGGATGTCCTCGGCGTTCTGCGCCCGGGCGAACACGGATCGACCTTCGGCGGCAACCCGCTGGCGGCGGCGGTGGGCACGGCGGTGGTCGAGCTCCTGGAGACGGGCGAGTTCCAGCGCCGGGCGGCCGAGTTGGGGGCGGTCCTGCGGGACGGTCTGGCGGACCTGGTCGGCAAGGGGGTCGTCGGCTTCCGCGCCCGGGGCCTGTGGGCCGGCGTGGACATCGACCCGTCCCTCGGCACGGGCCGCGAGGTGAGCAAGCTGCTGATGCACGAGGGCGTCCTGGTCAAGGACACCCACGGCTCGACGATCCGCTTGGCACCCCCGCTGACGATCACGGCGGAGGAACTGCGATCGGCACTGGGAGTGCTGGAAGGGGTACTGAGGCGGTAGGTTCACCCGCTTCTCCCCGGCCGCGCACTCCACCACACCGGGTGAAGATGTGACGAAGAGGTGATAGACCACTCTCAGCGACAGAGAGGTCGGCCGTGGGCGCTCAGGAGGAGCACGACACCGCGCGGCACCGGTTCGACGTGGCCGATGCCGCGCCCCTGCTGCTCGACGCCCACGGCACGGTGACCGGCTGGACCAGGGACGCGGAGCGCCTGCTGGACTACCCCGCCACCGAGGCCGTGGGACAGAGCGTCGCGGCCCTTCTCGCCCCCGAGGACGCCCGCCGGCTGCCGGAGATCACCGAGCGCTGCCGGACCGACGGCAGCTGGGCGGGACTGCTGACCGCCCTGCACAAACACGGCCGGCCGGTGCCGGTCATGGTCCGGATCACGGTGGCCGAGAACACCGACGACTCAGACCACTCGGAACGCTGGCTGGTCCTGCTGTCCGAGATGGCGCAGGCGCCCGGCTGGGACATGAGCCGCCGCGTCCTGGAACAGATGGTCACCCGGTCACCCATCGGCATCGCGATCGTGGACACGGACCTGCGCTGCGTGTGGTCCAACCCGGCGCTGGAGCAGTTCGGCAGCGCCCCGGCCCAGCGGCGCCTGGGGCTGCGGTTCGCGGAGATCCAGCCGGGTCTGGACGCCGAGGCGATAGAGGCGCAGATGCGGCGCGTGCTGGAGACCGGTGAGCCGATCGTGGAGTACGAGCACGTCGGCCGGGTGCGCTCGGCCCCGCACCGCGAGACCGCGCACACGATGTCGTTCACCCGGATCGACGACGACCGGGGTCACCCGATGGGCGTCTACTACACGGTCGTCGACATCACCGAGCGGCACCGGGCCCGGCAGCGCCTCGCCCTGCTGGACCGGGCCGGCGAGTACATCGGCCGCAGCCTGGACATCCGGCGCACCGCGCAGGAGCTGGCCGACGTGGCCGTACCGGCGCTCGCCGACTACCTGACCGTGGACCTGCTGGAGTCGGTCCTGCGGGGAGCGGAACCCACCGCGGACGTGACACTGCTGCGGGCCGGGCAGCAGTCGGTGAACGAGGGCGTCCCCGAGGCCGTCGTCGAGATCGGCGAGATGGCCGCCTACCGGCCCGGGTCGCCCCCACTGCGGTGTCTGGCCGAGGGCACGCCCTGGCGGGAGGAGCGCCTGGACCCGCTGGCCGCGGAGTGGGCGACCGGGATCCCGGGCGACCGCCGGGCCACCTTCCTGGAGCTGGGCCTGCACAGCGTGCTGGTCGTGCCGATCCGCGCGCGGGGGGCCACCCTGGGCGTCGCCACCTTCTTCCGCAGGCGCCGCCAGGAACCCTTCGACGAGGACGATCTGAACCTCGCCGAGGACCTCGTCTCCCGGGCCGCCGTCTGTGTGGACAACGCCTGGCGCTACACCCGTGAACGCGAGGCCGCGCTCGTCCTGCAGCGCAGTCTGCTCCCCCACCGGCTGCCCGAGCAGGACGCCGTGGAGGTGACCGCCTGCTACCGCCCGGCCGACGAGCTGACCGGCCTCGGCGGGGACTGGTACGACCTCATCCCGCTCTCCGGCGCACGGGTCGCCCTCGTGGTCGGCGAGGCGCCCGGGCACGGGATCGGCGCCGCAGCGGCGATGGGCCGGCTGCGGACCGCCGTACGGACGCTGGCGGCGCTGGATCTGCCGCCCGAGGAGGTGCTGGGCCATCTGGACGACCTGGTCGCCCGGGCGGCGAGCGAGGAGGGGGCGGGGCCGGAGACGGAGGACACCGACAGCGCCCGGGGCTCCGGATGCGTGTACGTCGTCTACGACCCGGTCGACGGGCAGTGCACGATGGCCGCCGCCGGTCATCCCGGGCCCGCCGTGATCCTTCCCGACGGCACGGTCGCCTTCGTGGACCTGCCGCAGGGGCCCTCGCTCGGCGTCGGCGGTCCGCCCTTCGAGTCGGTCGAGGTGGCCCTGGCCGAGGGCAGCACCCTGGCGCTGCACACCGACGGGCTGCTCGCCCGCGGCGAGGAGTGGGCCGTGGACGCGGGCCGCGACCGGCTGCGCCGGGCCCTGGAGAAGCCGGCGTCCTCGCTCGACCTGCGCTGCCGGTCCGTCGTCGACGCCCTGGCCCCCGACCGGCCGCACGACGACGTGGCCCTGCTCATGGCCCGCACCCGGCTGCTGGGCCCCGACCAGGTCGCGGACTGGGACGTGCCCGTCGACCCGGCCCGGGTCGCCGAGGCCCGCAAGACGGCGTCCCGGCAGCTGACGGAGTGGGGCCTGGAGGAGTTCGCCTTCACCACGGAGCTGGTCGTCAGCGAACTGGTCACCAACGCCATCCGGTACGCCGTCGGCCCGATCCGGCTCCAGCTGATCCGTGAGCGGTCCCTGATCTGCGAGGTGTTCGACAGCGGAGACACCGCGCCCCATCTGCGCCATCCGCGCACCACCGACGAGGGCGGCCGGGGACTGCTGCTGGTCTCCCAGTTCGCCCGGCGCTGGGGCACCCGGTTCGTACCCGAGGGAAAGATCATCTGGGCCGAGCAGTCCCTCGCGGATCCGCCGGACTGACCGCCGAACCCCGCATACCGTGGGAAAATAGGGCGATCCCGGCAGGGAGGCGGCAGCCATGAGCGACATACCCAGCGACACCGACTCCATCGACTACCCAGCCGTGTTCCAGGCCCTGCCCGGCATGGTCGCGCTGCTCACGCCCGACCTGGTGTACGCGGACGTCAACGAGGAGTTCCTGCGCACGACCGGGCGCCGGCGCGAACAGGTCGTGGGCCACTATCTCTTCGACGTCTTCCCGGACAACCCGAACGAACCCGCGTCGACCGGCATGCGCAATCTGGCCGCCTCCCTGCGCCGGGTGCTGGAGACCGGGGAGCGCGACTCCATGGCCCTGCAGCGCTACGATCTCGAGGCGCCGGACCGGCCGGGGACGTGGGAGGAGCGCTACTGGAGCCCCTGCAACGCGCCGGTGCTCGACACGGACGGCAAGGTCCGGCTGCTCGTGCACCGGGTCGAGGAGGTCACCGAGCTGATCCGGGCCCGCGGCGGCCCGAGCACCGGCCAGGACCGCGTCCTGGAGGCCGAGCTCTACACCCGCGCCCGTGAACTCCAGGAGGTCAACGACCGCTTGCGGCAGGCCCACGCCCGTGACCGCGAGGTCGCCCTCGCCCTTCAGGACGCCATGCTGCCCACCGGCAGGCAGACGTTGCACCACAGGGCCGCCGTGCGCTACCGGCCGGCGGTCGGCGCACTGCACGTGTGCGGGGACTGGTACGACCTGGTCGACCTGGTGGGCGGGCACCGCGTCGGGGTCTCGGTCGGTGACGTGGTGGGCCACGGTCTCGCGGCCGCCGGGGTGATGGGCCAGCTGCGCAGCGCCCTGAGCGCCGCCTCCCGGGTCGCCGAGGGCCCCGGTCAGGCCCTGGACGTGCTGGGCCGCTACGCACATGTCGTCGACGGTGCCGAGTCGGCCACGGCGGTCACCACCTTCATCGACCTCGACCACCGCACCATCACCTACAGCAGCGCGGGGCACCCGCCGCCGATGCTGGTGCACCCCGACGGCCGGGTGGAATGCCTGGACAGGGCGACCGACCCGCCGCTCGACGCCCGACCCGACCCGATCCGACGGCCGCAGGCCACGACGACCTTCACCAGCGGCGCCACGCTCGCGCTGTACACCGACGGCCTGGTGGAGCGGCGCCGCGAGGACATCGACACGGGCCTCGCCCGGCTCGCCGACTCCCTCGCCCGGCACCGCGAGGACGACCCCGAGGCGCTCGCCGACGCGGTCCTGCTGGAGCTGCTCCCGCCCGGCGGCGCCACGGACGACACGGCGTTGGTGATCGTACGGCTGTGAACAGGCCAAGGTCCGGTGAGACCTCTCCTCGTCCTGTTCCGGGCGTCGCCGCCTGCGCCTACACTGACAGCCCCGCCTCACGCCGGTTGACCAGCCAGAACGCGGAGTTGAGCCGTCCGCCCGACCGAGGAGCGCCCCCTCTTGTTCTACTACCTGCTCAAATACGTGCTGTTGGGGCCGTTGCTGAGACTGGTCTTCCGACCCCGAATAGAAGGTCTGGAGCACATCCCGGAGTCGGGTGCGGCCATCGTCGCCGGGAACCACCTGTCCTTCTCCGACCACTTCCTGATGCCCGCGGTGCTCAAGCGGCGCATCACCTTCCTGGCGAAGGCCGAGTACTTCACCGGCCCGGGCGTCAAGGGCCGGCTGACCGCCTTCTTCTTCCGCAGCGCCGGGCAGATCCCGGTCGACCGCTCCGGCAAGGAAGCGGGTCAGGCCGCCATCCGCGAGGGTCTCGGCGTGCTGAGCAAGGACGAACTGCTCGGCATCTACCCGGAGGGCACCCGCTCCCACGACGGCCGTCTCTACAAGGGCAAGGTCGGCGTCGCGGTGATGGCGCTCAAGGCGCAGGTTCCGGTCATCCCCTGCGCGATGATCGGCACCTTCGAGGCCCAGCCGCCCGGCAAGGTCATCCCCAACATCCATCCTGTGGTGATCCGCTTCGGCAAGCCGCTGGACTTCTCCCGCTACGCCGGGATGGAGAACGAGAAGGCGATCCTGCGGGCCATCACCGACGAGATCATGTACGCCATCCTGAAGCTGTCCGGCCAGGAGTACGTCGACCAGTACGCGGCCGTGGTGAAGGCCGAGGAGACCGCCGCGGCCAAGGAGCGCAAGTTCCCGCGGCTGCCGTTGGGTTGAGGTCTGCCGTCGGCAGAACCCCCTGGAGGACGCGGGGGTGAGCGCCGTACGGTCGCCGCATGACACGACGTGCTGTGGTGGTCGGAGCGACGGGACAGATCGGGCGGGCGGCCGTGGGCGCGCTGGCCCGGGACGGCTGGGAGGTGACGGCCGTCTCCCGGGGCGGCGGACGGGACGAGAGCTGGCCCGCCGAGGTGCGTACCGCGCGGGCCGACCGGGCCGACGAGGCCGCGCTGGCCGCCGCGGTGGGCGAGGGCTGCGAGGTCCTGGTGGACATGGTCGCCTACGGCCCCGCGCACGCACGGCAGTTGGTGTCGCTGGCCGACCGTGTGGGCTCGGCCGTGGTGATCTCCAGCGTGTCGGTGTACGAGGACGACAAGGGCCGGGGCTTCGACACCCAGGAGGAGCCGGACGGCTTCCCGGAGTACCCGGTGCCCCTGACCGAGGACCAGCGGACCGTCACGCCGGGCGACACCTCGTACAGCACCCGCAAGGCGGGGCTCGAGCGTGAACTCCTCGCGGCCGGGGAGCGGTTGCCCACCACGCTGCTGCGGGCCGGCGCGATCCACGGACCGCACTGCCGGACACCGCGCGAGCTCTACTTCGTCAAACGCAACCTGGACGGCCGGACCCGGCGCGTTCTGCCCTTCGGCGGGAAGAGCCGCTTCCATACCGCGAGCGTCCACAACATCGCGGAGCTGATCCGGCTCGCGGCCGAGAAGCCGGGCACCCGGGCTCTGAACGCGGTCGATCCGGACGCCCCTACGGTCGCGGAGATCGCCGCCGCGATCGACACCGTCATGGGCGTGGAGACCGGGACGGTCCTGCTGGACGGGCCGCCGCCGTCGCCGGCCGTGGGCGACACCCCGTGGTCGGTGCCGGTTCCGGTCGTCTGCGACATGTCCGCCGCGGAACGGGAGTTGGGCTACCGGGCCGTGGTGCGGTACGCGGACCGGCTGCCTCAGACCGTCACCTGGATCGAGGCGCACCTGGCCGGGCGGGACTGGCGGGAGGCGTTCCCGAGGATGTTCCAGACCTACGGCGACCTGTTCGACTACGCGGCGGAGGACGCGTATCTCGACTCGCTCGGCGCATGAGAACCGGCCCATGAGAACCGGCCCATGAGAAAAGGCGCATGAGAAAAGGCGGCCGGTGACTCCGGCCGCCTTGTCCGGTGGTGCGTATGTGCTACGGCTTGGGCGTGGCGTGCGGCGCGCACGTCACGTCGGTCTTGTCCAGCTTGCCGGTGAGCAGGTAGGCGTCCACCCGCGGGTTGATGCACGGGTTGACCAGGCCGGTCACACCGTGCGAGCCCGCGTCCTTCTCGGTGATCAGACGGGAGCCCTTGAAGCGCTTGTGCAGTTCGACGCCGCCGTCGTACGGGGTGGCCGCGTCACGCTCGGACTGCACGATCAGTACGCCGGGCAGACCCTTGCCGGTCCTGACGTTCACCGGGGTCTGCTGCTTGACCGGCCAGGTGGCGCAGGGCAGGTTCAGCCAGGCGTTGGCCCAGGTCATGAACGGGTACTTCTTGTGGAGCGCGGTGTTGTCGCGGTCCCACTTCTTCCAGCTCGTAGGCCACTTGGCGTCGGTGCACTCGACGGCCGTGTAGACGGCGGTGCCGTTCTCCGAGGAGATGTTGCCCGCGGTGTCGGTGAGGTCCGGGGCGGCCGCGTCGACGAGCGCCTGGGTGTCGCCGGCGACGTACTTGCTGAACACCGTCGCGACCGGCACCCACGAGGAGTCGTAGTACGGGGCGCTCTGGAAGAAGCCGATCAGCTCGGCCGGGCCGACGACCCCGCCGATGGGGTTCTTCTTGGCGGTGGCCCGCAGTTCGAGCCACTTCGCCTCGACCGCGGCCCGGGTGGTGCCGAGGTGGAAGGCGGCGTCGTTGGCGGCGACCCAGTCCTCCCAGTCCTTCCAGCGGCCCTCGAAGGCGATGTCCTGATCGAGGTTGGCCTCGTACCAGACCTTCTCCTTCGACGGGTTGACGACGCTGTCGACGACCATGCGGCGGACGTGGCCCGGGAACATCGTGCCGTAGACGGCGCCGATGTAGGTGCCGTAGGAGACGCCCAGGTAGTTGAGCTTCTTCTCGCCCAGCGCGGCACGGATGACGTCCAGGTCGCGCACGGTGTTGGGCGTGGTCATCTGCTGGAGCATCGCCTTGCCGGTGCGCTCGGCGCAGCCCTCGGCGTACTCACGGGCCAGCTTGCGCTGGGCGCGCTTGTCGGCCTCGGAGTCCGGCACCGGGTCGGCCTTGGGCGCCTTCACGAACTCCTGCGGGTCCATGCAGGAGATGGGCGCGGAGTGGCCGACGCCGCGCGGGTCGAAGCCCACGAAGTCGTACGCCTTGGCCGCGTTGGCCCAGATCGGGTTCTTGTTGGTGACACGGAGCGGGAAGCGCATGCCCGAGCCACCGGGTCCGCCCGGGTTGTAGACGAGGGCCCCCTGGCGCTCCGCCGTGGTGCCGGTGTTGCCGATGTGGTCGACGGCGAGCTTGATCTGCTTGCCGTTCGGCTTGGCGTAGTCCAGCGGCACGCTGACCCAGCCGCACTGGACCGGCTTGGCGATCCCCCAGTCGGCGGGGCAGTCCGCCCAGTCGATACCGGCCTTCGCGGCGCGGGCGGCGGCGATCGCAGTGCCGACGGCCTCCCGGTTCTGTCCGTGCCGGGCCGTCGTGTCGGACGTGTTGGCGCCGGACGCGGGTGCCGCGACGGCACCGGATATCAGTGTGGCCGTGATGAGCACGCCGGCCGAACCGAGTGCCGTCGTGCGCCACTTCGGTCTCGTCTCCCTCAAGAGGGATCCCTCCCCGTACGTCGTTGCGAATTCGTACGGGGATCCTCGTCGTTGTGAAGTCGCTGTGAACAGGGTTTGCCGGGCTTCTTTGCCAATCCGATAAACGGAAGATGCTGTTCGCTCGGCGGACTAGGGAGCGAGCGTCACCAGCGCCGCGTCCAGCACCCGGCGCAGCAGCAGGGCGTCCGGGGCCACGGCGGTGACGAGCGCGGCGGGTCCGGCGAGCGGCACGACGGCGGCGCCCTCGCCGAGCACCTGCGCCGGCACCGGCTGGTCGGCGAACTCCGGCCGTACGACGAGGAGCTGACCGACCGCCCGGTGCCCCGCGAGCACGGCCGGGCCGTCCCAGCCGCCGGGCGCTCCCGGGCCGCAGGACAGCTCCTGCTCGAGCACGGTCCGGCCCGCGACGCGCAGCACGAGCCGGCTGCTGAGCCGCCCGGGCTCCTCCCCCACCCGCCCGAGGACCTGCTCCTCCCGCAGCACGAGCCGGCCTGTCGCCGCGAGGTCGATCCGCGTGGTGACGTACAGGTCACTGCCGCCCGCGGAGATCAACTGCTCGGGCAGCCAGCGCAGTTCGCCGCCGTCGGCGACGGTGAGCCGTACGTCGTAGCGGGCCTCGCCCTTGGTCTGGCCCGGCAGGGCGATGGTGGCGGCGGCCGATCCGACACGCAGCCGGGCGCCTTGCTGGATATCGGCCGTCACGGTGAAGCGGTCGCCGCCGAGAGGCCCGCTCATCGCGCCGACGAGCATGACCCGCGTCTCGGTGCCGCTCCCCCGGGTCCGCCGCAGCGCCAGCGGCCCGTCGCTCTCCAGTACGGGCAGGGCCGTGCCGCCGCGGCCGTCGTCCCGCGCGACCATCCGCGCGGTGGCCCGCACCCCGGTCACGGCCGCGGTCATGCCGTCCACGCGGCGAGCCGCGCCCGCACCCAGTCGGCGACGGCCGTGACGCCCGCCTCGCCGCGCAGGGACTGGAAGACGACGGGCAGTTCGGCGCGCTGGGCCTTGGCGTCGGCGGCCATCCGCGCGAGGTCGGAGCCGACGTACGGGGCCAGGTCGGTCTTGTTGACGATGAGCAGGTCGGCGGTGGTGACGCCGGGGCCGCCCTTCCTGGGGATGTCGTCTCCTCCGGCCACGTCGATGACGAAGATCTGGGCGTCGACCAGGCCCTTGGAGAAGGTGGCGGTGAGGTTGTCGCCGCCGCTCTCCACCAGGATGAGGTCGAGGGGTCCGACCTCGTCCTCCAGGTCCTCGACGGCCTCCAGGTTGGCGGAGATGTCGTCCCTGATCGCGGTGTGCGGACAGGCACCGGTCTCCACCGCGGTGATCCGCTCCGGGGGCAGCACGGCTTCCCTGAGCAGGAACTCGGCGTCCTCGCGGGTGTAGATGTCGTTGGTGACGACGGCGAGGGACAACTCGTCGCGCAGGGCCCGGCAGAGGGCGGCGACGGTGGCGGTCTTGCCGGAGCCGACGGGGCCGCCCAAGCCGATACGCAGGGCTCGGTGGGAGCCGTCGGGACGGTGGGCGTCGGCGCTGAGGGCGGCCGGCGTGTCGTGGTCGTGGTCGAGATGCATCTACGGCTCCTGGGGGGAAGGGGGTTCGTGGTCGAGTGCGGTCCGTGGGGGCTGGTCGCGCAGTTCCCCGCGCCCCTAAGTAGGTTGCCGGGGCCCTCTTATGACGCGAACAGGCGTACTGCCCATGCCGCGTGTACCTCCGCTCCGATTTCCAGCAGCGGCGCCGACGCCGACGGCAATGCGTCGACTCCCTCGTCGGTAACCCTCCGCGCTGCCTCCAGCGCCCTATCTGCGACCCGGTCCAACTCCGGTGCCAACCGGGCGAGTACGGCCGTGGCGTCAAAGGGGTCGAGGCTCAGCAGCCGGACCGTCGCACTGGAAGGCCCGCTCACGCTCTCGTACACCGCGCAGTACGCCGCGTCCACGGCCTCAAGGCCCGCCGCACGTGCCGCCAGCCCCAGGACAACGGGCTGGTGGGCACCCTTGGGGAACTCCCGTGCCATCGCGTCGAGTTCGGACGACGGCCAGGTCGCCCGGGCCGCCCGCATCAGCTGCCGCCCCAGTTTCCGCGCGGCGGCCCGCAGAGCGGGCGACGGCGTGCGGGCGTCCGCCGCCGCGTCCAACTCCCGCGGGTCCGCACCGAGTACGGCCGCCGCGGCCAGCGCCGCCGACACCAGCCCCGTCGTGTGCAGCCGGCCCCGGCAGAAGGACTCCAGGCTCTCCGCCCCGGTGATCCGCCCCGCCTTGACGGCCGCCTCGGCCCCGCCGGAGTGTGCGTGGCCCCCGGCGGGGAAGCGGCCGTCGGCCAGGACGAGCAGCGCAGCCCTGGACATCAGAAGAGGAAGTAACGCTGGGCCATGGGCAGTTCGGCCGCCGGTGTGGCCTCCACCAGCTCCCCGTCGATGTGCACGGCAAAGCTGTCGGGGTCCACCCGTACGTCGGGCCGCGCGTCGTTCTCCCGCATGTCGGCCTTGGTGACCCCGCGCGTCGACTCGATGGCCACGAACCGCTTCCCGAGCTGGAGCCGCTCCGGAAGCCCGTCGTCTATGGCGAGCGGCGCCACGAAGTTGAAGGAGTTCGAGGCGGGGGCCCGTCCGATCGCCCCGTACATCGGCCGGGGAAGGATCGGCTGCGGGGTCGGGATGGACGCGTTCGCGTCGCCCATCTGCGCGTAGGCGATCTGGCCGCCCTTGATCACGAGGTGCGGCTTGACCCCGAAGAACGCGGGCTCCCACAGCACCAGGTCGGCCAGCTTGCCCGTCTCCACCGATCCCACCTCGTGCGCGAGGCCCTGAGCGACGGCGGGGTTGATCGTGTACTTGGCGACATAGCGCCGTACACGGTGGTTGTCCGCCCGGCCGTCGCCCGGCAGGGCGCCCCGGCGTCGCTTCATGACGTGGGCGGTCTGCCAGGTCCGCATGATGACCTCGCCCACGCGCCCCATGGCCTGGGCGTCGGAGGAGATGATCGAGATGGCGCCCAGGTCGTGCAGGATGTCCTCGGCGCCGATGGTCGTGGGGCGGATGCGGGACTCGGCGAAGGCGAGGTCCTCCGGCACCGCCGCGTTGAGGTGGTGGCACACCATCAGCATGTCGAGGTGTTCCTCGGCGGTGTTGACGGTGAAGGGCCGGGTCGGGTTGGTGGAGCTCGGCAGCACGTGCGGCTGGGAGACCACGGTCATGATGTCCGGCGCGTGCCCGCCGCCCGCGCCCTCGGTGTGGTAGGCGTGGATGCCCCGCCCGGCGATCGCGGCGAGCGTGTCGCCGACGAAACCGGCCTCGTTGAGGGTGTCCGTGTGGATGGCGACCTGGACGCCGGTCCGGTCGGCGACGGTCAGCGAGGCGTCGATGACGGCGGGCGTCGAGCCCCAGTCCTCGTGCAGCTTCAGGCCGAGCGCGCCGCCGCGGATCTGCGACAGCATCGCCTCGTGGGAGACGGTGTTGCCCTTGCCGAGGAAGCCGATGTTGAGCGGGTACTGCTCCATCGCCTCCAGCATCCGGGCGAGGTGCCAGGGGCCAGGGGTGACGGTGGTGGCCTTGGAGCCCTCGGCGGGGCCCGTGCCGCCACCGACCAGGGTGGTCACGCCGGCCGCCAGCGCCTCGTCGGCGATCTGCGGGCAGATGAAGTGAACGTGCGCGTCGACGCCGCCGGCGGTCAGGATCCTGCCGTTGCCCGCGATGATCTCCGTCTCGGGGCCGATCACCAAGTCGGGGTGGACCCCGTCCATCGTGTCGGGGTTGCCCGCCTTGCCGATCCCGGTGATCCGGCCGTCGCGGATGCCGACGTCGGCCTTGACCACGCCCCAGTGGTCGACGACGACCGCACCCGTGATGACCGTGTCCGGGGTGCCTTCCGCACGGGTGACACGCGACTGGCCCATCGACTCGCGAATGACCTTGCCGCCGCCGAACACGGCCTCGTCACCGGCGAGTCCGGGACCGCCGGAACGATCCTCCTCGACCTCGATCAGCAGATCGGTGTCGGCGAGCCGGATACGGTCGCCCGTGGTCGGGCCGAACAGGTCCGCGTACGCGGCACGAGAGATCTCAGGCATCGAGGGCACCTCCGGTCTCCCCGCGCAGACCCGGCACCACGCGGGCGCCGCTGAGCGGGACGAGTTCCACGTCGACCGGGATGCCGGGCTCGAAGCGCACGGCGGTGCCGGCGGCGACGTTCAGCCGCTTGCCGCGGGCCGCGGCCCGGTCGAACTCCAGGCCGGGGTTGGCCTCGGCGAAGTGGTAGTGGGAGCCGACCTGGACGGGCCGGTCGGCGGCGTTGAGGACGGTCAGCCGGGTGACCTCGCGGCCCTCGTTGTAGGCGATCGGCCCGTCGGCGAAGAGGATCTCTCCGGGAATCATCGGTGCCCCTAGACGATCGGGTCGTGGACGGTGACGAGCTTGGTGCCGTCCGGGAAGGTCGCCTCGACCTGGACGTCGTGGATCATCTCGGGGATGCCCTCCATGACGTCGTCACGGGACAGCAACGTCCGCCCGGAGGCCATGAGTTCGGCGACGGTACGGCCGTCACGCGCGCCTTCGAGGATGTGTGACGTGATGAGGGCGACCGCCTCGGGGTGGTTGAGCCTGAGCCCGCGGGCCCGGCGCTTCTCGGCCACGTCGGCCGCCACGTGGATGAGCAGCCTCTCTTGCTCGTGCGGGGTCAGTTGCACGTCCCACCTCACAGTCCTCGCTCCGGACCGTGCGGGGCCCGGTTGCCTCAGCCCCGGGGCAAAGTCCCTGGTGGCGTGGATCCGCAGGCTAATTGGATCCGGTTTCAGGCACGTTAACCGAGCTGTGATCCATCAGCGCGTGTCGGCTTCGTCCCGCATGCTCATCAGCGCCCGCAGACCGTCGCTCAGTACCTCGGCGGGCGCCGGTCCGAACAGGGCCTGCTGCGCGAGGAAGCCCATCGCGGTCGCCATCATGGTGCGGGCCACGTGCTCCGGGGGGACGTCCGAGCGGATCGTCCCGGCGTCCTGGTACGCCCCGACGATCCGCGTCCAGGTCTCGCGCACGGCGCCGTAGCCCTCACGCAGAAGGGCCGCGAGCTCCTCGTTGCGGAGGGTCTCGGTCCACACCTGGACGACCAGCCGCGGGAACGCCGGCCGCCCGTCCACGGTCAGGGACTCCTTGGCGGCGAGGACGCGGCCGAGCACGGACGCCACCAGGACGTCCGGAGGCGGGGGCGGGCTGCTGCGGGCCGCCTCCTCGAAACCCTCGTGAACCTGGCCGAGCACTTCCCCGACGATCGCGCCGATCAGCTCCTCCTTGCCGCTGAAGTAGCGGTACACGGCCCCGGCCGAGAGATCGGCCTCCTTCAGGACGTCCTGCATCGACGTGGCATGGAAGCCGTTGCGGGCGAAGCAGACCGCCGCGCCGTCGAGGATCTGCCGGCGCCGGGCGTCGAGGTGGGCCTGGGATACACGAGCCATGCCCCTCAACGTAGAACGAACATTCCTTCTTGACAAGGCGAGGGGACGGCGGGACGGTGGGAGCAATCCCAAAACGAACGATCCTTCTTTTTGGAGACTCTCATGTCCACCCGCCGTCTGCTCGGGGTCGTCGTCCTCGTGCCGCTGCTCGCCGCCCTGGCTCTGTGGGCGTTCGCCTGGCCCGTCGCCCGTACCGCCCCTCGCGACCTGCCGCTCGGCGTGGCCGGCCCGGCCACCGCGACCGCGCAGGTGGAGAAACAACTCCGGCAGCACGCGGGCGCCTTCGAGATCCACCACTACGCCGACGAGCGGGCCGCACGGGCGGCGGTCGAGGACCGGACCGTATACGGCGCCGTCGTCGCCACCGCACAGGGCCCCGAGCTCCTCACCGCGTCGGCCGCGAGCCCGGTCGTGGCCCAGCTCCTCCAGCAGGCCGTGACCCGGCAGGCCGCGGCGAGCGGCGCCGAGGTGACGACCGTCGACGTCGTCCCGACGCCGGCGTCCGACCCGAGGGGCGCGGCCCTGAGCTCGTCCGTGCTGCCGCTGGCACTGAGCGGGATCGTCGCGGGCGCGGTCGTCACCCTGCTCGGACTGCGCGGCGTACGCGCCGTGACCGCGCTGGTCCTCAGTGCCGCCCTGGTGGGCGTCGTCGCGGCCGCCCTGGCCCACAGCTGGCTCGGCGCGCTCACCGGGAACTGGTGGGCGGAGGCGGGGACGCTGGGCCTGGCGACGCTGGCGGTGAGCGCGGCCGTGGCGGGACTCGCCGCCCTGGTCGGCCCCGCGGGGATCGGCGCCGTCGGGTTCCTGGTGATGTTCCTCGGCAACCCGTTCTCCGGTGCCGCCTCGGCCCCCCACCTGCTGCCCGAGCCGGTGGGCACGATCGGCCAGTGGCTGCCGCCGGGGGCGAGCGCGACCCTGCTGCGCTCGGTGTCGTTCTTCGACGGCGCGGCGGCGACCGGTCCGGTCCTGACGCTCACCTGGTGGGCCGCGCTGGGCCTGGGTGCCGTGGTGCTGGGCAACGCGCTGACGCCGCGGACGAAGAACACCACGCCCGCCACCGGCGAACCTGACCTCGCCACCATCGGCTGACCGGACCCGCCGCCCAGCTGATGCACCGCAAGCGGGCCCCGCGGGCGGCGTGGCACCCACCGGCGAGCACCAAACTTGCCCGCGTCGGCCGCCCCATGCCCCGATGGTGTGCCGCGAGAACAACGCGCTGACGGCACACACGAAGAAACACCCCGCCCGCCACCTGCGAACCTGACCTCGCCACCATCGGCTGACCGGGCTCGGCGCCCAGTGTCACCGGCGGTGTGTCGCGCGGGAAACGCGCCGCGGACGAAGAACACCACGCCCGCCACCGGCGAACCTGAACTCGCCACCCATCGGCTGACCGGACCCGCCGCCCAGCTGATGCACCGCAAGCGGCGTGGCACCCACCGGCGACCGCCAAACTTGCCCGCGTCGGCCGCCCGGACCTGCCGCCCCATGCCCCGATGGTGTACCGCGACCGGGACGCACCGACGGCGCGGGCGAAGAACGGCGCGGCACCCACTGGCGAGCGTCGACTCGTCCCGCTCGGCTGGCCGAACCGCTCCCCCCCGCGCCCCCACGGCCGGCGACATCCGTGTCTCTAGGAGGCGCCGGGCCCCCGGTGGTGTGCCGCGATGCCGAAGCGCTGCTGTTCGCGAGGAGCGGACGCGACCTCCCGCACGGCGGAGACCGCACTGATCACCGGCGCCTCGACGGGCTCCTGCGACTCCTCCAGCCGTTCGAGGTCGGCGGCCGAGACCAGGGCGACCAGCGGCTTTCCGTGCCGTGTGACGACGACGCGCTCACCGCCGTACACCACCCGGTTGATCAGGTCGGCGAGTTCAGCCCTGGCTTGCGTCACCGGAATCTCATACGCCATACCCCCATCATAACGTCACGTACGTCCTGTACATTTTTTACAGACAGCCTGCCGCGAGGAGGGGTACGCGATGACCCGACCCACCGCACGTCACGTCCTGCCCGAGTTCCATGAGCGCACGAGCTACGGGCACACGACGATGGATCCGTACTCGAAGCTGCTGGAGGAGCGGATCGTCTTCCTCGGGACGCCGATCGACGACACCTCGGCGAACGATCTGATGGCGCAGTTCATGTACCTCGAGTACCAGGCCCCCGACCGGGACATCTCGCTGTACATCAACTCCCCCGGCGGCTCGTTCGGCGCGATGTCGGCGATCTACGACACGATGCAGTACGTCAGTTGTGACGTGGAGACGACATGCCTCGGGCAGGCCGGCTCCTCCGCGGCGGTGCTGCTGGCGGCGGGCACGCCGGGCAAGCGGTCCGTCCTGCCGGGCGCCCGGGTGGTGATCCACCAGCCCGCGCTGAGCGAGCCGGTGCAGGGGCAGGCCGGCGATCTGGCCATCCAGGCCGACGAGTTGGTCCGGGTGCGGGGCCGCCTGGAGGAGATGCTGGTCCGGCACACCGGGCGCAGCCCCGAGCAGGTGAGCGCGGACATCGAGCGCGACAAGGTCCTGGACGCGCGGGGCGCCGTTGACTACGGCCTGGCGGACGCGATCGTCCCGAGCCGTAGGCCCTCCCGCACCGCACCGGGAGCGAGGTGAGCCGTCGATGGTGCCGGACCTTCCACCGCTGCCCGCGCTCACGCGCGCCGAGGGCGAGCTGATCGACCGTTATCTCGACGTGGTGGACCTGCTGGGCCGGATCAACCCGGCCCGGCGCGAGGACACCTACGGCGGACTGCGCGCAGCGCAGGCGCTGGTGAGCAGGGCGACCGAGCTGCGCGACGCGCTCGTGCTGATGCACAGCAGGGGTGAGCGCGAACTGCACGCCGCGACGCTGGCGCGGGCGCTGCGGGTCCTGGACGGCGAGCGGCGTACGGCCCGGGTCACCGTGCCTCCGGAGCCCGACAGTTGACGAGGCGTCCGGAGCTGAGTCGAAACGGACCAAACGACGTACCCCCTATTGGAGGAGGCGCGGCTCCTTTTTTACGAGCGTCGCGGTTGCACAACGCGCCTGGTTCGGTACCGGAATGAGGCCCTTCCGTGCTGGTCCGGGGGCCCGTGGCCCCCTCGACACCCCTTCCTTCGAAGGGGTGTTCACCCAAACGGGTGAGTGGTGAGTAACACCACAAATCAACGGTTCCGTTGGGCTTTTCGCACTTCCGTGCGCCAAGATCCCTGTCTGACGACAAGCCCCCGCCGCAGTGGCGGGGCGATCCGGGCGGACGCCGAGTCCTGCCGCCGCCCGGATGACCGGTCGACAGAAGTGGATCGGCAGGAGTGGAGGACCCAAGCACGACGGGTCGCCGGAACGGTCACGCCATGACCGCGCCGAGTGTCCCTTGGGGTGAAGCCGCGTGAGCGGCCGGGCAACTTCGCCAGCCCGAATCCGACAGGTCATCCTTCACAGGCGGCTGACGAAGGGTTGCGCATGACTGCGCTCAATCGTGTCCCGTCGCTGATGGTCCGGGCCGGTACGGCCTCGGCCTTCGCCATCGCCGCCGTGGGCGGCTCCGTCGTGGTCCCGGGCCTCGCGCCCGACGCCGCGGCCGCGACACCTGCGACGAAGGCACTCAAGGTAGCGGCCTCCAAGAAGGGCTCGCCGTACAAGTACGGCGCCACAGGGCCCCGCCGCTTCGACTGCTCAGGGCTCACGCTGTACTCGTTCAAGAAGGCGGGCAAGAAGCTCCCGCGCACGGCGGCCCAGCAGTACAACAAGACCCGCCACATCGGCGTGGGCAGCCGCAAGGCCGGCGACCTGGTGTTCTTCCACTCGGGTTCGAACGTGTACCACGTCGGCATCTACGCCGGGAAGGGAAAGATCTGGCACGCCCCGAAGACCGGGGACGTGGTGCGACTGCAGAAGATCTGGACGAAGAGCGTCTGGTACGGCCGGGTCAAGTGACCCCGAGGGGGCGGCGGCGACCTGACCTCCCGCCGCCCCCTCGGGCTTCCGCAGCGCAGGACTGCACAGCGCTCCCGACGCCTCCGCCGGCGAAGCGCCAGATGGTCAGGCCGCGAGCAGCGGCTCGGCCAGGAGCATCACGCCGAGAACCGTCAACGCGCCTCCGGTGACCCCCGCGACGGCCCGGGCCGCCCGCGGTCGGCGCAGCCACCGCCCCAGCCGGTCCACGAGCACGGCCACCGCCGGGAACCACACCAGCGCGAGAGCGACCACGATCAGCGCGAGCAGCAGCGTCCGGGGCAGCGTGGAGTTCCCCTGGGGGACGAACTGCGGCAGCAGGCTGAGGAAGGTGATGGGGACCTTGGGGTTGAGCGCGTTGGTGACGAACCCCTGGCGCAGGGGGCGTACCGCCGCACCGGCCTCGACGACGGTCTCCGTGCGGGTCCGCCGCAGCTCCAGCAGGGTCCGTACACCCAGGTACAGCACATAACCCCCGCCCAGCAGTTGAAGCGCCCGGAACAGCGCGGGCACGGCCGTGAGCACCGCGGCGACCCCGGCCACCGCGAGTGCCGTGTGGACCAGGAGCCCGCCCACGACGCCGAGTGCGCAGGCGACCCCGGCCCGGCGGGAGACCAGGGCGTTGCGTACGACGACGGTGAAGTCGGCGCCCGGCATGGTGACCATGCCGGCGGCGATCCCGGTGAAGGCCACGATCTGTCCGTTCATGCGGACCAGCCTGCCGCGCCAGAGCCTTCAGCAGGTATGTCGAATAACGTGGGTCTCCCTTAAGCACTCCTTTAGGCAGGCCTCGCCATGTACGATCCGGTCCGGCTCGCCGCCCTGGTCGCCGTCGCGGAGGCGGGCTCGATCACCCGGGCCGCCGAGCGCCTCGGCTACACCCCGCCCGCTCTCTCCCAGCAGCTGGCCAAGCTGGAGCGGGAGGCGGGTACCGCTCTTCTCGTACGGCATCACCGCGGCGCGCGGCTCACCGGTGCGGGCGAGTTGCTGGTGGCGCGGGCCAGGCGGGTGCTGGACGAGCTGGACCGGGCCCGGCACGAACTCGCCCGGCTGACCGGCCTGTCGGGCGGCACGCTCAGGCTGGGCACCTTCCAGACGGCGGGCATTGAGCTGCTGCCGCCGGTGCTGAGCACGTTCCGCCGGGCGTACCCGGACGTGGAGCTGTCGGTCGCCTTCCACGAACCCATGGCTGGGATCACCGCGGTGGCGGCCGGTGAGATCGACCTGGCGCTGACGCACGCCTATGAGCCGGGCGAGCCCCCCGCCCTCCCGGCCACCCTGAGCGCGGAGCCGCTGCTGACCGAGGAGCTGGTCCTCGTGACAGCGCCCGGGCATGCCCTGGCGGGCGGCTCGACGCGGCTGCCGCTGGCGGAGCTCGCCGGTGAGCCGCTGATCAGCATGGCGCCGGATCATCCGGCCCGGCGGGAGGTGGAGGCGGTGCTGGCCCGGATCGGGACCACACCGTCGGTGCTGGTGGCGACCCCGGGATACGCCCTGGTGGGCGCGCTGGCCAGCGCGGGGCTGGGGGTCGGGGTGGTGCCGGAGATGGTGGCTCGGACGGCGGCCACTCCCGTGGGCACGCGGCTGCTGGAGGCCGGCGCGTTGCGCCGTACGATCTCGGTCGTCCACCGGACCGGCGAGGCGGCACCCGCGGCGGACGCCTTCCGGGCGCTGCTGCGGGGAGCGTTCGGCCGCGCGCGGCCGGTATGAGCTCTCCTACGGCTCCTGCTGCCCCGCCGCCGTGACCGGCTGCACCGGAACTGTCCACGGGAGTTCGATGGAGACGGTCTTGCCGCCTTCCCGGGTGGGCCGGACTCTCAGCTTGCCGCCGTACTCGGCGGCGAGCCAGCGGATGATCACCATCCCCCGCCCGTTGTCCTGCTGGACCGCGGCCGGCAGCCGCTTGGGGAAACGGGGATGGCTGTCGGTGACCCCGATGCGCAGTTGTTCGTCACGGTCCAGCTCGATGTCCACCGTGAAGGTGGGTGACTGCCCGAAGGTGTGCTGTACGGCGTTGGTGGTGAGTTCGGAGACGATGAGCCGGACGGTCTCGGCGGCGTCCGTGGTGGGCGGCAGCCCCCACTCCGCCAGTGTGCTCAGGACATAGGTGCGGGCCGCGGAGACCGAGGCGGGTTCGCTCGGCAGAGTGACGGATGCTTCCAGGTGGTCTGCCATGGCGACGTCGTCCCTTTCCCACGGGACCGGAGTCCGACACGGTGCGGATGGTTCGAGTACGGTCCCGGACTGGTGGTTCATCGTCAGAGTGCCATCACCGCGGCTGTGACGGATGCCGATCCACCAAGATGTGCATATATCTGTCGCTCGAAGCGGTGAACTCTGCCACGCGAGACCGTATTCGGGCGGCTCGTAGGGAGTAAGGAGTAGCGCCATGCAGCACGGCCCCGCGGTGCGCCGGCGGAAACTGGGCGCCGAACTGCGTGCGCTGCGCGCGAGTGCGGGGCTCACCAGCGGTGAGGCCGCCCGGCTCGTGGGCTGGCACCAGTCGAAGGTGAGCCGCATCGAGACCGGTGCCAGCGGGGTGAAACCGGCCGATGTGCGGTTACTTCTCGACGCCTACCGCGTGGGGGACGCGAATCTGCGGGAGCTGCTGATGGTATTGGCGGGCTCCGAGGAGAGCGGCGGCCGGCACCACTGGTGGCACGCGTACCGGGGTGTCCTGCCGCCGACGTACCGGGACTTCATCAGTCTGGAGGCCCAGGCGAGCGCGATGCGCACGCTGGAGACCTCGGTCGTGCCCGGGCTGCTCCAGACGCCCGAGTACGCCCGCGCCGTGACCCGGGCCGCGGTGGACGGCCTCGACGACGAACGTCTCGACGCACTGGTCAAGGTGCGGCTGGCCCGGCAGGACATCCTTCGCGCGCAGCCGCCTCTGGAGTTGAGCGCCGTCCTGGACGAGGCGGTGCTACGGCGGGAGGTCGGCGGCCCCGAGGTGATGGCCCGGCAGCTGAGGAGACTCCTGGAGGCGGCACGGCTGCCCCAAGTGCGGCTGCAGGTACTGCCGTTCACTGCCGGGGCGCATGTGGGTATCACCGGGCCTTTCGTAATCTTCTCATTTTCGCGCACTTCTGATCTGGACGTGGTTGTTCTCGACCACTTGACGAGTAGCCTCTACCTCGAGCGGAAAGAAGACCTCCAGGCCTACACCGAGGCCTTCAACACCCTTCAGTCCCACGCCCTATCGCCCGAGGAGTCGTTGGATTACCTCGCCGGGATGGGTGACGGCGCGTAAGGAGGCACCATGTCCGCACTGCCTCGGAACGTAACCACTACGGAACTGCCCGAAGTGCGCTGGCTGCGCAGCAGCTACAGCACCGGGGCGAACAACTGCGTCGAGACGGCGAGGCCGTCGGCCGGGCCCTGTGCCGGGCTGCTCGCCGTACGCGACTCCAAGAACCCGGACGGACCCGCGCTGCTCTTCTCCCCCGAGAGCTGGGCGGGCTTCACAGCCGCGTTCTGACCGTCAGTCCAGCGGGAGCACGGCCGTGTCACGCCGACTCATGGTCGTGTTTCGCCGATCACCCGCACAGCGCGTTCGATCTGCTCCTCGGAGAGGTCCGCGCGGGCGGTCAGCCTGAGCCGTGAGATGCCGTCGGGCACGGACGGGGGCCGGAAGCAGCCCACGAAGAGCCCGGCGGCACGGCAGTCGGCCGCCCACTGAACGGCCTCCTCCGGGGAGGGCGCGCGCACCGAGATCACCGCGGCGTCCGGACGAACCGCTTCCAGACCCGCGGCGGTCAGGCGTGCGTGCAGTCCGGTCGCCACCTCGCGCGCGCGTGCGGCCCGCTCGGGCTCACGGCCGAGCAGCCGCAGGGCAGCGAGGGCGGCTCCCGCCGACGCGGGGGCCAGACCGGTGTCGAAGATGAACGTCCGTGCCGCGTTGACCAGGTGTGCGACGACCCGTGCGGGGCCGAGGACGGCGCCGCCCTGGCTGCCGAGCGACTTGGACAGCGTGACCGTGACGACCACGTCGTCGGCGCCCGCGAGTCCCGCCGCCTGCGGGGCGCCGCGGCCGCCGGCCCCGAGCACACCCAGGCCGTGGGCGTCGTCGACGACCAGGCCCGCGCCGTGCTCCCGGCATGCCTCGGCGAGGCCGGCCAGGGGCGCCGCGTCGCCGTCGACCGAGAAGACCGTGTCGGACACGGCGATGGCCGGGCCGTCGTGCGTGCCGAGCGCCTTGCGGACCGCGGCCGGGTCGGCGTGCGCGACGACCTGGGTCGTGCCGCGGGCCAGCCGGCAGCCGTCGATGAGCGAGGCGTGGTTGCCCGCGTCGGAGACGATCAGCGAGCCGTGCGGCGCGAGCGCGGTGACGGCGGCCAGGTTCGCGGCGTATCCGGAGGAGAAGACGAGCGCGGCCTCGAAGCCGCAGAAGTCGGCCAGTTCGCGTTCGAGTTCGGTGTGCAGCTCGGTGGTGCCGGTGACGAGCCGGGACCCGGTGGCACCGCCGCCCCAGGTCCGCGCCGCCGCCGCGGCCCCTTCCACGACCTCGGGATGGCGGGCCAGGCCCAGGTAGTCGTTGCTCGCGAGATCGAGCAGCGGCGAGTCGGCCGGACGCGGCCGCAGGGTCCGTACGAGTCCGGCCCGCCGGCGCGCCGCCGCCTGCTCGTCGATCCAGCCGAACGCCATGGGTCCTCCGGGGCTTTTGTAGACAACGGACAGACCCTAGCGGCAGCAATCGCTCCCTACGGTGTGGCAATACCCACACGTCACAGCGGGTGTGTTGTGCGATCCCCACCTTGGCCCGGAGCGGGTCCGTGCGACAGGATCGGCTCTCATGGACCTGTTGAACACGCTGGTGGACAAGGGGCTTCGGCGCGAGCTGCCGACCCGCGAGGAGGCGCTGGCCGTGCTGGCCACCTCCGACGACGACCTGCTCGACGTGGTGGCCGCGGCCGGAAAGGTGCGCCGGCACTGGTTCGGGCGCCGGGTGAAACTCAACTATCTCGTCAACCTGAAGTCCGGGCTGTGCCCCGAGGACTGCTCGTACTGCTCCCAGCGCCT
>NZ_JBIWLX010000028.1:0-70041 GCF_044766405.1 Streptomyces sp. NPDC102270 | reverse complement strand
CCCTCCGCGTGAAGTCCATGCCGAGTATGAGAAGTTGCGAATCGCCGCGTAAAATTAACGGTCAGAAGCCTGTCCGGAAAACGCGAGGCCCCTCACAGACGGCCGCGGCCGCCGTGCTCGCCGGCGATCGATTTCCGTTGTTCCTGGAGTCCTACACCCGGCACGGCCTGGAAATCGATCTGCGGGGTGTGCCGGGAGAGTCATCTCTTGCCCCATGTCCACCATCGCGTGCCGCAGCCGCCAGCCGCGCCTACTACCGCCTGGCGTCGGAGCAGATCGATGCCGTGATCGAGCGGCAGTTGCGGCCGGGCATCATGCGGGATGCCGTGCGGCATGTGAGCGTGTTCGGCTTCGCGCGTCTGCCGCTGCTGGTGTACCTGGGTTCCCGCCTGGATGACACGGTGCCGACCGACCTCTACCAGAGGCAGCGGGCAGACGAGTCGTGGGTGTGGGGCAGCGACGACGGTCCGCCGGTCGAGTTCACCACCAGGATTGACCACGACGTGTCGGCCGGGAGCGAGGCCGTGGTGGTGATGAACGTATCCGGGGCGATCGGGCCGCAGGAAGTGCCCACCACGCTGGCGGCGTTGCGCCGCTACGAGATCCGGCCGGTGACGGCACCGACGTGCCCGGACGTCATGCGTGACCGCGGGTGCTTGCTGCGCTTCGCAGCTTCCGTGCGGGATTTTTTCGCCCGGTTGGAGTGGGAAGCGAAGACACTGCGGCGCTTGCATGTCCTGCCTGCGGTGCCGATGTCGGCCGCAGTTGCGCTGGGCCGGGCGCATCATCCCCAGGTGCATCCGCGGCTGGTGGTCTACGAGCGGCTGGCCGGAGTCTACGTGCCGACGCTTGAGGTGAGCTGAGGCAGCGGATCGTGGCTCGGGCCGGGTGCGGGGACCCAGGCGGGTACGGGTGGGTCGTCGGGACGGGGCACGTAGGGGATGAAGTGGTGGGCCGGCTGGGTGCCGGTATGGGGCTGAGCGCACAGATGGGTTCCGGGAACGGGCCAGCGTAGTTGGGTGCCCAGAAGGGTGACGAGGCTGGCGGCGACGCCTGCGAGGTCGGCGGCGGATCCATGGAAGGTGGGGACAGAGCAGCCTCGGGTGGGTCTGATCTCGTCGCCTGGTTCCGGCTCAGTCCACAGCGCGTGGTAGGGCTCCAGATCGGGGGTAGCCAGGACGTGCTGGCCGCTGGCGCGGTCGATGGCCAAGGGGCCTTGGCCGGTATCGGGCGCGGAGATCGTGAGGATGCCATGGCTGGCGGCGGCCGTGTCGGTGGCCATCTGGGCGAGCACGGCTCTGCGGTCGGGGTGGCGCGCCACTAGCTCGAGGAAGCGTCCGACGGTGACGCTCACGGTGGCGTCGATGATGACATCGGCCTGCAGTGCGGCATCCAGCAACTCCGGTGAGGGGGGCGAGGGGCAGAAATCGACGGTGAGATCGTCGCGGAGGCTGTGGAGGCGCTCTGCCAGGGCGATGGCCTTGGTGGAGCCGACGTCGGCTTCGGTGTAGTTCTGTCTCACCAGCAGTCCTCCGGTGATGGGGCTGCCCGGGTCGCTCAGGGTGATGCGGGCGGCTCCCGCTCGGGCGATCAGTTCGGCGACCCACGAGCCGATGCCGCCGCACCCCCAGAGGTGGACATGGGTGTTCTGGAAGGCGTTGACGGGCCGCTGCGCGTCACGGCGGGTAGTGACCGCCGCCCGCTCGTCGGAGAGGTAACACCACTCGATGGTGCTCTCCCTCACCTCGGCGGGGAGTGCGGAGAGTTCCTGTGGCGTGCGGGGTGTGCGGCGCAGTGTGTCGCTGACCTGGACCGGCAGGCGGCCGGCGAGAAGGAAGCGGGAGCTTGCGGGCAGGGTGGGGTGCGGGACCGCAAAGACAAAGTACTGGCAGGTCCCCTCCGGGTTGCGGCGTGCGCTGTGGGCTAGGGCAGCCAGGAAGGGGGCCGAACCAAGCCCCGGCTGCTGATTGGCTGTTGAGGAAGATGGCGAGGCATCGATACGGCTGGCGAGGTCGGCGAGAGTGCGGCCCGCTCCCCACGGCAGGCTGTGGCTGAGAGGCAGGATCGGCAGCCGCAGACTGTGCTCCCCGAGGGGCCGGCCGGAAAGGTCGAGCCGGCAGGCGGAACGTGGGGTGAGCCAGCCAGTGTGTGCCATGTGGTGCGCTTCTGGTTCCCTGGCCACGATGGTGGGGGTCCCCGGTGTGTGATGCAGGATTCCCCCGACCGCGTGGTACAGGGCGGTGGTGGAGTCGAACCGGTTGGCTGCCGCGTCGGTCAGCCACTGCCACAGCCGGTTCAAAACGGCGGACATGCCCGCATCCGGGTCCCACTCGCGGGTGGCATCGAGGTAGATGCAGAGCCGGTTTCCCTCCAGCACGTGCGGGGTGCCGGCGAACCGGCTGTGGGGCGTCAGCACGTGAGGGGGCAGCCGTTCGATGGCCGGGAGGACGAGGATGAACTCCTCGTCCTCGCCCAGGACGAGACCGCCTGCGGTGTGATGGATGTCAGCGGTGTGCAGACGGATGCGGACACCGGCCAGTCCGTCGGCGATGAAGCGCGGACGGCCTATGATCCGCAGATCTGCGGGCTGCTGGGCGGACAGCTCCTTGAGACCGGCCAGCAGGCACTGCTGCCACACATTGAGGGCGGGGGCGGGCGGCTTCCGCTTGGTCATCCTGCACGTCCGGTGTGGGAGGTGGTGGTGGCAAGGGATGGCACCGGGAACTTGGGGCGGGCGGCAGGGCGCGGGGAAGATGCGGACGGGCGGGACGGTTCGGGGAAGCGGTCGCCGAACAGCTCGCGCCAGCGGCGCACGCTGGTGTCGGGGTCCGTCTCGTCGTAGGCCGCGCGGATCTGGCGCGCGTGCGTATGGATGCGCTCGCGGAAGTAGGCGTAGGTCGCCTGGTCCCAGCGGTGGTCGAAGGTGACGCCGGAACCGGACGGGTCGGCGATGGAGGGCTTTTGCCGGTTGGCCTGCAGCCACCGGTCGAGGTCTTCGACGATGGTGAGCAGGGCGGTGGGCACATTCGCGTAGCAGCCCGGGTGCAGCAGAGCGTTCAACTCCGATACCCGCTCTCCGAGGAGGGTGGTGAGGATGATGGAGCGGGTGCCGGTGAAGGAGTCTCTGTGGTCGCGCACGTACTTCATCAACCGGATGACTTTGCGGAGGTTCCCCTTCGCGAGGGCGTCCTTCTCCTGCATCCAGGCAGTGAACCCTGCCGGGTTGGTCACCTCCCACCGGTTCTCGTCACGGTTGACGATGACTTCGCGACCGTCGGCGAGGTGCAGGTAGGGGACGATGTCGACGTGCATGGAGTTGGCGTAAGTCAGTTGCACGCAGCGGCACTTGCGGGTGTGCGGCATGTCCTTGTAGACGCTGTGCCGGTGCAGCACGGCGTAGATCTTGTCGATGTAGGTCTTCGGGTCGTGCGCCCACTCCAGCACCTCTTGCAGGTGGAGCATGAAGTCGGCGTCGAACTCCTTGTCGCCTTGCGGGTTGATGATGGTGCGCTGCGCCCACGAGCCTTGAGGCTTCTTGGCGAGGATGAGCGGGCCGAGTTCCGGGTCGCTCTTGAGGGCCTGGTAGATGACTTCCACTCGTTCGGCAAGGAGATCGAGCTTGGCCTGGCTGAGGTTGACGGTCTCCCGCAGGAACGTGTGAAAGCAGTCGACATGCTGCATGGGGTTTCCTTCCTGAGATGACGTGGTGAGCGGCCCCCGGTCTGCGCGGCGAGGTGCCTGCCGCAGGCCCGGCCATTCCGGCCCCGGACTCGGTGAAGGGGGCGTGCAAAGCCGCGTGTTGACGGAAGCAGCCGGTGGGATGGCGCACGGGCAGAGGTGCGCTGCGGGGCTGTCGCGCAGCGCCAACAATGGGGGAAAGGCCGCCGTGTATCCGTGAGTTGCCGGATGCCACGGCTGCAGTGCGCGTTCCCCGGCCGCTCTGACGGCCTGCACCCCCAGCGGCGTGATCAGACCGGTTGGCCGCCGAGGGCGGCTGGTTGGGGGTGGCGCCTGCGCGGCGGCCGGAGTGAGAGGTGGTGCCGTCCGGGTTGGTGCTGCCGCCCGTCGTCACGGACCGGCGCACACGCGCGGTACAGCCCAGTCAGGTGTACGCCTGCGCAGGAGACCCGCACAGGGTGCAACGTCGTTCCCAGAAAGCGTGCCTGCTCTCTGGCGTAACAAGGACACCACAGGCGGCCATACCTGCGCAAGACATAAATCGATGGACAGTTTCACTGTCCCTCTTGTGGCGCTGCCCCGCTGACGCTCACTCAAAAGTGAAGGCGGCCAAGCCGCGTCGCTCCGCCAGCGAGCCGTGAGACGCCCGGCTGGGCCTGCCGCGGGTGCGCACGGCGAGACTGCTCAGCGAGCAGGACCGGAGATGATGCCCAGGTTCATGAGGCGGTAGGTCATCGCGATCTCACTCAGCTGGAATACCTCGGCCAGCGAGCTGACCAGTTCGTCGACGGTCCGGAAACGGGTCTGGTGGACCGTCTCGCGCACGAGCGTCTCCGGGGCGAGCAGGGCCGCGGCGAAACGGTTGGCTTCGATCTCCTCGCGGTCCGTGGCCATGCTCGAGACGGTGTTGCGGTAGTTCACGCGGGTGTCGGTGTCCAGGATCAGGGGACGGCCGCGGTGCAGGCGAAGGTGGGCGAGCTCGTGCGCCACCGTAAAGCGACGCCGCTCACGCGAATGGGCCTTGTTGACGCCGATCACACAGTTGCCGTCTCGCCGCATCAGCATGCCCGACACGTCGTCATCCAGTTCCCTTGGTACGACCGTGACATCGAGCCGCCGCGCCAGATCGTACGGGTCGACAGGAGCAGCGGTGATCTGGAACTCCTGCAGCAGGGCGCGCGCGGCGACGTCAGCCCTGGCCATGGGCGTCCATCAGCTTCTCGGCGTCGGACCACACGGAGGCCACGTCAGCTGCATGGCGCGCCGGCACCCCGGATGTTTCCTCCGTCATGAGCGGTGGAAGCAGTTCAGCCGGCTGCACGTTAAGCACCGCTGCGATGCGGACCAGACGGTACAGCGGGGGCGCCTGCGTTCCGGCCTCGATGTTCGTGATCGATCCGCGCGACAGCCCGGACCGCCGGCCCAGCAGTTCCTGCGTCAGCCCTGCTCGGGTCCTGGTCTCACGGATCAGCCGCCCCACGGCCGCATTGAACGCCTTTTCCTCCACGCCACCCCCAAGCGATGCCAGTCTCACTGACAACCTACTTCCCCGCCTGGGCCACAGCCAGGCACTTAGCCGAACGTGCGCCCGAGTGAAGTCCCGACCGCACCCGGAGCGACCGGGGCACATCAGGCAGTGGCCCTTGCACACCGGCGACGGAGGCGCCAGGCGCGCCCTCGACGCCGGGGCGGCCCGGCGTAGTGGTGTGAGCCCGGTGTGCGAGCCCGCTGGGCAGTTGTCAGTGCCGCATGCTTGACTGCCTTTACGAGGGAGCGCGTCAGAAGGGATGTCGCAATGCCTACCGTGGTGGACAAGACACCCGAAGAAATCGCCCAGTGGCGGGCGCAGCTGTTGGCGAGGACTCGGCTGTCCGCTGACGAGCTCGCCGAGCGCGCGGAGAGCTATCAGCTGAGCGCCGAGGAGCTGGAGATCTGGCAGACGCTCCAGGGCTTGGACTACCTTCTCGAGGGTGTCTGACGAAACGGGCCTGATCCCACTGCACAAGGCGGCGGAGGACTTCGCCGGGGAGCTGACCGCGACCCTGGGTGGGGTCCTTCCGCATGCTCCGCGGTTCCATGCCATTCGCACGGGTCGCAAACTGTGGGTGACCACGGTCTCCGGTGACGAGTCCGAGCCCGTCCAGAGCCGGATCGAGTTGTACATCAACGGCGATCCCGAACTCACCCTGGCCATCAGCTACTACTGCTGCTGGGACCAGGCTGGCGAGTTCCTCGCCGTCGACAAGTCCACGGTCGCGATGTACTACCGTCAAGATCCCGAACCGCTGATGCGCTACGAGTACGTGCGCACCTGGACGTGGCCGCCCGGCGCCCACATGCACGTCCATGCCCATCACAATCAGATCTCCTGGCTGCAGCGGCTGTCCGACGCCGGCAAACCGGGCAGGCTGATGCGGAAGAAAAAGCGGCCCGGACTGGCGGAGCTGCACTTCCCAGTCGGCGGCCATCGCATGCGCCCCAGCCTCGAGGACGTCCTGATGATGATCGTCCGCGAGTTCGACGTGGACACCGTGGATGGCTGGGAGCGTGTTCTGACCGATGGCATCCGCCGCTGGCGCGACAAGCAGCTGCGCACAGCGGTTCGTGACGCACCCGACCAGGCCGTGCAGGTGCTGCGTTCCCTGGGTTACGAGGTGAACGAGCCCGCCGGGACCGCCACCACATCGCACTCCAAGTTGTACTTGCCGTGAGGGCGGGCGAGCGCAGCCCTGCCCGCTGGACGTGGCTGCTGCGAGAGGTCGAGGACAAGCTCAGGTCGCCCTGAGATCAAGCTGGGGTTGGGGAGCTGCTGTACCGTGCCGCGCATCCGGCGCGGCCGTTTCGGTCTTGGTGACCGGGGACGGTTAGGGTGAGTGCGGCGGCGCCGGGGGGGTGGCGTGCGCAGACACACCACGCTGGAGGTAACCATGGGGTTGCGCCCGACGCACCTCGGTTACGCCTACCAGGATCTGCTCACCGCGCTACGTCTGGTGGATCTGGCGGTGGGACATGCGAGGTCGGTGGTCGTCGACACGAAGATGTTCGCCGGGGACCGCTTCGATGACATCACGTGCGAGTGGGGCACCGGCAGGCGCGAGCGGCTGCAGATCAAGCACACGGATCACGACCGCGCGTTGTCGGCGAAGAGTTTCATCAAGGACAGCCGGGGCCTGCGCCTGGATCTCCTTTTCTCCTCCATCGACCGTGACCTCACGTCGCAGCCCGCTACTTCGCACCGTCTCGTGGTCCGCGACACGGAGCCGGACGAACCTGATCTGATGCGGGTGCTGCGGCCGGTCAGTAGCAGCAGTGATCCGGGGCCGGCGCTGTACGGCCTGAGCAGCAAGCGGTTCTCGTTCGACGCCGCTGCGCTGCGGGCCCACGATCCGTGGAAGTCCATGCTCGCCGCTGTCAGCGATGACGTGCTCGAGCGTGCCTGTGCCTGCCTGATCGTCGACACGGGTGTTGCGGCGTGTTCGCTCAACATCCGCGAGCCCGGACCGGCCGAGGCGACGCTGCTGCACCGCATCACCGAGGAACTCGGTGCCGGACGGCCTCCGAACCGCACCCGTACGGCCGAGGACGTGGCGCTCGCTCTCATCGAGACTGCCAAGGCGGCCCGCAGCCGGACGGGCACCGTGACGGTCGAGGACCTGCTTCCCCGGCTGGGCTTGGAGACTGACTTCGGGGCTGTGCGTGAGGGGCACCCCGTGGACCGTGCCAGCGAGGTGACCCGCCCCGCCGTTCTCACCAAAGTGGTCGCGCACGTGGAGGACACCGCACGGCAGGGTGGTGTTGTGGTGGTCACCGGCGCTCCCGGCATCGGCAAGTCGTGGTTGTGCGAGCAGCTCGGCGACGCGCTGCATGAGACCTGGCTGGCGGTACGGCATCACTGCTGGCTCGGCGCTGCGGATACCGACCGTGGTGAGCGGGTGCTGACCGAGGTGGTGATCGGCAGTCTGCTGCGGCAGCTGGAAATCGCCGCGCCGGAGGCGGTGGCGCAGGTCAGGCCCCGCTATGCGGCCACCAAGGAGACGCTTGCTGCGGCAGTCACGGCTGTGCGCGGCCTGGCCCCCGATCGACCCGTCGCGTTGGTCGTGGACGGGATCGACCACGTCAGCCGGGTCCTCGGGCGCAGCAGTGGCGGCGCGTTCGGTGAGCCGGTGGATCCGGCCGCCTGCCTGGTCGAGGAACTCACCTCGCTCAGCCTGCCGCCCGGCGCCGTTCTTGTCCTGGCCAGTCAGCCCGGCCCTCATCTGGAGGCGGTCAGCGCCCGGGCAGCCCGTCTGACCGTTCCCCCTCTCGACCGTACCGAGCTGGGTGCGTTGGCGGAGCGTCTGGGTGTGCTGTCGGCGCTGGCGCCGTCGGCTGCCGGTCTGGGGACTGCCACGGACGCCGAGGCCGCTGTCACTTTGATCGAGGAGCGCTCACGAGGCAACGCTCTTTACGCCACGTATCTGTGTCGTCAGGCTCTGGGCCCGGCCCCTGGTCTTGGGGCGCCGCCTGCGCCGGGCGCCGTCAGTGATCCCCTTGAGCGGCTGCGCGCGGTTCCGTCATCGGCGCACGACCTGGACGACTACTACGCCTATCTGCTGCAGGCTTTGACGGTCGAGCAGCGTTATGCGGTCAGCACGCTGGCGGTCTGCGACTTCGCTGTCAGCGCGGACGAGCTCGGGGAGATCTTCCCAATGCCGGCGATCATGATCAGTGCCGCTCTGACCAGGGTGGCACCGATCATCGCGCAGCAGCCGGGGATCGGTGGGCTGAAGATCCACCATGAGAGCTTCAGCCGTTTCGTGCGCCGGGCGGAGGGGGATTCCCGGTGGGTGGACCAGGTCCGGGCCCAGGCCGCCCAGTGGCTTTCCCAGCGCGGGTTTTTCACGGATGCGCGTGCCTTCCGGCACCTGCCTGAACTCCTGTCCGCTTTGGGCCGTGACGAGGACCTGGCCCTGCTGATCGGACCCGACTTCCTCTCCCGTGCGATTGCCGGTCTGCAGCCGCCGCAGGCCATCGTCCATACCCTGGCCGTCGTCGCCCGGCGGGCGGCGGCGCGCCGTGACTGGCCCACGCTGGTGCGCTGCATCGAACTGAGCCGGGCGCGGTCGACCTACGAGGACGAAGGCCTGCCCAGTTCCCTGGTGCCGTATGCGGATGTGCTGGTTGCGCTGTCGGGAGCCGACCATGTGGCGGCGGGCCTGTTGTATGAGGGGGTGCCGACGCTGTCGGCGCAGTGGGGCCTGCAGTTGTGTGCGGCGGTCGACCGGGCGGGATTCGCCGCACCGTGGGAGGCTTATCTGACGGCCTGGGACAAAGCGCGCGATGGTAAAGGCCACGACGGTTCCGCGGGCGATGAGGCGGTGTTCCTCGCGGAGTTGCGTGGGCGGATCAGGCTTCCTGGCCATGGCGCCGACACGCATGAGTCGCCGGAGGACCACCCGCTCGCGCTCGCGCAGCGGGTGGCTCGGTTCCTTGATCAGGAGTCCCTGGACTCCCCCGAACCGGCGCTCGGTGTGCTGCTGGACTGCCTCGGTGTCGAACCGCTGATGGAGAGCGCGGAACTCATCGAGCGCCCCGAGCGGCGTGCGGCCCTTCTGCTGCATCTCGCCGACGCCCACGACGGCGCGGGCGGGATACTGCTGTCGGCGCGCACACTGGCCGTCGCGGCTTGGGCCAGCGCTCCGTGCGGCCTACGACGTCTGCTGGACCAGGGCGTGCCGGTAGCGGACCTGGCTGAGGAGGTCTTCCGAGAGGACGACGTCACCACGGTGCTTCAGGAAGCAACCCAGGCGGTGCTGACTGGCCGTTACGGCGATCTGTCGGGGCCGGTCAGCAGGTGGCTGGAGCTGCTGGAGGTGGCCCAGGCCGCTGATCCGCAGGCGCCCACCCGGCTGCTGGCCCTCCTGGACGGCGAGGGTTTCTATCGTGCCTGGCTGCGGTTCGCCGTCACCACGCTCGGTCTGGGCCGCGACGTCGATGCGGGGCGGATCCCCGCCGAGCGGGCGTCCACTGCCGCCCGTGTGGCGCTTGAGCAACTGGCCCGGCACGCGGCCGCGTTCACGGGCCGGCCCAATGCCAGCGAGCTTGGCGACATCCACCGGCTCGTGCGGCAGGTGTTGCACGAGGCGGTCGCCCTGCTGCGCGGCAACGACGTCGCCCTGGGCATCGCGTCCTTGCAGACCGTCAGTCACGGCACCACAACATCCCTGATGGGCATGGCTGGGTCCGGTCCCCTGATCACCACGGAGCTGCTGTCCCTGCTGGCCCACAGCGTGGGCCAGGCCGGGTCCGACATCATCCACGAGCTGATGCGCACACTGCGCACGGCGCAGGCCGACAGCCGTTCCATGTATGCGGAGGACGCCGACTTCGAGCTCGAGATGGCCCGCGTGAGTCTCGCCTGCGACGACCCGGACGAGGCGCGGCGCTGCTGGGAACGTGCCGCCCGCTACATGGGCGCCTATGGCGGCCACAAGGACATCACCATCGAGGAACTGCTGGATCCGCTCCCCCAGCTTGTGCAGGCCGACCCCGTCCAGGCACGGGTGCGGCTGGCACGTACGCAGCCGCTCGTGTATCTCGTTGCAGAATGCACCGACGGACGGGGCACGGCGGGAACACCACAGGAGTGGTGGCGTCTTCTCGCGCGCCTGGATCCGCGAGCCGCCGCGCAGCTGACCGCCCAGGTGCTGCTGACCGAGCCCGGACTGCCCGATGCCCGGGTGGACGCGGCCCACCAGCAGCTGCTGGCCATGCAGGCCGACTCAGCCGACCCCGTCGTCCTGGCAGCGCTCCGTATCGCCGCAGGTTCCCGTGGCGGCAGCCTCGACGCCGACATCGCCCTGCTGGGCAGGCTCGCCGACCTGCCCAGCGACGACGCAGCCCACGCTCTGCGTCTCCTGCCGGTGCTCGCCAACGCGATCACCTCCACCTACGACGACCAGACGCTGATCCACGCATCGCATCTGGCCGGGGACACGCCGACCCCTGCCCTGCGTGCGGCAGCACAGCGTTTGGGCGGCGAAGGCGGCGCGTCCTGGAGACCCAGGCCCGTGCCCAGCAAATTCTCCCGCAACTGGTCCGGACCCAAAGGGCGTTACTCCACCGGCGCCTATCTGCACGCCCAGCAGCGCCCCGTGCTGCCGGAGGGCGCTGCCGGTGTGCTCGCCGCGGTCCGTGACTGCAGCAGCAAGGCGTACGACGATCCGCCGGGCTTCCGGTGGTCGGCCGATGCGCTGGCCAACGCGGTCGGATGGCGGCTTGTGGAGATCGCCGATCACCAGGGGCTCGACGCGGCCGCCCAGTTGTTGCACCGGGTCGCCCAGGAGATGAACGCCTCCGGCCCCGTTGAAGTACTCGCTGATGTCGCCGCCGGGCTCCATCTGCGCCAAGACATCGCCCCCGACGTCTTCGGCCCGCTCGCCGCGACGGCCGGCATGCTCGCCTACACCAAGATCCGAGGCGGCGGCGGATGGCGCTCCTTCGCCGGCAACGACCGCCTGGAGCTATGGCAGCAGGCGCACACCGCGGATGCCGCTGTCGCGAGCCAGGACCTCGCGGACCAGGTGGCCAACACCGTCGCCGACCCGTCCTACAGCCGTACTATCGGCGTCAGCCAGGCCCTGGTCTCGGCGTTCGCCATCCAGCCCCCGGATGCCTTCCAGCCCTCAACTGCCGACGCGCTTGCCTGCTGGGACGCCGCGCATGACGTCATCGCCCACCGTTTGCCGGGCAATGCCCGCCTCGGCGACGGCGCCTACCATCCGGTGCCGGAGCCGGCCACACAGCACGACATCGACACCGCGCTGTGCCGACTTGCCCTGGCTACCATCGCCCTACCCGAACGCGGCGAAAAGCGCCGCGCCCTGCTCGCGGCGACGGTCCTGCTGGCTGGCCGCCCCCGCCAGGCGCAGGCCGCGCTGGCGCACGTCCTGTCCTTCAGCCTCGGCGCCGGGCCTCTGACCTGGCTCCTGACCGTCCTGCACAGTCACCTGCCGGACGGGCCCCTGGATGCCGCTCTCCATGAGCAGCTCGTCGCTCTGTGCACCAGCGACATGCTGTCCGTGCGGGTGGAAGCCTCCGCCGTCCTCACCCGCGCCGGACACCAGCCGCCCTCCCCTCCGGCAACCGCGGCTCATCCGACACTCACCCACACCATCACCACCCACCTCGCCGCCGAGGACAGCGCATGAAAGACCCCCGGGGCTATGCGGCCCACCTCGTCGACCGCTACTTGGGCGCCCGCATCGACGCCGCTGGCCCTGCTCCCGGGCTGCGTGAGGCCGTCATCGACCTCGTGGCCGCAGCAGTCCCCGGCCATATCGAGCCGCTGATGCGCACACAGTTGGACCTGCTGACCCACCCCAACAGCGACCTGTTCCCCGACGCCTATCTCGCTGATCGGGCCGCCGCCGAAGACGCCCTGCAGAAGGCCGCGGCAGGCCTGCGTACCGCGCTCGCCCAAGCCGGACACCTGGTCAACGCCCAGGCCTTCGAACGCGGCACGGCCACACGCCTGCGCGACGACTCACGCCCGGCCCTGCGCGCCGAACTCGCCCGCGTTCCCCGCCCCCTGACACGCCCCGAGGCGCTGGAGTGGTCACTCGATCCCGCGCCCTGGTTCAGCGACAGCCACCAGGAGCAAGAGCCCTGGCCGCCGCTCGGTCTCACTTCCCTCGCGGGCCTGCGCTCCCTGCCAGAAGGTGCCCGGGCCTTTGCCCGAGTGGACGACGGCCCGCACGCGGACTGGGTGCAGATCGGACTGATCGAGCGGCAACGCACTCCCGCACGTCGCTACCCGGACCAGCCCGCCCGCCGGGTACTGATCGTCGTCGGTCTGGAAACTGCCGCCGGCGATCCACCACCCGGCACGCTGCCGGTCTCCCAGGCTCCCTGGCAGCTGTGGACCCGCCCGTTACAGCGCCTGGCACCTGCCCTCACCCGGTCGGGAGCGGCAGCCGAGCACATCAGCACCACAGACCAGCCCCTCGTGGCCCTCACCGACGCCAGCGCCACGCCCATGGTCGACTCGCCCCCGCGCCGCAGTGGCCCTGGCCTGCCCCCCTACGTCCTTGCACCCGCCGCCAGCGTCGTGGCGGCACTCGGACTCCAGCCCACCGACGGCATCTGCGGGTTCAGCCTCAGCGACACGGCAGGCGAAGCACTCATCTGCCGCCAGTGGCGAGGCCACCTCGTCCACGACGGAAGCTTTCAACCGCTCCTGCCCGTGGTAGCGGGAGCGGACCTGCTCATCCGCCCCGACCTGTTCGAGCGCCTGCACAGCACCATCGGCCCCTCCCGCTGCCAGGCAGGTATCAACGTCCGCCACATGACAGCACCCCAGACCGACGGCTTCCCCGACGACGAGGACTGAGAACACCCCCGCGCCGCTCGCGTCCCCGCCCCACGGCTCCCCTCCAAAGCGTCCGCCCCGGACTCAGCCCAGAACCTCGACGACGCCTGCGACACGCCGGAATGGGTGGAGGAGGCGCATGCCGTGCTTAAGAGGTGAGCCATGGGTGCAGGACTACGGTCCGGTCGCACATACCGCGCAGAGGGGTGGATCGCTACGCTGGTCGCAGGTGCGGCGCTCCCCCCGTGGCGCCGCACCGACCCGCATTCAGGGCTCGCCGTATCGCTGCGGCAGGCGGACATGAGGCGTCTAGCCGCCGCTGGCCTGGTTTTCCTCGCCCTCCCGGCGGACAGGCCCGGCCAGTGCTTCGGCCTCCTGCACGAGCCGGTCTGCTGGAGCGACGTCCCCCAACTCGACCGCGAGCGCGGCGCGCACGAACGCGGCGAGCCTGATGCTTCCGTTGCGCACCTCGAAGATGCGGTATGCCCCGTCCGCGTACGCGGCGCGGTGTCGGCACCCGGACTGCACGCAGTAGCCCTCGGCGGCCAGGGCGAGCCGTTTGAAGGCGGCGTTCTTATCGTCGGTGAGCTGGGCTGGACAGCCCAGGTGATCCAGCGTGATCCGGATGTGGGCGCGCATCTCGGCCGGGCGGATGGTGAGCCGGCCGCCGCCGGGCGTGACGTAGCGGCCCGGTGTCACCGGGGCGTACGGGTGGAGCAGCGGCAGATCCTTGTCCACCGCGTGCAGGGCGGGCAGTCCGTCGTACTCGAAGTAGGGGCCTGCAATGCCGTTGTGCTCGATTGCCATGCGGTCCTCGTTTCGGTCGCGGGGCGGGCGCGGGCCGCCCATCACGCGCTGGTGCCGGGCACGTTCCGCAGCAGTGCGGAGGTCATCGCCAGCAGTGTCTCCGCCTCGGCCCGGTCGTACTTGAAGTCCTTGGTGACCGCGTCGTTGTGCAGGGTGCCGCACGTCTGGCCATATAGGGCGTCCTGGATCCGCCACCACCGTTCGGTCTGGTTGCACTGGCTGCCTTGTTTCTTCGCCCCGGGGTTGTCCCAGTCGACGTTCTCCCGGACCCACTCCAGAGCCCGTCTGACCTCCAGGATCGACGCCCGGATCTCCCCCACGGTCAGCAGCCGCTGCGCCTCCCGCAGCGTCCGTCCGACCTCGTCCCGCTCCGGATCGCCGAGCGGGTACGGCACGGCCATCTCGAACGCCGCGGACGGCCCGAGCTGCTGCTCCCACCGGCTCTTCGCGATGGTGATGTGCGCCGTGTCCTGTGTACTCCCCGGATACCCGGGGGCCTGCGGCAGCGTCGCGTTGAGGTCGATCTCAAACCGTACGTCGCCAGTACGGCCCGCCTCGATCGCGTGGACCTGCAACGACGTCAGCGGGAACGACAGGCTGATGCGGTGGACGGTCACCTTCGGGGTGTACGCCAGGTTCACCGTGGTCCGGGCGAGCCGCGAGCGCTGCCCCGTCGCCTCGAAGCCGAACAAGTCCGCCTCCAGGGCGAGGATCTTCCCGGCCTCGGTGAAGGGCGACACCCCGACGGCAAGCTGAATGCCCAGCTCGTGGGCTCCCAGCGCGTGGCGCAGCCACATCTGGTCGCTGCTGACCACCGCGGTGAACCGGATGCCGTCGTCGAAGCGGAGTTCCTGCATAGCTCCCCCCAAGGGCGGGTCGATCACCCGATTCTGCCGGGCGAGGCGCCGCATCACCGCCGTTTTCCCCCCAGCCACGGGCTCCAGCCCGCAGGCCCAACGAACCCAGCGGCCGTCGATCCGGGCTCGGCTCAGTCAACTACCAAAACAAGGAGCAACGTGGCGACTCCCGCCCAGGGACCCGCCGGATACGATCACAGCACATCCGACCCACTGCCCTACTTATAGCCCTCTCAATGGATTTGCAGGCTTGTCTCAATTCTTGCAGCCTTGCAGTTCAGAGCGCTGTTTGACCGTTAGATCTCACCTTGATCGTATTCTCACTCATTGCAGCATTGCAGGTCAGAGACTTGCCAGAAGGCCATCAGGCTGCAGTACAACTGAGACGACATACCCGACACCGAGAAAGACGCCTGCTACAGCGTCGCCCAACTGCAGGACCTCCTCGATGAGTGGCTGGTGCACTACCACCACCGCCCCCACGAAGGCCTGCGCCACCCGATGATGCCCCGCAAAGCCCTCACACCGAACCAGATGTGGGCCGCGCTCGTCGCCGTCGCCGGACACGTTCCCGTCCCGCTCACCGGCCGCGACTACCTCGAACTGCTGCCTGTGCGCTGGCAGGCCATCACCCCCGCCGGCATCACCATCCACCACCGCACCTACGACCACGATCTCCTCGCCCCGTACCGCGGCCAGGCCTCCCCCGTCGCTGGCCGCGGCGGGAAATGGGAGATCCACTACAACCCCCACGACGTCCGCCAGATCTGGATCCGCCTCACCGACGGCGACCTCACCGAAATCCCCTGGATCCACCGCGACCACGTCCACCAGCCGTTCAACGACCGCACCTGGCAGCACATCCGCGCCCACGTCCACCGCAACAACCACGACGACAGCCAGCAGCATGAGGCCGGCCTGGCCGACGCCCTCGACCAGCTCATGCGCCGTGTCCACAGCGGCCACGCCACCACCACCGAACAAGCCCTCCTGGCCCGCGCCACCACACTGCCGGTTCCCGCCGCACGGCACCCGCAATACGGCGCCGGCCCCGCCACCGGCGAGCCGGCGCAGCACGGCGAGGACGACAGCATCGACGACCTCGACGACCTTCCCGAGGACGACACCCGCCCCGCCGCGGCCGCCGGATTCGGGCTCTACGACGCATACGAGGAAGCCGACAAGTGGTGAACACCCGCCCCCATCCCGCAGCTCACCAACCGCGCAGCGCACCCGCCGACGCGGGCAGCGGCAACACGGCCGAGCCGTCCTGGCCCCTGACCACCTGGCAGGGCTGGCAGCGCTTCGCCACCACCGAGCCGCCCGCCCCGCCCCAGCCCGGCGAGGCGCCCCACAGCCGCGACGAACGCCTCGCCTACCACTCCGCGTTCGTCACCATCCGCACCCCCGCCATCAGCCAGCTCGCCACCCAGGTCCGCACCCTTATGGTCCTCGGCCGCCACCAGCAGACCACCGCACGGCCCTCGCTGATCGTCACCGGACCCGCCGCAGCCGGGAAAACCACCGCCCTGCTCAACGTCGGCCGCACCTGCCACCTCGCCCACACCCGCAAAAACCCCGCATCGCCCGGATCATCCCACTCCACGGCACCCGTGGCGTACGTCCTGGTCCCGCCCGGCGCCACCGCGAAAACCCTCATCACCGAATTCGCCCGCTACCTCGGCATCCCCACCACCACCCGCATGACCCAGACCCAGATCACCGACGCCGTCTGCCACACCTACACCCAAGCGGGCGTCCAACTCGTCCTCATCGACGAGATCCACCGCCTCAACCCCCGCACCACCACCGGCGCCCAGGCCGCCGACCTGCTCAAAGACCTCACCGAACGCCTGCCCGCGACCTTCGTGTACGCCGGCATCAACGTCACCGACACACCCCTGTTCAGCGGCACCCGCGGCGCCCAGCTCGCCGGCCGCGCCACCCTCATCACCTGCGGTCCCCTCCCCGCCCGCCACGGCACCCGCCAGCCGTTCCGCGACGTCATCACCGACATCGAGAACGCCCTCGACCTCCACCACCACAAACCCGGCACCCTCCCCCGGCACGCCCCCTACCTCCACCACCGCACCGCCGGCCGCATCGGATCCCTCACAAGGCTTATCCGCCAAGCAGCCATCACCGCCATCCATGACGGCACCGAACGCATCACCAAAGCTGCCCTCGACGCGGTACAACTCGACCACCTCGCCGAAACCCACCACCGCCCCACCCGCAGCCGCTAACCCCCACCCACCGAACAGGCAAAACAGCACTGACCAGCACAAACACCAAACGAGCCTTTACACGCTAGGACTACCTACAATCCACCCCGCCACACTCCACACAGAACACATAACCCCAGCTCAGACCCCCGCCCACCCCGACCCAACCGCCCACTCGACCTCTCAGCAAACCCACAACACCCCAGGTCAGCAAGCACTCGGCACACCAACAAACCCCCCTCCGAGCGTTACTGGAGTCGGAGGCGTAACGCACGAAGCGCCGGAACTTCCCGCAGCCCGCCGGGCCCAGCTTCGTCGGCTTGGACTTCATGTACGCGCGGTTGAGGCTGCTGACCAGGCGCTCGCCCTTGGCACCGACCGGCTCGGCGAACTGGTCAAGGAGTACCCGGGACACACCATGCTGGTCAGGCTTGAGTTGCTGCGAGGCCTTGGATGCCTCCCGCACCAAGCGGTCGTATTCGGCCGGTGTGGGCGGAGGAGCGTATCTGAACGAAAGCACGAGTACTGGTTTGTACGTGGGAGTTTGTACGTGGGAGCTGACACCGCTTGTCGCTCAGAGCGGGGAACGCCCGGTTTCGACAAGGGGCGATGTATCTGAGTTCTGGCAACACCCGGGGCCTTGCGGTGGGAGCCTGGGGGTGCTCTGCGGGATGAGGGTGCGATGGCGCCACCGAAGTCCAAGGTCGATCTGTATGCGGCGATCCGCCGTGATGCCCGGGCGGGGACGTCCTACCGGGCCTTGATGCGCGAGCACGGTGTCGGATTCCGCACGGTCAAAGCGGCGTTGGAGTCGGTGTGGCCGGAGCCCCGGAAGAGGCCGCGGCCCCGGGGGACACGGCTGGATGCGTACAAGCCGTTGATCGACCAGATGCTGCGGGTTGACCTGGACGCCCCGCGCAAGCAGCGGCACACCGTCAAGCGGATCTTCGACCGGCTCACCTTCGGCGGCAACATCATCGAGACCGGCACCGAGTCCTACCGACTCGCCAGCACCAGGGCCCGGGCCGCCGGGCAGGACGCTGCCACGAGCTGACCACGGACCCCACAGAGGAGGAGTTAGTCGGCCAGGTCTTCCCGCGCGCAGCGGGCCCTTCGGTCACGGCATGGACCGCAGGGGCGGGTGCTGCGTCGTTATCCCTGGGGCTGGAGCAGTGGCGGAGGTTCGGGGCCGGGATCCTCGGTAACAACGACGCCGGCGGCCGCGTGGTCGAAACCGGCTGGCCAGCGAGTGTGCTCGCTGGCCAGCGCGCCGGTCAGACGTGCCTGCAGCAGGTCGGCTGTGCTCAAGTCGGAGCCACGCAAGTCGGCGAGGCGCAGGTCGGCGCGGCGGAAGACAGCGCCGCTGGCGTCGGCCTTGCGCAGGTTCGCCTCGCGCAGGTCGGCCTCGGTGAAGTCCGCGTCTCGCAAGTCCGTTTCGACCAGCCGGGCGCCCCGCACGTCGGCCAGAACGCAGCGGGCCCGGCGCAGGATCGCCGTCTTGAGGTCGGCGTGCCGCAGGTTGACCGAGACGAGAGACGCCTGCGTCAGGTTGGCGTGGTACAGGCCCGCCGCCTCCATACAAGACCGGTCGAGGTTGACCTCATGCAGCCACAGTCCGTCGCAGTCGGCCCGGCGCAGGTCCGTGACGCTGAGGTTGACCCAGGACTGCTGCCGAGGCTGCAGCAACAACACGCCGAGCCCGGTCAACGCCACCTGGGCGTCGGCGGCGCGGACCTCCAGCGGCACAACGTCGTTGATAGGCACGTCCGTCGCTGGAGCTTCCGGTCCGGCGGGCGGCCACGGCAGGTGTGTACGCAGGTAAGCGGCCTGGATGGAGACGACGGCCTCGCGGTCACGGGCGGAGTGCTCCGCGATCCGCCACAGTGCGTGGAGTCCGCCGATGCGTGTTTCCAGCTTGTCACTGCCGAGCTGATCGACGGCTGTGCTGAACCGGTCGGTGATATAGCCCTCCTGGGTGGCGCGCAACCCGTCCTGGCTGACGCGCAGTTGCCGCCACGTGGCGAACGCGCCGAACAGCACGACCATGCCGCCCACGGCCTGCAGAAGTGTCGTACGGACGTCGTTCACCGCTTTCAGCCGGTCCTGCGCGGCGACGCTCGCCCCGGCAAGATCGTGGTCGACCACCACACCCGGTAGAACGACGAGCACCGCGCCCAGAACGGCCAGCCCCGCTGTCCCGGCCAGCAGGGCTGCGACCGCACGATGCTTGACCAGCCGGTCGCGCCACGGCCTGCGACCGCGGCCCGGATCCCCCATCTCCATGGCATGGGAGCCTAGTACTGCAACGGTGCTTGTTCTGATTGCTGGGCAGTGTTCAGGGGCTGTGTCCGCGTCGTTTGTAGTGGCTGATGCGGGCTTGGTGCTGGCGTCGTCGGCGCCAGGTTGACCAGTGCAGGATGTGGTCAACCGGTGCTGGTCGGCGGTTGGTGAGGCGGGTGATCAGGCGTCGGATTTCGGCGAGGCTGAGGTGGATGAGCTGGGAGGATCCGTTTCTGCTTTGTCCGTGTCCAGCTCTCGGGCCCGCAGGACGGTCAGGCAGGCGTGGGCGGCCATGGCCAGGGTCATGTGGCGGTGCCAGCCGGGGTAGCGGCGGACCTGGTAGTCGTCCAGGCCGCATTCCTGTTTGGCGTTCTGGAAGCATTCCTCGACTGCCCAGCGGCTGCCCGCGATGCGGATCAGCTCGTCCAGCGTCGTGTCGGCGGGACAGTAGGCGATGTAGTAGGAGATCTCCTCGGGCCTGCTCACGCTGCGGCGGGCAAGGACCCAGTGTCGGCGGTCCTCGCGCTGCCAGGGCCGCACCTCGACGCGGGCCCAGTCGAAGATCCGCCGGCCGTGGGCTCCCTCGCCGCAGGAACGGCGTCTCCATTTCTGCCGCGGCAGGCCGGGGAACAGGTCGTGGACGGGGTGGTCGATGGACCAGCGGGTGACGACGGTGTCGTGCCGGGTGGTGGCCATGACGTGGAAGACATCGGCCTGCTCCAGCTCGAACCGCCAGCCCTTGCTGTAGCCGTAGGCGGCGTCCGCCGTGACCCAGCTGAACGGGATCTTGTCGGCGATGGCCCGGCGGACCATCGCCTTGACCATGGCCACCTTCGTGGCGAAGCCGACCGTGTCGTCGATGCCCGCCCTGCGGCAGCGGTCCCGGTCGTCCGTCCAGGACGTGGGCAGATACAACCGTCGGTCGATCAGCGTGCGTCCGTGGCCGGAGGCGTAGGCGAGGAACACCCCGATCTGGCAGTTCTCCGTGCGGCCGGCGGTCCCGGAGTACTGCCTTTGCACCCCAGCCGAACGGACGCCCTTCTTCAGAAACCCGGTGTCATCGACGATCAGGACGGCGTCCCGGTCTCCGAGGTGTTCCACCACATAGCCGCGCACGTCGTCCAGGACCTCGTCGGCGTCCCACTCGATCCGGTTCAGCAGCCGGTGGATGCGATCGGGCCCCGCGTGCCCGGCCTCCTCCGCCAGCGTCCAGCCGTTCTTGCGCTGCAGCGGCGCAACCAGCCCACGCATGTAAGCCAGCGCCGACTGACGCGGCTCCTCCCGGTTGAAACGGTGCACGAACCGCTCATGCAGAGCACCCAGTTCACCCGCCCACAACCTGACATCAGCAAGATCCCCACCCATAACCACACCAACGACCGAGTTGGCCAGCAGTCACGGCAAAGACCGTTGCAGTACTAGGCAGTGTCCTGGCGATCACGAGCGGAGCCAGATCCTGAGGGCCGCGGCAGTGACGGTGCCGAGGTGAACATAGGCACGCTTGTCGTACCTGGTGGCCACCGCGGTGAAGTCCTTCCAGGAGCGTCTCCGAGCGAATCCCGCCGTCACGCCTCGTCGCGCACCTCAGCCCCTCGCGGGAAGACCGCACAGCAGGACGGCGCACCGCCGTCGGCGAATCTGACGGACACCAACCCACGCCCGGACCGGCCCGCCCGGCGGGACAGCCGTGCCGGTGGTCCGTTCGCGTATGCCGCCGCGCTGGACGGCAGCGAGCTGCTACTGGAACAGCTGCCGGTGCGACTGGCTCCAGGCCACCTTGCGCTGGAGTTCCTGCAGATAGCCGTCAGCTACCCAGGTGGCCTGGGGCTGGTGCCCGTCGGCGGCCAGTCGGCGTACGTGATCGATGTTCTCCCGTTGCCTGTCGATGACGGCCTCGACGATGCCCTCGGTGGAGGACAAGCCGTAGGCGGAGCAGAACCGCTGCAAGCGGTGCCGGCGGTCGGGCGGCTGCGGGAAGTGCAGCCATCGGATGCTCTCGGCGTCGTCGCGGAAGGGGGCGATGTACTGCAGCGCGTAGGCCACATCGTGCAGACGTGCCGCTGGGCGGGCAAAGTCGAAGTCGATGATCCCCACAGGCCGGCATCCCTGCCAGACCACGTTCCACGGGCCGAAATCGCCATGGCAGATCACGTGACCTGCGGCCGGCACTGCCGGACCGGTTGCCCAGGCGGCCCCGTCCGGCGGACGGAAGTCCGTGGTCGCGTCGTGGTAGTCGCGCAGTAGCCGGGCGAAGGCGGTCAAGCCCTCGTCCTCCACGACTCTGTCCCAGCCCAACGGCCCTGAATCGCCGTCGATATAGGTCAGAACTTCGCGGCCCTCCTCGTCGAACCCCAAGACCCTCGGAGCGCAATGGAAACCCACCGCTTCGAGATGGCGCAGAAGCGCGTGGACCGTCTCAGTCCACGGCTGCACGGGTCTGCGGACCGTGTCGCCGATCCGCACGACCTGCCGATGAGCGTCATCCTGCAGAACGTCCTCGTTGGCCACCCCGAGAGGCTACCCACCCGGCCGAGGAAGGGGGCACTCGAATGCACTCGACGTGGACACCGCGTCTCGGGCGGGCCTGCAGCGGCTAGGACTTGTTCGCCCGATCATGTGCGGAGCCAGATGACGAGGGCTGCGACGGTGGCGGTGCCGAGAAAGACGTATCTGCGTTTGTCGTAGCGGGTGGCCACGGCCCTGGCTTGCTTGAGCCTGTTGATCGCCCGCTCGACGGTGTTGCGCTTCTTGTACCGCTCTTCGTCGAAGCCGGGTGGCCGTCCGCCGCGCGAACCTTTGCGCCGGCGGGCGGCCTGGCTGTCGGTCTTCTCCGGGATGGTGTGCCGGATGCCCCTGCGGCGCAGGTACCGGCGGCGCGGGCCGTTGCTGTAGGCCTTGTCCGCGGCGAGGCTGTCGGGCTTGGTGCGGGGCCTGCCCGGCCCGCCGCGGGGGACACGAATCTTCTCCAGAACGGCCTCGAACTGGGTGCAGTCCGCGCGCTGGCCGCCGGTGACGACCAGGGACAGCGGTCGGCAGCACCCGTCGGCGCTCAGGTGGAGCTTGCTGGTGAACCCGCCGCGCGAGCGGCCCAGGCCCTCACCTCCTGCACCACCTCCACCAGGCGGGCGAGCAGGCTCTGCCACGGCGTCTCGGCCTGGTGTTCTGGGACTTCTGCCCCCTTTGAGCCGGAGGCCGGCGGCGGATCGGTGCGAGCACCGGCCGCATGCTGGTGCGCACGCACGACGGTGGAGTCCACCGCGATGTCCCAGTCGATCTCACCGGCCGCGTCGGCCGCGGACTGGACCTGCTGCAGCAGACACTCCCCGGTGCCGTCGGCCGACCACAGCCGGTGGCGTTCATAAACCGTCTTCCACGGACCGAACCGCTCGGGCAGATCCCGGCCACTGCACCCCGGTCCGCACCCGGTGCAGGATCCCGTCGATCACCTGCCGGTGATCCCGCCACCGGCCACAACGCCCGTTGCTGACCGGAAGGAACGGCCGCAGCCGTTCCCACTCGCCATCCGTCAAGTCACCCCGCCCCATGCCTGACACAACGAGCCAACAGTCAGACAGTCACATGATCGGGCGGACAAGTCCTAGGCGCCGCCCAAAAAACGATCAAGGTGTACGACCTCGAGCGGCTGTGCTCAACTGCCACTGGCCCGACGGGCAATCACCGGACGACGCAGGGCGTTGCCAGTTCTCATCGACATTCTTGAGCCCTGTGATCGCTAAGTGCTGCCCGAAACCGTCGATAAACGTTGCCCACTCTCGTCTACGAAACCAACCCGCTGACCAGCCGTGGTCGGAGTCATGGCCAGGGTTGGCGGCAGCGTGGTCGGTGCCGTGGTCGGTCTACTCGGTGGTGTGGTCGGGGTCGGGGAGCTCTGGCGGGAAGTGCCGCTCCAGGATCCCCACCCACGTGTGCAGGCCGATGAAGCCGGTGGTGCCGGCCTGCGCCTGGACCAGCTCGATCAGGACATCAATGAACGGCTGGGCGGCTGTGCCCGGCGGTTTGTTCATTGGTTGCGGCAGCAGTTGGTGATCGTCAAGCTAGTGGCCCGTCACGATTGGTCGGCCGGTTAATTGATCTGTCGCTTTTGAAGCGGCAGGCTGCCTCCAGGCTGTGATCATGGAGGTAGTCGTGGGGCGTCGTCCGGAGGTGTTCGTCCGGCAGGTCAGTCTGGAGGAGGGAAGGCGGCTGCAGCGGATCAGCCGGACCGCGAAGGATCCGGTGAGGCTGCGGCGGGCGATCGTGGTGATGATGTCCGCACAGGGCCAGTCGGTGCCGGACATCACCGCGTTGATGCAGGTCAGCGCCGACTACGTGCGTGATGTGATCCACGCCTTCATCGAGCGGGGGTTCGACGCACTGGACCCAAAATGGAGCGGGGGACGCCCCAGGGCGATCAGTAACCGGGTGCGGGAGCACATCTGCCTGATCGCCCGGACGTCCCCCACCGACTGGGGACTGGCCGGCTACTCGACCTGGAGCCTGGCCAAACTGGCCGAACACCTGGTCAAGCAGAAGGTGGTCCCCACGCTCAGCCGCGAGACGCTGCGGCGGATACTGCACGAGGGCAAGGTCACCTGGAAGACGACGACCACCTGGAAGTCCTCCAACGACCCCGACTTCATCACCAAGATGCACCGGATTCTGGCCCTCTACGACACCCCGCCGGACGACGGGCGCGTCGTCTGCGTGGACGAGTTCGGCCCGCTGAACCTGATGCCCCGCAAGGGCAAGGCGTGGGGACCTGTCCGTTCACCGCGCCGGCTGCGGGCGACCTACAACCGGTACAACGGCGTCATGCACATGCTTGCCGCCCTCGATCTGGCCACCGGCAAGATCTACTACCGCATCCGCAGACGCTGGCGCGAGTTCCTCGGCCTGCTCAAGGCCCTGGGGGCCCGCTGGCCCGGGGAGAAGCTGTACGTCGTGCTGGACAACTTCTCCCCGCACAAGCACCCCAACGTCCGGGCGTGGGCAGCGGCGCACGACATCGAGCTGGTCTTCCTGCCGACCTACGGATCCTGGCTGAACTGGATCGAGTCCGAGTTCGCCGCCCTGCGCTACTTCGCCCTCAACGGCACCGACCACCGCAGCCACAGCGAGCAGAACGCCGCTATCGCCGCCTACGTCCGCCGGCGCAACGCCAGGACCAGGCCCAAGACCCGGTTCGCTCCCGACTCGCCCATCCGGGAATGGACCGAGTACCCCGCGGCGGCGTGATCCTCCCTACAGCACCGGAAACCGCTGTTCGGGCAGCAACCGAGGACGGCCCGAGCCGCGCCGGTGGGCCTCGACAACGGCGCGTGTGCGTGATCGGCAACCCGCTTACACCACCTTCGTCAGCACGCCGAGGCCCAATCCGACGCGCTGCCGAGCGGCGGTAAGTGGGCTGGGTGTGGTGCAGGTGCGTCAGAGCCTGCCGCACCCCCGCGGCTGACCGTGCCACGCCGCCCAGCTCGATGGAGCCGATGGGGATGGGCAAGACGGTGATGTCACCGAGGCGGACGCTCCCGGCAGGTCCCTCTCGCCTGCCCACAGCGACCGGCCGCCTTATCCGACGGCACCACATCCCACGACCGCGCTGCCAGTGAGCCCCTTCCCACCTGGCTGCGGCATGGACCCGACAGGGCTGTTTGTCTGGCGAGGATCGACGAACCTCCAGGTGACGGATCTACAACGTGCTGGGCGAGTGGGCGAGCTGCAGGCGTGGTGCCGGCGGCAGCGGCGTAGGCGCTCCCACCTCTGGTGCGGCGCGGAACGCCTCGATCACGTAGGCGGCGAAGCGGCGGGAGGTCGTGACCCGGGCGGCACGCGGCGTGTCCTGGAGGCCCCGGTGGGCCATGAGCATGAGGATCAGGTCGTCGATGACGAATTCGGGGCGCAGCTGGCCGGTCTTCTGGGCACGGCGAGCCAGTTCGCCGACCGCGCGCAAAGTCTGCTCCCGGTCGGCGGCGAAGTCCATGGCCTCGGGGAAGGCCGTCATGAAGGCGTCGGCGAATCCCCGGCTCTGCGCGTGGAGTTCGCAGATCCGCTCGACCAGGCTCCGGAATCCGTGCCACGGGTCCGAGTCCGCAAGGGCCTCGCGGACGGCGGCCCGGCAGGCCCGCCGCTGCTCGGCGAAGGTCTCCACGATCAGTGCCTGCTTGGTCGGAAAGTGCCGGTACAGCGTGGCGGGGCCGACGCCCGCATGGCGGGCGACCTCGCGCATGGGCGCACTCAGGCCCTCTTCGCCGAACACCGCGCGGGCAGCGTCCAGGATACGGGCCCGGTTGTCGCGGGCGTCGGAGCGCACGGTCTGAGGCAATTGGTTGGTCATCGTTTCTCACTTTAGCCAAACGGACGGGGGCGTCCGTTACGGTCCGATGGCGGTGCTGCCGCTCCGCCCCGGCACTTCCCCGGCGATGCCCGGCTCTGGGGGCGGGCTCGACGTCCACGGTCCGCAGCAGCTGCGGACCGTCCCTCAACCGACCCAAGGAGCAGAAGTGAAAGCCGTCGTGATCAGGACGTTCGGCGACCCCGATGGCCTGGAGGTCGTCGATGTGCCCGCGCCTGTTCCTGCCCCGGGACAGGTGCGGATCGCCACGGAGGCGATCGGGGTGGGCGGCGTGGACGCCGTGATCCGCCGGGGAACGCTGGCCGCCTACGGCTTCCGGGAGGGCCATCTCCTCGGCAGCGAGGTCGCGGGAAGAGTCGCCGCGGTCGGAGAGGGCGTGGACGCCTCGTGGATCGGGCGGCGGGTGTGGGCGTCCACCGGCCTGTCCGGCGGGTACGCCGAGCAGGCCGTCGCCGCGGTCGAGGACGTCCTCGCACTGCCCGACGATCTGACCGGCGCCGACGCGGTGACCCTCGGCGGCTCCGGCGTGGTCGCCCACTTCGCCCTGGAACGGGCCCGCTTCACGCCCGGAGAGACGGTGCTCGTACGCGGCGCGGCGGGCAGCATCGGGATCACGGCGGTCCAGCTCGCAGCCAGGCATGGCGCGAGCGCGGTGGCGGTCACCACCTCGTCGGCGGACCGTGGCACCCGCCTGCGAGACCTGGGCGCCACCCATGTCCTCGACCGCACCGGCGAAAGCGGCCCGAACGCACCTGCGGGCTTCGACGTGGTGATCGACGTCGTGGGAGGCCCCCAGCTTCCCCTCTTCCTGGACAAGCTGAACCCCAACGGGCGGTTTGTAGCTGTCGGTGTGGTCGGTGGGCAGCCGCCGACGAACTTCGGCATGCGGCTGATGGACGTTTTCCGCAAGTCGTTGTCGTTCGCCACATTCAGCTCTGACACCGTGCCCGGCCCCGACCGGCAGACCGTACGGTCGTCCCAGTTCGCCGATGCCGCGCACGGCGACCTTCGCACGGTCGTGCACGAGGTGCTGCCTCTGGACCAGGCAGCGCTGGCCCACCGCCGGATGGACGCGGGGGTGGTGTTCGGCAGGGTCGTGCTGGCGCCCTGACCCGGACCTTGGGCGAACGGGGAGTCAGCCGACCAACACGCTCACGCATGGCTCGGCGCGGGTGGCCAAGGGGAAGTCCGGGAGGGCGTCGGCGGCCGGGTCGCGGTGAAGATCCTGCACGGCAGACGTCACGTGGCCGCGCGGAGTCGGCCGGGCGACGACCACCACCTGCTGATCCCTCCAGACACCGCTGGCCAAGGAGGACTGCGCGGGATCCGCACGCCTCCAACCCTTCCTTCCGGCGCCCGGCCGGGCATCGTCTCCGCCGCCGTCTTCCCCTGGTGCGACCGGACCAGGCGCTCACGTGTCCCAGTGCGTACGCACTGTACGCACTACAGGCCGGCTCGGGCTCGGCCTGCTGTTCACCGGCGCCTTGCCGTCACGGCGGCGGTGACCGGCATTTTCGCAACGGGTCCTGCAGCCGGCGATGAGCACGCCGGGAGCCGGCGGCCGTCCGCCGGCCCACTGGTGTCAGGCGGCCGCATGCAGCATGCAGACGCCCGCGCGGAGCGGTCAGCTTGTGCGGGGGATCCAGTCGCTGCCGCCCAGGGGGTAGTCGTAGCCGGGACGGTTGACGTCGGCGCTGGTACGGAACGGGGTGCCGTCGTTGTCGACGCGGACGGTGCCGTGGCGGCTGCCGCTCGACCAGTCGAGGGTGAGGTCCCAGCGGACGTCGTGCGCCTTGGTGTGGGCGGTGACGTAGAAGACCTCGGGATCGGACTCGCTAACGCTGTAAGGGAAGGCGCGCTGGCCGTTCTTGACCGTGACGGTGGGGCTGCCGCTGTCCAGGTCCACGTCGAAGGACTTGGTCTCGACACCGCCTCCGCAGCCGACGCCCATCGCATAGTCGTTCCAGGCGAGCGGCGCGTTCCTGGACTCGATGGTCACGTGCAGCGCTTCCAGGACGACGGTCCGCGAGCCGGCGCCCTGGACGGTGAGGGCGACGCGCTGCTCGTCCGAGGAGACCGCGCCGTACGAGGCGGCCCAGCGCGGGGCGTTCTCCTCGTTCGCGGGCGGCCCCATCTGCGCGGGCGCGTTGTCGACGAGGAAGTGCTGGCTGCATGGGTTGTCGTAGACGTAGGGGCGGGTGCGGACGGTGATCGGGACCGTGGCGCTGCCGGCAGTCGGCGCGGCGGACGTGTCCGGCGCGGGGCTGCTCGGTGTGGCGGAGGCTCCGACTGCCTGCCGATCGCCGGCCGTGCCTGCGCCCGCGCTGCGGGTCGGTGCGGTAGACGTGTCCGGCGTGGGGGTGTCCTGCGAGGCGGAGGCTCCGCCCGCCTTCCGGTCCGCCGCGTCGCTCAGGTTCCCGTTCGCGCTCCCGTCGTCGTCGCCGGCCCACGGCGGATGCACCGCGAGCACCGCGGCCACCAGTACGGCTGCGGCGGCGGAGGCGACCAGCGCCGTACGGCGCCTACGCGGTGCGGCGGACCCGCCCGGCACGCTGACGACGACCGGCTCGTCCGGCACGTCCGGCGCATCCTGGACGTCGGCTCCGGGCGCCCCGGCCGCCTCGCCGGCCTCGGCCGCCTCCGGCTCGCGGGCCGCGAGGACCTCACCGGCCCGGCCCTCCCCGCCTTCGCGCCGCACCTGCGACGCCGCCGCGCGGGCCGCGTCCGCCAGGACCCAGCGGCGGTGCAGTTCCACGAGTTCCTGCGGCGTCGCCTTGCACACCCGCGCGAGGCGCTCCACCGGCGCGTAGTCGTTCGGGACCGCGGTGCCGTTGCAGTACCGGTGCAGCGTCGACGCGCTCATGTGCAGCCGCTTCGCGAGCGTCCCGTAACTCAGTCCCGAGCGGTCCTTGAGCTCCCGCAGCAGCGTCGCGAACCCCTCGGCCGGCCCGGCCCCTGCCGCCCCTGCCACCTGATCCTCCATCCCGCAGCGTCCCCCCGTGTCCCGTTCCGGCGTTCCAGGAGCACTGTATTCAACCTGGTCAGTGCCTGTTTCCGTCATTCCAGTATCCCCCTGCCCGGCAGGCGTGGCAGCTGGGACGGATCACCGAACAAGATCCAGCCATCCAAGCACCACACCAGTGTCACCAGCGAAAGAGGTACGCAATGTCCGGCACCCGAACCTCCGGTATCCGTCTCGCCGCCGCTGCCGCGACCGTCGCGATCGCCGCGCTCTCCCTGACCGCATGCGGCGACGACGGAACGGGCGCCCGCGCCGAGGACACGGGGATGGGCGTCGCGCAATCCACGGTGCCCACCGGCGGCGCCTCCGCCCCGATTCAGTCCGCGTCGCCCTCCGTGGCGAACCCCGCGTCGTCCAAGGCGCCCGGCAGCTCCGGGCACGCGGGGTTCCGGCGGCTCGAAGCCGACGACGCGGCACACCACCGCCAAGGCTCCGGCCTCCTCCGGCAAGCCGGTCACCTGCGAGGGCTCCAACACCAAGACCGTCGCGGCCCCGCTGAACCGCCCGGTGAACCACATGCTGCTCACCGTCACCAACACCGGCAGCAAGACCTGCTACCTCTACAACTACCCGGCGCTGCAGTTCACCGGCGCCCAGGCGGTGCCGCCGGTCATCGACGACTCCCACCCGCAGGCCGTGGTGACGCTCGACCCGGGTGAGTCCGGCTACGCCTCGGTGAACCTGTCCGCCGCGGACGGCAGCGGCACGAACGGCTACACGGCGAGGACCCTGGCGGTCTACTTCTACGGCCGGTCCGGCAACGAGAGCGTCGGCGCCGCCGCCCACCCGTCGCTGCCCGTCAAGGGCCTGTACATCGACAGCACGCTGAAGACCACGTTCTGGCAGCAGTCGATGGACGACGCCCTGAACCGGTGACGCACGGGCCGCGTCGCCCGCAGGTGACACAATGGCTGGGCTACTCGAAGAACTTCGGGCCCCAGCCGGTGTCACTGGCCGCGCCCGGGACGTCGGCCCGGGTGTACGACGTATTTCCCCACCAGATCTCGCCGTCGGGCAGGACCAAACTGTGGCTGCCGGGGCCGTCTACGGAGTGCGTCGGGCCGCCGCCGGAGCGCAGCCGCAGATCGCCGGCCCAGCCCGATCAGACCCGACCGCCCCGGCGGCACGTGTCAGACGGTCGAGGTGATCGCTCGGGTGACGGCTGTGATCGGCGGGGTGGGGCGGCCGGGCAGGCGCGCCACGAGAACACGGCGGATCTCAGGAGGCGCGCCTTCGACGTTGAGCAGGCTCACCCCGGGCGGTAGCACCGGCGAGAGCCGGGTCGGCACCGTTGTCACTCCGAAGCCGCCCGCGACCAGTTGGAGTTTGGTCAGCCAGTCGCGTGCGCGGTGGACGATGTGCGGCCGTCCAGGCAGGCCTGGCCAGACGCCGAGCAGTGGCTCGGAGTTCGACGACGGGGTGGCGATCCACGCGGCGTCGACCAGTTCGTCGACATGCACCGCGGTGCGGCCGGCGAACTTCCCCGCCGAAGACGTCGCCAGGACCAGTTCGGTGTCCACGGCGGTCTCGACGTGCAGGCGCGGCGACTCGCTGTCCAAGGGACGGTGGGGCGGACGGGACGTCAGCACGGCGAGGTCGATCGAGCCCGCCCGCAGCGCCCGGGTCAGGGTGGGCGTGGTGCCCTCGGTCGTCGTGACCGTGATCTGCGGGTCGGTTGCCGCGAGGCGGGTGAGCGCGGCGGGCAGGATGACGGCGCCCGCGCTCAGGAGCACTCCGAGCCGCACCAGTTCGGTCCCCGGGACGGTGCCGGTGAGGTCGGACTCGGCCGCCGCGAGGCAGTCCAGGATGGTTCGGGCGTGGCGCAGCAGGGTCAGGCCCGCGGGGGTGAGCCGCACCCCGTCGGGGCGGCGGTCGAACAGGGTGGTGCCCGCGCTCCGTTCGAGTGAGGCGGCCTGGCGCGAGACCGCCGACTGGGTGTAGCCGAGCCTGGTGGCTGCCGCGGTGAAGCTGCCGGATTCCGCGATCTGCTGCAGGACCCGCAGACTCGTACTGGAGATGTCCATGCGGTATACGCATACCAGAGATGCCAGATCATCGCTTCCCGCATGGCCCAGGGGCTCCTAGTGTCGATGCCGACGGACCTGGACGAACATGGAGACCACCGCATGCGAGCTGCAGTATTGACGCGGTTCGGCGCCCCGCTCACTGTGCGGGAGATGCCCGACCCTGAAGCCGGCGGCGGTGAGGTGGTGGTCGAGGTACTGGCCACCTGCGTCCCGCCGTACGCGGCCGAGGTCTTCGGCGGTGAACGCAACTATCCCCTGGCCCCTCCCGTCGTGCCCGGGGTCGGCGGCGTGGGACGGATCGTCCGCGTCGGCCCGGACGCCACCCGGCTGCGCGCCGGGGACCTGGTGTGGTGCGATTCCACGGTGCGTTCGCGGGACGACGCGCTGACGCCCGACATCGCGCTTCAGGGCTGGAGCTCCCGTGGCGAGGGCGGCGCGCGGCTGGCCCGGTACTTGCACGACGGGTCGTTCGCCGAACTCATGCGGGTCCCGACGGAGAACGTCTTCCCGCTGCCGGCCGCCGCAGGGGACGACCCGGCCCGCTGGGCCGCGCTCAGTGTGCACACCATCCCTTACGGCGGGCTGCTGGCAGGCGGGCTCGCGGCTGGTGAGACGCTGCTCGTCAGCGGGGCCACCGGCAACCTCGGCAGCAGTGCGGTCGCCGTCGCGCTCGCGATGGGGGCGGGCCGCGTGGTCACGCCGGGCCGCAACCAGGCAGCGCTCGACCTTCTCGCCGACAGGTTCGGTCCACGTGTGCGCCCGGTGCCGCTGACCGGGGACGAGGCTGTCGACCGAGCGGCGATGTCCGCGGCGGGCGACGGCCCGATCGACATGGTGATCGATCTACTCCCGCCGAGCGCACCCAGCTCCGCGGTGCGTGTGGCGGCCATGGCCGTGCGGGAGTACGGTCGCGTCGTCCTCATGGGCGGCGTCGGCATGCTCGGTGGCGACGCCCTCGCGCTCCCGTACCGGTGGATCATGCGCAACTCGATCACCGTACGCGGCCAGTGGATGTACCCGCGCACGGCGAACGTCGGCATCATCCGGCTCCTCACCGCGGGCACGCTGGACCTCGCCCCCGAACGCGTCCAGTCGTTCGGCCTCGATGCCGTCAACGACGCCGTCGCGTACGCCGCCTCACACGGCGGCCCGTTCGACCGCACCGCACTCGTCCCAGTGGCAACCGTCAGGCACCCTTGAGCAGGGGCCGGCCCCGCCTTGTTTCTGCCTGATCTGGGCACAACTCCCGGCGCCCTCACGGCGTTGGGCCGGCCACGCTCGCCGGGGATCTGGCTCAGGCGCTCCCGGAAATGATGAAGAAGTGTGCCCGGCGGGTCAGGGTGTCAGGGGTGCGAGCACCTGGTTGTGGGTGTGCTGGTAGATCACGGAGGTACGGAATCCGACGACTTCGCGGCGCTCGGTGAACTTGTCCATCGGTAGAGCAGGTAGTTGAGGAACTTCACCGAGGATCCGGCGATCGGGAGTGCCCACATGCGCTCGGATACGAGCGGAGACAGGACCTCAGGCATCGGTATCCCTTCCTCGTCGGCTACAGCGGGACAGTTGGTGGACGTGTATCACCCGGTGCGCTTCCCTCTGTTGTAGTACCCCTGTTGGGTGAACTCGAGGTCCAGCTCTTCCTCGTGCACCTCGGGTCCGATGGCGTTGGGGAAGGCCTCCGGATCGCGATCGTGCTGGGCGGCGATCTGATCGAGGACGGTGTGCTGGGCGGTGCTGTTGCCGTGGAACCACAGGCGAACGTGCAGCTGGATCATGCCGTTTCCGGCTTGTTCCACCCACTTGTAGCCGACCAGCGCCCGGACCGCACGGTTCACCGTGGAACGGGTGATCCGCTTCCCGCCCTTCTTGGCCGCGAGCTTGTTCAGGCCGTCGGTGATCTCCTGTTGGGTGTACGCGGCGATTCCGGTGCCGCGCTCCTGGACGTGGCCGGCCGTCGTCGGCCTCGCCACTCTGGCCGTCACCACGTACTTCTCCATCGATCACGTGCGTAAAAGCCAGCGCACCAAGCAGGCCAAGCGCTTCCAGGCCGACTACGGCCTTCTCAACGAAACCGTCGTCATCCTCGACAAGCTGGCCAGCACCGCCGCGCAGAAGGCCGATCTGACCACCCTCAGCGAACTCCTTAGCCGGATCAAGCAGGCCGAACGCCGCTTCCCTGAACTGCCCCTTGGCACCGTCGTCGTCTACATCGACGCCTACAGGAAGACCACCCTCCCAGAGGACTTCCGGCGCAAACTCAGCGCCAAACGCATCCTCGTGGACGACCTGCTGGACCTCTCCCGCCAGCAAGGAGCTGCCATCGCAGGAGCCCTCGCAGCCATCGCAACCGTGCAAAGCGAGATCGACCGCCGCACCAACTGACCACAACAGCCCAACCGCACCGGCCACGTCGCCGCCCATTGTGATCGGGCGTGCTCGAGCACGGGCCGCGGAAGTTCGGTGCCGTACGCATGGGTTTGGTTGAGTAGCTTCCTCAGGCCGACAGGGGCGTGGTGCCAGTGATCGTCCAGGCTCACTTGCGTACTGAGGTCGTCCATGAGCTGGGAGGTGACCCAGGCGGCCTCCGTGGGCCGGTCCCCTCCGCCGGGGCGTTGATCCGACCGGACACCTCCGACTGGACCGCCACCCCCGCCAGCTCGCGGGGATGAGCATCGTCGGCAGCGGCGAGGCCCCGTTCTGATGCAGCAGACCGAAGGGACGACATGCGGATTCCGGAAGGCATGACCGAGGACCAGTGGTGGTGGCTCCGCATCCGGCACCCGCGAACCCGGTGCTTCTTCCTCCACTGGCCGGAGGCCACCCCAGCCAGCCATCAGAACATCCGGGTCTACAGCCGCGATGGGATCGACTGGGCGCGACTGGTCCGGAAGGTCTGCCATGCGTGTAAGCGAGGGGTCATCTCGAAGATCTCACTGACGCCCGACGTGCAGCGGCAGGGCCTTGGATCCCTGTTGATCGACCGAGCCCTGATGGACGGTCCCGCGTCCAGCAATAGCAAGGAGGTCGACTGCACCGATCAGTCGCTGAGCCAGGCCGACTGGATGAAGTACTGCTCCGGCAAGGCCGACACGGGTGGGGACGGTAGGGCGGGCACGCAGACGCTGGCGTTCGGGAAGGCTGCCATGACGGTCGGCGCCCAGACTCCCGCCGATGGGAGTGCGGGTGGCGAGGCGCTTGAGGTGGCGCCAACGACGGTGGTCTATCAGGCGGAGACGATGGGGAGCGTGTCCGTCAACGGCACGTTCGCGATCATCACGGTGAAGGATCGTGCGCCTGCTGGGTCGGCGGCGGAGTCGGCGCCGATCGAGCTTGGCGGCTGGCAGTGGATCGCCCCTGACGGCCAGGCCCTCGCCGAGGGCGAGAACGACGCCTCCTCCATTACGCCCAACGGGTTCAGTGGGGGCGGCACGATCCCTGCCGGCGCCTACAAATGGCGCACGATCGCCTTCGACCTCACCGAGAAGCAGCGAGGCGGCACGATCCTCTACACCGACGGCGACGGTGCCACTTTTCGGTGGAAGGTGCCTGCCAAGGACAGCGGACCCGAGTTGGCGCAGTTGAAGAAGGGCATGGAAGGCAACTACTAGGCCGTGCCCGCGCTGGCTGGACGCCTCAGGCGGCAAAATCCCGCTAACCGCCGACCGCTTCCCTGGCCGCCGCACCACCGGCGGCCCTGGCGCGCCGGCTCCGCCCGGCGCGGAACCCGGCGAGGGCGCCCCGATCCCCGGCAGCGTCCACGCACGCCTATTCCTGCCCTCACCCTCCTCAACTCCAGCCAGGGCATGGGCGAAGGGGGTCGCAACGGTGGCTCTGTTCATCAGAACAGCAGATGTCCACCACTTCGGGAGGCACTGCGCGTGGAGATTGTTCGATTCACTACGGGCCCAGCACCTCAGAGGGCGCTCCTGCCGGTCCGAGATCCCGGATTCGGCTCTCATCAGGCTGCGAGGACCTCCACGCCGAGTGTCTTGACTTGCTCGATGACCGTGTCGTGGGGATCGGCGTCGGTGATCAGCCCGGTGATCTTCTCCCACGGCAGGACGCGGTAGGGCGAGGCCGTGCCGATCTTCTCGCAGGAGGCGAGGATGTAGGTGTCCGCGGCCCGCGCGGACAGGGCACGCTTCATCGCCGCCTCCTCGGCGTCCCCCGTGGTCAGTCCGGCCTCGGGATGGACACCGGTGACGCCGAGCAGGCACAGGTCGGCGGAGACGTTCTGCGCGGCCTCGACCGCGGCGGCGCCGCAGGTGACCGCCGAGTGCTTGAAGACGCGCCCTCCGAGGAGGAAGAGCTCCGCCCGCGGGTGGTCGATCAGAGCGGTGGCGATCGTCGGACTGTGGGTGATCACCGTGCAGGCGAGGTCCTTCGGGAGCGCCCGCGCCACAGCGAGGGCGGTGGTGCCACCGTCGAGGATCACCGAGCCGCCCGGCCGCACCAGTGCGGCGGCCACTGAGGCGACCTTCCGTTTGCCGTCCGGGGCCACCGCCTGCCGGGCGTCGTAGTCCACCACTGCGGGAGACGCGGGCAGCGCGCCACCGTACACCCTTTGGCACAACCCCTCGGCGGCGAGATCGCGAAGGTCACGCCGCACGCTGTCCTCGGAAATGCCCAGTTCGGCGGCGACATCCTTGGCCAAGATCTTTCCCGTACGGGCGAGCAGGTCGAGCAGGTGCCCGCGTCGTTCAGCAGCCAGCATTCACGTTCCTTCCTGTTCTTGCACGATTCTGCATGTACCTTAGCCGCCATGACCGACAAGCCCCTGCTCATCCTCATCGCAGGTCCCTACCGTTCCGGCACCGACGGCAACCCGCAGGCCATGGCCGCCAACCTCGCCCGCCTGGAAACCGCGGCCTGGCCCGTCTTCGCGGCCGGACATCTCCCCATGATCGGCGAGTGGATCGCCCTGCCCGTCCTCCGCTCCGCCGGCGCGGCCCCCACCGACCCCCTCGCCGACCAGGTCCTCTACCCGACCGCCGACCGGCTGCTCGCCCATTGCAACGCCGTGCTGCGCCTGCCGGGCGAATCCGCCGGCGCCGACCAGGACGTCGCCACCGCCCGCCGCCGCGGCCTGCCCGTCTACCACGACGTCGCCGAGATTCCGCGCCGCACCCCGCAGGAGACCATGTGACGAGCAGCCCGGGTGTCGACACCCCCGATCACCGCGGACGCACCGCTCTCCACCTCGCCGGACGCGACCTCGACCGCAACCCCGACGTCCGGATACGCGACGTCGAACTCACCTCCCAGGGCTGGCACGTCCTGCGCCGCACCACCTTCGACTACCGGCGCCGCGACGGACGGTGGGAGACACAGCAGCGCGAGACCTACGACCGCGGCAACGGCGCCGTCGTCCTTCCCTACGACACCGAACGCAGCCGCGTCCTGCTCACCCGCCAGTTCCGCTACCCGGCCTACGTGAACGGCCACCCCGACGGCATGCTCATCGAGGCGGCGGCCGGACTGCTCGACGCGCAAGACCCGCACACCGCGATCCGCCGCGAGAGCGCCGAAGAACTCGGCATCAGACTCGGCCCGCTCACCCACGTGCTTGACGCCTACATGAGCCCGGGCTCCGTCACCGAGCGCCTCCACTTCTTCGCCGCCCCCTACACCCCGGCCGACCGGACCGGCACGGGCGGAGGAATCGAGGAAGAGGGCGAGGACATCGAAGTCCTCGAACTTCCCTTTGCCGAGGCCCTCGCCATGACCCGCGACGGACGCATCACCGACGGCAAGACCATCCTGCTCCTGCAATGGGCAGCCCTGTGCGGGCCCTTCGCCCGACAGCAGAACGTCTGAAAGTCCGCCTTCGTCAGATACGCCCAGGAAGGCAGAGCGTTCGATTGCGGGACGGCTCAGGTGCCTCCCGAAGTGGTGAACATCTGCTGTCCGTTCTGACGAACAGAGCCACAACGGGGATGTCAGCGGCCCGACCACGCCGTAAACGCGTGGTGACCTGGGCGGACTCCAGGACGCGGTGAAGGCCCGCGCAACCTCTACCGCAACTCCTAGCGCAACCCGGGGCCCTACGCGGTCGGGTGAAGACCACGGGATCGGAGAACTTCTGCACGCCCCGGCGCGTAGTGCCAGGCATGAGGGAGATCACTGACGCGCACGTGGCAGAACCGGGCCTGGCCGCAGTGGAGGTCGCGGCCGCCGATGACGAGACCGCCTTCGCCATCCAGGAGCTGCTCGCCGCGCGGTGTGCGATCGTACCGGCACCACCGAACGACCCGGGAACCCGGCGAGCCCGGTGTACGGCTGCACTGCTCCTGGATCCGCGCCAGGAGCCCGGCTCGTAGCACCGTGGTGCGGCGCGGCCGTGTCCCGCTGACCAGCCGTGTCAGGCTCATGGTCGGGCCGGTGGTCGTGTGTGCTCACGCCGCTCGGTTTGCGGACGGACGGGCCGGGTGGAAGGCATGGGGCCGTGACGTGGACGCTGCCGGAACCGATGCTCGCCGCCCCTGTGTCCGACCCGACTCTGCCGCCTGGGTGGGCGACAGAGCCGAAGTGGGACGGGTTCAGGGCCCGGTTGTCCGTCGACGCGGGCCGGGTGGTGCTGCGCTCCAGGCGCGGCACCGAGATGCTGCCGGCGTTTCCAGAGATCGAGGCCGGGGCCGCGCAGCTGCCGGACGCGACGGCGCTGGACGGCGTTATGTGACCTGCACGGGTGTCTCAGGTGCTCGGTGTCTCAGGTGCTCGGTGTCTCAGGTGCTCGGTGTCTCAGGTGCTCGGTGTCTCAGGTGACTTGCCCTTGACCGGGACGTGACCCGTGTTGCCCCCGTCCGTCTCCACCTAGGTGTGCCATCTCATGACATTGGTTCCTCGGAGTCAGGTTCGGCGGGCGTAGGACGTGAGGCGATCGGCGAGCGCGATGACGAGGTCGCGTAGTTCATCGGGGCGCTCGATGACGAACGGCCGGTCAAGTGAGGCGAGTACTGGAGGCACCCAGTCGAGCCGCTCCGCCCGTAGCTCGACGCGCAGCCAGCGCTCGGTCGCCTGGTCCTGGCCTGCCGCGGGCTCGTGCTCCTCCAGGCTCGCGACGCCGGCGGGAAGGTGGGCGCGGATCTGCTCAACTGTCCCGTGGATCCGCAAGGTCACCTCATGCCGGTACTCGGCCGTGGCGAACCCTGACAACACGCGCTGTGCCGGGCCGGGCCCCACGGGCGCTTCGAATGAGCCGGGCAGGGTCCGCGGGTCTGCGATGCGATCGAGCCGGAAGGTTCGGTCCTCGCCGATCCGGGCGTCCTTGCCCGTGACGTACCACCGGCCCGCATGGGCGACGATCCCGTACGCGTGCAGCGTGCGTGCGCTGCGCTGTCCGTCGCGGTCGGTGTAGTGGATCGAGACCGGTCGGCGGTGGCGCACCGCATCGGCGATGGTGAGCAGGACCCCAGCGTCCGGGGTGTCGAACTCGCCGGGCTGGTCCGTGAAGGCGAGAGCCTCCAGAAGTGTGTCGAGCCGGCGGGCGATGTGCTTCGGCAGCACCCGCCGGATCTTCGCTGATGCCGTCTCGTTTGCCGTGCGCTCCGTCGTCGTCAGCCCTGCCCGGCGGCCGGCGACCAGGCCGAGCAGCACGGCCAGCGCCTCGTCGTCGCTGAGCATGAGCGGAGGCAAGCGGTACCCGGGGGCGAGCCGGTACCCGCCGTAGCGGCCGCGCACGGATTCCACGGGCACATCCAGGTCGATCAGCTGGTCCACATACCGCCGCACGGTGCGCCCTTCGACGCCGAGCCGGTCGGCCAGTTCGGCCACCGTCCGGGTGCCACCCGATTGCAGCAACTCCAGGAGCGTCAGCACGCGGGCAGTGGGTCGGGGCATGTGCACAACCTAACGCGAATACAGGACCGATTCTGTCCACTATTTCTCCTAGCCTGCGCAGTGCACGCCTCCAGCACAGCCAAGGAGATCCCCATGGACTTCGTCTCGATCCGCATTATCACCAGCGACGTAGCGCGTCTCGTCGAGTTCTACGAGCGGGCCACAGGGGCGCGGGCGTCGTGGGCCACCGAGGACTTCGCCGAACTCAAAACCGCGGGCGCCACCCTCGCGATCGCCGGCACCCGCACCGTCCCGCTGTTCGCCCCGGGCTCTGCCCGCCCGGCGGACAACCACAGCGTGATCACCGAGTTCCTCGTCGACGACGTGGACCGCGTTCGCCAGAACCTGACCGGCTTCGTCACCGACTTCGTCACCGAGCCCACGACGATGCCCTGGGGCAACCGGTCGCTGCTGTTCCGTGACCCCGACGGCAACCTCGTCAACTTTTTCACCCCCGTCACCCCGGCGGCCATCGAAAAGTTCGCACGCTGACGCCACGCACAGCCGCTCACGCGGGAGCCCTGAGGTCCCAGGGCTCCCGGTGAACGCGGCCGCCGAGTCCGGGAGCGCCGCCGGCAGGGGACATCGGAACGCACCACTGACCCCCGAAGGACGTCTGCGCTTGTGCCTGCGGGTCGACATCGGACGTCCGATCGCACACGTCGCTGCGGAAGCCGGGATCTCCCGCCGCTGCCTGGCCGAGTGGTACGCCCGCTGGCGCGGGCACGGCGAGACCGGACTGCTCGACCACTCCTCCCGCCCCGCCAAGGCTGACACGCCCCCACGCCCCGCAGCACCATCACGAAGCCGCGCGCCATCTCCCCGCTCCGAGACCACCCACTGCGGTGATCTGGCAGTGAACAGGGGCCTGGTGATGAGACACACGTGGTAGCTCGCATAAATGGCGAGTTGGTCGTATGGGGCACCGCGGGTCGGCTCGCCTTCGAGCATCGCCCGGTCCTGTACACGAAGAAGGTACGGGGCCGGGCTTGCTTGCCACCCGCCGTGGACTCGGCCCGTCTGCCGGACGGTCTTGGCCGGGGGCAGCGGGCTATTTCGCCGTCTGCATGGCCGGGTGTCATCAGTCCACGGAGTACGCCTTCTCGCCCACCATGAAGGGCGCGTCGGTCGGGCCTTTGATGTAGGGGCTACGCCAGATAAGGCGGTGCTCCTGAGCGCTGGGGTACCACTGTCGGACCTTGTGCATCCGGACCGTCCATCGGTGGTGGTAGGCCCGGCTCGTCTGGCCGTCCTCCGCCGAACGCTGCGCGGGCACCTGGTTGGCGAGGCGGATAACGCGGACGTCGGGGTCCGCCGGCTTTGCCCCAGGCTGGCTCCGGGGGCTGTTCTGGCCGGGTTCCCGCGGGGTGCCGAGGACTGTGACGCCCTGGGCGGCGAGCCGCCAGAACGCGAACGCATAGCGGGAGGCGAAGTCGTCGTAGGTGTCTGTGATGCGCCCGCCGTCCCACCGCCCTTCCTCCGGCGGCTGTGCGCTGTGCTGGGCGACCTGGTTCAGGACGGTATTGAGCCTGCGGTGCTCTTCGGAAATCTCGGCGTGCCGCTCGCCGCTCTCAGCGGAAAGGGCGCCGTCTGCCCGCAGACCGTAGATTCCGTCAGGGACAAGCGGGGGAAGCGGTGAGCCGGTGGCGCGCGCCTGGGCGACGGCAAGGCGCCAGGACTCCGGCTGTACGGGGCCGTCGCGGTCCATGAAGCACGTGAGCTGGACCCCCGGATACTGGGCGTCGGGCAGGACCTGGTCCTGGGTGACGAACTGCCAGCCGAACGCGCGGATGTCGGAGAGGGAGCCGCCCCGGTTCTCCACCACAACCGGCTCCGGCAATACCAGTAGCCCCGTCGGCATGGGGATGTCCCTGTCCTTGTTGAGGGTGGCGACGTCAGCGGGCTCCAGGGTGGCGGCCGCCGCCATGACCGCCGCGTGCGCGGCCGGCGAGATGACGAGGACCGCGGCGCCGTCGAGAAGCTTCAGAACCTGCCGGATCTGCCACCGCGCCGCCTCAATCGGGCTGGACGGCCACGGCCGCCCCATCCCCTGCTTGCCGAGCATCATCGCGAACGCCATGTTCTCGCGGTGCTGTTCAGGCACGTCGCTGTGGTGAAGCACGGTGCGTAATTCCGCCATCCGGTTGCTCACGTTCGACGCCATCATCGTGCGTACCCACATGTTGTCCTGCAGGAGCCGGCGGCTGTCGGCTCGTGTCTGGTGTGCGGCGCGGGCCGCCTTGGCGGCGCTCCAAGTCGACGAAGTGTCGCGGCTGCGCTGCTTCTTACCTCGGCTCGCTTTACCCAACTTCTTCCCCTCCCGGTCGCTCCGACAGGTGCTACCCGAGGCTGCCCGCCGGGACACCGGAGGATCCGGACAGAAGGATCAGTCGGGGTTGGACCGGCGGGCGCGGCCGCGGCGGATGACCTCCCGTGGCGACGCTCACGGTGAAACCGCCGCCTGGGGCGGGTTGCAGGGTGCCGAAGACGCAGGTGCAGAACCGGCTGCCCATCGAGGGATCGAGGAGCAGGGCGCTGTTGAGGGCGTCGAGGACTTCGGTGGGGTCGTCGTGGTGCTGGGCGGCTGCGCGCAGGGTGTAGCGGGTCAGGGAGGTGACGGCGGCGGCTTCGGCGCCCTTGCCGCACACGTCCCCGAGGAAGAACGCCCAGCGCTGTCCGCCCAGGGAGAAGACGTCGTAGAAGTCACCGCCGACGTCCCGGGGCGAGTCGGTCTGGTAGTGGCAGGCCAGCTCCAGCCCCAGAATCGGCGGCAGGACGGGAGGCAACAGGGTGCGCTGGAGGGTGGTGGCGAACGCGGTGATCGCCTCCGTGTCCCGCTCGGCCCGCGTCCGCGCTTCCTCCTCCGTCTTGCGGCGTTCCTGTTCCTCGCGCAGCAGCCGCAGGCCCGAAAGTCGCAGCTCCATGGCGTCCAGGACCACCGCGGCCAGGTCGGCCAGGGTTTCGGTGTCGGCCTCGGTGATCAGACGCGGTTTGGTGTCCAGGACATTGACCGTGCCCAGCCGGTGGCCGTCGGCGGTGATGATCGGCGCCGCCGCGTAGAACCGCACCCCCAGAGGACCGGTAACCAGCGGATTGGTGCAGGCGGTCGGATCGGTAAGGGTGTCGGGGATCACCAGCGCGTCATCGCGCAGGATCGCCGACCCGCACAGTCCCGGGTCCCGGCCAATCTCCGCGACCCCTTCCAGGCCGTGAATGGCCTTGAACCAGATCCGGTCGGCATCGACGATCGTCACGCTGGCCACGGGGACATCGAACAGGCGGGCGGCCATCGCCGCGACCCGGTCGAACGCCCCGTCGGGCGGCGTGTCGAGGATGTCGTAGCGGCGCACCGCCTCCATCCGCGCCGCCTCCACCTGGGCCGGCGGCACCCGCCTCAGCCGCGGCTCACCCCGACGAAGCCTCAGGGACACCTGCCATCGCTCAGCTTCTGTCCTCCGCGACGGAACCGGTCCCAGCGCCCAGTCCTCGACCACCGACCCTACGACAGCAGCGAAACCCGCCTCTGCCTCCTGCGCATCAACCACTCGCCCACGCTGTTTCTCCACATGAACGCGCCAATAGCCAGCAAGAGCTGGCCCGATGGCAATCGGTCCACGTCCGATGTCACAGGACACACGGTGAGCGTGACGGGTGGCTGGGACCTCTCGCTTCCCAGGAGTGCTGGGGGACTGGGGTGTGTCAGTTCCGGAGCGGCGGCCAGACGTGCGGGCCGGTGCACTGCCCGCAGGCGGCGCAGCCGGCGCACTCCATGCAGAACTGCTTCGGGAAGCGCGGGCACGAGCAGATCGGGTTGTCGTCCGGGTCATCGTCGCCCTCGAACCAGGGCTCCCCGAGCGGCGGCGTGTAGTCGACGTGGACCTGGCCGTCGGCCGTCAGGTCCTCGTACCGAGTGCCACAGCCCGTCGCCTGGCCGAGGGCCTGGCGGCCTCCCGCCGCCGTCGATCCGCGTCCGGTGCCAGCAGCCGGTCCCATTCCCAGTACCGGTGCAGCTTGTGCACCAGGTCGTCGGCGTCCTCGGTACGGCGGTCGATCTCCAGCAGCACCGGCACCCCAGCCGCCACCCCGTACACCAACAAGCCGCCTCCGAGCGTCACGTCCCTGTCGGACGCCATGCCGCCGACCAGTGGGCAGGTCATCACCTGATCGAAGCAACCGTCGGCGCACAAAGCGCGGTGATCCGATTTGTCTGTATACGGTGATCGCGGATGACGATCAACGTCCTGCCGGGCCGACGTCCGGCAAACCCACGTCCCTCGCATAGTCCCCGCAGACACCAGGAGGGCGCATGCCGGACGGAGAGAAGGTGCTGGCATGCCGGTGAACGTCACCTACCCGGGCGTCTACATCGACGAGGTCAAGAGTTCCGTCAGGACGATCACGGGCGTTCCGACCTCGGTCGCCGCGTTCGTCGGACACGCCCCGCGCGGTCCGGTGGACCGGCCGGTGCACATCACCGGCTGGGCCGACTACGAGGCCAACTTCGGTGGCCTCCAGGCGCACTGCCCGATGAGCTACGCGGTGTACCAGTTCTACCTGAACGGCGGGAGCGAGGCAGAGATCGTCAGAGTGGTGAAGGAGGACGAGCAGATCGTCCACCTCCCGCTCACGTCGGGCCCGGCCGCACGACAGCCCGCCCGGTCGTCGTCCCCGCCAGCGGAGAGCGGCGAGGGAGGGGAACCCTCCCTCGCCGGTGGGGAGGACGCTGCTTCCGGCGAGCAGAACAGAGGACGGGGCGGAGCGGGCGGCGCCGCCAGGTCGGCCTCCGGTCGTCCGGGCGCGGAACCCGCCGGCTCACCAGGCCTCGTCGCCGCCTCGCCGGGACGGTGGGCGCGGCACCTGCGCGCCCGTGTCGACCACGACACCTCCGAGTTCAAACCGTCCGAGGTGGAGGCCGACCCGGACCTGCGGCGCGAGCTGTTCAACCTGACGGTCCGCGACATGGCGACCGGCGCCGAGGAGCGGTACCTCAACGTCAGTGTCAAACCGGGCAGTCCGCGCAGCCTCGCCCAGCTCCTGGAATCCTCCCAACTCGTCCGGGTCGCCTCCGGCGCTTCCCTCGACACGGTGCCACCGGCCAACCCCGCCCCGGAGGACGGTTCCGATCCGTTCGCCCCCAAGACGCCGGACGCGCCGGAGGGGCAGGTGCCGTACTACTACGCACCGGTCGACGTCGACGCGAGCGGCGCCGACGAGGACCCTCTTCCGCCGCCTTTGACGGTCTACGCGGGCAAGGCGGCGAAGAAGACCGGCCTGTACCAGTTGTTGAAGACGGATATCTTCAACATGCTCTGCCTGCCGGACGCCCACTGGCTCGACGAGCACGAGCCGGGCGCGGCCAAGTCCTTGCGGGCCGATGCGCTGCAACTGTGCCTCCAACGACGGGCCGTCCTCCTGGTCGACCCGCCCCGGTCATGGACGAGCGCGGCACCGAGTGGCGATTCCAACGCCGGTGTCGTGGCCGCTGTCCTCGCCAGTGCGGAGGATGTCGAAGCGGGCGACGGCGGTAGGAACGCCGCGGTCTACTATCCCCGTGTCCTCGCGCCCGACCCGCTGCTCGGCGGGGCCGTCCGGCCCTTTCCACCCTGCGGGGTGATGGCCGGCGTCCTGGCCCGCACCGACGTCCAGCGAGGGGTGTGGAAGGCCCCGGCCGGTACAGACGCCTCGCTGAGCGGTGTCAGCGACCTCGAAGTGCCACTGACCGATCTGGAGATCGGACGCCTCAACCCGGTCGGCATCAACTGCCTGCGGCGGCTGCCTGCGGCCGGCCCGGTTGCCTGGGGAGCCCGCACCCTGCGCGGGGCCGACCGGCTCGCCGACGAATGGAAGTACCTGCCGGTCCGCCGCCTGGCCCTCTTCATCGAGGAGAGCCTGTTCCGGGGCACGCAGTGGGTGGTGTTCGAGCCGAACGACGAACCGCTGTGGGCGTCCGTCCGGCTCAACGTCGGCGCGTTCATGAACTCGCTGTTCCGCGCCGGCGCGTTCCAGGGCCGGACTCCCCAGGAGGCCTACCTGGTCAAGTGCGACAAGGACACCAACCCGCAGAACGACATCGATCGCGGAGTCGTGAACATCCACGTGGGCTTCGCCCCTCTGAAACCCGCGGAGTTCGTGATCGTCCACATCCAGCAACTCGCCGGTCAGATCCAGGTCTAGGAGGACGACCGATGCCGGAAGTCACACGCCGCGATCCCTTCAAGAACTTCCGGTTCCGGGTGAAGTTCAGCGGGGAGACGGTCTACATCGCCGGAATCAGCAAGGTCAGCGGGCTCAGGCGGACGACCGAGGTCATCCGGCACCGCGACGGCGGAGACCCCGGCACCAGCCGCAAGCTCCCCGGCCGCACCGAGTACGAGGCCATCACCCTGGAACGGGGATGCACCATCGACACGGCCTTCGAGGGATGGGCCAACAGGGTCTGGAGCCTGAAGAACTCGGCGGGCGGCCTCGAGACCTCCCTCAAGGACTTCCGGCGCGACCTCATCATCGACGTCTTCGACGAGGGCGGCCAGCAGGTGCTGTCCTACTCCGTCCACGACTGCTGGGTCTCCGAGTACCAGGGCCTACACGAACTCGACGCCGGGTCCAACGCCGTCGCCTTCGAGCGGATCAAGGTGGAACACCACGGCTGGGTGCGGGAACACACCGACCCGCCGCAGGTGCCGCAGTTCACCGATACCTCCGGGTGACAGCATGCCGCGTCGACTGACAGAGGCGAACGTCCTCGAGGTCTGGGAGGGCGGACTCGACAGCACGCCAGCGGCCCGCGCCCTGCTGATCGCCTCGATGGCGATGGCGTCCCGCGGCGAACAGGACGTCGCCGACCTGCCGTTGAGCGCCGTCAACACCCTCCTCCTGGACCTGCGGTGCGGCGCGTTCGGAGACGCGCTGCCCTGCACGACCGACTGCCCGGCCTGCGGCGACAGCCTCGACGTCACCGTGGCGGCGGAAGAACTGCGGCCGGCCGCGGCGGGCGGTCGGACCGGTGAGGCAGTCGCCGTCCCGGCCACGCTGACGACGGGCGGCTTCACGATCACCTACCGTGCCCTCACCGGTCGGGACGTCCGGGCCGTCGACCCCACGGCACCCGGGGCACGTCGGACTCTGGTGCGCCGATGCGTGCTGAGCATCAGCCCGCCCGTCGACGACCTGCCCGACGAAGTACTCGACGGATTGGCCTCGCGGTTGGCGGAGCTCGACCCGGGGGCCGACACCATACTGACGCTGGACTGCCCGCAGTGCGAGCACCGTTGGGAGGCCGCCCTCGACATCGCCGACCACGTGTGGACCGACGTGTCCGGCTACGCGCGCAGGGTCCTGCACGATGTCCACGCCCTGGCGCGGGCCTACGGCTGGTCGGAGGCCGACGTGCTGTCGGTCAGCCCGGCGCGGCGGCAGTTCTATCTGAAGGTGAGCTCCGGATGACCGACTTCGTGGACCGGCTGCTCGGAGCGCCGGGCCCGCGCCTCCGACCGCTGGCACCCAACGTCTTCGACCCACGCGCGCCACGCCTGCCGGGCGGCGCGGACCGGGCGGACGCGGACCTCGTGGAAGGTGGCGAGGAGTTGACGGCGGCCACGAGTGCGGCGACGGCGGCTGACATGTCGCCTCACACGGCGGCTGTTCCGGCGACTGCAGCGACGGCGACTGATGCGGCCGGTTCGACTCCGCCGACCTCGCCGGATCCGCCGTCCCTGCCTGTGGCTGTCGCCGGAGCCGGTGATGACGACGATGACGACACGGACAAGGGGGTGGATCCTGGTGAGCGGGTCGCGTCCGTGCCCCCGTACGTCGGCAACCCGCAGCCTTCCCGTACCGGCGCCGTGACTGGTGACCGCACTGCGTCGGCCGACCCGTCACCGACGGACGAGGACCGCACCCGTTCCGCCCACGGGCAACCGGGGCATGGTCCTGCGCAGCCCAACCGTCCCGACCGCCCCGACTCCCCCCACCGCCCCGATCGCCGTGACCACCCGCATCGGCCCACCGTCGGACCGGGGCATCGCGCGTTCGCCTCCCCGCCGCTGGCCGATGGGCCTACGTCCGCCGCCGATACGCCCACCCGGACCGACCCGACGGGTCTCACTGCCACGCCGTCTTCCGGCGAACTGCAGGCCTCGCCCTCCGCGCCGTCAGCAGCGCACTCCGTGTCGGCCTCTCCCCCGCCCTACCTGCGCTCACGTGGGATCCGCGAGTACCCGGACGTGTCATCGCAGGAGCCGATGCCCGGCCCCGAGGCGGCGCGGGAACCGGAGCCGTGGCCGCAGCCGGGCGTGGCTCCCGATGTCCCGCGCGCTCCAGGACAAGGACCTGCCGTGCGACGTGCCCACGTCGGTGGCTCCGCCGGGACCCCCTCCGCGCCGACACACCGCAAGTCGACCTCCGCCACGCTCCCCGTGGCACCAGCGGCCGCCGACACCGCCGCGGCCACCAAGGTCGCTGAGATCATCGAGGCCGCTGAAGCCACCGCGGCGTCACCGGGCTGCCCCGCCGCACCCCGCGTTGCCGGGAGCGCGCCGTCCCCGCAGTCGTCCGCCGCCTACCCCGTCGCGGACACGCCCCGGACGTCTTCGCCTCCGAGCTCGCCTTCCGCACCCGCCCGACCCGCCCGTACCGCGACGCCCGTCACCAGTCGGCCCGCCTCCGTGACGCGCCGGCCCCCCTCCGACTCGCCGGCGGCGCCCGGCCACCCCGTAGCTCCACCGGTGCCAACCGCGCCGGGCGTGGGAACCCCGGCCCCGGCCGCGCAGCCCGCGGAGACCGTCGTACGCGTCACCATCGACCGTCTGGTCGTGCACACCACGCCCGCCGAGCCTGTCGTCGACGCCTCGGCTCCGCAGCGGCGTTCGCGGCTGAGCCTCGATGAGTACCTCGGGAGGCGACCGTGAGCGACGCGCTCGCCATCGCCGCGGTGACGGAAACCCTGCGGGCCGTGCTGGGGGAAGCCGTCCAGCGCGCGGTGTCGGGCGCGAAAGTGACGGTCCGTCACCCCGAGGGCGCGGGCGACGCCGACGCCGCGCGCACCGGACCGGCGCTGAACGTCTTCCTGTACAGAACCGACGTCGACGCGGCCTGGCGGAACACCGACCCCGTCGGCACGCACCCCGGTGAGACCCGCCACCCGGCGCTCGCGCTCGCCCTGCACTACCTGTTCTCCGCGTACGCGCCGCCGGGTGACGACTCCACCATTCCGGAGCGGCTGATCGGGGCGGCGATGTCGGCGCTGCACGACCGGCCCGAGCTGCGCACGGACGATCTCAAGGCCGCCGCAGACTTCAGCGATCTGCACCTGCAGCAGGAACCGGTGAAGCTCACGCCGTCGGCGCTGACGGCCGACGAGATGTGCCGCCTGTGGACGTCCCTGGGCGGCGGCTACCGGCTGTCGGTGGCCTACGAGGCCCGCGTCGTGCTCATCAACAGCTCCGCTCCCGGACGCACGCCCCTGCCGGTGCTGCGTCGCGGGGAGGCCGGGGCCGGGCCCGTGGCGGCGCCGACGGCGGCGGCGCCGTGGCCGGTGCTGGATGCCGTCCGGCCCTCGGTCGCCGCACCGGGATCCGACATCGTGCTCAGCGGCAGCGGGTTGGCCGCGGGAGCGCCGAGCGTACGCCTGACGCACATGTTGCTCGGCGGGCCGCCGGTCGTGCTGCCGGCCCGCGCCGACAGTGCCGACGCGGTGCGCGCCACTCTGGGCGAGGACCTCGGTGCGGGCTGCTGGTCGGCGGTCGTCGTGCTCACCGCTGCCGACGGCGGCGAACGAACCACCCGGCCTCGGACACTGCATGTCGCGCCGCGTGTCACGAGCCCCCTGCCGCTGACCGCCGTACGGGACCCGGAGGGAGCCGCGGTGCTGGAGGTGCGTTGCGCACCCGCTGTTCACCCGGGCCAGCGGGTGGAACTGCTCGTGGGCAGTCGGCCGGTGCGAGCCGAGCCCTTCACGCGGGCCACCCGAACCCTGCGGTTCCGGCTGGCCGCGGGCGCGCCGGGGCGGTATCCGCTGCGCCTTCGCGTGGACGGGGTGGACAGCCCGCTGACCGACGGAGACACCGAGCGGTTCGACGCCGACACGGCGGTGGTGATCACATGACGACCAGCCGTGTCGAACTGCGCATCCGCCGGCTTGAGCTCGATGCGGCCACCGCGCCGTCCCGGGCGGCGCTGTGCGCGGCCGTGGAGGCGGAACTCGCGGTGGGGCTCGGCCTCGCCCCCGCCAGCGACGCCGACCGGGGGAGGGCCGGCCGTTGCACCGTACCGGCGGATGCCGCGGTCGCTGCCCTCGGCCGGCAGGTCGCTCTGGCCGTCATGCGGGAGCTGGGCGTCCGCGAGCCGGCGCGGCCACGACCGCGGGCAGGTGAGCGCAGGCCATGACCTCACCCGCGCCTCGGCGGGGCGGCATCGTCTTCCTCGATCCCGAGCAGGGACGTGTGCTGCGCGTCGTTCCCTTCCAGTACAACCCCGATAGCATCACCCACACGCTCCGCCCGCGGGGCATCGGCGCGGATGCCGGGGACCGGCTGGAGGCATTGCGGTTGCAGGGACCGCCCCGCGAGACCTTCCGCATCGACGCGGAGTTCGACGCCACCGACCAGCCGGGTGCGGCGGGCGGTCCCGCGCCACCCGCGGAATCCGGGCTGTTCGGGATGCTGTCCGCGCTGGAGACGGCCGTCAGTCCCACGGCCGAGCAACTGACCCGGCAGAACGATCTGGCCGCCAGGGGAATCCTGGAGATCGCCCCCGTGCAGGCCCCACTGCCGGTGCTGGTGCTCGGCCCGCGCCGGGTGCTGCCCGTCCGGATGCTCGACATCGACGTGACGGAGGAGGCGTACGACGGGGAGCTGAACCCGATCCGGGCGCGAGTGACGCTCACGGTGCGGATCCTCACCGTCGACGACGTCGGCTTTAGCCACCGGGCGGGCGGTCTCCACCTGCAGTACCAGCAGAGCAGGGAACGCTTCGCGGGACTCGTCGGATACGGCCCCGGAGCAGTCGGCTACGCGGGGGGCTGAGCCGTGCACCACCAGACCGGAGGAGGTCGGGCATGATCGAGCCCAACAGCAGGTACCACGCGGTACCCACCACCACGTACACGTTCCCGGACGGCAGGACCGTCGCCCACCTGCGCCGCCGCTTCCTGCCCCGACCCGAGGAACTCACAGCCGTGGGTGAGCACGTCGTCGCCGCTGGGGACCGGCTGGACCGGATCGCGGCCCGGCGGTACGGGGATCCCGAACAGTCGTGGCGGATCGCCGACGCGAACAGGGCGATGCGTCCGGACGAGTTGACCGCCGTGCCCGGCCGGCGGCTGCGGATCACCCTGCCCGCCGAGGCGTCCGCGTCGGGCGTCGGCGGCGGGTCGGCCCGGTGACGGCCCACGCCCTGCACCTCATGCTGCTCGTCGGGGACGTCGTGCCCGCTCCGGCCCCGGCGGCGCTCGTCGACGCGCTGCACGGCGCGCGGATCACCTCCGCCAGCGGCCGAACCGGCGGCTTCCAGCTGACCTTCGCCGTCAGCACCGGATCCGAGCCGGCCCGGGCCGTCATGCCGGACGGGGCGCTGCACCCGAAGAAACGCGTCGTGGTCGCCGTGGTCCTGGCGGGCCGGTGCCATGTCCTCATGGACGGGGTGATCACACATCAGGAGATGCACGCCGCGCGGGAGCCGGGCCGGTCGTTCCTCGTCGTCACCGGCGAGGACCTGTCGGCGCTCATGGACCTGAAGCATGTCAGGCGCGCGTATCCCGGGCTGGCGCCGCACCTGCGGGCGGCCACGGTCTGCGCCTCGTACGCGCAGTACGGCATCACACCGCGGGTCGTGGCTCCGGTGCTCACCGACCAGCCGAACCCGCTGCTTGACATTCCGGTCCAGTCGTCGACCGATCTCGCCTATCTGCGGTCGCTGGCCGCGGATGTCGGACATGTCTTCCACGTCGAACCCGGCCCCGCGCCGGGCGTCAGCACCGCCTACTGGGGCCCGCAGAACCGCGACGGTGCCCTGCAACCGGCCCTCACCACCGGCTGCGGCGCCGCCGACAACGTGGAGGAACTGACCTTCGCCTTCGACGCCCTCGCCGACTCCGACCTCCGGACCCACCGCCTCGAACCGCCGTCCACGACCGCCTCCGAGATCACCGCGCCCGAGCCGCGACTGCTGCGCAAGAGCCTCGCGGCGAGCCCCGCACAGGTCCTGCGCACCGGCACGCTCGGCGGCCAGACCGGCCGCACCCTGACCAGGACGCTGCTGGCCGGACTCGGCAGCCGACTCGCCACCGACGCCGTCACCGGCCGCGGCACGCTCGACGTGCTGCGCTACGGCCATGTCCTCGGCGCCCACGGCCTGGTGGGCGTGCGCGGAGCCGGACGGGCGTACGACGGACGCTACTTCGTGGCAGGCGTCACCCACGACCTCACCCGCGACACCTTCAGGCAGCACTTCACGCTGGTCCGCGACGGACTCGGCGCCGACACCCGGACGGTGACCCCATGACAACAGCGACAACAGCCCAGACGAGGCAGTGGCACGGCATGTACGAGGGTGTCGTCGTCTCGGCCGTGGACCCGACCGGAGTCGGCAAACTCCTGGTGCGTGTCCCCGAGGTACTGGGCGCCGAGGCCGCCGTGTGGGCCGCACCCTTGACCCCGCTGGCCGGCTCGGACTGCGGCATGTACGTGGTGCCGCCCCCGGACTCCGGGGTGTGGGTGCGGTTCCTCGACGGGGACCCGGAGCGGGCGGTGTGGGTCGGCTTCCGGCGGGGCGGGTCGGGGGACGTCCCGTCGGCCGCCAAGTCCGCGCCGCCGGGCGTCCCGCAGATCGTCCTGGCCACACCCTCCGGGAACGCCCTGGTGATCAGTGACGTGCCGGGCCCCGGCGGGGGCATCAAACTCCAACTGCACGGGGAGAACGGCCCGTTCATCAGGATCAACGAGACGTCGATCGAGATCTCGTGCGGGCCCGGACTGGCCACCGTCCAACTGGCCGGACCTCAGGTCACCGTGAACAGCGGCGCGTTGACGGTGCTGTGAGGAAGCCATGCCCGGACTGTTGCTCCACTACGGCGCCCTGATGATGTGCGCCCACCCGCCCGGCCTCGTGACCATCCCCGCACCGGTCCAGCAGCGCGTCCTGGTGGGCCCTCACCCGGTCGCCACCAGCGCCGACACGTTCCTCGTGGCCGGGTGCAGCTTCCCGGCCGCCACACTCGGCGCGCCGCCCTGCACGAGCATCACCTGGCTGCACACCTCGACCCGGGTGTTCGTGGGCGGCCTGCCGGCCCTGCTCCAGCCGTCCCCGCCCGTCGGCGTCGCCCCGGCCATCGGTGTGGGCACACCGCCGCCGAACCCCCCGACGGTGCAGGCGATGCAGCTCAGGGTCCGGGGGATGTGACTGCGATGGACATCGAGTTCCCCTACCGGTTCGACGCGCGCGGCCGCACGGCGACGGCCAGCCACGCCGACCATGTGCGGGACATGGTCGAACTGGTTCTGTTCACGAGTCCGGGAGAGCGCGTCAACCGGCCGGACTTCGGGTGCAACCACCTCGACCTGGTCTTCGCCGGCAACAGCCCCGAGCTGGCCGCGACCCTGGAGGTGACCGCGCAGGCGGCGCTGCAGCGCTGGCTCGGCGACCTGCTCACCGTGGAGTCCCTCACCGTGACCTCGGAGGAGGCGAAGCTGCACGTCCACGTCGCCTACGTCCTCACCGCGACCGGCGAGCACCGTACCGTCACAGTGAGCGGAGGAGCACTCTCATGACCGTGCTGGACAGCCCGGACGACGACCTGCGCGCGAGGGGACCGGCCGGTATCGCGGAGGTACGGGCGCACCCGGACCGGCGGACGTTGACCGTCACGTTTTTCGGCGCCCTTCCACAGCGCGTGAACCGCAACAGTTTCCTGATCGAGGGCGGGCGGCGCGTCGGCGGCGTCCGCGTCGTGCGGGTCACCCCCGAGGCCGGACCGGAGCCGGACGGCGACGGCGTGACCCGGCTCCGGCTGGACCTGGACCGGCCCGGCGACGACTCCACGTACCGGCTGCGGCTGCTGGGACGCGGCTTCCACGGCGCCCACGACCGGGCGGACTTCACCTTCCACCCCGGTGTGCGCCGTCCCCCGCAGGGCGCGCCGCGTACCGTCCCCGCGGACGGGCCGCCCGCCGGCCCGGCACCCGCGATCGACTATCTGGCCAAGGACTACGCCAGTTTCCGCCGCCTGCTCCTGGAGCGTCTGTCGCTCACCCTGCCGCAGTGGACCGAGCGGCACGTACCCGACCTCTGGGGCACTCTGGTGGAGCTCCTGGCCCACGTCGGCGACCGGCTCAGCTACCAGCAGGACGCCGTGGCCACCGAGGCCTACCTGGACACCGCCCGGCTGCGCACCTCGGTGCGGCGGCACGCCCGCCTCGTCGGCCACGCCATGCACGACGGCTGCGCGGCCCGCACCGTCGTCTGTGTCGAGGCGTCCGCGCCACTGACCGTGCGGACCGACGACCTGGCGTTCACCGCGCTGCCGGAGGACGCGGGCGCGCGGGCCGGCGGCCCGACCATGCCCCGGGAAGCGCTCACCGCCGGACCGCATCCGGTCTACCAGCCGCTGGAACGGCGCACGGTGCGGCTACGCCCGGAGCACAACGGCGTACCTCTGTGGGCCTGGGGGCAGGACGCGTTCCGGCTGCCCGTCGGCACCACCCGGGCCGCCCTCCTCGACGGGCACGGCGGACAGCGCGCGCTGCACCTGAAGGCCGGTGACCTTCTCGTCCTGGAGGAGACGCACGGCCCCGGTGGCGGCGCACCCGACCCCGGCCACCGGCAGGCCGTCCGCCTCACCCGCGCCACCTGCGACGTCGACGCGAATTCCGGCATCCCCGTCGTGAAGATCGCCTGGGCGGACGAGGACGCCCTCGCCTTCCCGCTGTCCGTGCGGAACTCTCCCGGACCCGACGGCCGGCCCGGCGCATCCGTCGTGGCACGCGGCAATGCCCTCCTCGTCGAACACGGCCTGGACAACACCTGGCTGCCCGGCGGGGACACCGACGGGACCATCAAGGTGCCGGAGGCGCCGGACGGACCGGACGGTGCCGCGCGGACGCGGCCCTTTACGGCGACGGTGCGCGGCACGCCCGTCACCTGGTCGCCACCGCACCCCCGCCCGGCCGACGTCGCCGCTGCGCAGGCCCGCCGGCTGCTCGACCTCGCGGGCGAGGCACGCGACCGCCTGCGCGATCTCCACCACGAGGCGGCCAGGCTCGACGAGGACGACCGTGGCTTCCTGCGGACGTGGTTCGGCGCTTCCGTGGTCGGCGACCTCGCCGACGCCGCCGACCGCCACGAGACCGTCGCGCGGCTCCTGTCCCGCTTCGACGAGTTGCTGGAGCCCAAGCTGCGCCGCCTGGACACACTCGTGCGCCGGGCCCGGTCCGGATACGTCCTCGATCCCGCGGACGCGACCTGGGAACTCGGACAGACCTGGGGCCACGGGGCCGCGGAGGCCCTGCACCGCGACAACCCCGCGCTGCACGGCCCGGCCCGCTCCGCTCTGCGCCCCGATCCTCGTGAGGCGCTGCCGGTGCTGCATGTGACGGAGACCGACGAGACGGACGGTGCCGGGGCTCGGTGGACCCCGCGCCGGGACCTCCTGGGGAGCGGTCCCCGCGACCGCCACGTCGTGGGTGAGACCGACGACGACGGGGTACTCACCCTCCGCTTCGGAGACGGCCGGTGCGGACAGGCGCCCCGCCCGGGAACCCAGCTGCGCGTCACCTACCGGGTTGGCAACGGCCGGTCCGGCAACGCTGGCAGCGAGGCCGTCAACCGGATCACCCACCGGGACACAGAGCTGCCGTCCGTGACACGCGTGCGCAATCCGGTGCCGGTGACCGGCGGCACCGATCCGGAGCCCGTGGCCGAGGCGCGGCTGGCCGCCCCCCGCGCCCCCTTCCGCACGCTGCTGCGCGCCGTCACCGCCGAGGACTACGTCACCCTGGCCGCGGGCCATCCCGAGGTGCAGCGCGCCGCCACCACCCTGCGCTGGACGGGGAGCTGGTACGAGGCCGACGTCGCCCTCGACCCGGCGGGCACCGCCGTGCCGTCGGCGTCGCTGCTGGCGGACGTGCGCGCCGTGCTGGACCGCTACCGGCGCATCGGTCACGACGTCGTCACGCGCCCCGCCCTGCTGGTCCCGCTCGACGTGGCGCTGTACGTGCTCGTCGACCCGCACTACGTCACCGCCCATGTGCGGGAGGCGCTGCTGCGCGGCTTCCTGCCGGGACGCCGGCCCGACGGCACGCCGGGGTTCTTCGACCCGTCGGCGCTGACCTTCGGCACCCCGGTGCGGGCCAGTGCCCTGGTGGCGCTCTGCATGGGCGTGCCCGGCGTCCGGCACGCCGAGGTGACGCTGCTGCGCAGGTTCCGGGCCGCCGGAGCGGAGGCCGAGGGGGCGGACGTACCGCCCTCCGGGGAGCTGCGCCTGCGCCCTCTGGAGATCCCGCGGCTCGAGGGTGACGTCACCCGCCCGGAGAACGGGCGGCTGACCCTGCGTCTGAGAGGCGGACGATGACCGGCACCCCCACCGGTGGACAGGGTCCGGGCGGGCGCGGCCCGGCCCGGGTGTGGAACCGGCCCGGACTGCCCGCACTGTCCTATCGCGTGGGCAGCCACCAGGAGTTCCTCGACGCGATGCTGGCGCGGCTGTCCCCGGCCGGCGACCGGACGCCGCTGGCCGCGCTGACCACTCGGGAGCCGGACGATCCCTCGATCGCCCTGCTCGACGCCTGGGCCGTCGTCGCCGATGTGCTGACGTTCTACCAGGAGCGCATCGCCAACGAAGGGTTCCTGCGCACGGCGACCGAGCAGGAGTCCTTGACCCGGCTCGGGCGGCTGGTCGGTCACCGGCCGCGCCCGGCTCTCGCGGCGGCCACCCATCTCGCCTACACCCTGGACGCCGGGACGTCCTGCGTCGTACCGGCCGGCTCGCAGGTCAGGAGCGAGCCCGAACCCGGCGGGCTGCCCACGGTGTTCGAGACCACCCGGGACCTCACCGCCAGGGCGGAGTGGAACACGCTGCCCGTGCGCACCACGCTCCCGACCACGCTCACGCCCGACGTCGCCACCGGCATCGGTTCGGTCGACGTGGACGGGGTGCAGCACGCCCTGCGCCCCGGTGACCGCCTGCTGTTCACCTATCCCGACGCGCGCCTGAACCTCACGCGGCTCGTGGCGGGCGTGGAACGGGATCCCGCGCTGGGGCGGACCACCGTGCGGCTGCGGGTTCCCGACCCGCCGCGGCAGCTGGACAACGCGGTGGAGGCGCTGAGGGAGGACATGGAGGAAGCCGCGGAGCGGGCGTCGTCGCGGGGGCCGTTCGAGGACCTGCTGGACATGCTGCGGGACGTGCGGCAACGCGCCGAGGAGCTGCGCGATCCGCACACGCTCGCGGCCCGGCTGGACCGCAGGCTGCGCCGGCTGCGTGAGCGTCTTTCCGACCTCGGCGACGACGTGGACGCGGACGCTCTGGCCGAGCGGGCCGCCGTACGGCTCGCGACCGTCCAGGATGCCGTCCGGCGCCTGACCGAGGAGCCCGCGCTGACGGCACCGGCCGGCGGGGAGGCGCTGCTGCGGGACCTCGGCAGCCCCGGCGGGCGGGTCGTGCACGCGGTGGACCCGCTGCTGCACGCACTCGGCCCGGGAAAGCCGCCGCCCCAGCCGTCTGTGGCGGTCACCGACGCCCTGGGCGCCGGGTCCGACGCGCTGCCCCGGCTGCTGGCGGGCAACCGGCCCGGGCTCACCGAGTCCCTGTTCCAGGCGCTGTCCGCCGCCTCCCTTCCGGCCACGGCGCCGCCGGGCGTGCAGCACTTCCGTGTCACCGCCACCCCGCTGGGCGCCTCGATCCCGGACGACGGCCGGGTGAAGCGGCTGCTGCGCGCGGCGGCGCCGTCCCCGGCCGAGGGAGGCGGCCCGCTCGCGAACGACGTTCTGCTGCTGGACGCGGTGCACGAGGAGATCCAGCCGGGCAGCTGGATCGCCGTGCAGGTGGCGGGCCGGATGCGCATCCGCGTCATCCGGGTCGTCGAGGTGGGCAGGCTGTCCGTCGCCAACGACCAGGACGCCCTGCGGGTGACGCGGCTGCGGCTGGCCGAGCCGTGGACCGAGGACTGCGAGGACATCTCGGTCCGGCGGGCCACCACCGTGTGGGCGGCCGGCGAGCCGCTGGTGCTCGCTCCTTCGCCCGACACCGCCGACCTGGCGGGCGGCACCGTGCCGCTGGACGGAATCTTCGAGGGGCTGGCCCCCGGAAGGCTGCTCGTCGTCTCGGGCGAGCGCGCGGACGTCGTGCCGGAGGACGGTACGGCCACCGGTCGCCGCGCGGGCGTGCCGGGCTCCGAACTCGCCGTCCTCGCGGGTGTACGTCACGCCTTCGACGGCACTTCCTGCGACGACCGGGTGCGCAGCACGCTGCTGCTGACGGCGCCGCTCGCGCACCGCTACCACCGGGACACGGTCGTCGTGCACGGCAATGTCGTCCCGGCGACCGCGGGCGAGACCGTCACCGAAGTGCTCGGCAGCGGTGACGCCGCCCGGGCCGGCCAGGTACTACCCCTGCGGCAGGGCCCGCTCGTCTGGCTGCCGTCGGCGAGCGCCGACGGCGGCGAGGAGGCCCTCACGGTGCGCGTCGACGACGTGGCGTGGCGGCGGACCGCCGACCTGAGCGAAGGGGGGCCGACGGCGCGGGTGTTCAGCCTGCGTGCGGGCCCCGGCGGGCGGGCCGCTGTGGAGTTCGGGGACGGCCGGCAGGGCGCCCGCCTGCCCTCCGGCACGGAGAACGTCACCGCCCGCTACCGCATCGGCGGCGGACGCGCCGGCAATGTCGCGGCCGGCCGGATCAACCAGGTCGTGAGCAGACCACTCGGCGTCAGCGGTGTCACCAACCCGCTGCCCGCGACCGGCGGGGCCGACGCCGACGGCCCGGCGGAGCTGCGCCGGGCCATCCCCCTGCGGCAGGCCGCCTTCGACCGGCTGGTGTCGGTGCGTGACTTCCAGTCCTTCGCCCGCGCCTTCGCGGGCGTCGGCAAGGCCGTGGCACGCCGCTGCGTGGACGGCGGCCGCCCGGTCCTGCACGTCACGGTGGCGGCCGCCGACGACGCCCCGCTGGACGCCTCCTCGCCCCTGCTGAACGCGTTGCGCACGGCACTGCGCCGGTATGGCGACCCCGTGCTGCCGGTGCGGGTCGAACCGTGCGAGCGCGTACGGCTCGTGGTGGTGCTGGGCGTGCGCACGGCCCCCGGTCACCTCCCGGAGAAGGTCGAGCGGCGAGTGCGCGAGGCGCTGGCCGACCGCCTGGGATTCGCGGGGGCGCACCTGGGCCATCCCGTGTACCTGAGCGCCGTCGTCGCCGCCGCGCACGCGGTTCCCGGCGTCGACTTCGTCGACGTCGACGCCTTCGGGGGCGTACCCGAGGGCGCGGACGCGGCCTCCGTCGTGCGGTTCGCGGAACACCCCTCCGTCGTTTCGTGCGTTCCCGCCCTGCCCGCCGGCCCGCGCGCGGGCCGCGACCCGGTGCCTTCCGGCGCCGCGGAGGGCGGCACGCCGGACCCGGCCGCCGCCGTCGACGCCGCGCAGGCCCCGACGGTGCTGCTGCGGCATCCGGTTGCCGCACGCCCGGTCGGCCGCCGGACCGCCGGGGCCGCGCCGCGCCCGGTCATGCGCCCCGCCCAGCTGGTCCTGCTCGACCCAGCCGTGCCCAGCACTCTGATCCTGCGGAGGATTCCATGACCCCCGACGAGCTGTACGCGCTGCTGCCCACCGTGCACCGCCGGCGCGACGCGGAGGAAGGCGGGCCGCTGCGCGCTCTGCTGACGGTCGTCGCCGAACAGGTCGCCGTCCTCCAGGAGGATATCGAACGACTCTACGACAACTGGTTCATCGAGACCTGCGACGACTGGGTCGTGCCCTACATCGGGGACCTCGTCGGGTACGAGATCCTGCCCGGTATCGCCGCCGCCCTGTCCGACGACACCTCCCGGGGCACCGGCCTGCCGGCCGCCGCGGTACCGCGCCGCGATGTCGCCGACACCGTCGTCAACCGCCGCCGCAAGGGCACCCTAGCGCTGCTGGAGGACCTCGCGTCGGCCGTGGCCGCGTGGCCCGCGCGGGTCGTCGAGCACCGCCGTCTGCTGTGCGTCACACAGCCCGTACGGCGCTGCACCTCCGAGGCCGGGTCCGGGCGCAGCAGATCGGCGCGCGGCGGACTCGTCGAAGTGCGCCGCCCCGCCGCCCTGGACCGACTGGGCGGCCCCTTCGACGAGTTCGCCCGCACCGTGGAGGTACCGCGCGCCGGCTCCGCCCGCCGTCCCGGCCGCTACGGCATCCAGTCGGTCGGGCTGCACCTGTGGCGGCTGCGCCCCTACTCCGTGACACGCGCCCCCGCGTACTGCCTGGACCGCGACCGGGCCTGCTACACCTTTAACGTGCTCGCCATCGACACACCCCTGTTCACCGCCCCCGTGCCGGAGCCGTCGAGCTGTCACGTCGCGGACGAGACGAACGTGCCGGAGCCCATCGGCCGCAGGGCCCTCGCCGAGCAGCTCTACGACTACTACGGGCCCGGCAAGAGCCTGTGCGTGTGGACCGGCCCCGACGCCGTGGACGATGTGGTGCCCCTCGACCGGATCGTCGCCGCCGACCTGTCCGGCTGGCAGTACCGTCCCCGTGCCGGACAGGTGGCCGTCGACCCCGTCCTCGGCCGCCTGATGCTCCCGCCGGGCACGGCTCCCGCCCACGGCGTCCGGGTGACGTACCACCACGCGTTCTCGGGCGACCTCGGCGGCGGCGAGTATCCCCGCCCCGAGCCCGCGCCGGCCGACAGCGCCGAGCGCTACCGGGTGGGTCCCGACGAGGACCATCGCAGCATCGCCGACGCGCTCGACCACTGGCAGGCGGCGAAGCAGGGTCACCCGCACAAGGCGGAGGCGATCGTGGAGATCACCTCCAACGATGTCTGGACGGATCCGGGCGATATCCGCCTCGCCCCGGGAGACCGGCTCACGCTGCGCGCCGCCGACGGGGTCCGTCCCGTCGTCCGGCTGCGCGGCCGGCACGGCGACGACCGTACGCGCGCGCTGACGATCACCGGTCCCGAGAACGGGCTCCCGTCTGAGGCCACGGCGCGCATCGTCCTCGACGGGCTGCTGGTGACGGGCGGCTGCGTGCGCGTGCGGGGCGGCGTAGACCGTCTCGTCGTCCGGCACTGCACGTTCGTGCCGGGCTGGGAACTGGAGGGGCAGGGCATGCCCCTGGCGCCGGGGGCGCCCAGCCTGGACATCGCCGAGAGCCCGGTCCGCACCGAGATCCGGCACAGCGTCCTCGGCGCCGTCACGGTGGCGGGCCGCGACGGGGGGGAGCCCAACCGGGTCGACGTGTACGACAGCGTGCTGGACGCGACCCTGCGCGAGGCGACGGCCCTCGGCTCTGCGGACGGTGGCCCCGCGGACGTCGTCCTCACGGCCCGGCGCACCACCGTCATCGGGTCCGTGCGCGCCCGAGTGTCGGATGTGCTGGAGAACTGCCTGCTGGACGGCGAGGTGCGGATCGACCGATGTGACCGGGGCTCCGTACGGTTCTGCTGGCTTCCGCCGGGCTCAGTGACGCCGCCCCGCTTCCACTGCGAACCCGACCACTCCGGCGATCCGGAGCGGGTGGTGCTGCGTTTCGCCAGCTCCCGGTACGGCTCACCCGACTACGTGCGGCTCGCCGACACCTGTGCCGAGAAGATCCGCCGCGGCGGCGACAACGGCTCGGAGCCCGGCGCGCTGCACCACCTCTTCCAGCCGCAGCGGGAGGACAACCTGCGCACCAGGCTGGCCGAGTACACGCCCGCCGGATGCGACGCCGGGCTCTTCTTCGCCACTTGAGTCCCGTCCGGAACCGCCCCGCTACCACCCCATACCGTCCACCCTCGGACCAGGCAGGAAGCACACGCATGCACGGCGACTTCTCCCGCGTCATCTTCGATCCCGCTCGGCGTTTCTCCTCCGTACTGTCCCAGCAGGGCCGGGTCCAGCTCGACGCCGACTTCAACGAGCAGACGGCGATCCTCCTGCGCTACGTGCGCACCCTGGCCGCCGACGTGCTCGGTCCCGCGGCGTACCCGCCCGAACCGGACGGCATCGGTGGGTTCGGGATCGACCGCTACGACGGGGATACCTTCACCGTGGCCCCGGGGCGCATGTACGTCGACGGCATCCTGTGCGAGTGCGACGACACCGACTACTGGGACCAGCCCGACGGTCACCTGGACCCCGAGCGCGACCAACTGCCCACCGGGCCCTTTCTGGTGTACTTGCGGGTGTGGGAGCGGTTCGTCACCGCCCTGGAAGCGCCGTGGATCCGGGAGACGGCCCTTGGTCCGAACGGCCCGGACACGACGGCGCGCACCCGGGTCGTCTGGCAGGTATGCGTGCTCCCGCTGGAGTCGGGCTCGTTCACGCCCGACATGCACAGCGCCGCACGCTTCCTGCGGGACCGCGTCCGTGGCCGTTTCGAGCCGCGCGGCATGCTCGCCGCGCGGACCCGGCCCGAGGAGGCGGCCGCCGCGCCGAGCGAGCCGGTCCCGTCGTCGGGCTACCGGGGCCCGGAGAATCAGTTGTACCGGGTGGAGGTGCACCGGGGCGGCAGGGAGGGCACGGCGACCTTCAAGTGGTCGCGGGAGAACGGCTCCGTGGTCCTGCCCGTCCGGGGCGTGTCCGGGACGCAGGTCGAACTGGAGACGCTGGGCCGGGACGACAAGCTGGGCGTGGACGTCGGTGACGTGGTGGAGATCGTCGACGACGCCGTGGTCTGCCGCGGGGCGTCGGACCGGCCCGACGAGGACTGCGGCCGGCTGTACACCATCCAGAAGATCGACTACGACGGGTACCGGGTCGCCCTGGACGGTGATGTCGCCGACGACCCGTTCCACCGGTCCGCCGGCCAGGTGCCGACTCGTCATCCGCTGCTGCGCCGCTGGGACCACGGAAGGAGCGGGTGGGACGGCGGGCATGCGGATCCGATGGGCCTTCCCCTGCGCGAGGGAGAGTGGCTGCCGCTCGAGGACGGCGTCGAGGTCCGGTTCGAGCCCAGCCAGGACAGGCCGCGCGTCTACCGCCGCGGCGACTACTGGCTGATCCCGGCCAGGGTTCTCACCGGTGACGTCGAGTGGCCCTGCGGTCGCCAGGGGCAGCCGCTCAAGCGCCGCCCGCACGGCGTCCACTACTACTACGCCCCGCTCGCGTTCCTGGAGCCGCGGGACGGCGACGACTTCCGGCTGGTGGATCTGCGGGTGCCGTTCGCCCCGCGGCGATAGGGCCGGCGCGGCGACCGGGTCAGCGCCCCGCGAACGCGAAGAGGTACACGGCCCAGGCCGCGAAGAGCACGAACGCCAGGATCCCCAGGACCACGGGCGTGGTCCGGGCGGACACCTCCGCTCCCGTCGTCAGGTTGTGCAGACGCTTGACCCGCAGCGTGCCGCGTTTCACCTTGCCCTGGGCGCGCACCCGGTCCCCTTCGTTGACGGCGCCCTCAAAGGAGTAGCCGCGCATCTCGACGGGGACGAGCCGCAGGGGACGTTCCTGCCAGTCGTGCACCTCCACGCGGAAGTTGCACACGACGGTCGAGCTGGTGTTGCCGGAACTGCCCTGCACCTCGGTGCGGATCCGCACGTTCCGCGCCACTCCCTCGACCAGGCCGCTGCCCGCCAGGGTGCCCACCGGGAGCGGCGGGACGGGCGGTCGGGGAGGCGGATCGTTCCGGACCGGAGGCGGTGTGGCCGGGGGCGGTGGGACCCGTCTGGGTGGGGGCGGAGGCGGGGGTGGAGGCGTCCAGAGGATTCTCCGCCGTGCCGGCCGCGGTTCCGGCCCCTCGCCGTCGTCGTACAACGGGACCCAGGCACCGCAACGACGGCACCGCTGCGCGTCGGGCGGCACCTCGGTGCCGCACATCTCGCAAGCCCAGGCGCCGTCCACGGTCTAGTCGACCCGGTTGGTGACGTAGTAGACGGAACCCTCCACGGGTGACGTGGCGAGTTTGGCGATGGGTCCCTCCCCACGCTCGGAGACCTCAATGCGGATCGAGCCCAGCAGGTCATCGCTGGAGACGTCGTCGAAGTCCCACAGGGAGAGGTTCTGCACGAACTCGACCGGCACGGTCACGCCCAGGGGCTGGGTCTGTCCCGATCCGACCGTCCCCGTCGAACCGTTGCCGGGCCAGACCGCGTTGTCGAGGTCTCCCTCGGTACTCGTGGTGATGTACAGGTTGTCGGGGTCGCCCCGGGCGGCGTCGATTGCCGCGACGGCCTGGGGAACGGACGCGACGAAGTCCTGCAGGGAGGTCCCGATGCTGCTCAGGGGGATCTTGCCGGCCAGGGCGCCCACCGCCTGGTTCACGGACGCGTCGGTGCCGGTGGCCGCGTGGATGCAGTAGGCGTCGAGGATGGTCGCGGTGGCTGACATGGTGCTTCTCCTGTCGTGGTGCTGTGGTCCTGGTGTGTCGTCCTTGGTGCGGTCAGCCCGGGACTTCCATGAGCCGCCGCCATGTCTCGTTGCCGACCATGCCGTCCGCGGTCAGACCGTGGTTCGCCTGGAACCAGCGCACGGCCTCGTCGTTGCGCGGGCCGAAGTTGCCGTCGACCTCAAGGGGCGGGGTGCGGCCGAGTTCGTTCAGGCGCCGCTGGATGTTCTCGACCCCTTCTGCCACGGTCCCCCGCCGGGCGAACGGCTGGTCCGCGGCGACGCGTTCGGCGCGTCCGGGATGGTCGGCCAGCCATTGCGCGACGTCTCCCGGCAGAACGCCGGGGCCGTGGGTCTGTCCGGGCCGCCATCCCTCGATCTGCTGGATCACGGAGGCGAACGCAGTGAGTTGGCCGTCGTCGAGGGAGCCCAGCGTCGTGTCGGTTCCGACGCCGAGGGCGCCGGCGACCTTCTGGGCGAGGATATTGACGACATCGGCGGGTTCCATGTCCGGTGCTTCAGGCCAATGCATGCTTGCCTCCGAAAGTGGAGCGGGGTGGCTGGTGGTCCTTTGACACGGTCATTTCCACGGTGTCGCGGTGAGCCGATCGCGGCCCTCTCACCCAGAATCGACCGTGCCGAGTCGGGCAGGGGGACGTGGACCCGCCACACTCCGCCGCCCGATTCCTCGTCGTCGGCGGGGCGCGGCGTTCCGGTGGGCCGGTGGTCGCGGATCGTGCCGGCGATGACCGAGTTCCAGTCCGCCCACACGCCGGGACGGCCGGTCGGCGGTCTGCTCCAGGTGGTCCTTGAACCACAGGAGCCCGTCACGCATCCGCAGCGAGATGATCCGCACCTCCAGGGCGTAGCGCATGGTGGTGCTGTCGGCGGGACGGGAGGCGCCGCTTCGCAGGAAGGTGGTGGCGAGGGTGACGGGCGCGGCGGACGCGCCGTCGGCATCGGGCGGCGGCAGCGGGAGCGGGCACCACTGGGCGGCCTGCCGTTCGTGCATGACGACGGGCAGGCCGCGCACGGCCAGCTTCACCTCCGCCTGCCAGGTGGCGTGCTCGCGGTCGCCGGACAGCCGGTGGTCGACGAGGTCGGCCTCGACCCTGGTGTCGCCGAAGAGGAAACGTCGCAGGTTCTGGTAGCCCTCCTCGGAGTTCACCAGCCCGTACCGGCCGCTGTGGCTGCGGTGTACGTAGGCCCGGTGGGCGCGTGGCACGTAGGCATTGTCGATCTGCACCAGCCCGTCGCTGCGGGCGCCGACAGCGAACGAAGACAGGCCGAGCGCGACCTCGTATTCCGTGGGATTGGTGCCGATGAGGCAGAACACGCGCGAGAGGGGGAAGGAGCCCGGCCCGTCGGGCATCTCGCGCGCGCTCCAGCCGTGCGGCGGATCGGGCTGTCGTGCCAGTACTGCCTTCGGGGTCAGGTACTCGTACATGCGCCGCCGTCCGAAGATGTCCGCCCCGTTGATGCCGATGGCGTCGCGCAGCTGCTCGACGACGCCGAGACCGACGTCGAAGGTGATGCCGCCGTGCGGGGTGCCGTAGGTGAACAGTTTGTCCACGCAGTCCGCCGGTGCGCGGCCGAGGTCGGGCAGGATCTTCTGCAGCAGGCAGCGGCAGACGAGCCCGCCCATGGAGTGCGCCACTAGGTGGACCCGGGGTGCCTTCGTCTTCGCCCTGAGGGTGTCGATGAGCCACAGCAGGTCGGACGAGGCGTCTTCGAGACGGAACTCGCGGGGTGCGCCGCCCCACGTGGTCGCGGACTCGTCGTAGAAGCGGTGGACCCAGATGCTCGCGGCCGGGATGTCGTCGTGCGTGTCGAGGTAGGCCTCCTGGCTTCCCTGGACGAGGATCTCGTAGCCCTCGTCCAGGAGCAGGCGCAGCAAGGGGCTTTCGAACTGGTGGAATTCTGGTTTATTCTGCGGCCCCACCCTGACATGTGTCGATCCCTCGTTGAATCCGTAGAACGAATCCTTGACGACACTGTTCACACCGGAGGTACCGCCTGCGTATCCCCTGACGTAGACGATGGGGATCTCTACCATGTTTTTCAGTCTAGGCTCCATGCGGTCCGGCAGCCACTGAAGAATTCGTTTCGAATTCCACCAACCTCCGTTTCGGGAAAGCTGATTGCAGCAGCCGCCATCGAAGACGGTTGGCAGGAGACTGGGAAAACAACGGATCGGCCGCTTCGGAAATCGCCACGCTGCACCGGCTGCGTGAGCGCGATCCCGAACTCGACCGGCTCACTCTTCACGTCAGGAAGTTCGCCGCGATGATGACCGGCCGCCACGGCGACCGCCTCGAAGAGTGGATCACCGACGTCGAACGGGACAGTCTGGCTCCGCTTGCGGGCTTCGCCCGCAACCTCCGCCGCGACTTCGACGCGGTCCGCAACGGGCTGTCTCTGCCGCACAGTTCCGGCGCCGTCGAGGGCAACATCAACCGGCTGAAGATGCTGAAACGCCAGATGTTCGGCAGGGCCAGTCTTGATGAGAATGGCCTTGTCGTCGATCGCGCAGATGCTGCACCGGCACAGCTTCAGCCACCAGCTCCCGGCCCGCCGCGCGGTGGAGGGCAACAGGGAGGCCGTCACCCGCTGGGTGAAGGAGACCTGGCCCCAGGTGGAAATACCGCGGCGGCGCTCGGGGGCTGGATCTGCTTCGAAGACGAGGCCGGCTTCTCGATGACGCCGCCCACGATGCGGACCTGGGCCAGGCGCGGGCACACGCCCGTCATCCGGGTGCGGGGACGTTCGCAGCGCCGGTTCTCGATCGCCGCTCTGACGCGTAAATACCAACCGGCGTGGGCAAAACCGCAGGTAGCTGACCAGCTGACCTCCGCCTCCTGCGTTGCCGCCCCCGCGATGCAGTGTTGATCAAGGGCCACGGGGTGTTCAGCGCGCCCATTTACCCGCCCCACGGCGGGCGGCGAAGCCGCCCTGGGTCGCTGACCTGCTACAAGCAGGGCGAGCGGTCGCGTCTGATTTTCAGGCCCAAGCGGCATGTCGACCACCAACAGGGCGGCAGACGCATTTCACCTGGACCGAGTACCGGGACCTGCTGATCGATGCCCACCAGCAGCCCGGCGCCCTAATCGTGCTCATCTGGGACAACTTGAACGTGCACAAGGATGCCAGGCTGGAGGCGTTCATCGACTCCACGACTGGATCACCAGCTGCTTTCTGCTGGCCTATGCACCTGACCTCAACCCCGTCGAGGGCATCTGGTCGCTGCTGCGACGCAGCAGCCAGGCCAACACCGCCTTCACCGACCCCGACCACTTGATGCGAACCCTCAGACAGGGCCCGCGCCAGATCCAGTACTGCAACAACGTCATTGATGGCTGCCTCGCCGGAACCGGCCTCACCCTGACGACATCACGCCAACAAAGTCAGTGAGGTCTTTCAGCGTTGCCGCTCCAGGGTGAGGACGGCGGCGGCGATTGACGTCATTCGATTCGGGCTGCACCGGGCCCTGCGGAAGATCCGCCATGACTTCAGTCGTGCGACACCACGCTCGATCGGTGCCCGCGCTGCGGACAGCGCACGGTTGATGGTCTGTTGCGTGGGTGTGAGGTCACGGCCCGGCGGGCGTCTGAGGGCCGTCGTCACCCACGGGCCGGCTCCCATATAGGCACGGTCGGCGAGAACCGGGACGCCCTGGCGCTCACAGATCCGGATGATCCTGTGGGTGCGGGCCGCAGTGAGGTCGTGCGCACGGCCGGGCAGTGCGGGCGAGATCCACAGCAGCCGCCCGGCAGGGTCGGTCACCACCTGCACGTTCACCCCGTGCCGACGGTGCTTGTGGGAGAAATCGGCCCGGCTGTCGCCGACCCGGTCGCACTCCGCCAGCGTGCCATCCAACAGGACGTAGTCCGGATCGGCCTCGCGCAGGGCACGCAGCAGGCCGGGCGCGCGGTCGGCCAGCAGGTCGACGACGGCTGCCACGTAGGCGTGCGCGGTGCCGACGGAGATACCGAACCCGGCAGCGAGCTGGGCGAGGGTGTCGTGCCGGCGCAGGTACACCAGGCCGACCAGGGCACGCTGGTGCGGCGGGAGCTTGCAGCGGCGGTCACCCTCGCGGGTGACGATAAGCATCGTGACCCCTTGTGACTGCTCTGCCGGGCGAGAAGCGAGCCGTCAAACTCGTGTGCGACCTCGCGCATCAACTCCTCGCGCTCGACGAGTGGATCAAAGACACCGACCGGGAGATCCGCGGAGCCTTCCACCTCGACGAGCGCGCCGAAGTCATCCATCCCTGCCGGGCATGGGACCCATCCTCGGAGCCGAGTTCCTCGCCATCGTCGGGGAGCTGTCCAGCTACGCAGACGCCGGCCGCCTGGCCGCACACGCAGGACTGGCCCCGGTGTCACGCGACTCCGGCCGTCGGACCGGTAACCACCATCGGCCCAAGCGATACCACCGCCGCCTGCGACATGTCTTCTACATGGCCGCCCAAACCGCCATGATGCGCCCCGGACCCTCCCGGGACTACTACCTCAAAAAACGCGCCGAAGGACTGATCCACACCCAGGCACTGCTCGCCCTCGCACGCCGCCGAGTCGACGTCCTCTGGGCCATGCTCCGCGGCAAGAGGCACTTCACCCCCACCCCACCAGCTCCCAAGTCGGCTTGACACCATCATTGAGACTCACTCGACCAGGGCATGAGGCAGGTCGAGTGCGGCAGAATACGGAACCAACGCGGCTCCTGTGCCTGTGGGTTGAGACTTCGAACACCTCCCCCAACGGCACGGGAGCCTCGTGCGTTGCGCACACCGCCGGCATCACCCGATCAGTGGCAACTTTGAAACAGCTCAGTAATTCACACCACCCGAGTTACATCGTTGGCTGGCCCCCCCCCGGCGCGGTTCGCATCCTGTCGGGGGCGGGGGACGAGCGGCGAGACCCCCACCTGTCTTGGTAGGGGGCTCGTCCAGTAGCGGCACGGGCGGAGATGTGCCCTTCGCGGGCTCAACGGCTCTTGTACATCGTGACCGTGAAGCTGACCTTCTTACCGTTGTGGTAGTCAGTGCTGTCCCACACCGAGATGTGAGACCTGTCCTGCATCCGCAGCTGCAGCACCTCATCGGCGTTGCTCCAGTTGTATCCGACGAACTGGAAGTTCGGCTCGGGACTGTCTCCCATTCTCCTGTTTCCCCAGCTGCAGATATGCGACGAGTCATTCTCGCAGACGGACCAGGCCCTGGCGTACAGGTGGCAGTCCTCTCCCTGCCATACGTCGATACGCTCCAGCCTGGCGTCGGACGAGCGCCATGTGCCGTTGAACCGGCTGGCGGAGCACGAGGCGGCTGCTTCTTTCGTCGAGGTGACGGTGAGCACCACCGAGAGGGAGAGCGTCAGGGCGGCCGTCAAGAGCACGGCCATGATCTGGCGTAGTGGAATGCGGGCAGAAGAAACCTGTGTCATCGTGAACCTCCGATAGCGGGTCGCAGCGCGGGGCATCCCGCCGTCACACGACGCGTCGTCCCCCTACTTCGGCTGAACGCCACCCATTCGGGTTCAGATCATTCAGCTCTTTACCCCTACCCATTCCAGAGCAGCACTCCGCAATCTTGATCGCAAGTCAGCAGAATTTTACATTTCGCGCACGATTCAATAATGAATGCGATCCAAAGTGGATCGGTCAACGAGCTTCCTCAGCCTTGACGCTCCAGGGTGAGGATGACTTTTGGCGATTGACGTCATGCAGTTCGGACTGCACCGGGACCTGCGGAAGATCCGCCAGGATTTCAAGCGGGCGACGCCCAGGGCTCCGTCAAGTTCCGTGCTTGCGTGGAGGGTTGACGATCAGGCCGGTAGGGGCGGATGGCAGAGCAGGCACGGGGGTTCGTGATCATTGTGGTGTCGAAGCCAGATGCTCACGAGGACGTCCCGTGCCTGCTGTTGCAGCTTCCCCTATCCCTGCCGTGTTGGAGAAGCTGGGGCCGCTGGATGCGGACCGGATCGCCGACCTGGGCCCCTACCTCGAATCGGTTCCGGATCCGCGCTCACCCGGGCCGGTGGTACTCGCTGACGGCGATCTTGCTGATGTGTGCTTGCGCGGCCGTCTGCGATGCGAAGAGCATCGATGAACTCGCCGAGTTCGGCGAGCGGGCCACGAACTCGCTGTTGGCATCCCTCGGGGTACGCCGTCACCTGCTCGGCTGGCGGCGCAGCCCCAAGCCGGTCACTCTCGGACGCGTCCTTCAGGCACTTGACGGCGACGCCCTGGACCAGGCTGTGGGCGCCTACCTGGCCGACCGGCACCGCATCACCGCGTCCGCGGACATGCCCGAGACCCGATCGCGGCAGATCATCGCCGTGGACGGCAAGGCCCTCATGGGCTCAGCCCGCCTGGCCGCGCCGCGGCGCCACCTGCTCTCGGCGGTCACCCACGACCGCGTCGCCACGATTGCCCAGGTCGAAGTCGGTGCGAAGACCAACGAAGTGGGCCACTTCAAACCCCTGCTGGCACCGCTCGACCTCGCCGACACCGTCGTCACCTTCGATGCCCTCCACTCGGTGAAAGCCAACATCACCTGGCTGGTCGAGACGAAGAAGACCCACTACATCGCCGTCATCAAGACCAACCAGCCCACCGCCTACGCCCAACTCGCCGCCCTGCCCTGGACCTCGATCAAGGTCCAGCACACCGCCTCCGCCACCGCCCACGGCCGCCGCGAGTCCCGCTCGATCAAAACCTGCGCTTTCGCCGACCACCTCGGCGGCATCGCTTTCCCCCACGCCTACCTCGCCATCCGGGTCCACCGCCGCCGCAAGCCCACCGGCCGGCCCGAAACCCGCGAGAACGTCTACGCGGTCACCAGCCTCGCCGCCCATCAAACCCGCCCCATCGACCTCGCCGCCGCCATTCGCGGGCATTGGGGAATCGAAAATTCTTCCCACTACATCCGAGATGTCACGTTCACTGAGGACGCCTCGACCATTCACACCGGCACTTCATCCCGCGTCATGGCCACCATCCGCAACCTCGCCATGGGCACCCTGAAGATCCTCGGAGCCGACAACATCGCCAAGACCACCCGCGCCATTCGCCACGAACCCGAACGAGCACTCGCCATCCTGGGCATCACCAACAACCCAGACACTCA
>NZ_JBIWLX010000027.1:69496-86185 GCF_044766405.1 Streptomyces sp. NPDC102270 | reverse complement strand
AATCCACACCGAACCGGAAGGCCCTCATCCGTTCAAGATCCCTCAGTCGAGACCTGGCTCACCTGTCCACAACCTCCCAGGACAGAACAGCTAGGCGTCCGAGTACTTCGCGTCCGCCGCCGGGTCCAGCGCCAGCCGGTACCCCCGCTTCACCACCGTCTGGATCAGCTTCGGGGCCCCCAGGGCCGTACGGAGGCGGGCCATCGCCGTCTCCACCGCGTGCTCATCCCGTCCGGCGCCCGGCAGCGCCCGCAGGAGCTCCGCCCGGGACACCACCCAGCCGGGCCGCCGGGACAGCGCCCGCAGCAGCGACATCCCCGCCGGGGGCACCGGCCGCAGCGTCCCGTCGACCAGGACGGCGTGCCCCCGGATCTCCACCCGGTGGCCGGCGATGGGCAAGGTCCGGGCCCGCCCGGGAAGCTCCTGGCACAGCAACTGCACGAGCGGTCCGAGCCGGAAGCGCTCGGGCGACACCGTGTCCACGCCCCGCGCCTGCAACGGCAGCGCGGTCACCGGCCCGACACACGCCGGCAGCACGTCATGGTTGAGCGCGGCGAGCAGCTCCGGCAGCAGACCGCGGTCCTCGGCCCGGGACAGCAGCGAGGCCGCGGCGGGAGCGCTGGTGAAGGTGAGCGCGTCGAGACCGCGGGAGACCGCCGCGTCCAGCAGCCGGTCCACCGGCCCGATGTCCTCCGGCGGCATCCACCGGTACACCGGCACCCCCACGACCTCCGCTCCCCCGGCCCGCAGCGCCTCCACGAACCCGGGCAACGGCTCCCCGTGCAGCTGAATGGCGACCCGGCGTCCCTCGACGCCCTCCTCCAGCAGCCGGTCCAGCACCTCGGCCATGGACTCGGACGACGGCGACCATTCCTCCGTCAGCCCGGCGGCCCGTACGGCCCCCTTGACCTTGGGCCCGCGCGCGAGCAGCTCCACCTCGCGCAGCCGGTCGATGAGCGCCTCACCGAGCCCCCACCCGTCGGCGGCCTCGACCCACCCCCGGAACCCGATGGCCGTGGTGGCCACCACGACGTCCGGCGCCTGGTCGATCAGGTCCTTCGTCGCCGCCAGCAGCTCGCTGTCGTCGGAGAGGGGCACGATCCGCAGGGCGGGCGCGTGCAGGACCGCGGCCCCGCGGCGCTGGAGCAGCGCACCGAGCTCGTCCGCCCGGCGCGCGGCCGTGACTCCCACGGTGAACCCCGCGAGGGGGCCGTGTTGCTCTGCTGCCTGCTGTTCGTCGTACATGGCTGTCGTCCCACAGTCTGTCGTCTGACCTACATGCCGACCGAGCCTGTCAACGGCTCGTGACAGGCTCGGTTCCGGTTCATGTCGCCAGTGTTACGTCACACCTCGGCGTAGTTGAGCTGCGGCTTCGCCTCTGTGGCGGTCGCGGCCCGGCCCTGGGCGGCCGTACGGCGAAGGTATACGGCCCAGGTGACCAGGAAGCAGGCCGCGTAGAAGGCGAGGAAGGCGACGAACGCGCCGGTTCCGGAGCCGTAGGAGAGGAAGGACTGGCGGAAGGCGAGGTTGATGCCGACGCCACCGAGCGCGCCGACCGCGCCGATCAGACCCATGGAGGCACCGGAGAGGCGACGCCCGTAGGCGGCGGCCGCTTCGCCCTCCAGCCCCTTGGCGAGAGCCTTCGTGTGGAAGATGCCGGGGATCATCTTGAACGTCGAGCCGTTGCCGAGGCCGCTGAGGACGAAGAGCACCACGAACGCGACGGTGAACAGTCCGAGCGACTTCTGCATGCTGGCGGCGATCAGGACCGCGGTCGCCACGCCCATGCCGACGTAGTTGTACAGCGTGATCTTCGCGCCGCCGTACTTGTCGGCCAGCGCGCCGCCCACCGGACGGATCAGCGAGCCGAGCAGCGGGCCGATGAAGGTGACGTACGCGGCCTCCAGCGGGGTCCGGCCGAACTGGTTGGTCAGCACCTGCCCGAAGGCGAAGCTGTAACCGATGAACGAGCCGAACGTACCGATGTAGAGGAAGGACATGATCCAGGTGTGGCCGTCCTTCGCGGCGTCCTTGGCGGCGCCGGTGTCGTTCTTCACGTTCTCGATGTTGTCCATGAAGAGCGAGGAGAGGACGGCGGCGACGAGGATCAGCGGGATGTAGATCCCGAGCAGCACCCGGGGTCCGCCGCTGGCGCCGATGATCGCGAGGGCGATCAGCTGGATGACCGGGACGCCGATGTTGCCGCCGCCGGCGTTGAGCCCGAGGGCCCACCCCTTCTTGCGGAGGGGGAAGAACGCGTTGATGTTCGTCATGGACGAGGCGAAGTTGCCGCCGCCGATGCCGGCCAGCAGGCCGATAAGCAGGAAGGTGTTGAACGAGGTCCCCGGCTTCATCACGGTGAACGCGGCGATGGTGGGGATGAGGAGGAGGCTGGCCGAGATGATCGTCCAGTTCCGCCCGCCGAAGATCGCCACGGCGAAGGTGTAGGGGACGCGGACGACGGCACCGACGAGCGTGACCATCGAGGTGAGCAGGAACTTGTCGGCCGGGGTCAGGCCGTACTCCGGGCCCATGAAGAGCACCAGCACGGACCACATGGTCCAGACCGAGAACCCGATGTGCTCGGAGAGAACGGAGAAGAGCAGGTTCCGCTTGGCGATCTTCTCGCCGGTCTCCTTCCAGAAGGTCTCGTCCTCCGGATCCCACTGCTGGATCCAGCGGCCGCCCCTGCTCGGGGGTGCGGGGGCTGTACTAGGGGCTGTCATGACGCCTCCACGGTGCGACGGGGCTCGGTCCTGCTTCGAGTGGCTGATCCCGAAGGTAGGGACGACGCGTTTCCTGCCTGTGGCACAGGGTGACCGGAAAGGAACGTTGCTCTCACCCCGGCGGAGGGCGGGATGAGAGGTCGTGGGGGCTTTGTGTTACGAACAGCTCCGCGCCGGGAGGCGGCGGTGTGAGAGCCGGCGGACTGCGTCAGCCGTCGGCGTCCTCGGGATCGTCGTAGTCCTCGAGAATCCGCAGCCCCAGGTCGGACTCCCACTCCAGCACCCATCGTCGCAGCTCAGCGATGTCTTCTGGGCTGAGCCCGTAGGCCGCGAACTCCTCATCACTCACCCATACGACACTCTCCAGCCGGTCGCGCAGCTCGCACAGGTCGAACTGGCCCAGCTGCTCGAGCTCGATCACGGAGTAGTACGGACAGGCGGCGTAGACGTCGATCAGGTCCTGGGGCAGACCGCGGTCGACGAGGGCGCGCATGGCCATGGAGACCGTGCTGCGACTCCCGTCCGTGGGGAGCGGGGTGGCATCCGTCGCGGGTCTCCTGACTGTCCGGATCCCTGACGAGGAGCCGCGCCCTGACGTCGACAACGGCGACCGCCCAGCCCTTCCCCGCAGGCCGTCCGCAAGGCGCAGGACGATGTCGGTCATCGACGCAAGGTGCCGAGTCGCGAAGTCCAGATCCTGACTGGGAAGATCGACCAGGCCATGAGCCTGTACGGCATACCCGCCGGCGAGGGCGAGCTCGAAGTCCTCGCCCGCGTCCAGGGCATCCGCCAGGAGCCGGCGGTGCAGGGGCGGCAGCCTCATGCCGAGCGGGAGCGGCAGAGCTCGGGAAAGGCTTCCTCCCACGTCTCGCGCACGCCATGCCCCAGCATCTTGCGCAGGATCGGCCAGTGGCGGACGAGGTGCCCCTGATCGAGGTAGCGCACGAAGTCGTCCGTCGATCCGTTGTTCAGGACGATCCGGTACAGGCCCAGCAGCAGCTTCACATCATCGAGATCGAAGACCCGCAGCCCGGACCACGCGAGCTCCAGGGGAAGCGCGACGGATCCGCCCTCGGGTCCGGCCAGCTCGTCGAGCGTCACCGGCAGCCGCTCCGTCCCGTAACCCCAGCGGGAAGGCGCGCTCCCGCTTGTGTCTGCGTACTCGGCCACAGCAGCAGTATGCCGGGCTCGTGCGACAGCTGCGGCAGGACGGACGATCACGCCGCCGCTCAGCACTTCCCACCAACCTCGAACCACAGCAGCTTCCCGGCACCCCGGTCGAGAAGCCCGTCCTCGAGCGACCAGCCACCCCAGGAGTCGGCAAGCTCCTGGACGAGGAACAGTCCACGCCCTCCGAGGTCCCCCGCCGGAGCGGGCGGAACTCGATCGCCGGGATGGCGGGCGAAGGGCGCGGGAATGTAAGGGTGGCTGTCCCAGACCCCAACGCGCAGCCGCCCCTCCCCCAGGGCCGTCAGCCGCAGCGGGGCGGGCCCCTTGGTGTGCAGGTAGGCGTTGGTGACGAGTTCGGACGTCAACAGCTCCACGCGGTTGAGGACATGGGCCATGCCGTGCAGCCTCCGCGTGATCCCGTTCGGTGCGGACCACTTCCCCACCACCGGCCAGTCCTTCGACTACGTCGAGGGCCCCGTCCCCCAACTCGACACCGTCCAACTCGACTCGCACCACGGAGCATGCGAGTTCCTCGACGCGGAAGCACAGTTGAGCAAGTACCGGGCCGTGCTGGACGGCATGGAATCCTGCGCGCTCCCGCCCACCGAGTCACGCGACTTCATCCACCGCCCCATCAAGGACTTGTGAGGGACCGAACTATGCAGCCCATCCACTGGCGGAAGTCCAGCTACAGCGGCGACGGCTCGAACTGCGTCGAGATAGCCATGACGCCCCTGGCCACCCATATCCGCGACTCAAAAACCGAGGAGGGACCCTTCCTATCCTTCCCGTCTTTCACATGGTCCTATTTCGCTTCATACGCAGTGTCAGGCCGCAGCCACGACCAACACCTACGACGAACCGAATGAATACCGGAATGCACGATGTTTGCGCTTATTCCTGTGCACGAGCCGTCTTTAATTAGCTTGGCAGCCCGGAGATCCATGCTCACGTCTAGGAGAACAGCGGTAAACAGTCTCGAACTCGCCGCTATCGAGCAACGATACCGACACACACCAACCAGCTGAGGCTTCTACCGACTCCACGACGAGGGAGCCATTGTCTCGCAAATTAAGATCACCAATGAAATTCCACTCTCCCAACCAGTCGCACCATTCCGGGTTGATTTATGAAGGGGTAGAAAAGGGAACCAGCCTGGCCCTACCGCCCAAGCTCTCGGAATAGACCACCCCCTGTCGCATGCTGGAGATCCTCCTCCCATGACTGATTCGAGGCCACAGAGCCTCTGCGGTCTTCGAAATTGGCAGGTCCAGGACACCGCTCCACCGTGTATCGCTCCGCATCCAATTCATCACGCCTTGAATCAAAATTCTTGACAATCTGCATGCGGGATCCACCCATTTCAGATATCTGCCGGGATGAATAGCGGGCAACGTGGTTCTTCGATATGCCCCACTTGATCAGTTTACCGGCGGAACTGACGATCGCGTAAAAAGAGATCTGCCCATAGTCGGGAAGTAGCCCCTCAATCGGCTTGCTGGTTCGGAAGCTGGGACAACCTGAATTATGAACGAGAACCGGAGTCTCGCCAGCCAGCACATAGTACGTGGGCTACGCGACCCCTCCCCACCTGCGTTTTCGCAGGTCATCGGCGGTTTTGCACTCCGCTGGCGTCCGTGGCTGTGCCCTGGTGTCCGTGGTTGTTGCCGTCAGCGCTGCCGTCAGGGGTGTAGACCGCTGGTCGGGCTATGGCAGGAGTGTCAGCGCCGGGACGTGGGCGGGCTTGACGACGCTGAAGTGCCGCCGATCGAGGGTGGCTACCCGGTCCACGCCGAAGCGCTCGGCCACCGCGATGACCGAGGCGTCGACTCCGCCGAGCGGGAAGTCGGCGTACTGGAGGACCAGCTCGCCCATGCGCGTCAGGTCGGTGGGAGTGAGGTGCACCAGCTCGAATGTTCCCCGTGCGACCTCGGCGAGGAACGCCGCTTCGACCTGGGGCCAGCGCTCCAGCAACCAGCAGACCTCGGTCATGACCGGGGTGGGCAGCAGACGGCGACCGGTCAGCGAGGTCAGCAGGGAGGCGCACTCCGGGTAACGCCGGTCGGCCGCGTTGAACGCCGCAGCCAGGGGTCCGGTGTCCAGGACCGTGGCGATCACGCCGAGTCGCCGAAGCGCTCGCGCATCCGCTCTCGGATGTAGTCGTCGTGCCGTTCAGCCAGATCCTCTGGGCCGTTCACGCTGCCGATCAGGGCCAGCAGCCCTGCCGGGACCGACTCCTCGGCCTCGTTCGCGTCGACTGCCGGCAGCGACTGGGCAACCTGGGACAATTCCTCATCCTGGGTAACGAGCAGGCGCAGGCGTCGCACCTGGGTCGGGGTGAGCCGGTCCACCAGGTGGTGCATGTCCTCGTAGTCGTATGCAGCGGTCACGCAAGCAGTGTAGGACGGCCCCGCGGCCTCGGACAGCGGTATCGGCAGAGGTTCACTCCCGCTGGCTTGCGGGCAGTCGCCCGACGATTGCCAGGAACTTGGTCGATGTCCCCGCATGTGTCCTGCCTGGTACTTCCCCCGGCGGCCCGTTCGCCGGAAAGGGCGGCCTCGGGCGTCGGGGCGATGCCGGTGTCCCCGCCAGTGCGGCAGCGCGGAGGCCGGGTGAAGAGGGGGCCGCCGAGAGGGTGGGCCGCTGGGGGTATCGCTCCCCGCTGGAGGCGATGCCGGCCGCCGCCCTCGGTGAGCCTGCGCGACGCACCTGAAGGGTCGGCCCCCTGGTCGGCCCTGTGCCTGCGATCCGGCCGTAGGACGGTCGTAGGCGACAACTTGCTGTGCGACGCGCAAGTGCTCACGCCCGGGACCGGCAGCCCGCCAGCACTCGGCACGAGCGTCGGCTGCTCGCCCGACGGTGGGGCGGTCGGCAATGTTCGGCCGGTTCAGACGGGCGGGGCCCGCCTTGAACCTCGAACCTCGTAGAGAAAATCTGAACGCACACCCCGGGCCACCCCGTGTCCGGTCCCGGTAGATGCTTGACAGTTCGGTCCCAGCTGATGGTTGACAGTGGCCGTGATCGGCTTTTCTGTGCGCGTCGTTGCGGTGCGTGGCGGGAGGCTGGGATTGGCGCTGGTGGAGTTGTCGGTTGTCGAGCAGAGATACCGGGCGGTCCTGGCTGTTCTGGCGGGCGCGACGGTGACGGAGGTCGCCGCGTCGCTGGGGGTGTCGCGGCAGACGGTGAGCGGGTGGAAGTCGAGGTATGCGGCCGCGGGCCTGGCAGGTCTGGCGGACCGGTCACGCAGGCCGGCGTCGTGTCCGCATCAGGCGTCCGGCGAGGTGGAGGCGGCCGTATGCGAGCTGCGGCGTAAGCATCCGCGGTGGGGTCCGCGGCGGATCGCTCATGTGCTGGAGCGGTCCGGGGCGGTGGCGCCGGTGCCGTCGCGGATGACTGTGTATCGGATCCTGGTCCGTCATGGGCTGGTGGAGCCGGGGGTGCGGCGGCGGAAGCGGTCGGATTACAAGCGCTGGCAGCGCGAGCGTGCGATGCAGTTGTGGCAGATGGACTTCGTCGGCGGGGTGATGCTGATCGACCGGGTGACCGGGGAGTTGACCGAGGTGAAGATCGTGACGGGGGTGGATGACCATTCCCGGTTCTGCGTGATCGCGTCGGTGGTCGAGCGGGCGACGGGGCGGGCGGTCTGCGCGGCGTTCGCTGGGGCCTTGCAGGCGTTCGGGGTGCCGGAGGAGGTGCTCACGGACAACGGCAAGCAGTTCACCGACCGGTTCGGGCAGGGCGGTGAGGTGTTGTTCGACCGGATCTGCCGGGAGAACGGCATCTGGGTGTAGTGCTTCAGCATGGTGACCCGGCCGAGGGCGTCGTAGGACGTCCAGGTCTTCGGCAGGGTCGAGCCCGCCGGGTCCACGAACGTGGTGGACAGGCCGTATGACCTGTAGGTCGCGTCCTTGTAGTCGTCGCCCTGGTAGGCCGTCGCCCGTACCTCGCGTTCCAGGCCGTCGTAGCGGTATTCGGTCCATGAGGGGAACAGCCAGTTCGACTTCGGGGCGAACAGAACCGTGTCGGGTTCTCCCTTCGCCAGATAGCCCCCCGTCTTCTCGTGGACGAGGCCGTGGTCGTCGTACTTGGTGTCCACGATGATTCGGCCGGGGCCATGGGCCTCCGCCTGCTGCTGAACCTCGCGCCCCAGGCCGTCATAGAGAGTGACGTTCGTGCCGTAGGAACCGTCGTCCTTCAGCGTCTTGACAGTCACCGCCGGCGGGCGGTTCTCCGTACTCGTGGCGATTGCCGCCTGGTAGGCGATCTGCACGCTCGGTGACTGTCCCGCGCCCGAACGGGACGGGGACCAACCCTTCACCAGTCGGCCGAGAGCGTCGTACTCGGTACGTGTGAGGCGGCCGTTGGGATCGGTGACCGTCAGAGGGAGACTCCGCCCGGGGTCATAGGTCGTGATGGTCTCGTGATCCTTGGCGTCGAAGGACCTCACCTCGGTGATGGGACCACCCTCGTCGGCCGGGCTGTACCTGGTCTCCGTCGTGCGGCTACGGTGCGGTCAACATCGACAGACGGCAGGAGATCCTGCTGCCGGCGGGTGCGCCGGGCCCTTCGGCCCTGACTCAGATCGTCGCCTCCGGAGACATCACCGGAGACGGACGCACCGACTTCCTCGCCACTGTCGGCGACGAGTTGTGGGCCTTCATCGGATACCACGGAGCGACGGTCGACCAGGCAGTTCTTCTGTCCGGCGGGTGGGCCAACCGTGATCTGGTGACCGTCATGGACGTCAGCGGAGACGGGGCCGCCGACATGGTCTATCGCACCGACTCGTCCGGGCGACTTCTGCTCCGCAAGGGGATCGCCGCGAGCGGAGGAGGGACCGACCTCAACTCCCTGGCTTCCGCCGCGAACTCCTCGGGCAAGGCCGACACCGAGTACGGTGCTTCCGGCTGGTACACCACCGACGTCCCGCTGCTGATGGGGACGCCTGACGCCAACAGCGATGGCATTTCCGACATCTGGTCTGTCGCAGCCAACGGTGCCGTGAGGTTCCATGCAGGGGGCAAGACCGCGCTGTCGGGCTCGGGCACACAGGTCATCAACCCGAACACCTACTGGCCGAAACGGCTCTCCATCGGATGACACGGTCGGGCTCCGCCTCCGCGCGCAGGGGGGCGGAGCCCGAAGCCGTCAGGACTTGTGGCCCGCTGTCGCCGCGGCGCCGACCCGGCCCCGCCGTGAACCGTTCGGCCACAGCCTCGGCCTCCGCTTCGCCGCCAAATCCTCGATCCACCCGAACGCCAGGATCGCAACCCCGATCAACGGCCACACCAGGAAGAACATCCACAGCATGTCCGTCGCGTCGAGCGCCGCGACCGCGCGCTCGCTCTGCATGAAGGGGAGCCGGTAGGCCAGGTCGATGATCGGGACCGTGGCCATGATCAGCAGGTTGTGCCAGAGGTAGATCGTGACGGCGCGGTTGTTGGAGAGGGTCACCAGTTTGTCCCAGCGGGCCAGGCGGCCGGGCAGCTCCTGCCAGGACGGTGAGTACTGGAGCAGGATCACCACGAAACCGAAGGACCAGGCCGCCTGGGCGAGGGGGATGTCGTTCAGGTCCCAGCCCTCGGGGCCCAGGTGGCCGGAGGCCCACCACAGGGCGAAGGCCATCACCATGACCGAGCCGGAGACGGCGAGATAGCGCGGGACCTTCGCCAGCACGCCCTCGTGGTGCGCGAAACCGAGGATCCAGCAGCTGCCGTAGACCGCGAAGTCGGTGACGGCGTTGCCGAGCTCGCCGGGGATGGTCACCAGGCCCGTGCCCACCACGGCCGTCAGGGCCAGCGGTGCCAGGAGGGTCGCCCACGGCACCCTGCGGAACGCCCACAGCAGCAGCGGGGAGGCCAGCACGAACCACAGATAGGCGCGGAGGTACCACAGCGGGCCCACCGCCTGGTCCGCCCACGTGCTCTCCAGCAGGTCGGAGGGGAAGCCGACCTCCCAGGGGTACGGCGGCGCCCCGATCGGGACGACGTAGTTGACCATGTCCAGCAGGCCCCAGGTGCCGCTGTGGTCCGGGTCCTCGGAGAGCCTCCAGCCGCCTACGAACATCAGCGGCAGCACCACCGCGCTGAACGCCCAGAGGGGCGGCAGGAGTCGGCGGATCCGGCTCCTGATCACGCTCAGCGTCGGCCTGTTCAGCGAGCGGGCCATCAGCGAGCCCGCCAGCGCGAACATCACGCCCATCGACGGGAACAGGATCGTCAGCCAGGCCCAGCCGAAGAGGTGGTACAGGACGACGCGGACCAGTGCCAGGGAGCGCAGCAGGTCCAGATAGCGGTCCCGGCCGGGGGCCTTGGGTGCGGCGACCACCCCGTGCCGCCCCGCTGTGTACTCCTGCGTCATCCGACCGGCCTCCGCTCGTCGCTGCCATTGCGCCGCTGCTGCCGGGGCACCGGTCCGCCCGGTGCCTCGACGACCCCCGTACGGCGCAGCTTCTGCCAGCGCAGGCGGCCTCCGGTGAGGGCCGTGATCCAGGACTGGAGCAGCACGACGTACATGAGCTGGCGGTAGAGGATCTGCTGCAACGGCAGCGAGATCAGGTGGGTCATGCGCTCCCGGTCCAGCCGGAACGCGTAGGCGGCGCACACCAGTTGGAGCGCGAGGACGCCCAGCCAGGCCACGATCGTCTTCTCGGTCGGGCCGAACACGACGCCGTAGAGCAGGAATACGTCGATCAGCGGGGCCAGCAGGGGCGCCACCACCATGAACAGGGACACCAGGGGCAGGCCGACGCGGCCGAAGCGGCCCGACGGGCCCCGTTCCACCAGTGCCTTCCGGTGCTTCCAGATCGCCTGCATGGTGCCGTACGACCACCGGTAGCGCTGGGACCAGAGCTGCTGGACCGTCTCCGGTGCCTCCGTCCAGGCGCGCGCCTTCTCCGCGTAGACCACGCGCCAGCCGTCCCGGTGCATGGCCATGGTGATGTCGGTGTCCTCGGCGAGCGTGTCGTCGCTCATGCCGCCGACGCGTTCCAGGGCGGACCGGCGGAAGGCTCCCACTGCGCCCGGAATCGTCGGCATGCAGCGCAGGACGTCGTACATCCGGCGGTCGAGGTTGAAGCCCATCACGTACTCGATGTGCTGCCAGGCGCCGATCATCGAGTCGCGGTTGCCGACCTTCGCGTTACCGGCGACGGCTCCCACGCGCAGGTCGCCGAAGGGCTGCACCAGCTCGCGGACCGTGGACGGTTCGAAGACGGTGTCGCCGTCCATCATCACGATGATGTCGTGACGGGCGTTCGCCAGACCGCGGTTGAGGGCGGCCGGCTTGCCCGCGTTGAGCTGGCGTACGACCCGGACGTTCGGCAGGCCCATCGCCTCGACGATCCGGGCGGTGCCGTCGCTCGAACCGTCGTCGATGACGAGCACCTCGATGGGGTGCTCGCTCGCCATCAGTGAACGGACGGTGTTCTCGATGCACTTGGCCTCGTTGTAGGCCGGGACCAGCACCGACACCGGCTGGGTGACCGGCTCTCCCCAGCGGAAGTCCTTGCGGCGCACGCGGCGGGCGTGGATGCCCGAGAGCAGCAGCATGAGGAGGAAGCGGCCGATGACCAGGGAACCGATGATCGAGAGTCCGACGACGAGGACGTCGGTGATGTGCTCGGAGGCCTGGACCAGGAAGATCCACGCCTTGCCCTTCCACAGTTCGGGTCCGGCGACGGCGGTGTGCGCGGTGGGCGCGTCGAGGGCCTCGGTGAGGTTGTCGAACTCGTAGCCCTTGTCCTTCATCTCGGGCAGGAAGCGGTCGAGGGCCTGGACGGTCTGGTGGCGGTCGCCGCCGGAGTCGTGCATCAGCACGATCGCGCCCTTGCCGTTCTTCGGCATGGCGTTGCGGATGATCTGGCGCACGCCGGGCTTCTGCCAGTCCTCGCTGTCGGTGTTGTTGACGACGGTGATGTAGCCGCGGGTGCCGATGTACTCGGTGACCGGCCAGGACTTGTTGTCCATGGCGTCGGCGAAGGAGGAGTACGGCGGGCGGAACAGCGAGGTGCGGATACCGGCCGCGCCGGCGAGGGCGAGCTGGTTCTGGGAGAGCTCCCAGTCGATGCGCTTCTTCGACTGGAAGGACAGGTCGGGGTGGTTGAAGGTGTGCAGCCCGATCTCGTGGCCCTCGTCGACCATGCGCTTGACCAGGTCCGGGTAGCGGGAGGCCATGGTGCCGGTGACGAAGAAGACCGCGTGCGCGTGGTGCTTCTTCAGGACGTCCAGGACCTTGGGGGTCCAGGTCGGGTCGGGGCCGTCGTCGAAGGTGAGGACGAGGCGGCGGTCGGGCATCTTCAGGCTGGTGGCGCGGCCGCCGCGGGTGTCGATCACCGGGCCGCCGTCGAGGATCTTCTCCGGCACCTTGTCGGTGGCGGCCTCGGACCGGATGCGGTGGTCGGCGAGGATCTCGCTGTGGACGTAGCCGCGCAGCATCAGCATCGCCATGAGCGCGACGAGGACGAGCACGGGCAGCAGCAGGCGCATGGGCAGGCGACGGCGCCTGGAGCCGTCGGGGGCTCCAGGGGCGGCCCCCGGGCGGCGGGTGCGGGATGCCATCAGAGGGTGTACTCCGGGGACGGGGAGGAGAGCGGGGCGTCGGAGGGCACGGCGGGAGCGGAGGTGCCGGGGCCGGGGCCGGGGCCGGTGCCCCAGGTCTCCGACGCGATGGGTGGGGTGGCGGAGGGCACGGCGGGAGCGGAGGTGCCGGTGTCCCAGGTCTCCGCCGCGATGGGCGGGGTGGCGGAGGCCGCCGACGCGACGGGCGAGGAAGCGCGGGCCTCCGACGTGACCGACGAGCAGGCGCACGCCTCCGACGCCACGGACGAGGTGCCGTAGACCTCGGACGTGACCGACGAACAGGCGCACGCCCCCGACGCCACGAACGAGGTGCCGTAGACCTCGGACGCGACCAACGAACAGGCGCACGCCCCCGACGCCACGAACGAGGTGCCGTAGACCTCGGACGCGACCAACGAACAGGCGCACGCCCCCGACGCCACGAACGAAGAAGCGCAGGCCTCCGACGCGCCGCGTGAAGAGGCGGCCGGGTCGGCAGCGGCAGCCGCAGTGGCTCCGGGCACGGCCCCCCGGCGGTAGGTACGGGATGCCATCAGAGGATGTGCTCCGGGGACGGGGAGGAGACCGGGGCGTCCGTAGGCACGGCGGGAGCCGAGGTGCCCGGTGCCGAGGTCTGGGACGTCTCCGACGCGATGGGTGATGGGGCGGCCGGGCCGTCGGCGACCGTGCCGGGGCCGGCGCTGTCGCCGCCCGTGGTCTGAGTCGGGGCGACCGAGGGCTCGGGGCTGGTGGTGACGGGCGGGGTGACCGACGCGCTGGGTGGCGGGGTGACCGACTGCGTCGGCTGCGTCGACGGATCGGCGCTGACCGACGGGTTACCGCCCGGCTGGGTGGCGGTGGCCGACGGATCGGCGGACGTCTCCGGCCTGCCCGGGCTCACGGTGGCACCGGGCGCGATGCCGCTGACTCCGGGAACCGGCGTGGCGCCGCCGCTGACCGTCGGGGTGGTCCCCGGGATCACCCCCGCGGCGGCGGAGGGCTCGGCGGACTCGGCCGGCATCGGGCTGGTGTCGACCTTGCCGGCCGGGGCGTCGTCCTTCGGGCCCGTCATGGGGAGCCATGGCGCGTTGGAGTTGCCGGACAGCAGGGTGACGACGATGACGACGGCGTAGACCGCGCAGGCCAGGCCGACGGCGATGCCGATCCGGCGGAAGCGTCGGCTGCGCCGGCCCGACTCGTCGACGAAGACCGGGCCGTCGGAGCCCTCGGATCCGCCGTCGCCTCCGGGGCGGCCCTCGATACGGCCGTCATCGTTCACGCTGACCGCGTCGAGCTGGACGGTCACCTCGTGCGGGTCGTGGGTGCCGCCGGCACCGCTGCCGGACTCGTCCCAGGGATCGCGTACGACGGCTCTGCGGCCGGGCGGCTCGGGGAGGACCCGGTCGCGGTCCGCTCTCGGGGCCCCGGGGAAGTCACCCTTCCTCTCCCCGGCGAAGTCACCCTTCCCGGCCTCAACTCGGGCTCCGGTTGCACCGGTTTCTCCGGCGTCCTCGGTTTCCCTGATTTCTCCGGTTTCCGGAAAGGCCTGGGTGGCTCCCCCGGTCGTCACGGTGTCCTTGGTGCCTAATGCAACCTCGGGCCATTCCGGTTGGGCGTCTTCTCGCCACTTTTTCACGCGCACGCACATCCCCCCACGGGCTGATCTGGGCGCGCTGTCGACCTTGAGCACACGTCGGCCGAACCGGGCCCCCACCCGGTCCGAGCGCCCCCTTTACCACACCGTGCTCAGGCCACGAATGTAGCGCAGACGAGGGAGGGGTGTTCGCCATGTGTCATTTGTGGATGTTCATATGGGCCTCATCGGTGGCTGGAACCCATCCATCGGAGGGCCGACAAAGCCAGTCAAGTTCGACGGAAAGTTCGATTGCGGCGCGTCGGAGGGCATCGAACGCAGGGTGCTCCAGACCTCTGCGCCACACCAGCGACACGGGCGACAGCGGTACCGGGTCGACCAGTGGACGCAGCACGGTGCCAGGCATGGCCGGAAAATCCAGGACCGCGAGAACCGGGTTCCGGGTCTTCGCCATGATCCGCCGGAACTCCTCGTCGCCGACCGCGAGCGGGGCCGGCGGAGCGAGCTGGATGCCCCGTCCTTCGAACAACCGACGAGCGAGATCGGTCCATTCCGGAGTGCGCGGATTTCCGGCTCCCGCGTAGACCGTCTCACCCTCCAGGGCGGCGAGCGGCACCTGCTCCAGAGAGGCCAGCCGATGGTCCTCGGGCAGGACGACGGCCATGCGCTCGTACCGCACGGGCTGGTGGTCCAGGCCTGCCCGCAGCGCCGGGTCCAGACCGGCGAACCGGCCGAAGGACGCATCGAGGCGACCGGCCAGCAGTTCCCCCGCCGCGCCCGTCAGGCCGCTCTCGTAGCGGGCCATCAGCTCCTGGTCGGGGGCGAGTTCCCGGGCGCGCAGCAGCACGGCGCGGGCGGTGGCCTGGTCGGGGTAATTCAAGTCCACGAGCAGGGGGCGGGCCTGCGTGAAGGCGGCGAGCAGGGCGTCCTGGGCGTCCAGGGCCCGGCGGGCGTACGGCATCAGCCGCTCGCCGTCCGCGGTCAGGGTCACCTGGCGGGTGGTGCGCACGAACAGTTCCGCGCCCAACTCCCGCTCCAAGCGCCGTACATCACGGCTGAGCGCCTGCTGGGCGACGTAGAGCCGGGCCGCCGCGCGCGTGAAGTGGAGCTCGTCGGCGACGGCGAGGAAGGCGTGCAGGAGACGGGGGTCGAGGTGGTGGGAGCGGGGGCCGGGTCTCGGGCTGGGCACGGACATCGGGCGAACTTACAACACAGGTGCGTGAATCGGTACGGAGAAGGTGTTGGACCCCTTGATCGTCTCCACGCGACGCTGGGTGCATGCCGCAACCGAACCGACCGATGTTCACCACGACCGCGGATACGCTCGTCATCGTGGACTTCAGCGCACGAGGAGCGCGAGACCCACGTGCCCGGCGCGCTACTTGCTCGCGGGGCCCCGGCCCCTACCGTCGCCTTCTCGCCACCCCCGGAGTCCGCGCCTTCACCGTCGGGAACCTTCTCGCCCGGCTTCCCATGGGCATGTTCAGCGTCAGCGCGGTCGTGATGATCGCGGGGACGCGTGGGTCGTACGCCCTCGCCGGCGCCGTCACCGCGACAGGTCTCGCGGCCACCGCGGTGGTCGGCCCGTGGACCGCGCGGCTCGTCGACCGACACGGACAGGCCAGGATCGCCGTACCGGCCACGGCACTCGCCGCACTGGGTTCGCTGGCGCTGCTGCTGTGCGTGCGCCTCGGCGCCCCGGCGTGGACGCTCTTCGTGTCGTACGCCGCCACCGCCACGACGCCCAACCTCGGCGGGATGTCCCGCGCCCGCTGGGCCCACCTCCTGCACGGCGACGAGAGGTCGCTGCATGTCGCGAACTCCTTCGAACAGGTCGTGGACGAGGCGTGCTTCATGGTGGGCCCGGTCCTCGCGGCCCTTCTGTGCACGAGGCTCTTCCCGGAGGCGGGCACGCTGACCGGGGTGGCGTTGCTGGTGACGGGCATGCTGGTGTTCACGGCACAGCGGTCGACGGAACCACCGGTGCGCAGGGGCGGCCTCGCGAAGGCGCCGTTCCGCGCCGGCGGCATCCCGTCCCTGCTCGCCGTCTGCCTCGCCATGGGTGCCGTGTTCGGTTCGATGGAGGTGGTCACCATCGCCTTCGCCGACACGCAGGGACACCGCTCGGCGGCCGGGTTCGTGCTCGCGCTCCAGGCAGCGGGTTCGTGTGCGGCGGGGCTCGTGTACGGGGCGAAACGCCGGACCGGGTCCGCGGAGGACCGCTATGTGTGGTGCATAGCCGCCATGACGGCCCTGCTGACACTCCCGCTGCTGGCCGCCTCCCTCACCGGATCCCTGCTCGCGCTGGCCGCCGCGCTGCTCGTCGCCGGGATGGCGACCGCCCCGACGATGGTCACCGGGATGACCCTGATCCAGCAACGCACCCCGCCCGGCCGCCTCAACGAGGGCATGACCCTCGCCGTGACCGGCCTGCTCGGCGGCATCGCCTGCGGAAGTGCGGCCGGCGGCTGGACAGCGGACCACCTGTCACCGACGGCGGCCTACAGCATCCCGGTCACGGCAGCCGCGACGGCCTTGATGACCGCCCTCACCCGAACAAGACGCCTCCACGAACGACACCGGCGAGCACACCGGCGACGGTGAGACCGCCCTACGGCATCCCCGTCACGACAGCCACGGC
>NZ_JBIWLX010000027.1:0-69399 GCF_044766405.1 Streptomyces sp. NPDC102270 | reverse complement strand
CGACCTCACCCGAACAAGACGCCTCCACGAACGACACCGGCGAGCACACCGGCGACGGTGAGACCGCCCTACGGCATCCCCGTCACGACAGCCACGGCCACCCTGACGACCAACCTCACCCGAACAAGACGCCTCCACGAACGACACCGGCGAGCACACCGGCGACGGTGAGACCGCCCTACGGCATCCCCGTCACGACAGCCACGGCAGCCCTCACCCAGACGAGACGCTTCCACGAGCGACACCGGCGCGCAGACCTGTGACGGCGGCCACCGCGCCCTAAGGCCCCCCCACACAACAGCCCCAGCAGCCCGACGACCGCCCTCACCCGAACAGACCCACACCGGCCTGGCCCCCACCGTCACCGCCCCCTCCCAGCACCGCCCGCGGAAACCCGGCCGGCGGCTGGACAGCGGCCCACCTGTCACCGACGGCGGCCTACGGCATCCCGGTCCCGGCAGCCGCGGCAGCCCTGACGACCGCCCTCACCCGAACAAGACGCCTCCACGAACGACGCCGACGCGCAGGCCCGCCCCTGTAGGGACCGCGCCCTACGGCAACCCCGCCACGATCACCCTCACCCCGACAAGACCCACCACAGCCCGCCCCCCACCCACCGCTCCGACGATCGCCCCCTCCCCCACCCCATCGTCGAATCGCTTCACCCGATCCTGCATAACCCATTGACGACCTTCAAAGCCCCCACATACCTTCCTTCGTCGAAGCGCTTCGACAGGGGTCGTCGAATCGAGTCGAATCGACGACCCCTGCCCGGTGCGCGCCCGAAGCACCATCCGACTCCCCGGAGGTACGGGATGTTGACGGCACGAAGGCGTGTGGTGGGGGCGGCGGTGATCCTGAGCGGATCGCTGCTGCTGACAGCCTGCGGGGGCCCGGACAGCGGGTCCTCCGACGGGAAGACACTGCGGCTGTGGCACTACGAGGGTCCGACCAGCGCGATGGGCATCGCCTGGAAGGAGGCGATCAAGGAGTTCGAGGCCACGCACCCCGGCGTGAAGGTGAAGTTCGAGGAGAAGAGCTTCGACCAGATCCAGAAGACCGCCCCGATGGTCCTCAACTCCTCGGACGCACCCGATCTCATGGAGTACAACAAGGGCAACGCGACCGCGGGTCTGCTCTCCAAGCAGGGCCTGCTCACCGACCTCACGGAAGAGGCGGCCAAGCGCGGCTGGGACAAGAAGCTCAGCCCGAGCGTCCGCACCACCAGCCTCTACGACACCAACGGCGTGATGGGCTCCGGCAAGTGGTACGGCGTCCCCAACTACGCCGAGTACACGCTGGTCTACTACAACAAGGACCTCTTCAAGAAGTACGGCATCGCCGAGCCGAAGACGTTCGCCGAACTGACCGCCGCGATGGACAAGTTCGTGGACGAGGGAGTCACCCCGCTGGCCAACGGCGGCGCCGCCTACCCGGCCCAGCAGTACCTGTACCAGCTGGCGCTGTCGAAGGCCGACCGCTCGTGGGTCGACGCCTACCAGCTCTACAAGGGCAAGACCGACTTCCATGACGCCGCCTGGACCCACGGTGCCGAGACCTTCGCCGACTGGGTCAAGAAGGGCTATTTCAGCAAGAGTTCCAGCGGCCAGAACGAAGAGGCCGCCGGTGTCTCCTTCACCTCCGGCAAGGCGCCGATCCTGTTCTCCGGCAGCTGGTGGTACGGCCGCTTCAAGACGGAGAACAAGTTCGACTGGGGCACCTTCCGCTGGCCCGACTCGAAGCTCACCCTCGGCTCCGGCGGCAACCTCTGGGTCGTACCGAAGGGTTCGAAGAACAAGGACCTCGCCTACGACTTCATCGACATCACCATGTCGAAGAAGATCCAGAACCTGCTCGGCAACTCCGGTGGCGTGCCCGTCGCGGCCGACGCCTCCGCCATCACCGACCCCCAGTCCAAGACCCTGATCGACGACTTCAACACCCTCTCCAAGAACGACGGCCTGGCCTTCTACCCCGACTGGCCGGTCCCCGGCTTCTACGACGTCCTCGTCTCCGGAACCCAGAAGCTGATCACGGGCAGCGAGAAGCCCGACAACTACCTCAGCGATCTCCAGGACGCCTACGACAAGGGCGCCCCGAAGCAATGACGGCGACCGTCGAACGCAGTGCGCGGACGGTCGGCAAGGGCAGCACCCCACAGCCCCCGCGCCGACCCCGCGACTCCTACGCCCTCTTCCTCCTGCCGGGTGCCCTCGCCTTCCTCGCGGTCATCGTCCTGCCGTTCGTGATGAACACGTACGTGAGCTTCACTCACTGGCAGGGCGTGGGCTCCCCCGAGTGGTCGGGACTGGCCAACTACCGGGAGCTGATGGACGATTCCGAGTTCTGGGCGTCCTTCCGGCACAGCCTGTTCATGGTCGTGGCGATGGCGGCGATCCCCACGGCCCTCGGACTGGTCCTCGCCTCGGCCCTGTTCGACTACGTCGGCAAGCACTTCGGGTCCAGAACAGCCGCCGTTCTCCGCGCCTGCTTCTACCTCCCCCAGGTGCTGCCGATCGCGGTCGCCGGCATCGTCTGGAGCTGGATCCTCGCCCCCGACAACGGCTCCCTGAACGCCCTCCTCAAGGCGATCGGCCTGGGCAGCTGGCAGCAGGACTGGCTGGGCGACCCCGACCTCGCCCTCTACAGCGTCATGGGCGTCATGGTCTGGGTCCAACTCGGCTTCCCTCTGGTCATCTTCATGGCCGGCCTGCAACGCGTCGACCCGCAGCTGCACGAGGCGGCCGAACTGGACGGCGCCGGCTGGTGGCGCCGCTTCCGGCACATCACGCTGCCCCAGATCCGGCCGGAGATCTACGTCGTCCTCACCTGGTGCTCGATCGCCGCGCTCAAGGTGTTCGGCGCGGTGTACGTGCTCACGAAGGGCGGACCCGGCGGCGCCACCGACGTGCCGTCCTACTTCTCCTTCACCACGTTCTTCGAGAAGACGCAGGTCGGCTACGGCGCCGCGATCTCCACCGTGCTCACCGTCATCATCCTCGCGCTCTCCCTGATCGGTCTCAGGCTCCAGGAGAGGACCGACGCATGACCACCGCCCTGCGCCGCTACCCGGTGCTGATCGCCCTGTGCATCGCGGCCCTGTTCATGATCGTGCCGTTTCTCATCGTCACGGTCAACGCGTTCAAGTCCCCCACGGAGTACGCCCAGAACGGCCCCCTCAGCCTCCCCGACGGCCTGTACACGACCGGCATCAAGGACTTCTGGGAACGCGTCGACTTCGGGCAGAAACTGGTCAACTCGGTACTGATCAGCGGCTCGGTGGCGGTACTGGCAGTGATCCTGTCGGTCCTGAACGCCTACGCGATCGGCATCGGCCGTATCAAGGGCCGCACCTGGGTCCTCGCCTTCTTCGTCCTGGCGAACATGCTGCCGCAGGAGGCGCTGGTCTACCCGGTCTACTACCTGAGCAAGGAAGTCGGCCTCTACGACACCCGGTTGAGCGTGATCATCGTGTTCACGGTGATCCAGGCGGCCTTCGGCACGTATCTGCTCTCCGCGGTCCTCGGCCAGTTCCCGCGCGAGATCCTGGAGGCGGCCCGGATCGACGGCGCGAACAAGTGGCAGGTCCTGTGGCGGATCGTCGTCCCCGTCAGCCGCCCCACCCTCGGTGTGCTGCTGGTCTTCTTCTTCATCTGGACCTGGAACGAGTTCCTGCTCCCCCTGGTCATGCTGATCTCCAACGACAACCAGACGGTGTCGGTGGCCCTCGGCGTCCTCCAGGGCCAGCGCCTGATGGACGCCACGATGACCAACGCGGCCGCCCTGCTCGGTGTGCTCCCCGCGATCGTGTTCTTCCTCGTCTTCCAGCGAACCCTCACCCGCGGTATCGCCGTGGGTGCCGTGAAGTAAGGACCCCCCACAGATGAAGTTCACCGACGGCTACTGGCTGCTGCGCGAGGGCGTCACCGCCGCCCATCCGGCGCAGGTCCACGAGGTCGCCGCGACGGACGGCCGGCTGGACATCCTCGCGCCGACCCAGCCCATCCGCCGCCGCGGCGACCTGTTGAAGGGACCGGTCGTGACGATCAGCGCCCACGCCCCGATACCCGACGTCATCGGCGTCACCTTCACCCACTTCGAGGGCGAGCAGCCGCAGGGCCCCCAGTTCGAGGTGCGGAAGGAGGACGTCACGGCGCACACGGAGTACGACGAGGAGCACGCCACCCTCACCTCCGGCGCGCTGTCGGTCCGGGTGGCCCGCACCGGCACCTGGCAGGTCGACTTCCTCGCGGGCGGCCGGCTGCTGACCGGCAGCGGCCCCAAGGGCATGGGCATCATGCGGGACGCCTCGGGCGCCCACTACCTGCGCGAGCAGCTGGGCCTCGGCGTGGGCACCTCGGTGTACGGCCTCGGCGAACGCTTCGGGCCGCTGGTGAAGAACGGCCAGGTCGTCGACATCTGGAACGCCGACGGCGGCACGGCCACCGAACAGGCCTACAAGAACGTCCCGTTCTACCTCACGGACGCGGGCTACGGCGTCTTCGTCGACCACCCGGGCAAGGTCTCCTTCGAGGTCGGTTCGGAAGCCGTGTCACGGGTTCAATTCAGCGCTGAGACGCAGGAGTTGACGTACTACGTCATCTACGGCCCGAGTCCGAAGGAGATCATCCGCAAGTACACCGCCCTCACCGGCCGCCCGGCCCTCCCGCCCGCCTGGTCCTTCGGCCTGTGGCTGTCGACGTCCTTCACGACGTCGTACGACGAGGAGACGGTGACGAGCTTCATCGAGGGCATGCGGGAGCGCGAACTCCCGCTGTCCGTCTTCCACTTCGACTGCTTCTGGATGCGCGAGTTCAACTGGTGCGACTTCCAGTGGGACCCGCGGGTCTTCCCCGACCCGGAGGGCATGCTCGCGCGGCTGCACGAGCGGGGCCTGCGGGTCTCCGTGTGGATCAATCCGTACATCGCCCAGAGGTCCCCGCTGTTCGCGGAGGGCAAGGCGCTCGGTCATCTCCTCAGGCGCCCGGACGGCAGTGTCTGGCAGTGGGACCTGTGGCAGCCCGGCATGGCCCTGGTCGACTTCACCAGCCCGGCCGCGCGCGACTGGTACGCGTCCAAGCTGGAGGCGCTCCTCGCGCAGGGCGTGGACTGCTTCAAGACCGACTTCGGAGAGCGGGTCCCGCTGGACGTGGAGTGGTCCGACGGCTCCGACCCGGAGCGGATGCACAACTACTACACCTACCTCTACAACCAGACCGTCTTCGACGTGCTGCGCAAGCACCGCGGCGAGGAGGAGGCGGTGGTCTTCGCCCGCTCGGCGACCGCGGGCAGCCAGCAGTTCCCGGTGCACTGGGGCGGCGACTGCGAGGCGACCTACGAGTCGATGGCCGAGTCGCTGCGCGGCGGTCTGTCGCTCGGTCTGTCTGGCTTCGGCTTCTGGAGCCACGACATCGGCGGCTTCGAGGGCACCCCGACCCCGGCGCTGTTCAAACGCTGGCTGGCCTTCGGGCTCCTCTCCTCCCACAGCCGGCTGCACGGCAGCTCCTCCTACCGGGTGCCGTGGCTGTTCGACGAGGAGTCCGTGGACGTCCTGCGGCACTTCACCCGTCTCAAGCTGCAGCTCATGCCCTACCTCTACGAGGCCGCCCGCACCGCCCACGCCGAGGGCGTGCCGGTGATGCGGGCGATGGTCCTGGAGTTCCCGGACGATCCCGGGTGCGCGCACCTGGAGCGGCAGTACATGCTCGGCCCCGACCTGCTGGTCGCGCCGGTGTTCAACGACGCGGGCGAGGTCTCCTATTACGTCCCGGAGGGCACCTGGACCCACTTCGTGACCGGCGAGACGGTGACCGGGCCGCGCTGGGTGCGCGAGAAGCACGACTTCCTGAGCGTCCCGCTGCTGGTCAGGCCGGGCGCGGTGGTCCCGGTCGGCGCGGTGGACGACCGGCCCGACTACGACCACGCCGACGGCGTGACCCTGCGGGCGTACGGCCTCGGGCGGGGCGAGCAGGTCACGGTACGGGTCGGCGAGGTCGCCTTCACCGTCGTACGCGAGGGGGACACGCTGCGGGCGTCGTGCTCCGACCCCTCGGCGCCCTGGAGTCTGGCGGCCTCGGGCAGGACAACGCGGGCGCAGGCGGGCACCGGCTTCCTCTCGCTGGAGCTGGGCTGATGGTGAAGATCACGGACGTGGCGCGGCGGGCCGGGGTCTCCCCCAGCACCGTCTCCTACGCCCTCAGCGGCAAGCGCCCGATCTCCGAGGAGACCCGGCAGCGGGTCGAGGACGCCGTCCGCGAACTGGGCTACCGCCCGCACGCCGGCGCCCGCGCCCTGGCCGGCCGACGGTCCAACATCCTGGCACTGGTCGTGCCGCTACGGGCCGGAATCCACGTCCCGACCGTGATGCAGTTCGCGGTGTCGGTGGTGACGACGGCCCGGCGGCACGACCACGACGTGCTGCTGCTGACCCAGGAGGAGGGCGAGGACGGCCTGACCCGGGTCGCGGACACGGGGCTGGTCGACGCGCTGATCGTGATGGACGTCCAACTGGAGGATCCCCGGCTGCCGTTGCTGCGGTCGCTGGACCTGCCGTCCGTGCTGATCGGCTTCCCGGCCGCCCCGGAGGGTCTGACCTGCGTCGACCTCGACTTCAGGGCGGCGGGCGAGGCGTGCGTGGAGCATCTGGCGCGGCTGGGTCACCGCGCGGTGGCCCTGGTCGGCTCCCCACCGGAGGTCTATGTCCGCCGCACGGCCTTCGCCCAACAGGTGGTCCAGGGGTTCACGGCCGCCGCGGACCGCAGCGGGATGTCCTCGGCCGTCCACCCCTGCGAACCGGGCGGCGCCCGCGCGGTGGCCGAGCAACTCCTGCGGGAACAGCCCGCGTTGACGGGCGTGGTCATCCACAACGAGGCCCTGCTGGAGCCGCTGCTCGACGCCTTCGAGCACCTCGGCCTACGCGTCCCGGCCGACCTGTCCGTCACCGCGATCTGCCCCGACGAACTCGCCGAGTCGGTCCGCGTCCCGATCACCTCGGTGGCACTGCCGTCGGAGGAGCTGGGCGCGCGGGCGGTGGACCTTCTGATGAAGAAGCTGGCCGGGACGGCCGTACCGGAGTCGACGTTGCTGCCACCGAGGATGACGGAACGGGCGAGTACGGGGTGGCGGACGGTTGCCTGACCGTTGGGGTTACCGGTATGCGGGGGTCGCCCTATCGTGAGGAGCCTGACGGCACACTCTCCGTGGGGAGTCGATCGCGATGCGCGTCTATCTGAAACCACCCTGGATGCAGCGCCACGTGGCCAACCGGCTCGTCCCGTTGTTCCAGCGGTCGATGATCTCCCGCCTCACCGTCAAAGGCCGCCGCTCGGGCCGCGAGCGCACGGTCCCGGTGGCGGTCCTGGACCACGAGGGCGAGCGTTACCTGGTCTCCTACCGCGGTCTGAGTGACTGGGCACTGAATCTGCGCACGACCTCCGAGGGCCGGCTGAGCAACCGGGGCCGCGCGGAGGACATCACCGTGGAGGAGGTCCCGGAGGCGGACCGCCCGCCCCTGCTCGCCGCCTACCGCGAGCGCTACAGCGGCATGCCCACGGTCACCGGAGTCCTGGACGCGCTGCCGGACCCGGCGGACCATCCGGTGTTCCGGATCCGCGCCTGAGGGCCCTGCCTTCCACGGGGTGTGGACGGCAGGGCCCTCGGGCCGTGCTCTAGTCGCCGGAGACCAGGAACTCGACGTTCTGCACCACGAACTCACCGTAATGCAGGGCCGATCCGAAGCCTTCCAGCCTCTTGTACTGCTCCTCGGACAACGACGCGCCAGGGGCGTACTCGACCACCCTCAGCAGTACCCGCAGTGCCAGCTCCGGGGTGCACTCGTCAGCGCAGTCGACCAGCGCCCGGCGCACCTCGGCGGTCAGGAACCCCATCTGCTCGATCTCGGCGACGATCCCGTCCCGGTGGGTCAGACCGTCGTCCGTGTCGGCCCCCGTGAGCGGGCGGGTCTCGGCGTTCGCTGACAGCCAGGCGTCGCACACGTCGATGACCGTCCGCGTCCACTCGGCACCCGTCGTCTGCCGGAAGCTCGGGCCGTACTGCGAGCCGGCCGTCCACAACACCTCCAGCGTCTGCGACGGAAGGCCGTCGAGGAGCGTCCGGGCGTCGCGACGCACCGCCAGGGCGTACTCCCCGGCCCCGTCCGGCAGGCGCCGCGCGACGAGTTCGGCGGGGGTGTCCGCCTCGTAGGACCAGTCCTGGTGGAAAAAGCTCATCACCCACGGGACCCCGAAGTCGAACTCGGTGAAGCGCTGCACAGCGGGTCGCCTCCTTACTTCGGGTAGCAGGTCTGTACGTAGTAACCCAGGGGATGTTTCGCCTGGCCCTCCACCTTGGGTGCCCGCACGAGCTTGATGAAGAAGCCGTTGCCTGTGGCCTTGGGAGCGGCTCGGCCGTTGTCGTAGTAGACCGTGCCGAGGGAGTTGTTGCGCCCGAAGGTACCCGACCACGTCAGCTCGTTCGTCCTGTTCTCCGCCATCCACTTCTGGATCCTGTCCGCGTTGTTGGCCAGGGCGTAGTCGACGACCTGCTGCGCGGTCTGCTGGTCGATGAACACACTGTTCGGCGTGTCGTAGCCGTTCTTGACCGTCTTGTCGTGCGCGATCGCCTCCGCGTCCGCCCTGTTGGGGCGCACGTGGTCCTTGAGGGTGTGCGCCTGGCTGGGGAAGCTGGCCTCGTCCAGGATGAGGTCGCTGCAGTTGTGCACCAGGACCGGGGTGCCGCCTGCCACCGCGTAGAACGTGTGCAGTCCGGACACGGTCAGGTCGTACACCGTCTGCGGTGCCAAGGCGTCGCGGTCGAGCACCGTGGCCACCGTGCGCAGGCTTCCGCCGGGGGTGCGCAGGCTGTCGCCGGGACGCAGGCCGGACGCGAGGGTCCAGCCCCGGCCGGTGACGAAGAACTTGTGACCCGAAGTGCTCGTCAGGCTTCCGCCGACCGCCAGTGTGATGTCCACCAGGTCGGTGGAGGGGTGGGAGAAGGTCCGGGTGACCGGCTCGCCCCGGGTGCTTCCGCTGTCGGGGTCGGTGGCCAGGAGCCGGTCGCCGAACCGCACGTCACGGATGTCCTTGCGGCTGCCGTCGGCCAGGACCACCTGGGTGTCACCTGGGAAGCTGTTGCGGATGCAGGCTGTGCGCGCCTCCTCGTACGTCCGTGCGCTGCGCTCGATCGCGGACAGCGCGCGGGCGTCCACATCCAGGGCCCGCAGCGCCTTCAGGGCGTCGGCGACCCCGATGCCGGCGCGCATCGCGGCGTCCACCGCACGGATCGCCTCGGTGACCTTCGCGATGGGGCCTCCCAGCGGCAGCCAGGTGGCGGCCCAGGCGCAGTCACCGTAGCTGCCGCCGTCGTCGGCCGTGGTGATCTTGTGATAGCAGCCGGTGAAGTCACCGATGATCGAGTCGAAGATGCCTTTCCACAGGTCCTTGGTCGCCTCCCACGAGGAGATCTTGACCTTCTTGCTCAGATCCGTGAATGTCTTCGTCTTCAGGAACTGCGTGTCCGCCGCGGGGCAGCCGGACTCGGTGGCCGGTGCCTCCGGGTTCAGACACAGGTAGTAACTGACTGTCGCGTCGAAGTGCACCTCGAACACCAGGTCGCAGGGAAGGCGCGAGCAGTCGTCCGGCAGCCGCTGCGGGTCCCCCCGCTGCTTGATGTCGTCGATGACGGAGAACACCCCGCCGATCCCGGTCCCGGCGCCCGCCTGCACCTGGCTGTTGGCGTCGTTGCGTGCCGCCTGGTCGGCCGCCTGCTGCGCCGACTCCGCGTACTTCTGCGCGTCCTTCGCCGCCTCTTCCGCCGCCGTCGCCTCGGCGTCCGCTCGGTCGGCCGCCGCGCGGGCGTCCTTGGCGGACTGCTCGGCCGCAGCCGCGGCCGTGCGGGCGGCCTCGGCGTCGAGGGCCGCCTGGTCGGCGGAGGAGCGGGCGTCGGCCGCGTAGGTCTCGGCGTGGTCGGCCGCCTGGTCGGCGGCGGCCGCGTCCTCGGTGGCCTGGCGGTCGTACTCCTTCGCGCGGGCCAGGGAGGCCTGGGCGTCTGCCGCGTACTGGGCTGCCTCGGCGGCGTAACCCAGCGCCTCCTTCGCCGACCTGCGGGCGTCCGCCGCGAACCCGGCGGCCTCCGCGGCCAGCGTGTACGCCGCCTTCGCGTCACCGGTGGCCGCTGCCGCGAGGCTCGCCGCCTGGGCCGCGTTCTTCTGCGCGTTGGTCGCGTGGGCCTCGGCGACCGCCCGCTGCTGCTCGGCGATCGTCTTGGACGACTGGCCCGACAGGACGGCGAGGCCCGCGGCCGAGTCGGTGGTGACGTACGGCGCGCCCAGCTGGATCGCGTCGTTGGCCGGGGCGGCGACCTGCTGGGCCGCATTGCCGGCGTCCTCCGCCGCTTGGGCGGTGGTGTAGGCGTGCCCGGCCGCGTCGGCCGCGCCGGCGACCGCCTTGGCGGCCTCGGCCTTCGACGCGTCGGCCTGCTTCATGGCGTCGGCGGCGTGCTTCTCCGCCTCGTCGGCCAGCTTCACGGCCGTACGGGCGGCTGAAGCGGACGCCTCGGACGCCTTGATGGCGTCGGCGGCCGCGCTGGTCGCCGTACTGACGGCCGCGTCGGCCCTCAGCTTGGCGGCCTGGGCCCCGTCCGCGTCGGAACGGGCCCGCCGGGCGGCGGCCTCCGCGCGGGTGGCGGCGGCGTCCGCGTCGGCCGCGGCCTGGGTCGCCGCGTCCGCCTCGGAACGGGCCGAGCGTGCTGCCGACTCCGCGTCGTCGGCGGCTTTGTCCGCCTGGTCGGCGGCGGCGCGGGACTCCGTGGCGTCCGACGCGGAGTCATGGGCCTCGGCGTAGGCGTCCTTGGCGGACGCCTTGGCACGGGCCGCGTTGGCCTGGCTCTCGGCGTCCCACGCGTCGTCCCGCTTGCCCTTGGCCCGGTCCCGCGCGCCCTCGGCGTCCTGCCGCTTGGCACGGGCGGTGGACTCGGCGGTCTCCGCCCGGCCCTTGGCCTCCTGGGCGGTCTGCGCGTACCCCTGCGCGTTCTGCTTGTGCTGAGCGGCTTCGGCCTGCTTGGCGGCGGCGGTCTCCTTCTCCGCCTTCGCCGTCGCCGCCTCGGCCTCCGCCGCGAGCCGCTTGGCGTGCGCGTCGGCGGCGGCCGCCTTCGCGTCGGCCTCGGCCTTCTGCGTCTCGGTGAGCTTCGCCTTCGCGAGGTCCCGGGCCGTCTTCGCGGTCTGCGCCTGCAGGGCGGCGGCGTCGGCGGCGGCCTTCGCCTGGGCCCTGGCCTCGTTCGCGGCCGCGGTACGGAAGGCGGCCTTCGACTGCGCGGCCTGCGTCACGGCGCGGGCGGCGATGGTCGCGCTGTCCCCGGCGGCTGCGCGGGTGGCCGCGTAGGCGGTGTCGCCGGCTTTGGCGAGCGCGTCCAGCGCGGCCGACGACGCCTTGGTGACCTGCGCCTTCTGCTGTCCGACGAGCAGGCCGCGGCCGCGCGGGGCACCCGCCTTGTCGGCGATGCCGTACGCCGCCGTCAGCGCGGTGTCCGACGTGGTGGCGGCCGTCTTCGCCGTCGCGCCCTGGGCCTTGAGCAGGTCGACCTGCTTCTTCGCCTCGGTCTGGGCGTCCGTGACGCCCTTCTTCGCCTTGTCGAAATCCGCCTTGGTCGGGTAGCCGAGGCGGTCGGCGCCCTGGTGCCCGGACGGAACGATGTCGAACTTCTGCGCGTCGGTGCCCTTGCAGTCCCACATCCGCGTGTCGCGCCCCTTGTCGTAGGCAGCGAGATCGAGGCAGTTGGCGGTGACCGGGTTGTACAGGCGTGTGGTGCCGTGGGTGTCGTACTGCCACTGCTGCGCGGGGCTACCGTTGCACGTCCAGATCCTCAACGCGGTGCCGTTCGCGGAGTCGGCTCTGGGCACGTCCAGGCACTTGCCGGAGTTGTCGTGGACCAGGGCGTTGTCGCTGTCGCTGATCCGCCACTTCTGCCCGGCACTGCCGTTGCAGGTGTAGATCTGGACCGGCGTGCCGTTGTCCGTCTTGTTGTTCCCGACTTCGAGGCACATGTCGGCCGCGCCGTGGGCGTGGACGACCATGGGGCTGTTGCCGATCCAGCCGGGTCCGCCGGCCGACCAGTAGTCCTGCCAGCGGACCAGATGGTCGGCGCGCCAGGACAGCCCGAGCAGCTCGCCGAGCGCCTTGGAGCCGGCGGCGAGGGCCTTGGTGGCGGTCTTGTTGGCGGTCAGGATCTGGTTGCGCGGGGTGGCCTGCGCGGCGATCTCCTGCTGCCACTCGGCGGAGGCCGCGGCGACCTCCTTGCCGAGCACCTTGTTCGGGTCGACCGGGGTGCTCCAGGCGCAGGAGGCGAACCGGCTCTTCAGGTCCTCGACCGCGATGCGGTACTCGACGCTGCCCGGCTCGGGCGCGGAGCGCGGGAAACCGCCGTACGACAGGAAGAGCCGGGCGTTGTCGGCGGCCATCGGCTCCGGGGACCAGTTCAGCAGGCGGTCGTAGGCCTTGTGCTCCTCGTACTCCTGAGTCCAGTCGGGCGCGTTCGGGTCGGGGTCGCCGCCGTACAGCGGGTCGCCCAGGTCCTTGACCGCCTTGACGGTGGCCTCGTCGGCCTTCGGGGGCAGGTCGCGGTAGAAGTCGCCCTCGTCCTTCCAGAACTGCTCCCAGATCCACCTGTAGATGCCGGTTTGCTGAAAGAAGTTGAGGCCGTCGTCACCGCTCGTCCCGGGCGGCCACTCGAAGTCGGCGACCGACTTGAAGCCGCCGGGTGTGGGCAGACCGGAGATCTCGAAATCACGCATGTGCTCGAAGAGCGCCGAGCCCTCTTTGTCAGCGGCGTTCCTGTCCTGCTCGTACGCCGTCGACAGCGGAGTGTCGTTCCAGTACTCCCGGTTCGCCGCGGTGTGCAGTTTGTCCGGCGTCTGGTTCAGTCCGTCCTGGGCGACGCCGAACATGGCCGGGCCGCCCATCCGCAACACCTCGCCCAGCCGGCACTGGTCCTCCCGGAGCTGTTCGGCGGCCTTCGCGTCGAAGCCGTCGTAGCTGTCTCCGGCGTCGGCCACGGAAGCCATGTCCTCGGCCGCGTACCGGCTGATCAGTTCGGGCTGTACAGCGACTGAGCCGATGAGGCCCACGGCGACCGCGGACGTCAGCAGCGGTGTCAGGAGCTTGGATCGCGTGCGGGCACGCGTGAAGAGCCGATATCTCGGCATGGTGGTTGTCCTCCCCGTGGCGACGGTGTTCCCCCGGTCGCCGGTGTACGCGCCCCATGGCGGAGTGGTCGGCTCCGTCCGGCGCGGCGCTCACCTTAGACATACGTGTCGGGTGCAGGACAAGAGTTTTGTGGGTTACATGTGGGAAACATGTGAAGCTCGGGACGGTCCGGACAGCCCAGGACAGGGCATGACGAAGGCCCCGCAGCCGTGAAGCTGCGGGGCCTTCGCCCACATGGGGGTTGTCCCCGGAGGGACGAGTGGAGATGGCGGGAATCGAACCCGCGTCCAACGGTGCAGAACCAGGGCTTCTCCGTGTGCAGTTCGCTGCGATTTTCTCGGCCCCGGCGATCACGCGAACAAGTCGCCGACGGGCCCAGTCACTGTTTGGTTTCCCATCGAACCCCGTGACCGGGCTCGATGGTTTAGTCCCCTAAATTATGCCAGGATCCGGGTCGGGAACACTCCCGGGCTGACACCCGTTAGGGCCTTCGCTCACTGCTTATTAGGCAGCGAGGGCGAAGACGCGGGAATCGCTCTTGGAATTGGCGATTATTGGTTGCGACATATGGTTTACGAGATCATTGCCGCTTCCTCGACACGCTTCCCCTGCCTCAACAGCCGCTGTCGAAACCGATCATCCCCATGTTGTGTTGTCAATCAGCACACCGACCGCGGCCGGTGTTGACTCCATCGTACGTGACCAACGCACGTCGATGCCACCGTATTCCCGGCGCGTCCAGGGCCCCTGACCTACTGGCCCCGCTCCTTGCGCTTCACCGCCGCGATCGCTCGGTCCGACTCCCGCCGGTCCTGCTTCTCCCGCAGGGTCTGCCGCTTGTCGTACTCCTTCTTGCCTCGCGCGAGGGCGATCTCGGCCTTGGCCCGGCCATTGGTGAAGTACAGGGCGAGGGGCACGATCGTGTGACCCGTCTCCTGGGCCTTCGTCTCCAGCTTGTCGATCTCCTCGCGGTGCAGCAGCAGCTTGCGCTTGCGGCGCGCGGAGTGGTTGGTCCAGCTGCCCTGGCTGTACTCGGGGATGTGGGCGTTGTGCAGCCACGCCTCACCGCCGTCGATCTGGACGAACCCGTCGGCCAGCGAGGTCCGCCCCTGGCGCAGCGACTTCACCTCGGTGCCGGTGAGCACGATCCCGGCCTCGTAGGTGTCGATGATCGCGTAGTCGTGCCGGGCCTTCTTGTTCTGGGCGACCAGCTTGCGCTTGCCCCCCTTCTCCCCGTCCTGCGCCTTGCCGCCCCCGCCACCCTGCTTCGGCTGGGACTCCTTCGGTACGTACATTCCCTTGCTCATAGTGCTGACCATTTTCGCACTAGGGAGGGGGGCCGGGGCCAGCCCTTAATCGAGCGGTGCGCAGACCACCGACACCGGGGACGACCGTCTAGGCGCCGAGCCCCGCGATCACCGTCTCCGCCTGCTGAAGGGCCTGATCGTCCGCCTCCAGGTCAGGTGTGATCCCGCGCCCGTCGACGCCTCGCCCCGACGGAGTCCTGTAGTGCCCCACCGTCAGCTCGGCCACGGAGCCGCCCGGCAGCGCGCTGGGCATCTGCACCGAGCCCTTGCCGAACGTCCGCGACCCCACGACCACCGCCCGCCCCCGGTCCTGGAGGGCCCCGGTGAGAAGCTCGGCCGCGCTCATCGTCCCGCCGTCGACCAGCGCGACCAACGCCCTGCCGGTGTCCCCACCGGGCTCGGCGTGCAGGGCCTGCTGCGATCCGTCGACGTCGTAGGTCGCCACCAGTCCCCCGTCGAGGAAGGCGGACGCCGTGGTGACGGCCTCAGTGACCAGCCCGCCGGAGTTCCCGCGCAGGTCGAGAATGATCCCGCCGCCGGCCGGGGCCTGCCGTACGGCGTTCCGGACCTCGTCCCCGACGCCCTTGGTGAACGAGTCGATCCTGATGACGGTGATCCCGCCGGCGAGCTCTCGAACGGCGACCGAGTCCGTGGACAGACGGGCACGCCGGACGGTCTGCGTCCACGCGCGTGTGCCGCGCTCGAGGCCGAGCCGGACCGCCGTACCGGCGGCCGCGTCCGTGGCGTCGCCGCGCAGTAAGGAGACCACCTCGGTGACCGGATGCCCGTCCACCCGCTCCCCGTCGACACTGCGCAGCCGGTCGCCCTCGCGGATCCCGGCGGCGGCCGCGGGCGAGTGGGAGCTCACCCTGGTCACCTCGATACGGCCGTCCCGCTCGCGCCGCGCCCGCAGGCCGACGCCGGTGTACCGGCCGTCGAGGGCCTCCTCGAACTCCTCGTACTCGCCCCGGGAGTAGACGGCCCCCCAGCGGTCTCCGCTGCGGCTGACGGCACGCGCGGCGGCCTCCACGGGGGACGCGCCGTCGGCCATGGCCTCCTCGGCCGCCTCGGTCACGTCCTCGTGGTGACCCGCGGGGGCGACCGAACGGGCCGCGTCCGACGAGGACTTGGGGTCGCCGCCGTCGGCCTCGGGGAAGGAGCCGGTCGCCGCGCCGGCCACCAGCACGCTCGCGAACACCAATGTCAGGGCGGCCCCCCGGCGGATGCGGCGGGGCTGACAGAACAGATCTCGGCCCGACATGCCGGTGAGTCTAGGACAACGCAAGAGGGCCGCACGGCCGGTTGACCGTACGGCCCTCTTGGCATGCGTCACACCTTCAGGTACTTGCGCAACGCGAAGAACGCGGCCAACGCGGGCATCAGCACGCTCGCGGCGAGGATGAGTGGCAGCTTCGTCAGAACGGCGTCCCAGCCCACGAAGTTGATCAGGTTGAGCTTGGAGGCCAGGGCCATGCCGTGATCGACGGTGAAGTACCGGCCGACGACCAGGAAGACACAGGCGAGCCCGCCGCCGATCGCGCCGGCGACGGCGGCCTCCATGATGAACGGCGCCTGGATGTAGAAGCCGGACGCGCCCACGAGCCGCATGATCCCGGTCTCCCGCCGACGGCTGAACGCCGAGACACGCACCGTGTTGACGATCAGCAGCAGGGCGACGATCAGCATGAGCGCCATGACGCCCAGCGCGGCCCGGTTCATCAGGTTCAGCATCGTGAAGAGGTTGTCCAGGATGCCCTTCTGGTCCTGCACGGACTGCACGCCGTCCCGGCCGTTGAACGCGGTCGCGATGACCTGGTACTTCTCCGGGTCCTTCAGCTTGATCCGGTACGACTCCTGCATCTGGTCCGGGGTGAGGGACGCGGCCAGCGGGGAGTCGCCGAACTGCTCCTTGTAGTGCTTGTACGCCTCGTCCTGCGTCTCGTGGATGACCGTCTCGACGACCGACATCTTCTTCAGGTCGGCAAGGACGCCCTTCTTCTGGTCCTCGGTCACCGCGCCCTTGGCGCAGTTGGGGTCCGACTCGGCGTCGCTCTTGTTGCAGAGGAAGATCGAGACGTTGACCTTGTCGTACCAGTAGCCCTTCATGGCGCCGACCTGGTCGCTCATCAGGAGCGATCCGCCGAACAGGGCGAGCGACAGGGCGACGGAGACGATGACCGCGAACGTCATCGTCAGGTTGCGACGGAGACCGACACCGATCTCGGAGAGTACGAACTGGGCGCGCATGGCGTCTTCTTCAGGCCTTTCCGGGGACTCTTCGAACGGCGGTCAGTGCTGGTATCCGTAGACGCCGCGTGCCTGGTCGCGGACGAGACGGCCCTTCTCCAGCTCGATGACGCGCTTGCGCATCTGGTCCACGATGTTCTGGTCGTGGGTGGCCATCAGGACGGTCGTGCCGGTCCGGTTGATCCGGTCCAGCAGCTTCATGATGCCGACGGAGGTCTGCGGGTCGAGGTTGCCGGTGGGCTCGTCGGCGATCAGCAGCTTGGGCCGGTTCACGAAGGCCCGGGCGATCGCCACGCGCTGCTGCTCACCACCGGAGAGCTCACCGGGCATCCGCTCCTCCTTGCCGCCGAGCCCGACGAGGTCGAGCACCTGCGGCACGGACTTGCGGATCTCGCCCTTCGACTTGCCGATGACCTCCTGCGCGAAGGCCACGTTCTCGGCGACCGTCTTGTTGGGCAGGAGCCGGAAGTCCTGGAACACCGTCCCCAACTGGCGCCGCATCTGCGGCACCTTCCAGTTGGACAGACGGGCGAGGTCCTTGCCCAGCACGTGCACCTGTCCCTGGCTGCACCGCTCCTCGCGGAGGATCAGCCGCAGGAAGGTGGACTTTCCGGAGCCGGAGGACCCGACGAGGAACACGAACTCGCCCTTCTCCACTTCCAGGGAGACATCCCTGAGTGCGGGGCGGGTCTGCTTGGGGTAGACCTTGGATACGTTGTCGAATCGGATCACGGATGCACCACGGTAGGCCGGGGGTAGATGAGCGTGACCATACGCGAACCGGGTGCGCGAGCGCAGGCGCCGGTTCGGGTTGCGTATTGCTTGGGCGGTTTTGTGCCCACCTGGGAACCCCGGCTCCGGCAGCGCACAGGCGACCCCTGGTGGAACCTGGCACAGTAGGGAGGGGAACGTTCTGGGACCCGGAACCGTTCTCCCTGTGGAACACATTCGCAAGAAGGGTGACGCGCATGACGTACGACCGCCTGGTGTGCGCAAACTGCGCGGCACCCGTGAGCGAGGGCCGGTGCCCGGTGTGCCGCGCGAACCGCGACCGGCTGCAGCAGGACAATCCCTTCGCGGGTCTGAACCCGACGGCCCTGATCGCCCTGCTCGCGATCCTGATCGCGACGGTGGCACTGCTGGCGCACCAGACCGCGTAGGCGGCGGTCGAGGGCATACGGGCCGAGGACTACGGGCCGAGGACATACGAAGGGCCCGGAGCGGACTCGCTCCGGGCCCTTCGCCGTTCAGCATGCCCACGCTAGGCAGGCGTGCGACTACCTGGGGTCACCGTCAGGCGGCAGCGCCACCACGGCCGCCCGCCAGACGCGGCAGCAGGCGGAAGCCGACACCGCCGGCGATCATCGTGGCGGCACCGATGACCAGGAAGGCGGTCTGACCGGCACCGGTCTCGGCGAGCTCCTGCCCGTTGCCCTGGGCCGACGTGTTGGACGTGGTGTCCGCGCCGGTGTCGGTGAGGGCCGAGGAGCCCTCTTCCTGGACGGAGGTGTTGGAGCCGCCGTCGGGGTCGGTGTTGCTGTTGCCGCCCCCGGCGTTGCCGTTGCCGTTTCCGTTGCCGTTTCCGTTGCCATTCCCGTTACCGTTGCCGTTCCCGTTACCCGGGTCGGTCGGGTCCTCGGTGGGCTCGGTGGGCTCCTCGGTCGGGTCCGTGGGCTCCTCGGTGACCGGCGGCGTCACCGGGTCCGTCGGAAGATCGGTCGCCGGGTCCGTGGGGAGTTCGGTGACCGGGTCGGTCGGAATCTCCGTGACCGGGTCGGTCGGGTCGTCGCCGAGGCCGGAGTCGACGTTCACGCCGACCCCGCTGTCGCCCACGCCCACGTTGATCTCCAGCGCGGAAGCAGCGCCGGCAGCAGTCAGCGAGGCACCGGCCGCGATCACGGCACCGGCGGCTATGCGCGCGATCCGGATCCGCGTCTTCTTCGTCATGTGGTTGCTACCCCCAGTAGCTCATCGTCAATGAGGCGGCGCTCGGGGCCGTGATCGACGGGAGAAGGTAGCGGTTGCTCAAGTCCCCCGGTTCACATGCGCCCCAGAGATACGCATGCCACGCTTTACCCTTCCCATTTTTCAAAGCAACGTCAAGGCCGTTGCGGGCGCGATGTCCCGGTAAGGGCCCAATGCCGGGGAAAGCGGTCTGTGAGTGTGATGTAAAACCCAGACATAAAGCAAACTGCCGCCCGGCGGGCGGCAGTTGCAGAACGGTGGTCAAGTCGACAAAGTTACTTCTCCTGCTGCTTGCGCCAGCGAATTCCGGCTTCGAGGAAGCCGTCGATCTCGCCGTTGAACACAGCCTCGGGATTGCCGACCTCGAAGTCGGTGCGCAGGTCCTTGACCATCTGGTACGGGTGCAGGACGTACGAACGCATCTGGTTGCCCCAGGAGTTGCCGCCGTCGCCCTTGAGGGCGTCCATCGCGGCCTGCTCCTCCTGGCGGCGCCGCTCCAGCAGCTTGGCCTGGAGGACGTTCATCGCGCTCGCCTTGTTCTGGATCTGCGAGCGCTCGTTCTGGCAGGAGACGACGATGCCGGTGGGCAGGTGGGTCAACCGGACCGCGGAGTCGGTGGTGTTGACGCCCTGTCCGCCGGGACCGGACGACCGGTAGACGTCCACGCGCAGTTCGGACTCGTCGATCTCGATGTGGTCGGTCTGCTCGACCACGGGGAGGATCTCGACGCCCGCGAAGGAGGTCTGGCGGCGGCCCTGGTTGTCGAACGGCGAGATCCGCACGAGCCGGTGCGTGCCCTGCTCGACCGAGAGCGTCCCGTAGGCGTACGGCACCTGCACGGCGAAGGTGGTCGACTTGATGCCGGCCTCTTCGGCGTACGAGGTCTCGTAGATCTCGGTCTTGTAGCCCTTCTGTTCCGCCCAGCGCAGGTACATCCGCTGCAGTTTCTCGGCGAAGTCGGCGGCGTCGACGCCACCGGCCTCGGCGCGGATGTTGACGAGCGCCTCGCGGGAGTCGTACTCGCCGGACAGGAGGGTCCGGACCTCCATCTCGTCGAGCGCCTTCTTGACGGAGACGAGCTCGGTCTCGGCCTCGGCACGGGTGTCCGGGTCGTCCTCCTCCTCGGCCATCTGGAACAGCACGGAGAGGTCGTCGATGCGGCCGCGCAGCGCGTCCGCCTTCCTGACCTCCGCCTGGAGGTGGGACAACTTGCTGGTGATCTTCTGCGCCTCGTCCGGGTTGTCCCACAGGGACGGCGCGGCCGCCTGCTCCTCGAGCACGGCGATGTCTGCCCTCAGCTTGTCGAGGTCCAGAACGGCCTCGATCGACTCCATGGTCGAGGAGAGGGACTTGAGCTCTTCGGATACATCGACGACTGCCACGCCCTCCAGCCTAACGGCTGTGGCAACCGACCTCGCCCGTGCGCCCGCCGTCACCCAGGGCCACGCCCCTCAGGGGGAGGCGGGCGCCGAGTTCTTCGTGTCCTGCGGTGACGCTCCCGCGTCGTCGCCGGATGTGGCCGCCCATATCCCGGCGCCCGCCGCCGCGACCAGCACCAGTCCCGCGATCCCCACGACCAGCCTCCGCCGCCGTGTGGTCGCCCGGTGCCGCGCGGATCCCGGCCGCGGCGCCCCGGCGGGCCTCGGCACCCGGGCGGTCCCCCGCGCGCCGCCGGCCAGCTCGTCAGGGCCCGGCACCCTCATCGAGGTGTGCGTGTCCCGGTTGGAGTCGGCGGGCTTGGCGCCCGGCACCAGCGGCACGGCTCCCCGGCGCGCCGGCCGCCCGGAGGACACCGGTTCCCCGTCGGAGGCCGCCGTCGGCGCTTCCCCGTCCGGCTCCTCCTCCTGCTCCGTGTCCGGTTCGTCCACGTCCAGCGGGGGCATCCCGGCCAGCAACGGCAGCAGTTCCCGCAACCGCGTCCCCAGCTCGGACGCCCGCAGGCGGGAGGCCGGTGCCTTGGCCAGACACTGCACGATCAGCTGCCACAGCTCGTCGGGGATGCCCGGAAGCGGAACCACCGTCTCCGTCACATGCCGCCGCAGCACCGCCCCGGGATGCCCGCCCCCGAACGGTGTGAACCCGGCCAGCAGCTCGTACAGGACGGTCGCCAGGGCGTAGATGTCCACGGACGCCCGCGGCGGCAGGCCCTCGACGATCTCCGGTGCCAGATAGTCCGGCGTCCCGATGATCTTCGTGGCCCGGGTGCGCCGCGGCGAGTCGATGAGCTTGGCCACACCGAAGTCCGTCAGCAGGGCGGGATGCGCGCCCCCGGGGCCCAGCGGCCCCTGCATGTCCAGCAGGATGTTCTCCGGCTTCACGTCCCGGTGCACGACCCCCTTGGCGTGCGCGGCGGCCAGCCCGTCCGCGACATCCGCCACGATCGCCACCGCCGCCTCGGGGGCGAGCCGCTTCTCCCGGTCGAGCCGGGTGCGCAGATCGGTGCCCCGGACCAGGTCCATGACGAGCGCGAGGTCGTTGCCGTCGACCACGAGGTCGCGTACGGAGACCACGTGGGGGTGCTCCAGGCCCAGCAGAGCCGTGCGCTCCTGGACGAAGCGTCCGACGAGTTCCTGGTCGGACGCGAGATCCTCACGCAGCAGCTTGACGGCGACGGGACCCTCGGGGCCCTCGCCCAGCCACACCGTGCCGGCGCTGCCCCGCCCCAGGATCTGGTTGGCGGTGTACCGGCTGCCGATCTTCCGTGCCAAGGCTGCTCCTACAGACGCGTGTTGTCGCTAAAACTACGCGCCGGAAGAGCCAACCTTCACCGCGGAGACGGAAATCACCCGCTGGGTGTCGACAAATCCCCAGAGTTACTGCTGACCTGAGGAGTTTCCGCCCAGATCCCCGATCCACTTGCTGACGGTGTCGATGATGTCCCCGATCTGCTGCCAGTAGCCCTTGCCGGTGCCGATCCAGTCCTGCAGCGGGCTCAGCTCCCAGATCAGCCAGCTCGCGACGAAGAGGATGACGATCGTGAACAGACAGCCCTTGAGGCAGCCCAGACCGGGGATCCTCATCCGGTTGGCACTGCGCTGCCGCGGCTGCCGGGGCTCGCGCACGGGGCGCTCGGGCTGCGGCGGGGGCGCGTACCGCTGCGGCTGCTGCTGCGGGGCGTACTGCTGGGGCTGTTGGGGCTGTTGGGGCTGCTGCGGCTGACGGCCGTAACCGCCCTGCGGCGGCCGTTGCGGGGGCCGCTGCTGCCGCTGGGGCGGCTGCTGCTGCGGCCTGGCGACCTGCCGCTGGGGGCGGCGGCGCAGCGGGTCCTCGTTGGGGTCGAGGTACTGCACCTGGGTCTGTTCGTTGCGGTCACGGGCCGCGCGCAGCTGGTTCTGCCAGGGGTGCGGGTCCTCGGGCCCGCCGGGCTGCTGTCCCTGCTGCCCGTACTGGCCCTGTCCGGGCTGTCCGGGCGGCACCGGCGGCATGACGGCCGTCGGATCGGCCGCGCCGCGGTGCGGGAGTACGGCGGTGGGGTCGGCGGCGCCGACGGGGTTCCCCGGACCGGTGTGCGGCAGGAAGCTGGTCGCGGCGTTCGGGTCGTAGGCGCCCGCGCCGTGCGGCAGCACCTGCGTCGGGTCGGCGGCGCCCGGGGTGTCCGGCACGGCGGCCGGGTCGGGGTCGGGGAGCAGCAGCGCGCCGACGTTCTCCGCCGCGGCGATCTGCGCGGAGTTCGCGTGCACGCCGATGCCCTCGGCGACGACGCGCAGCCCGCGCGCGAGGTTCTCGGCGCTGGGGCGGCGCTCCGGGTTCTTGCTCAGACAGCGCTCTATGACCGTCCACAGCGGGTCGGGGACCGTGGAGGGGCGGCGCGGCTCGGCGCTCAGGTGCTGGTGCAGGACTTCGAGTGCGGAACCGCCGGCGAACGGCGGACGGCCGGTGACCAGCTCGTACAGCAGGATGCCGGCGCCGTAGATGTCGACGGCGGAGGTCTGCGGGCGGCCCTCGGCGGACTCGGGCGCGACGTACGCGGGCGTGCCGACGAATTCCTGGGTCCGGGTCAGGCCCGGGGAGTCCGCGAGACGCGCGATGCCGAAGTCGGTCAGGAGGGGGTGCATCTGGCCGCCGTGCTGCCTCAGCAGGACGTTGGCGGGCTTGAGGTCGCGGTGGACCACGCCGTCGGCGTGGCTGGCGGCGAGCGCGTCGGCGATCTGGGCGGTGATCAGGGCGGCGCCGACGGGGCTGAAGGGGCCGTTCTCGCGCAGATAGCGGTGCAGGTCGGGGCCCTCGACGAGGTCCATGACCAGGGCGAGCAGATCGCCTTCGACGACCAGGTCGCGCACCCGCACGATGTTGGGATGGGTCAGCCGCAGCAGGACGGAGCGCTCGCGCAGGAACCGCATCACGATGTCCGGGTCGCTCGCGAGCTCCTCCTTGAGGACCTTGATCGCGACGGTCTCGCCGGGCTGTCCCGGTACGGCGGCCTCGGCGCCCGCGGTCTCCCGCTGGCGGGCACGCCACACGGTCCCCGTGGCACCGCGTCCGAGCGGCTCCTCGAGGAAGTACTTGCTGCCTACCGGCCGCACGTCATGCACTCCCTGCTGCTGGCTGTCGTTCCGACCCACTGTAGTGCCGCTCCTCACGGCACTACGTAAGCGCTGCCAAGCACGTTCGAAGGAAAGACGCTCCGTCCGGGTCCCTGGTTGCCGGACGTGGACGTGACCGATCTCAAGTGATCACCGGCGCAGCAGTGGTCAGGCACTTTTGGGGGCAGAGCTGACCAATCAAGATCACTTGCCCTCGGGCGACGGGCGCGTTGTCAGTGTCAGGTGCGAGGATGCGTGCAGTACTGGCCGATGGTGCTCGTGCGGGGTGGGGATGTCCGCGTCCGAGCAGAAGGGACCGCTGACGGCGATGCAGATCCGGCTGACCGTCGTAGACCCGCTGGGCCCGCCCGACCGGACCCGGGGCCGCGCCGCGAGCCGCGACGTGCTGGTCACCGCTCCCGTCGGCACGGCACTGGCCGCGGTGGCCACGGCACTCGCCTCGGCGGTCCCGGGGGAGGGCGCCTCCCGCGCGGGCGAGGCCGAGCGCGGCGGCGGTCCGGTCGTGCTGTACGCGGACGGTGAGCGGCTGGACGCCCAGCGCGCCACCCTGGGCGAGCCCCCGCTGATCGACGGCGCCGTGCTGTCCCTGGGCGGCCCGGCGGCCCCCGAGCCCCACCCGGAGCTCGACGAGGCCCCCACCCAGCTCCATGTGGTCGCCGGCCCCGACGCCGGCGGCGTCCATCTGCTGCATGGCGGCCAGATCCACATCGGCCGCTCCGCCGACGCCGACGTGCCCCTGGACGACCCCGACGTCTCCCGCCTGCACTGCGCGGTCACGGTCGCGCCCGACGGCCGCGTCTCGGTAACCGATCTCGGCTCCACCAACGGCACGACCCTGGACGGCTCCCGCGTGGGCACCCGCCCGGTCCGGTTCACCCCGGGAGCACTCCTGAGGATCGGCGAGTCGGTGCTCCGGCTGTCGCCGAGCGGGGGGCGACGGCTCGGGACGGAACCGGACGGCGAGGGACATGTACGAGTGACCCCGGGCGAGGCCGGCCCGGTACCGGGCGGGAGCCGGGCACACGGAGCTTCGGGCGCGGCCGGTGAAGCGAACGGCAGTGGTCATGGACCGACCGTGAACGGGGCGCGCCCGCCGGGCCCTGCCCAGGGGCGCGGGACGGCAGGAGCTCGCGAGGACGGCACAAGTGCGTCCGGTTCGGTCCCCGCACAGGCGGAGCGGTCGCCCCGCGCGCGGGGCAGGGTGTCGGCAGGCCTGGAGGAGGGTCGCGCCGGCGGCGACTCCTCGCCCCGGCCGCCCACCGACCGGACCCGTCACGCCTACGGCTCCGCGAGCTGGGGCGCGTCCGGCGGCGGCCCCGAAACCCCGGGAGCGCAGGGGCACGGCCCCGCCGAGCCGCCGGTCGTCGTGCCGGGCCAGGGCGGCGCGCCTCGGATCGAGCACCGGGACGACACCGACACCAACCCCGGGGACACTCATGGCGGCCGCTCCGGGCTCGGCTCCTTCGAAGTGACGCGCACCACCGCCGTCCCCCCGCCTCCCCCAACCGAGCAGGCACTGCCCTCGGCTCCCGATCCGGCAGACGCCCCCGCGACGGGTCGCCGCAAGGGCACCCCCCTGCGCGGGACCGACGTACCGCAGGGTGTGCGGCGGCGCGGCGGGCTGTCCGCGTGGGCCCGGCGACTGGCCGGGGGACGGGGTGAGCAGGAGACATCCGAGCAGGACGAGGCGTACGGCGAGACGAGCCGGCCCGTCACCGCCGTGCCCTCGGCCACCGCGTCCCAGCTGCCCGAGGTCTGGCCCGACCCGGCCGCCCTGCTGCTGACCGCACTGGGTCCCGGCGCGCGCCTGTGGGAGCGCGGGCCCGGGCATGCGGAGGCCCTCACCGTGCGGCTCGGCACCGCCGACCGGGCGGCCCCCGACGGCTCGGGGCTGCTGCCGGCCGTTCCGGTCACCGCGGATCTGCGCGAGGTCGGTGCGCTGGGCCTGGCCGGTCCCCGCGCGCGGCTCGCCGGGCTGGCCCGCGCGGTGGTCGCCCAGCTCGCCGCCCTGCACGCCCCCGAGACCCTGGAGATCGTCCTGATCAGCGCGGACCGCTCCCGGCCCGCGCAGGAGCGCACCGCCGAGTGGTCCTGGCTCGGCTGGCTCCCCCATGTCCGCCCGGGACACGGCCAGGACTGCCGTCTCCTTCTCGCCCACGACCGCGAACAGGCCGCGGCCCGCACCGACGAACTTCTGCGGCGCCTCGACGACCACCTGGCCGACTCCGAGCTCGCCCCGGCCCGCGGAACCGTGCCGGCCGCCCGCTCCGCCACCCCGCAGGACCACCCCCGGAACACCACCCGACGGCCCTCCTGGGCCCGGGACGACACGGAGGACGGGACGAGCGGCGGCTTCCCCGGGCCGTACACCGTGGTGGTCGTGGACGGCGATCCCGGCGGCGCAGGCCTGCGCAAGGCGGTGGCGCGGCTGGCGGCGGAGGGTCCCCGCGCCGGCATCCACGTCGTGTGCCTGGCCGAGACGGCCCCGGCCTCGCCCGCCTCTCCGGTGACGGACACCTACGAGGCGGCGTGCGCGGCGGCCCCCACGTTCCGCGAGTGCGGGGCGGTCGGCCTGCTCAGCGGGGACGTGGCGACGGCACTGCGGCTGATGCGGGTGGCCCGAGCAGGGGTCCCCGCGGAGGCGGGCCGTGAGAGCGACGGCACCGGCGCCACTCCCGGCCGCTCCGAGAGCGACCGCACCCGCCCCGGTGCCGAGATCCCCTCCACCGGCCCAGGTCCGCGCACCGACGCCGACACCGTCCACCTCAGCGCAGTCGCCACGGCCACCCCCACCCCCGTCGGCCACGGCACGGTCGCCGCCGTGGACGCCGTCTCCGCGGCCTGGGCCGAGCGGTTCGCGCGGGCGCTGGCGCCGCTGCGGACGGACGGCACCGCCGGTGCGGGGCACACGCGCGTGTCCTCGCCGTTGCCCCAGTCGGCGCGCCTGCTGGACGAGTTGGGGCTGGCCCGGGCCACCCCGCCGTCGCTGATGACCCGCTGGGCGGACGCGGCCGACGACCCGGAGTCGCTCGGCGGCCGGGCGTGGGCGGTGCTGGGGGCCGGGCCGCGCGGCCCGGTCTGCGCCGACCTCGTGGCCGAGGGCCCGCACCTGCTGATCGAGGGCCCCGCGGGCAGCGGCCGTACGGAACTGCTGCGGGCGGCCGTCGCCTCGCTGGCCGCGGCCGAGCGCCCCGACCGTCTCAGCATCGTCCTGATGGACGGCCGGGACACCGTGGGCGCCGGTGGCCACGGCGAGGGCCTGCGCGTGTGCACCGACGTACCGCATGTGACCACCCACCTCATCGCCAACGACCCGGTCCGTATGCGGGAGTTCGCCCAGTCCCTGAGCGCCGAGCTGAAGCGGCGCGCGGAGTTGCTGGGCCGCTCCGACTTCGCAGAGTGGCACACCGGCCGGGAGCTGTCGGGCCGTATGGTCGCCCAGCGCACGGCGTCCCCCCGCAGCGCCACAGGCACCGCGGGTACGCCCGGCGACCCGGCGGCCGCCGACCTCGACTCGCCGCCCAGCTCCACGATCCGCCTGCGTCCGGCCGCGGCCCGGCGCCGGACGGAGACGGCACCCCCGCTGCCCCGTCTGGTCGTGATCGTGGACGACCTGGACGCCCTGGTCTCGCCGCCCCTCGGCTCCCCGGGCCGGCCGGCCGCCGGCTCGGTCATACGCGCGCTGGAGGCGGTGTCCCGTGAGGGCGAGCGCCTGGGCGTCCACCTGGTGGCCGCGACCGGCCCGGGCGGCCGTACGGCGGAGTCGGAAGCGGCCCGCCGGGCCACCCTCCGCGTCACGCTGGACACCCCGGCCACCGGCCCGGACGAACCGGCGCCCGGCCGCGGCCGGTTGACCCGGCCCGACGGCCGGGCCACGGCGTTCCAGGCCGGCCGGGTCACCGGCCGCATCCCCCGCACGGCGACCCTGCGCCCCACGGTCGTCCCTCTGGAGTGGGAACACATGGGTGACCCTCCGGCCCGCCGCCCGGTCCGGGAACTGGGCAACGGCCCGACGGATCTTGCCCTGCTGGCGAGTGCATTGGAACGCGCGGCGAGGGAAGTGGCAGCAGCAGAGGTCCCGTCACTGCTCTAGGCGTCAAGGGGTCCGGGGGCCCCGCCCCGGGTGACGCCTGCCCGGACGCACCGGCACTGGTCACGACGGCATCACGATCACCCGCTTGACAGTGGACGCCCACTTGCCGACCTCGGCGCCCCGGCGTAGACCAGTTCGCACGGGACAGCCCTCGACGTTCGACGAGGAACGAAGAACGGGGTCGTGATGCGCAGCACGAGCAGCACACAGCGGAAGCACAGGTCAGCGAACAGGGCTGCCAAGTCGGCGGCCGCCGCCCTCGCGGCGGCCCTCGCCCTCTCGCTCACCGCATGCAGCGGAGATGACGGCAAGAGCAGTGACACGGGCGCGACAGGCGGCAAGGAGACCGGCACGACGGTCACCCTGCCCAAATTGAACGGCCAGAGCCTGGAGGTCGCCGCCGTCTGGAGCGGCGCCGAACAGACGAACTTCAAAAAGGTTCTCTCGGAGTTCGAGAAGCGCACCGGCGCCAAGGTGACTTTCGTGCCCGCCCAGGACCCGATCGTCAACTTCCTGGGTTCGAAGGTCGCGGGCGGCCAGCCGCCGGACATCGCGATGCTCCCGCAGCCGGGTGCCATCAAGCAGGCCGTGGACAAGAAGTGGGCCAAGCCCCTGGGAGCGGAGGCCAAGGCGGAGCTCGCCAAGAACTACTCGCAGGGCTGGCAGGACATCGGCAAGGTGGGCGGCACCCAGTACGGCGTGTACTACAAGGCCGCCAACAAGTCGCTGATCTGGTACAACGCCAAGGTCTTCGAGAACGCGGGCGCCACCGAGCCGAAGACCTGGGCCGAGCTGCTCACCACCGCGCAGACGGTCTACGACTCGGGTGTGACCCCGTTCTCGGTGGGCGGCGCCGAGGGCTGGACCCTGACGGACTGGTTCGAGAACATCTACCTCTCCCAGGCGGGCCCGGAGAAGTACGACCAGTTGGCCAAGCACGAGATCAAGTGGACGGACCCGTCCGTGAAGGACGCGCTGACCACGCTGGCCCAGGTCTGGGGCAAGAAGGACTATGTCGCGGGCGGCGCCAAGGGCGCGCTGCAGACCGACTTCCCGGCCTCGGTGACCCAGACCTTCACCGGCGGCGACCAGCCCAAGGCGGCCATGGTCTACGAGGGCGACTTCGCACAGGTCAACATCCAGACGGCCAAGGCGAAGGTCGGCACGGACGCGAAGGTGTTCCCGTTCCCGAAGGTCGGTGGCACCGCCCCCGTGGTCTCCGGCGGCGACGCGGCCGTGATCCTGAAGGACTCCAAGGCGGCGCAGGCGCTGGCAACCTTCCTGGCCTCCCCGGACGCGGCGACGATCCAGGCCAAGCTGGGCGGCTATCTCTCGCCGAACAAGAGCGTGGACATCTCCTCGTATCCGAACCCGGTGCAGCAGAAGATCGCCAAGGCGCTGATCGACTCGGGCGACGACTTCCGCTTCGACATGTCCGACCAGGCGCCGCAGGCCTTCGGCGGAACGCCCGGCAAGGGTGAGTGGAAGGCGCTCCAGGACTTCCTGACGAACCCGAAGAACGTCGCGGGCACCCAGGCCAAGCTGGAGGCCGACGCGGCGGCCGCCTACGGGAACTGACGCGATGACGTCCGCCACCGAGGCAGGGGTCCCACCGGCCCCTGCCTCCCCCAAGTCGCGCAAGAGCGTGACCGGCACGCGCAGGTCCGTGGCAGTGCTGTTCCTGCTGCCCGCCCTGGTGCTGCTGGGCGCGCTCGTGGTCTACCCGATCGGGTACTCGATCGTCCGCAGCTTCTACAACCAGTCCGGTGACGGTTTCGCCGGAATCGACAACTACAAGGCCCTGTTCACCGACGACGGCATCCGCACGGCCCTGAAGAACAACATCATCTGGGTGGTGTTCGCACCGACGATCGCCACCGCGCTCGGTCTGGTCTTCGCGGTGCTGACCGAACGGGTGCGCTGGGGAACGGCGTTCAAGCTGGTCGTCTTCATGCCGATGGCGATCTCCATGCTGGCGGCGGGCATCATCTTCCGGCTCGTCTATGACCAGGACCCGGACAAGGGGTTCGCGAACGCGGTGTGGGTGGGCGTGCACGACACGTTCGCGCAGTCCTCGGCGTTCCCCAAGGCCCACCCGGGCCGCAACTCCCCCCTGGTGGCACAAGGGGGCGGCTTCCTCACAAAGACGACGGTCCACACCGGCGGAACGGTGACCCTGCCCCTGGTGGGTGTCGCCCCCGACCAGATGCCCGGTGACGCAAAGAAGGCCGTGGCGCCGCAGGCGGACCCGGGCCGGATCACCGGAACCACCTGGCAGGACTTCACGCGTGGCAAGGGCGTCGGCACGCTCGGCGGGGTCGACCCGACCGAACTCGGCTACCCCGGCATGAAGATCGAGGCGGTCAAGGACGGCAAGGTCGTCGAGACGGCGAAGGCCGGCGGCGACGGCACGTTCTCCTTCTCGGAGAAGGCCGACGGGGCCCGACTGCGGCTTCCGGCGAGCAACTTCAAGGAGGCCTACAACGGGCTCGACTGGCTCGGACCGTCGCTGGTGACACCGGCGATCATCGGGTCGTACATCTGGATGTGGGCCGGTTTCGCGATGGTGCTGATCGCGGCCGGGCTCGCGGGCATCCCCCGCGAACTCCTGGAGGCGGCCCGGGTCGACGGCGCGAGCGAGTGGCAGGTCTTCCGCAGGGTCACGATCCCCCTGCTGGCGCCCGTCCTCGCGGTCGTCACCGTGACCCTGATGATCAACGTCCTGAAGATCTTCGACCTGGTCTTCATCATCGCCCCGGGCTCCTCGCAGGACGACGCGAACGTCCTCGCCCTGGAGCTGTACCGCAAGGGCTTCGCCGAGGACCAGCCCGGCATCGCGAGCGCCATCTCGGTGTTCCTGCTGCTGCTGGTGATCCCGGTGATGTGGTTCAACATTCGTCGGCTCAGGCGGGAGGTACGGCGATGACCACTCAGGCCGAAAGGCTCCCCGAGACGTCGACGGCCGACGAGGCGAAGGCGAAACAGTCGCTCGGCTCACGGCTCGTCGAGCGCGTCAGCGGCGGCTTGATCAGCGTCTTCCTCGTCGTCGTCGGCCTGTTCTGGCTGGTGCCGACGATCGGGCTGCTGATCTCCTCGCTGCGCAGCCCGGCCGACCTGGCGGCGACCGGCTGGTGGAAGGTCTTCACCGAGCCCTCCCAACTCACCCTCGACAGCTATGACAAGCTCCTCCAGAACAGCGACATCACCGGTTCCATCGTCAACACCGTGCTGATCACGGTCCCGGCGACGCTGCTCGTGATCGTCATCGGCGCGCTCGCGGGCTACGCGTTCGCGTGGATGGAGTTCCCGGGCCGCGACTGGTGGTTCATGGGCGTGGTCGGCCTGCTGGTGGTGCCGGTCCAGGTGGCGCTGATCCCGATCGCCGAACTCTTCGGCAAGCTGGGCCTGTTCGGCAACATCTTCGGGGTGATCCTCTTCCACACGGGCTTCGGCCTGCCCTTCGCGGTGTTCCTGCTGCGGAACTTCTTCGCGGAGATCCCCCGCGAACTCCTGGAGGCGGCACGGCTGGACGGCGCGGGCGAACTGCGCCTGTTCCTGAGGGTGGTGATGCCGCTCGGCGGGCCCGCGATCGCGAGCCTGGGCATCTTCCAGTTCCTGTGGGTGTGGAACGACATGCTGATCGCCCTGGTGTTCACGAACGCCGACAGCCAGCCGATCACCGTCGCCCTCCAGACCCAGATGCGTGCCTTCGCCGACAACGTCGACGTCCTGGCACCGGGCGCGTTCATCTCGATGGTGATTCCGCTGATCGTGTTCTTCGCGTTCCAGCGGCAGTTCGTCTCCGGCGTGATGGCGGGCGCGGTCAAGTAACCCGTACGACGGCGGAGTTGGAGGGGCGGACCGGAACCGGTCCGCCCCTTCGCGTTCGCCCGAATGCCGTACGGACCGTAACCCCGTGCCGTCGTCGGGCGTTCCCGGGCAGAACTCCCGTGCCGACTCTTGGATGTGCCGTGCCCAGGTTCAGTGTCATCGTCCCCGCGTACAAGGTTCAGGCATATCTGCCCGCATGCCTGGAATCGGTGCTCTCACAGTCGTACGAGGATCTGGAGCTGATCGCGGTCGACGACCGCTCGCCGGACGCGTGCGGCGAGCTCATCGACGAGTACGCGGCCCGTGACCCCCGGGTCAAGGCGGTCCACCTGGCACGGAACTCGGGGCTCGGGCCCGCCCGCGACGCCGGGACGGCCGAGGCGAGCGGCGACTACCTGCTGTTCCTCGACGGCGACGACACCCTCACCCCGCACGCGCTGCGGGCGATCGCCGACCGGCTGAAGGAGACGGGCGAGCCGGACGTCCTGGTCCACGGCCACGCGCTCGCCCACTGGTCGGACGGGACGGTCCGCGACGCCTCCGCGGGCCGGCTCACCGAGCAGGGTCCGGCGCCCTTCCCTCTGGAGGACCGCCCGGGGCTGCTGCGGGTGCCGCCGGTGGCCTGGAACAAGGCGTACCGCAGGGAGTTCGTCGAGCGCGAGGGCTTCGTCTTCCCGCCCGGTCACCACACGGACCTGCCCTGGACCTACCCCGCCCTGATGGCCGCGGAGTCGATCGCCACCCTCGACCGGGTCTGCGTCCACCACCGCAAGCGCCGCGGGGGCGAACCCCGCGACGCCGCCGACCACTTCGACGTCTTCGAGCAGTACGACAGGGTCTTCGCGTACGTCGACTCGCGCCCCGAACTCGCTCAGTGGCGGCCGGTGTTGTTCCGCCGCATGGTGGACCACCTCTCGGCGGTGTTCACCGACCGGGAGAGCCTCCCGCGCTCCAGCCGCCGCGAGTTCCTGCGGCGGGCCCGCGACCACTACCGCGCCCACCGCACCCCGGGCCACCCGGCCCCGGCGCGCTCCCGGTTGCGCCACGCCGTGATCCGCCTGGGCCTGTACCGCACCCAGCGGCTCGCGGAACTGGCCCGCAGGTCCGGCCGAGGGACCACCCGCCCGCTCGTACGCCTCGCCACGTCCCTGCACGCGGCGGCCCTGCGGCTCCACTACCGCGTCCAGCTCCGCCTCCCGCTGCGCGCGGACCGCGCCGTCTTCGCCGCCTACGGGGGCCGCGGCCACGGCTGCAACCCGGGCGCCCTCGAGGAGGCGTTCCGCACCCTCGCCCCGCACATCCGTACCGCGTGGATCGCCCGCCCCGAGCACCACCACACGATCCCGACCGCGACCCGCAGGCTGCGCCCCGGCACAGCCGCCTACTGGACGGCGCTGGCCCGCTCCAAGTACCTGGTGAACAACACCGACTTCGACCGCCGTCTGGTCAAGCGCCCCGGCCAGGTCCTCATCCAGACCCAACACGGCACACCGCTCAAGCACATGGGCCTGGACCTGCGAGAACGCCCGGCGGCAGCAGGGGACTTGGACTTCGACGCGATGCTGCGCGGCGTCGACCAGTGGGACTACCTCCTGTCCCCCAACCGCCACACCACCCTGGCCTGGGAGCGCGTCTACCCCGGGGGCTACACCACGCTCCCGTACGGTTCTCCACGCAACGACGTGTTCCAGCGGGCGACTTCGGAGGACGTACGGCGGCTGCGCGAGTCCCTCGGCATCCCCGCGGGCTCGGTCGCGATCCTGTACGCGCCGACCTACCGCGACTACCGCCGCACCCAGCACACCACCCTCGACCTGGACCGCCTCCTGCGCCGCCTGGGCCCCCGCTTCGTCGTCCTGGCCCGCGCGCACCACCGCCACGGCGGCCCGCTCGTCTCCCCCGCGACCGGCCGGGTCGTCGACGTCACCGACCACCCGAGCGTGGAGTCCCTGTGCCTCGCCTCGGACGCCCTGGTCACCGACTACTCGTCCCTGATGTTCGACTACGCGGGCCTGGACCGCCCGATCGTGATCCACGCCGACGACCGGGAGGCGTACGAGGCGGCCCGCGGCACCTACTTCGACCTGCGGTCCTTCGCGCCGGGCGCGATCGCGCGCAGCGAGGACGAACTGATCGACATCTTCGCCACCGGCCACTGGCGCGGCTCCCGCTCCACCCAGCTGCGCTCGGCGTTCCGCGAGCGTTTCTGCCCGTACGACGACGGCCGCGCCGCCGAACGGGTCGTACGCCATGTCGTCCTGGGCGAGACCGAGTTGCCGCCGGTGATCCCGCCGGCCGAACGGCATCCGGTGCCGTCGGCGGCGGCCGCGCTCGACCGCTCCCCGCTGGCCACCGTGCCCGGCCCCGCGACGGACGCGTCCGTCGCCGAGACCCGCTAGGAGGGGCCCGTGCCGTCGAGTCCGTCCCGTCCCACCCCGACCCGCCCGTCCACCTGGCGACCGGCGGGGCGGCCGGGGCGCCGGGCGCCGCGTGGCCCGGGCGGGCCGCCGTCGCCCGCCGCTATCCCCGGGCCGCCTGCGGATGCAGCCGCACCCATCCCTCCCACGCCGATGTGATCATGTCCTGGACGTCGTGCTTGGCCTTCCAGCCGAGTTCCGTGGCCGCCAGGTCGGCGGAGGCGACGACCCGGGCAGGGTCTCCGGGGCGGCGGGGAGTGACCGTCGGGGGGCGGTCGTAGCCGGTGATGGCGTTGATGTGGTCGATCATCTCGCGCACGGAGACGCCCTCGCCACGGCCGATGTTGACGGTGAGGTCGCGCCCGGGGGCCGACTGCAGGGTGCGGGCCGCGGCCACGTGGGCCTCGGCCAGGTCGGCGACGTGGATGTAGTCGCGGACGCAGGTGCCGTCGGGGGTGTCGTAGTCGTCGCCGAAGATGCGCGGGGCCGCGTCCTCGGTGAGCCTCTCGAAGACCATCGGGACGATGTTGAAGACACCCGTGTCGGCCAGCTCGGGGCTCGCCGCGCCCGCCACGTTGAAGTAGCGCAGACACGCCGTGGACAGGCCGGTCGCGCGGCCCGTGGCACGGACCAGCCACTCCCCCGCCAGCTTGGTCTCGCCGTACGGGGACATCGGCGCGCACGGGGTCTCCTCGGTCACCAACGGGACGTCCGGCATGCCGTACACCGCCGCGGAGGACGAGAAGACGAAGGAGGGGACCTGGGCCGTCGTCACCGCCTCCAGGAGCACGCGCAGGCCCTCGACGTTCTGCCGGTAGTAGTGCAGCGGCAGGTCCACCGACTCGCCGACCTGCTTCTTCGCCGCGAGGTGGACCACACCGGTCACCTCGTGGTCCGCCAGGGTGTGCGCGACCCGCTCGGCGTCCAGCGTGGAACCCACCACCAGCGGCACGTCGGCCGGCACGCGCTCGGCGACACCGGTGGACAGGTCGTCGTACACGACCGCCTGCTCGCCCGCCTCGGTCATCGCCCTCACGACGTGCGCCCCGATGTAACCGGCGCCGCCGGTGATCAGCCAGGTCATGTACGGCCGTCCCCTCTTCGCTCGACCCGTGTCCGCGTATCAGTGAACCAGGCGGTCGGGGCCGACGGGGACCACTGCGGTGACCGTCAGTCCTCGTCGGGCAGCTCGGCGTGCACGGCCGCGTCCAGTGACGAGGTGAGCTGGTCGAGGCGGGCCCGCAGGTCGCGGATCTCGTCCACGTCGAAGCTGGTCGCCGCGACGATCCGGCGGGGCACCTGTACCGCGCGCTCGCGCAGGGCGACGCCCTCCTCGGTGAGCCGCACCTCCACGGAGCGCTCGTCACGGGTACTGCGCTCGCGGCGGACCAGGCCGGCCGCCTCAAGGCGCTTGAGGAGCGGGGAGAGGGTGCCCGAGTCGAGCCGCAGGTGCTCGCCGAGCTTCTTGACGGGCAGGTCGCCGTGCTCCCACAGCACGAGCATCACCAGGTACTGCGGGTAGGTGATCCCCAGATCCTTGAGGATCACGCGGTAGACGCTGCCGAAGGCGCGGGAGGCCGCGTTCAGGGAGAAGCAGATCTGCTGGTCGAGGCGGAGCCAGTCGGTGGCGGTCGGTGGCGTGGTCATGGCTCCAGGATAGCTCTTGTGAGCCATTTAGTTGTGCACAACTAAATTGTGTGCTCTACTAACGGTCGTGAGGGCGGCCGCAGAAGAGCCGCCGGAACAGACTTCGAGAGGGATGGTCTTTCATGGACGCGCTCTACACCGCTGTCGCCACCGCCACCCACGGCCGTGACGGCCGGGCCTACACGAACGACGGCAAGATCGACGTCGCGCTGGCCCCGCCGGTGGAGCTCGGCGGCAACGGACAGGGCACCAACCCGGAGCAGCTGTTCGCCGCCGGTTACGCCGCCTGCTTCGGCAGCGCCCTCGGTCTCGTCGGCCGCCAGGCCAAGGTGGACGTCAGCGACGCCGCCGTCACCGCCGAGGTCGGCATAGGCAAGCAGGGCGAGGGCTTCGGCCTCAAGGTCGCCCTCCGCGTCGAACTCCCCGACACCGTGGACGCGGAGACCGGCCGCAAGCTCGTCGAGCAGGCCCACCAGGTCTGCCCCTACTCCAACGCCACCCGCGGCAACATCGAGGTGGACCTCGTCATCGAGTAGGTCCGGAAGCGGACTTGCGGGGACGGGGGTGCGTGGCCGCGGGGGGCGGGGGCGGGGCGGATACGCCGGGTCAGAGCTTGCCTGGGCGGGCCGCCGACGGTTCGGGGTCGGCCCAGGGTGGGTGGCCCCATGACCCACGGAAGGCCGGCCCGGGCCTGCCCGGGCGAGTCGCCGGCAGCTCGGGGTCGGCCCCGCCGCGAGTGACCCATGAGGCCCGGTCTTGCCGGAGACGGACACCCCGGGCCTGGCCTGCCCTGACGGGCCGCCAACGGCTCGGGGTCGGCCCGCGTGGCTGACCGTAACCGCTCGGGGCCGGCCCGCGCGCGTAGTCCCATGACCCACGGAAGGCCGGCCCGGGCCTGCCCGGGCGAGTCGCCGGCAGCTCGGGGTCGGCCCCGCCGCGAGTGACCCATGAGGCCCGGTCTTGCCGGAGGCGGACACCCCGGGCCTGGCCTGCCCTGACGGGCCGCCGACGGCTCGGGGTCGGCCCGCGTGGCTGACCGTAACCGCTCATGGCTAGCCTGCGCTGATGGTCGTCAGCGTGGAGCGCGCCCTGGGCGCTGTCATCGGTTCCGCCGTGGGGGACGCGCTGGGCGCTCCCTTCGAGTTCGGGCCGGAGGGCGCTTTCTCGGACCGCTTTCCGGAGCCGGGGCACGGCGGCGAGATGTGCGGGGGCGGCGGCTGGGACCCGGGTGAGGCGACCGACGACACGCAGATGGCGGTCCTGGTCGCCGAGTCGCTGGTGGAGTGCGGCGGGCTCGAACTCCCGGACGTCTACCGGCGGTTCCAGCGGTGGGCGGCGGCGGAGCCGAAGGACATCGGCCTCCAGACCGAGGCCGTGCTCAGCAGCGACGACTCCTGGGACATCGCGGCCGCTCTCCACTTCCAGGTGAACCAACGGGCGGCGGGAAACGGCGCCCTGATGCGGGCGGCCCCGTCCGCCGTGCACTTCGCTCGCCACGGCCGCGAGGCCACCATGGCCGCCGCCCGCCGCCTGGCCGCCCTCACCCACGGCGACCGTGCGGCCTGGGAGGGCACGGCCGTCTTCCACGAGCTGATCCGAGTGGCCCTCGCCGGTGACGACCCGCTGGACGCCGTGGAAGCCACCCTCGACACGGTCCACCCGGACCACCGCCGGCGCTACGCCACCGTCCTGGCCCCCGACTGGCACCCGGACCAGGCCACCGAGTTCAACGGCGCCGTATGGCCCTGCCTGGGCTCGGCGGTCTGGGCGCTGCGCACGACGACCTCGTACGAGACTGCCGTACGCGCCGCGATCGACCTGGGCGGCGACACGGACACGGTGGCAGCGGTGACGGGCGGCCTGGCCGGAGCGGTGTACGGCGTCAAGGCCGTCCCGGAGCGCTGGACGGCCCCCCTGCACGTGCCGCTGCCGGGCTTCGCCGACCGGGTGCTGAGGACCCCCGACTTGGCGGACCTCACTCATCGGCTCATCCGGTGACAGGAGCGGCCTCCGGTACAGATGCGCCGCCAGACTCTCCTTGCGGCGGGCGGGCGAGCCGGGCGCCGCCACGACACAGCCCTCGAAGAACCGGCGGCCCCGCGGCCACCGCGGTCAGAGCGCCTTCAGCGCCTCCGTCGTCGCCCTGGCCAGCGCCGCGAGATACCCCTTCGGCAGCTTGGGGCTGCGGATCACCACAGAACGCCAGTACAGCGGACCCGAGATCAGATCGAGGGCCAGCTCGTCGTTGAAGCCCCTGCGGAGCTCCCCGCGCTGCTCCGCCGCCGCGACGATCTTGCTGGCGACGCCCTCCTGCCCCTTCTGCAACGCGTCCTGCAGGGCCTCGGCGATCTCCGGGTTACGGGCCGCCTCGGCCTGGAGGTCCGGGATGATCTGCGAGGCCACCGGATGCCGCAGCGCCCTGGACGTCACCTCGTACAGCACCCGCAGGTCGTCCTCCAGCGAGCCCGTGTCCGGCACCGGCAGGCCCATCACCGCGATCTCCGACACGACATCGAGGACCAGGTGCTGCTTGGAACGCCAGCGGCGGTAGACCGCGGTCTTGCCGACGCCCGCGCGGCGCGCGATGCCCTCGATCGACATCCGCGCGTATCCGGCCGCCGCGAGCTCCTCGAAGACGGCTGCCCGAATGGCTTCCGTCACATCCTCACGGAGGACGGCGGCCCCTGCCGGGGCACGGCGGCGCGTACGGGTCTGCGGCGCGTCGGCGTTGGTCGTCATGCGGAACAGCATAGGGCGTAGCGACGAAACGGTCCCGTTCCGACGCGATCCGTCACGACGAAACGGTTGCGTTCCGACGCTCACTCGTCTTACGCTCACGTTGCGACGATACGGTCCCGTCCCGACGAAAGAAAACGTGAAGAGTCACGTAAGGAAACGCCGAATGACGGGCGTGCAGGCCGCACGCGCACCACCCCCACCCCCCGAGCGAAAGCAGCGGATGTGAGCCAGGTCCTCGACACACCGCCCCCGACAGCGCCCCCGGCCGGCGACGACCTCTCGGCCCTGGCCGCCCGGTACGGCCTCACGGTCAGCGGCGCCCGTCCGTCCCTGCCCGACTACGTCCGTCAGCTGTGGGCACGGCGTCACTTCATCACCGCGTTCTCGACCGCCAAGCTCACCGCGCAGTACAGCCAGGCCAAGCTCGGCCAGGTCTGGCAGGTGATGACCCCGCTGCTGAACGCGGCGGTCTACTACTTCATCTTCGGCGTGCTGCTGGGCACCAAGAGGAACGTGCCGGACTATGTCCCGTTCCTGGTCACGGGCGTGTTCATCTGGACGTTCACCCAGAGTTCGATCATGGCGGGCACCCGCGCGATCTCCGGCAACCTCGGCCTCGTGCGCGCCCTGCACTTCCCGCGGGCCGCGCTGCCGATCTCGTTCGCCCTGCAGCAGCTGCAGCAGCTGCTCTTCTCGATGGCCGCCCTGGTCGTGATCCTGCTCTGCTTCGGTGTCCCGCTCGCCGCGTCCTGGCTGCTGGCGATCCCGGCGCTGCTCCTGCAGTCCACGTTCAACGCGGGCGTCTCGATGATCATGGCGCGGATGGGCGCCAAGACGCCGGACATCGCGCAGCTGATGCCGTTCGTCCTGCGCACCTGGATGTACGTCTCCGGCGTCATGTGGAGCATCGACAAGCTGGCGAAGGGCCACCACGACTGGCCGTCCTGGGTGGTCCCCGTCCTCCAGGCCAACCCGGCCGCCGTCTACATCGACCTGATGCGCTACGCCCTGATCGACAGCTTCCACGCGAGCCAGCTCCCGCACCACGTGTGGGCGCTCGCGGTGGGCTGGGCGCTGGTCGCCGGCGTCGGCGGCTTCATCTACTTCTGGAAGGCTGAGGAGACGTACGGCCGTGGCTGACATCGAGAACGACAAGATCCCCACCGTCGTCGTGGACGGCGTCGACATCGTCTACCGCGTCAACGGCACCGGCGCGGGCAAGGGCTCCGCCACCGCCGCCCTCAACCGCATGCTGCGCCGGGGCCAGGTCGAGAAGGCGTCGGGCGTGCGCAAGGTGCACGCCGTCAAGAACGTGTCCTTCGTCGCCTACAAGGGCGAGGCGATCGGGCTGATCGGCACCAACGGCTCCGGCAAGTCGACCCTGCTCAAGGCGGTCGCGGGCCTGCTCCCGGTGGAGAACGGCCGTATCCACACCGACGGCCAGCCCTCCCTCCTCGGCGTCAACGCGGCCCTGATGAACGACCTCACCGGCGAGCGCAACGTCCACCTCGGCGGGCTCGCCATGGGCATGTCCCGCGAGCAGGTCAGGCAGCGCTACCAGGAGATCGTCGACTTCTCCGGCATCAACGAGAAGGGCGACTTCATCACCCTCCCGATGCGCACCTACTCCTCCGGCATGGCGGCCCGTCTGCGCTTCTCCATCGCCGCCGCCAAGGACCACGACGTCCTCCTCATCGACGAGGCCCTCGCCACCGGCGACCGTTCCTTCCAGAAGCGCTCCGAGGCCCGCATCCGCGAGCTTCGCCAGACCGCGGGCACGGTGTTCCTGGTCAGCCACAGCAACAAGTCGATCCGCGACACCTGCGACCGGGTGCTGTGGCTGGAACGCGGCGAACTGCGCATGGACGGCCCCACCGACGAGGTCCTGGCGGCCTACGAGGACTTCACGGGCGGCCCGGACAAGGCGAAGCCGCAGCCGACGGTCGCGGCCTGACCCACGGCTCTCCCTCCACGACGACGAGGGCGCCCGGAACCGTGAAGTTCCGGGCGCCCTCGTCGTCGTATCGCTGTCCTATCGCCCGCGTGTCGCTGCCGGAGCGCTTACGAATGCTGCCGCAGCAGTGTCCGCATCGTGCGCATCGCCACCGACAGGTTGGCCAGGTCGAACGCGTCCGAGCTCTGGATCTCGTCCAGGGTGGTGCGCGCCCGGCTCAGGATCGGGGCGTTCTTCTCCTCCCAGGCCTTGAAGCGCTCCTCGGGAGTGGACGTGCCGTTGCCCACCGCCAGGACGTCGGCCGTCAGCGCCGAGTGGGCCGCGTAGAGGTCCTCGCGGATGGAGGCGCGGGCCATGGACTGCCAGCGGTCGGCGCGGGGCAGCTCGATGATGCGGTCCATGAGCTGGGTGATGTGGAGACGGTCGGCGAGGTCGTAGTACACCTCGGCGACGTCCATCGGGTCCCGGCCCATCCGGTCGGCCACCGAGACGATGTCCAGCGTCGGGAAGGCCGAGGAGAACCCGGCCACGCGCGTGGCGAGTTCGTCCGGGACTCCGGCGCCGCTCAGCTCGTCGTAGATCTTCTGGTACCACTCCAGGTCGGCGCCCCGCAGCAGCTTCGGCAGCTGCGACCACACCTGTTCGACGCGGTCGCCGAAGAACTCGACGGTCTCGGCGAGTTGGAGCGGCTGCGGCCGGTTGTTGAGCAGCCAGCGCGTGCCGCGCTCGACCAGCCGGCGCGAGTGCAGCCGGATCCGGGTCTGTACGGCCGCCTCGACCTGGTTGTCGAGCGCCTCGACCCCGTCCCACACCACGCCGGAGCGGAAGATCGCGCGGGCCACGGTCTGGGCCCGGACGATCTCCTCCAGCGAGGCGCCGGTCTCCTCGCGCAGGCGGTGCAGATACGTCGTACCGCCGGTGTTGACCGTGTCGTTGACCAGGACGGTCGTGGTGATCTCGCGGTGCAGCGGGTGGTGGTCGATGTGCTCGGCGAACTTCTCGCGCAGCGCGGCCGGGAAGTACGTGTGCAGCAGGCCGTGCAGATACGGGTCGTCAGGGAGCGAGGTGTGCAGCAGCTCCTCGGCGACCGTGATCTTCGTGTACGCCAGCAGGACGGCCGTCTCCGGGCTGGTCAGGCCCTGAGCGGCGCCGAGGCGTTCGCGAATCTGGCGGTCGGTGGGCAGGAACTCCAGGGCCCGGTCGAGGTGGCCCTCGCGCACCAGGTGGCGCATGAAGCGCTGCTGGGCATGGAGCATGTCCTTGGACTGGGCGAGCGCGTTGGCGATGGCGGTGTTCTGCGCGTAGTTGTTGCGCAGGACCAGGCGGCCGACCTCGTCGGTCATCTCGGCGAGCAGCTTGTTGCGCTGCTTGACCGTCATGTCGCCCTCGGCGACCAGGCCGTTGAGCAGGATCTTGATGTTCACCTCGTGGTCGGAGGTGTCCACGCCCGCGCTGTTGTCGATGGCGTCGGTGTTGATCTTGCCGCCGTGCAGCGCGAACTCGATCCGGCCGAGCTGGGTCAGCCCCAGGTTGCCGCCCTCGCCGACGACCCGCACGCGCAGGTCGGCGCCGTCGACGCGGATCGGGTCGTTGGCCTTGTCGCCGACGTCCGCGTGGGTCTCGGTCGAGGCCTTCACGTACGTGCCGATACCGCCGTTCCACAGCAGGTCCACCGGCGCCTTGAGGATCGCCTTCATCAGGTCGGCCGGGGTCATCTTGGTGACCTTGTCCTCGATGCCGAGGGCCTCGCGGACGTGGGCGTTGACAGGGATGGACTTGGCGGTGCGGGGGAAGATGCCGCCGCCCGCGGAGATCAGCTCGGTGTTGTAGTCGGCCCAGCTGGAGCGCGGGAGCTCGAAAATGCGACGGCGCTCGGCGTAGGAGGTGGCCGCGTCCGGCTTCGGGTCGATGAAGATGTGCCGGTGGTCGAAGGCGGCGACCAGGCGGATGTGCTCGGACAGCAGCATGCCGTTGCCGAACACGTCACCGGACATGTCGCCGATGCCGACCACCGTGAAGTCCTCGGACTGGGTGTCGACGCCGAGCTCCCGGAAGTGCCGCTTGACGGACTCCCAGGCGCCGCGGGCGGTGATGCCCATGCCCTTGTGGTCGTAGCCGGCCGAGCCGCCGGAGGCGAAGGCGTCACCGAGCCAGAAGTTGTACGACTCCGCGACCCCGTTGGCGATGTCGGAGAAGGTCGCTGTGCCCTTGTCGGCCGCGACCACCAGGTAGGTGTCGTCCTCGTCGTGCCTCACGACGTCCGCCGGGGGCACGACTTCGCCGGCCACCATGTTGTCGGTGATGTCGAGCAGCGCCGAGATGAACATCTTGTAGCTGGCGATGCCCTCGGCCAGCCACGCGTCCCGGTCGACGGACGGGTCGGGCAGCTGCTTGGCGACGAAGCCGCCCTTGGCGCCGACCGGCACGATGACGGTGTTCTTCACCATCTGCGCCTTGACCAGGCCGAGGATCTCGGTACGGAAGTCCTCGCGCCGGTCGGACCAGCGCAGACCGCCACGCGCGACCTTGCCGAAGCGGAGGTGCACGCCTTCGACGCGCGGCGAGTAGACCCAGATCTCGAACGCCGGGCGCGGTGCCGGGAGGTCGGGGATGGCCTGCGGGTCGAACTTCATGGAGACGTAGTCGTGCGGCTTGCCGCCCGCGGCCTCTTGGAAGAAGTTGGTGCGCAGGGTCGCCTTGATGACGGTCAGGAAGGAGCGCAGGATCCTGTCCTCGTCCAGCGAGGCCACCTGGTCGAGGGCCGCGTCGAGCTCCTCCAGGAGGGCGTCCACGAGTTCGTGGCCTGCGCGCTGGCGGTCCGGCGACATCCGCGCCTCGAACAGGGAGACGAGCAGCCGGGTGGTGTGCACGTTGTTGCGGAGGGTGTCCTCCATGTAGTCCTGGCTGAACGTCGAGCCCGCCTGGCGCAGGTACTTGGCGTACGCCCGCAGCACCATCGCCTGGCGCCAGCCCAGGCCGGCGCTCAGCACCAGGGCGTTGAAGCCGTCGTTCTCCGCCTTGCCGGTCCAGGTGGCGGCGAAGGCCTCCTGGAAGCGCTCGCGGCCGTCGTCGCCGAGGTAGTCGCCGGTGCCGTTCTGCGACTTGGGCATGCGCAGGCCGAAGTCGTAGATCCAGGCGATGCTGCGGTCGGAGCAGCGCAGTTCGTAGGGCCGCTCGTCCGTCACCTCGACGCCGAGCCGGCTGAGGACCGGCAGCACGGCGGACAGGGAGATGGCGTCGCCCTTGCGGTAGATCTTGAAGCGGCGCTCCTCGGGGGCGGCGCCCACCGGCTCGTACAGGCTGAGCGCGAAGTCGTTCTCCTCGCCGAGCCGCTCGATGTGGACGAGGTCGGCGACCGCCGAGCGCGGGGTGTGGTCGGCCTTGTAGCCCTCGGGGAAGGCGTTGCCGTAACGGCGCGTCAGCTCGGCGGCGCGCTCCTCGCCGAGTTCGGCGTTGAGCGCCTCGGCGAAACCGTCGGCCCAGGAGCGGGCGGCCTCGACCAGGCGGGCCTCGATGTGCTCCTTGTCGCTGTCGCTGAGCTGCGGCAGTTCGGTGCCCTGCGGAACGCGCACCACGAAGTGCAGCCGGGACAGGATCGACTCGGTGTTCCAGGCGGTGAAGTCGACGCTGATGCCGCCGAGCTCCTCCTTCAGGATGTCGATGATCCTGAGGCGGACGCCGGTGGTGTAGCGGTCGCGGGGCAGGTAGACGAGGGCCGAGTAGTAGCGGCCGTACTCGTCCTGGCGCAGGTACAGGCGCAGCCGCCGCCGCTCCTGGAGGTACAGGACGGAGGTGGCGATGGACTCCAGCTCGTCGGCCGGGGTCTGGAAGAGCTCGTCGCGCGGGTAGGTCTCCAGGATCTGGAGCAGGTCGCGGCCGTCGTGGCTGTTGGGCGAGAAACCGGCCCTTTCGAGCACCTCGTCCACCTTGCGCCGAATGACCGGAACCCGGCGCACCGACTCGGTGTAGGCGGCGGAGGAGAACAGCCCGAGGAATCGCCGCTCGCCGACGACGTTGCCGTCCGCGTCGAACTTCTTGACCCCGATGTAGTCGAGGTACGAGGGCCGGTGCACGGTCGCCCGGCTGTTGGCCTTGGTCAGGACCAGCAGCTTGTGCTCGCGGGCCTTGGCGCGGGCGTCGGCGGGCAGCCGCTCGAAGGACGGGCTGACCGGGTGGCCCTCTTCGCCCGCGTGGTGCGGGTCGGAGCGCAGGATGCCGAGACCGGTACCGGGCACGGCCGCGAGGGAGTCGTCCGACCTGAGCTGGTACTCGCGGTAGCCGAGGAAGGTGAAGTGGTCGTCGGCCAGCCAGCGCAGCAGCTCGCGGGCCTCGTCGATCTCCATGCCGCGCAGATCGGTGGCGACGGGCTCGGCGGGCAGTTCGTCGGCCATGCGCAGGGCCGTGTCCCGCATCTTCTCCCAGTCCTCGACGGCCTCCCGGACGTCGGACAGGACACGCAGCAGGTCGGCGGTGATCTGCTTCAGGTCGCCGCGGTCGGTCTCGCGGTCGATCTCGACGTGGATCCAGGACTCGGTGTGCGCGTCGTGCGGGAGGTCACCCCCGGAGGGCGGGACGGTGAGGATCTCGATCAGCTTGCCGGTGAGGTCACGGCGGACGACGACCTGGGGGTGGATCACGACATGGATGCCGCGCCCCTGCCGGGTGAGCTCATTGGTGACGGAGTCGACGAGGAAGGGCATGTCGTCGGTGACGACCTCGACGACCGAGTGGGTGCACGTCCAGCCGTTCTCCTCCACCGTGGGCGTGTGCACCCGCACGTTGGCCGTGCCCTGCGGGCGCGTCTCGCCCAGCCGGAAGTGGGAGAGAGCGGCTCCGTAGACGTCGATCGGGTCGCGGTCGGTGAGGTCTTCCGGTGCCGTGTGCAGGTAGTAGCGCTGGAGGAACGCGAGCACGGTCTCGCTGTCCGGGGTGTCCGGGGTGCGGGAGGTGTCGTCGTCCGTCGTCCCAGTCGGTAGGTGCCCCCCGGCCGGGCTGTTCTCAGCTACCCGTGCGGCCCTCTCGAGCAGCTCGGCCTTGGCTTCGTCCAGCTTGGTCTGCATTGTCCTCTGACTCCTGTCGCGCGCCGTTGCGTGACGTAGAAGGAAGTACGGTCTCTTCCCCTGCGGCTCGACGCCACGGCCCGGGGTCTCCGGTCTGCTCCGACGCTATGCCGCACGGTGAGATGAGCGGGGGTATATCGGCCATTGTCGACCCGCCCGCCAGGTGTGACGCTGCTCTCTGCCGCGCCGGTGACGAGGGTGTACTCGGCGTCATGAGGGCCCGTACGGCCCCGTCCCGCCCGCGAGGATCAGCGGCCGCCGCCCGGCCACGGAGGTGTTCCGTGCGCACCGGGCGCGGGGCGGGGGCCACAGCGCCCCCGCGAACTATCGCGCTGATCACGCCACCTAGGCTATCGCTCCCCACTGGGGGGCCGTCATGAGCCGTATGTGTACAAAACCGGGGGTGGAACTTTGACACTCTGCACAGTGCCCACGTCGCCTCCAGGCCATGATCTTCTCCCTTCCCCCTCGCGCGCCCTCTTGGCAAGGACGCCCTGGCGGTGCACTTTGCCGACATGACCGCAAAAATCCTCATCGTCACCGGTGACGCAGCAGAGTCACTGGAGGTCCTGTACCCCTACCAGCGCCTGCGCGAGGAGGGCTACGACGTCCATGTCGCGGCCCCCACCCGCAAGACGCTCCGCTTCGTCGTCCACGACTTCGAACCCGGCTTCGACACCTACACCGAGAAGCCCGGCTACACCTGGCCCGCCGACCTGTCCTTCGCGGAGGTCGACGCCGGTCAGTACGTCGCTCTCGTCATCCCCGGCGGCCGCGCCCCCGAGTACCTGCGCAACGACCCCGAGCTCCGCAAGATCCTCAAGTCCTTCTTCGACGCGGACAAGCCGGTCGCCCAGATCTGCCACGGTCCGCTGCTCACCGCCGCGATCGACAGCCTGCGCGGCCGTCGCGTCACGGCCTATCCGGCTCTGGAACCCGACATGCAGTCCGCCGGCGCGGCTTTCCAGGACGCCGAGGTGGTGGTCGACGGCACCCTCGTCTCCTCCCGCGCCTGGCCGGACCACCCGGCCTGGATGCGGGAGTTCTTGACGGTGCTCAGGGCGAAGGCGCCGGTGACCTGACCTACGGGGTGCCGCATGCCACCGTGGTCGCGGAACTGACGCGGACCGTCACGCCGCTATACGCTCAGCCTCCGCGACCGCCTCCGCCAGGGTGTCCACGACAGGCACCCCGACGCCCTCGAGACTGGCCCGGCTGTGCGACCCCCCGGTGTACAGCACAGCCCTCGCCCCCACCCGCATCGCGGCCACCGCGTCGTCCGCGGCGTCCCCGATCACCACGGTCCGAGCCGCCTCCACTCCCACCAGCGCGGCGAGATGCCGCTCCATGTGCTCCGCCTTGCTCCCCCCGGACGGCCCCGTCCGCCCGTCCACCCGTACGAAGTGCGCCTCGATCCCGAAGCCGCGCACCAACGGCACCAGCTCGTCATGCACGTACATGCTGAGAATCGACTGGCTTCGCCCGGCCGACCGCCACCCCGTCAGCAGCTCCACCGCGCCGTCGGTGAGCCCGCACCCCACCCGGTGCTCCGCGTAGTACCGATGGAAGGTCTCGTCCATGAGCTCCCACTCGGCGTCCGTGGGCAGCCGGCCGAGCAGCCGCTCGTAGAACTTCGGCACCGGCACGCAGTACAGCGCCCGGTACTGCTCCATCGTGATCGGCGCGAGCCCCAACTCGCCGAACGCCGCGTTCGTCGCCCCGATGATCGCGTCGTTGTCGTGGAACAGCGTGCCGTTCCAGTCCCAGACGATGTGCGCCCCTGTCAGCTTCCCCATGCCAAAAACGTACCCGCCCCCACTGACAATCAAGAGATCAGCAGGTCAAAACGGGTAAAGCCGCGACCCGGTAGGGCCGAGACCGGGCTCAGCCGCCCAGCCCGACCAGGTTCGGGATCTCCTGCGTCGCGTACCACAGCAGCTCGTGGTCCTCGGCCCCGTCCACGACGAACTGCGCGTCGTCGTCCCCGGCGTCCGCCGCCTCCAGCGCGTCCACCGCGGCGGTGACATCCTGCACCGCGTCGTCCGAGTCGACGTGCACCGCAGCCGCCTTGGCCAGCTTCACCGTCCCGGCGACCCGCACCTCACCGAGGGCCGCGGGATCCAGCGCCCGGTCGGGATCGGCGACCGCCGCCCCGTCGGCCACGTCGACGGCCACCACGACCCGGCGCCGCCCGGCCCCGGCGTCCGCGGCGAGCAGCCGCAGGGAGGCCAGCGCGGCCCGGTTCAGCGCCGCGTACTCCAGCTCCTCGATGTCGTCGGAGAGGTACCACTCGCGCAGGGCGGGGGTGACGGCGTAGGCGAGGAGCGGTCCGGCCCCCAGCTCACCCGTCTTGTACGCCTCGGCGAGACCGGAGAGGGTCAGGGGGACGTAGACGCGCATGGCTGGCCGCTTTCGTGGTCGGAGAACGTCATCGGAGGGGCTCCGCTAAGGCCTTCAGGATACGTGCGGGCGTCCCCTTTCGAGTCCCTGCCCAGACCTCGGCAGGCGTCCACCCCGGGCCCGGAATTCACCCGCCTCGCCCCCGAGTTCACGGGCTTTCCCCCTCTCCCGTCACCCTGATAGGTGAACATTCCGGCCGCGCGATCCGGCCCGCGGCTTCCTTGCGGCCACGGTCCACGGCCCCGTACAAGATCCCCACCAGAAGTTACTGCCCGGTACTTTCCGGGCCCGCTGAAACGGGGATCCCATGAACAAGGTCATGACCAGGGCCCAGCATCACCCCGGCAGCCGCCCGCCGGCCCGCCGCGACTCCCGCCGCCCGGGCGGCACGCCACCCCGCACACCTGGCGGAAGCACGCCCCGCACGGCCCCGGGCGACGGCCGCCCACCGAGGTCCCCCGGCAACGGCCCCCGCGCCCGCACGGGCCCCACGGACAGCCGCCCGCAGGGCACCCCGGTTCCGAACGAGACGCCGACCGGCACCGCACGACGCGGCGCTACGGCCGCCTCTACGACAGCCGGCGCCCGCGGCACCACCAGCGATCCGACGACCGCCGGCATGCGCGGCACCAGGGCCGACACGACGACCTCTGGCACCCGTAGCAGCGCCGCCGACCCGACGCCCCCGGGAACCGCGCGACGCGGCGCTACGGCCGGCTCAACGACCGCCGGCACGCGCAGCACCACCGCCGACACGACGACCCCAGGAGGGGTACGACGCAGGACCACGGCCGGCACGAGCAGCATCCCCACCGCAACGCACGCCACCGCCACCGCCAGGCTCCGCGCCCCCGCCTCACGCGCCTCAGCCAGCGCCTCAGTCCGCGGCACAGCCACCCGGTCGCAGCCCACGCCCGCAGCCAACCCGGCGACCGTCCCGGCCCAGACCCCGCGGCGTCCCGTGGTCCCCCAGCCCCGCCCCACCGACCTCTTCGCCGATCTCCTCCTCGCCGTTCTGAGCGGCCAGCGTCCCGTCCACTCGATGCTCCGGCACACCGCGGGCCGCGCCTACGACGAACTCGCCCGGCTCGCCGAGCGCGGCCCCCTGCGCGCCCGCGGCACCCGCCCCGTCGTCCGGGACATCGGCTACTACGTCCCCCGTGAGGGCGCGGTGGAGGCCTTCGCCCGTATCGGCGCCGGCGACCAGCTGCGCGCCATGGCCTTCCGTCTGGAACAGGGCCAGGACCTCCGCTGGCGCTGCACCGCGGTCGAACTGGGCGGCCCCAGGGCTCCCCGACCGGACGGCGACTGACAGGCCCGGGACAGCCCGCGAGTCCCTCGCACGCGGAAGGGCCGGCCACCCCCAGGTGACCGGCCCTTCCCACCAAAGGACGACTACTTCTTGCGCCGCCCCCGACCACGGGACTGCTTGCGCCGCTCCGCGCGCGTGAGGCCGTCGGCCTCGGAGCGCACGGGCTCGTCGTCGTCGGCGAACTCGCCCTCGATGACACCGCCCTCGCCGTCCACGGTCGGCGCGGAGAAGTGCAGGTCCCGGCGCTGCGGGGCGTCGAGTCCCTTCGCGCGGATCTCGGGACGCGAGCCGGCCTGCGCCGGAACGGAGTCCTGCTTGGTGAGGGACGGCGTCTCGTCCTCGACCGGAACCTCCTCGACCTGCTGCTCGACCTGGACCTCCAGGTTGAACAGGTAGCCGACGGACTCCTCCTTGATGCCGTCCATCATGGCGGTGAACATGTCGAAGCCCTCGCGCTGGTACTCGACCAGCGGGTCCTTCTGGGCCATCGCGCGCAGGCCGATGCCCTCCTGGAGGTAGTCCATCTCGTAGAGGTGCTCGCGCCACTTGCGGTCCAGGACCGACAGCACGACCCGGCGCTCCAGCTCACGCATGATCTCGGAGCCGAGCTGCGCCTCGCGCGCCTCGTACTGTTCGTGGATGTCGTCCTTGATGGACTCGGCGATGTACTCGGCGGTCAGACCCGCGCGGTCGCCGGCCGCCTCCTCCAGCTCCTCGACGGTGATCCTCACCGGGTAGAGCTGCTTGAACGCGCCCCACAGCCGGTCGAGGTCCCAGTCCTCCGCGAAGCCCTCGGCGGTCTCCGCCGCGACGTACGCGTCGATCGTGTCGTCCATGAAGTGCACGACCTGCTCCTGCAGGTCCTCGCCCTCCAGGACGCGGCGCCGCTCGCCGTAGATGACCTCGCGCTGGCGGTTGAGGACCTCGTCGTACTTCAGGACGTTCTTACGGGTCTCGAAGTTCTGCTGCTCGACCTGCGACTGCGCGGACGCGATCGCGCGCGTGACCATCTTGTTCTCGATCGGGACGTCGTCCGGGACGTTCGCCATCGACATCACGCGCTCGACCATCTGGGCCTTGAACAGCCGCATCAGGTCGTCGCCCAGGGAGAGGTAGAAGCGGGACTCACCGGGGTCGCCCTGACGGCCGGAACGACCGCGCAGCTGGTTGTCGATACGGCGCGACTCGTGCCGCTCGGTACCGAGGACGTAGAGGCCGCCGAGCTCCTTGACCTCCTCGAACTCCGCCTTGACCGCCTTCTCCGCCTTCTCCAGGGCGGCCGGCAGAGCGGCGGCCCACTCCTCGATGTGCTCCTCGGGGTCGAGGCCGCGCTGGCGCAGCTCCGCCTCGGCGAGGTCCTCGGGGTTGCCGCCGAGCTTGATGTCGGTACCACGGCCGGCCATGTTGGTGGCGACGGTGACGGCGCCCTTGCGGCCGGCCTGGGCGACGATCGTCGCCTCACGGTCGTGCTGCTTGGCGTTCAGCACCTCGTGCTGGACGCCGCGCTTGCTGAGCTGCTGCGAGAGGTACTCGGACTTCTCGACCGACGTCGTACCGACGAGGATCGGCTGGCCCTTCTCGTGCTTCTCGACGATGTCGTCGACGACCGCCTCGAACTTGGCGACCTCGGTGCGGTAGATCAGGTCCGACTGGTCCTTGCGGACCATGGGCCGGTTGGTCGGGATCGGGACGACACCGAGCTTGTAGATCTGGTGGAACTCGGCGGCCTCGGTCATCGCCGTACCGGTCATGCCGCAGAGGCCCGGCTGTTCCTTGCCGTTGTGGTCGTGGCGCTTGTAGAGGCGGAAGAAGTTCTGGAGGGTGATCGTGGCGAGGGTCTGGTTCTCGTCCTTGATGTCCACCCCTTCCTTCGCCTCGATCGCCTGGTGCATGCCCTCGTTGTAACGGCGGCCGGCGAGGATACGGCCGGTGTGCTCGTCGACGATCATGACTTCGCCGTCCATGACGACGTAGTCCTTGTCCTTCTTGAAGAGCTCCTTCGCCTTGATGGCGTTGTTCAGGTAGCCCACCAGAGGGGTGTTCACCGACTCGTAGAGGTTGTCGATGCCCAGCCAGTCCTCGACCTTGGCGACACCGGACTCGTGGATCGCCACGGTGCGCTTCTTCTCGTCTACCTCGTAGTCGCCGGTCTCCTCGATGCCCTTGAGCGGGTTGCCGGCCTCGCCCTTCTTCAGGCGGGTGACCAGCTTGGCGAAGTCGCCGTACCACTTGGTCGCCTGGTCGGCCGGACCGGAGATGATCAGCGGCGTACGGGCCTCGTCGACCAGGATGGAGTCGACCTCGTCGACGATGGCGAAGTTGTGGCCGCGCTGGACGAGTTCGTCCTGGGACCACGCCATGTTGTCGCGCAGGTAGTCGAAGCCGAACTCGTTGTTCGTGCCGTACGTGATGTCACACGCGTACTGCTCGCGGCGCTGGGCCGGTGTCATGTTGGCAAGGATGCAACCGACGCTCAGACCCAGGAACTTGTGGACGCGGCCCATCATCTCGGAGTCGCGCTCGGCCAGGTAGTCGTTGACCGTGATCAGGTGGACGCCCTTGCCGGACAGCGCGTTCAGGTACGCGGGCAGGGTGCCGACGAGCGTCTTGCCCTCACCGGTCTTCATCTCGGCCACATAGCCGAGGTGGAGGGCGGCGCCGCCCATGATCTGCACGTCGTAGTGGCGCTGGCCCAGCGCGCGCTTGGCGGCCTCGCGCACGGTGGCGAACGCCTCGGGGAGCAGGTCGTCCAGGCTCTCACCGTCGGCGTACCGCTGCTTGTACTCCTCGGTGAGGGCCCGCAGCTCGGCGTCGGAGAGGTCGATGAAGTCCTCTTCGATGGAGTTGACCTGGTCCGCGATGCGGTGCAGCTTGCGCAGGATCTTGCCTTCGCCTGCACGCATGATCTTCGAGAGGACGGACACGGGGGTTGGTCTCCTTGCCGGTCGGGCCTGGGACGGTCGGTTTCCATTTCACTTACTGAGCAACGGCCATCGTATGCGAGGACCCCGCCGCGTCGGGAGGCCTGCCGTGTAGGCCGACTGTCAGCTCTTTCAAATCTGCTTCAAAGGGGACAACGGACGGGGAACACCGATGGTGCCGCGCCCCGCTCACGAATTGCGCGAATTGTGATCACCCGCTCACGCACCGCAAAGCGGTGGCGCCCTCACCGAACACTTGAGCAGAATCGGCCGATGGAACCCGTCACGCTGACCACGGACCGTCTCGTGCTGCGCCCGCCCACCTCGCAGGACACCGAGGCCGTCCTCGCGGCCGCGCAGGACCCCGACATCCTGCGCTGGACCACGATCCCCTCGCCCTACCTGGTGGAGCACGCCCAGAGCTTCACGGAGCAGCTGGCCCCGACGGGCTGGTCGAACGACACCATGTTCACCTGGGGCCTCTTCCTCCCCGAAGGGGAGGACCTGGTGGGCATGCTGGGTCTGACCATGCGCTCGCCCGGCACGGCCGAGATCGGCTACTGGGCCACCAAGGAACACCGCGGCAACGGCTATGTCACCGAGGCCGTCCTCGCCGCCTCGCGTTGGGCCTTCACCGAGCTGGCGGTCGACCGCGTGGAGTGGCGCGCGGAAGTGGGCAACGAGCCCTCCCGCGCGGTGGCGGAGCGGGCCGGTTTCGTCATCGAGGGCGTACTGCGCTCGGCCTTGGCCCACCAGGGCGTGCGCCGGGACTGCTGGGTGGGCGCGCTGCTGCCCTCGGACCTGGGCCTGCCGTCGACGGTGCAGTACCTCCCCGCGCCCGGGTAGATCCGCAGATCACCTCCCATTGTCAGTGCCGGGCCCTATCTTCGGACCCATGACGACCCCGTCTCCCACCACCGACCTCTCGGCCGACGAGGCCCGCCGCATCGCCCTGCGGGCACAGGGTTTCCTCGGCACCCCCGACCGCCGGGCAGGAGTCCGCGGCGTCCTCCGTCACCTCGGCGCGGTCCAGCTCGACACCATCTCGGTCCTCGCCCGCTCCCACGAGCTGATCCCGTACGCCCGTCTCGGTGCGGTGGGCCGCAAGACGGTGGAGAGCGCCTACTGGACGACATCTCCCCTCGGCACGTCTCCGGCCCGGCCGCATGCTTTTGAGTACTGGTCGCACGCGGCGTGCATCCTCCCCATCGAGGAATGGCCCCACTTCGCCTTCCGCCGCCGCGCCTACCGCAGCCGCCCGCACTGGAACCACCAGCTCCCGGACGGCACCTACGACCAGGTCATCAAGCAGCTGCGCACCGAAGGCCCCCTCACCGCCACGGAGTTGGGCGGCGCGAAGAAGACCAGCGAGTGGTGGGACTGGTCCGGCACCAAGGTCGCCGTCGAGCGCGCCCTGATGTACGGCGAGGTGGTCTGCGTGGAGCGCCGCGGCTGGAAGCGTGTGTACGACCTCGCCGAGCGCGCCGTCCCCGCCGACCTGCTCCACGACGAGCTGGCCGACGCCGAGTGCCTGCGCCGCCTGGTCCGTCTCGCCGGCCAGTCGCTGGGCGTCGGCACCCGCGCGGACATCGCCGACTACCACCGCCTCAGGGGTGAACAGGTGGACGCGGTGATCGCCGACTCGGGCCTGGTGCCGGTCACAGTCGAGGGCTGGGGCAAGCCTGCCTGGGCCGATCCCGCGGCCCTGCAGACACCCCCGCGCGGCCGCCACCGCACCACTTTGCTGTCCCCGTTCGACTCCCTGATCTGGGAACGGGCGCGTACGGAGCGGATCTTCGGATTCACCCACCGCCTGGAGGCCTACGTCCCCAAACCCAAGCGGGTCTACGGCTATTTCGCGATGCCGGTGCTGGCCGGTGGCCGTCTCGTCGGCCGCGTGGACCCGGGCCGGGAGGGGAGCACGCTGGTGGCCAGGCAGGTCACGGTGGACGGCCCGAAGGCGGTCCCGGCGGTGGCCCAGGCCCTGGCCGAGGCGGCGAGCTGGGTGGACTGCACGGACATCCGCGTCGAGCGGGTGGATGCGCCGGATCTGCGCGAGCCGCTCGTAAGAGCACTAGCGGATCTCTAGGATCTTCTCCCGCATCGCGTAGACCACAGCCTCCATCCTGGAGTGCAGCTGCAGCTTCTCCAGGATGTTGCGCACATGGTTCTTCACGGTGTTCTCGGAGATGAACAACTCCTTCGCGATATCGCGGTTGTTCATCCCGGTGGCGACGAGCTTGAGGACTTCCAGCTCACGGTCGGTCAGTCGCGGGGCCGGCACGAGACGGCGCTCGTCCGTCCGCTGGATCATCGACTTGAACTCGGTGAGCAGCTTCGACGCCATGGAAGGACTGATCTGCGACTGCCCGTCGGCCACGGCGCGAATGGCGGTGGCCACCTCGTCCGTCGAGATCTCCTTGAGGAGATATCCGGTCGCGCCCGCCTTGATCGCGTCGTAGAGGTCGGCTTCCTCATCGCTGATCGTCAACATGATGATCTTGGCGCTGGGGGCCACTTCCTTGATGGAGGTGCAGGCCTCGATACCGCCCCGCTTGGGCATCCGCACGTCCATCAGAATGATGTCGGGCAGCAGGTCGGCGGCCTTGTCGACGGCCTCGGCGCCGTCACCCGCCTCGCCCACGACCTGGATGTCCTCCTCGGCCGCGAGCACGATCTCCAGTCCGCGCCGGAAGAGTGCGTGGTCGTCCACAACAAGGACCCTGATCGGCTCCTTGCGTGGAGAGCCCGTGTCCGCGCTCATGCCGACGGCGCCGTCGCCGGCGTCCTGGCCGTGCAGCGGTCCGAAGCTGTCCGCCATCGTTCCTCCCCCTGAAGGCTGTGGCTGGTCCTGTGCCATCGCCAACCCAAGGCAACGACCCACCGGTTGGGCCGATGGGCCCATGATTTCATGCCCAGACGTCAGTGGGATGACAGAGCGGGGCGCGAAGTGGTCGCACGCGGGTGCCCCTGGGGCGCACATGCGCTCCAGGGGCACCGGCTCAGCTGTCATCCGGGAAGGGTCAGCTGCCCGTCGTGTCGCCGGCCGCGGGAGAGTGCGCCCGCGCGACCATCGGGTCCGTGCTCAGGTGAATGACGCCGTAGTCGTAGGCGTGCCGCCGGTAGACGACACTCGGTTCCTTCGTCTCGGAGTCGACGAACAGATAGAAGTCGTGCCCGACCAACTCCATCTCGTAGAGCGCCTGGTCGAGGGTCATCGGGGAGGCGACATGGGTCTTCTCACGGACGACCAGGGGGCCTTCACCCTTGATCTCCAGCGAGCCGATCTTCTTGGTGGGCACACCGTCCGGCTCTTCCTCGTGAACGGGGTGGCCATCGCCGTCGAGCGTCGCCGCGTCCGGAACGTGGTCGGCGACCTCGGCCGCCGTGAGCCGCCGTGCGCCCCTGCGTGTGTGGCGCTTGTCGTGCTCCTTGCGCAGCCGGGCGTCCAGCTTCTCCGCCGCCAGGTCGAGTGCCGCGTACGGGTCGCTGGCTGCCGCTTCCGCCCGGATCACCGGACCGCGGGAGCGGAGCGTGATCTCCACTCGGTCACAACGGTCGGCCTGTCGGGGGTTCGGCTCCTTGGACACCTCGACGTCGAGGCTGATCACCTTGCCATCGAGCTTCTGGATCTTCTCCAGCTTCAGCTTCTCGGCCACGTGCTTGCGGAACCGCTCGGGCACCTCGGTCTTGCGGCCCTTGACGACGATGTCCACGCAGAACTCCGTTCCCGGATCGCTCCGCCGCGATGCGGAGCATCTCCCTTTTGCACCAGGCTCCGGTGAGCCCCGGAACCTCGGACTCGGTGACGTGCACCTCCTCCCCCGCGGGCAAGATCTCCATTCCACCGTCACGGGTGATGGTGGAAATCCCGCGGGCACGGCATTCGGATTTGCGAGGTGTGGCCTGCGCCTTTCTCACACAACCGAACATATCTCGCCTGGACGGATGTCGTCACCCTCTACTGCGGCGTACCTCCGTTCAGGTGAATTGACCTTCTCGTAACCAGCAACGATGCAACTACGCAGTCAGTTCCGGTTTATTTCGAAAGAACCCGGCGAGGCCGCGACCACAGCCGCGCAGACGACGTCACGGACGGTCCCCGCGTCCGCCGTTGCCGCCGAGCAGCGCTCCCGGCCCGAGTCCTCCTCCGTCACTGTGGCCATCCGTTCCCCCATGCCTTCCCGGGTTGTGGCGGTGTACACGAGGCCCGCCGGATCATCACCGCATCCGGCCACCACTCGGCCATGCTGCGCACGAGCCTCCAGCGGTCCAAGACCACTGCCCTCTCGTCCGCCCTGTTGCCGATGATCACGATGTCCGGCGGTCGTCCGTTCACCGCGGTGCGCGATGCGCTGCCGGGCGCTCGCCGCCCGGTTCTCCCGGTCCCTCGCCTCCCGGACGGCTCGCGCCGCCTCGGCCAGGGACGCGCCCGTCGTCATCACGTCGTCGACCAGCACGACCAGCCCCTCGGCCAGGAGCCGCCCACCACCAGGCACCACGGTCAGTGCGCCCGTGAGATTGTTCAGCCGCTCCCGGGAGTTGAGCCCCGACTGGTCGGCCACGCCTCGCCGCTGCCGCAGCACTGCCACCACCCGTGCCGGCATGCCCGCCCGTCGCAATTCACCGGCCGCCGCAAACGCGATCCGCCGAGCCGGATCATGCCCCCGAGCCCGAACCGCCCGCCGCGCGGACGGCACGGGAACGAGCAGCACGGGTGGCACACGGAGCCTTTCCTCCACCCACCCACCACCGACGAACACATCGGCATGGGGACTCCCGGCCCCTGTCAAAGCCTGACCACCTGCGGCCAGAGCCTCACCACCCGGCACACCAGTGCCGCCGCCGTTGCCGCCGTTCAAGGTGTCTACACCTGCCGCGCGACCACCCCTTCCCCAGACCTCCTCACCCAACGCTCCACCGCCCCTGGTCAGGAGCTCCGCACCTGAGAAGTCTCGCCCCCGGCGCAGAGCCTCCACCCCTGAAGCGCCCCCGCCCCTGCCCTGCACGTCCGCACCCGACGCTCCACCGCCCCTGGCCAAGAGCCCCGCACCCGGCACATCCCCACCCCAGGCCAAGGCTGCCTCACCCGTCCCGCCGACCTCCCACGACCATCCGGCCTCACCGGCAGAGCCCCCAGACGCCCCCGCCCCACCAGCAGAGGCAAAAGGCGCCCGAGCCCCACCAGCCCGCCCCTCAGACGCCGCCGCCCCACCAGCCAGCACCCCGCCAAAGCCCCCCGCCACCCGCCCGGAAGGCCCACCACTCTCCAACTCCCCACCGGGCCGCCCCAAAGCCCCGTAACCCCGCTCCCAGGCCCCCCGAGGCCACCCCGACGCCAACCCCTCACCCCCCGGCTCACACGCCTCCCGCACAGCCGCCCACACAGCCCCCGCCAGGGCCGTACCGAGTGGCCCCGCGAGGCCGAGCACCCCCCTCTCCTTGTGAGCCAGCAATACCGCTCGTACCGAGTCCGCATACCGAGCCGCCGCATGCACGACCGGCAGTCCGGACGGCTCCGGAACCGGTCGCACCCGGCTCGGCGCGGCCCCGTTCAGGGCGGCGCGGCACTCCGGGCAGAGCACCGTGCGCGGCTTCCCGCAGCCTCCGCACTCGGCCGGCAGCACCAGATCGGTGAGGTCCTGCCACCACCCCCGCATGCCCACCACTGTGCCAACGCCGAAGCAGCCCGGCCACCCCTGTGGATAACTCCCTGTGGAAAACCGCGCCCCGCACGAGCAACAGGCACGAACAACAGTTCCCCTTATAAATTCCGGCCCCATACAACTAACCGGCCGGCCGAACACGGCCCTCGATTCGGTCCCCCACGACGTTTACGCCCCGCCCCACCCAGCGAATCCGGCCCGCCCGCCCAACCACGAATCCCACCCGCATCAGAACAAAGAGCGGCCACCCTCACCAGGGCATCACCCCGGCAAAAGCGGCCGCTCCCGACAGCTCGGTCCCGTCACCTCACCCCGGATAGACCGGCGCCGTACCGTCCACGTCCACCTTCTGCCACTGCGCCCCGGCCGGCAGCCGTACGATCCCGTCCTCCGAGTAGGCCACCAAGGGCATCTCGTCGTCCTCGGACGCCGCGATCTCCTTCACACCGGTGAGCGCGGCCGGCGGCGGCCCCTCCGGAGTAGAGCCGTCGACCTGGACGTACCGCGTCTGCTGCACGCCGCCCTGTTCGCGTCCGACCACCACGAGCCTGCTGTCGCCGGCCCAGGACATGGTCGTGACCTCCTCCAGATCCGGTGTCGCGGAGCGCAGTTCCCGCACCGAGACGCTCCGCGGGTCCCCGGTCCTGCCCTCCCGCTCGATCCGCCCGATGAACAGCGACTGCTTGCCGCCCTTCTCCACGACGAGCGCGATCCTCACCCCGTCGGCGGCCACCCGCAGGTCCTTGATTCGCCCGTCCAGCCCGGGAGTCTCCACCTCCAGCGGCTTGCCCGCGCCCTCCTTGAAGAGCAGCAGTCGCGGATCGGCGGGGTTCCGGTCGGCCACCCAAAGGTCGCCCTCGGTGTCCCAGCTCGGCGTGGTCAGCCGGTCGTCGGCCGTCTTGCCGTTGCTGAGCAGCACCGCTTCCCCGAGCGACCCGCCCGACACCAGCGACCCGACGTACAGCGCCTTGCCGTCGATCCCGACACCGGCCGCGGTGTGCTCGTCACGCGAAACCGCCACCGACCGCAGATCCTTGTCGCCGTCGCCCAGCGCTCCGGGCACCGCAACCGGCTCGGCCTTCGTACTGCTGCCGCCCGGCTCGGCCGAAACCCGCACCAGCCGGTGCTCACCGTTGACGAAGTACAGGAACTCGGGATGTTCGACCGAGCCGCGCGTGGCGTCCCCATCGGCGTCGCTCTGTGCGGCGGAGCACAACTGCTTGCCGCCCGCCCGCAGTTCGACGTCGTCCACGGCAGGGGTGAGATTCTGCAGGGTGAACAGCAGCTGGGCCGCCATCGCCTTGCACTGGTCCGAGCCGACGTTCCTGGCCTTGTCGTTGAGCGGCACCGTCAAGGTGCTCTGGTCGTCGGGAGTCAGCGAGGAGACGCCGCTCCTGAGGGCCGTACCGGTGGGAAAACTCGTCCTGACGACGGGGTCGAGCCAACTGGTCGGCCCCTTGAGCAGGGATCGCACCAACTGTGTCATGGGGTCCACGCGCTCACGCACATACACGGGGTCGGCCACCGCCACGGTCTGTGGAGCCGTCGCCGACCTGGTATGCGAAGCGAAGTAGTACTTATTGACGGACACGTAGTTCCGCTGGAAGTCCGACCTGCCCATGACGACTCCGCGCGGAGGGCTGTCGATCCGCCACTGCTTGGTCTTCTTGTCCTGCACGAGATGCACGGTCTCCCGGTACTCGCCCGAGGCCGGCGCGTACGACTGCTGCGCGTCCACCACCGCCACCTTCGTGCCGACCAGCGTGAACGACTTGTCCTCGGACTGCTCCCGGTCCACGGGCGGCACGACGTCGGCACCGGGCCCGTCGTCGAGCACCGTGGTGGACAGCCCCGGCTGCCACTGCTTCGCCGCGCTCCTGGTCAAGTACTGGCGGGCCGTCTCGTAATTCGGATCGTCGCTGGTCAGCGCCTCGAGGAAGCCCTGCACTATGTCCGTGGGCTCGGCGTCCTCCTGCGGCGGCATCGCGAAGACCCGCACCTGCGTGTCCTGGCGCGGCGTGGAGTCCACGCCGCGCAGATCCCCGCTGTCCGGCATGGAGGCGCACCCCGCCAGCAGTACGACTCCGCAGGCGGCGTACACCGTCGCGCGCCCCGGCGTGCGCCGGCCGCCCCCCTCGCGGTCAGCGCCCACGGAATGCCTCCCCCTGCTGTTCGTACGACTCCTGCGCCCCGGCCTCCGGGCGGCCGGCGGTGTCACCGCCGGGCGCGTCCCCTGCGGACGCACCGTCCGGCCGTCGCGCACTCGATGTCGGCCGGGACACCACGCGCGCGCCGTTGCCGGGCAACGCCGTCGGATCGGCCGTGGGGGCCACCGCGCCCGCCCGGGGCGCTATCGGGTCCCGCGCGGTCACCTGGTCGCTCTTGGGCTGGACCGGCACGGTGGCCGCCTTGTCGCCGCCTCCGCGCGGCAGGCCGGCGTCATCGAGTCCACGGTTGCGCCGTGAATCCTTGGGCTCCAGCGGTATCGGCGAGCCCCTCAGCGGCTCGTCGGCCGTCCTGGGCAGCGTCAGCCGGAACTGCGAGCCGCCGCCCGGCTCACCCCACGCCTGGAGCCAGCCGCCGTGCAGCCGCGCGTCCTCCAGGGCGATGGACAGGCCGAGACCCGTACCGCCGGTGGTACGCGCGCGTGCCGGGTCGGCCCGCCAGAAGCGGCTGAACACACGCGTGGCCTCACCCGGCTTGAGCCCGACCCCGTAGTCGCGCACCGCGACCGCGACAGCCCCGCCCGCCGAGGCCAGCTTGACCACGACGTCCTTGCCTTCACCGTGCTCCACGGCGTTGACGAGGAGATTGCGCAGCACGCGCTCCACCCGGCGGGCGTCGGCCTCGGCGACGACGGGCTGCTGGTCCCCCACGATCCGGACCGTCGTGCCCTTGCGCTCGGCGAGCGGCTCGGCCCCGCTGACGACCCGCCGCACGACCTCCCTGAGGTCGATCGGCTCGGCCTCCAGCGCCGCCGCACCCGCGTCGAACCGGCTGATCTCCAGCAGGTCCGCGAGCAAGGTCTCGAACCGGTCCAGCTGGTCGGCGAGCAGTTCGGCCGACCGCGCGGTCATCGGATCGAAGTCCTCGCGCGCGTCATGGATGACGTCCGCGGCCATCCGTACGGTCGTCAGCGGCGTCCGCAACTCGTGCGACACGTCCGACACGAACCGCCGCTGCATCCGCGAGAGGTCCTCCAGCTGCTGAATCTTCAGCTGGAGATTCTGCGCCATCTTGTTGAAGGCCTCGCCGAGCCGCGCGATGTCGTCCTCGCCGGTGACCTTCATCCGCTCCTGCAGCCGCCCGGCGGACAGCCGCTCGGCGATCCCGGCCGCCATCCGCACCGGCGTGACGACCTGCCGCACCACGAGCCAGGCGATGGCTCCGAGGAGTACGACGACGAAGAGCCCGGCGGTCGCCAGGGTGCCCTTGACCAGGCTGAGCGACTTCTCCTCCTGGGTGAGCGGGAAGAGGTAGTACAGCTGGTACGGGTCGCCGTTGGGGTCGTTGACCTGCTTGCCGATGACGAGGGCAGGCTGCGACTCCTCGTCGGCGTCGTAGACGATGCGGGTGTAGCTCTGCGCGGCGGCCGTACTGTCGTCGACCTTCTCGCGCAGCGCCTCGGGAACGCTGGCCGTCGGATCCACGTCGCCGGAGGCGCGCGGTCCGCGCCCGCTCCCGCTGTCGCCGCCCACGGGCAGGGTCACCACGTCGAAGGCGCCCTGACCGCCGCTGGAGAGCGAGTAGACGAGGTTGCTCATCCACTCGATGACGAACTGGTCGGACTGACCGTCCGCCGCAGCCGTGTCGTCGGTCCCGGCGTCGGCCGCCTCCGCCTTCTGCTTGGCCACCGCGAATCCGCCGGTGGCCTGGCTCTGCGATGCCTTCACCTTGGCGTCGAGGAGCCCGTTGCGCACCTGCCCGATGACGACGAAGCCCAGCAGAAGAACCACGCCGAGCGACATCAGCAGGGTCGTGACGACGACCTTGAGCTGGATGTTGCGCCGCCACAGCCGCATCACGGGAAGCAGCGGCCGGCGCACCCAGCGCATGAAGAGCCGCACGACCGGGCTTCCCTGGACTCCGCCCTGGAGCAGCCCGTCCTCGATGAACCGCCCCCAGCGGGAGCGGGCTTTCGTCCGCCCGACAGGCCGTCCCGCGCTCACCCCGGCCCGCCCGGGCGACGAAGCGGCACTGTCCCCGGACATGTCAGCTGGGCCCTGCCTTGTAACCCACACCACGGACGGTCACCACGATCTCGGGCCGCTCCGGGTCCTTCTCGACCTTGGAACGCAGCCTCTGCACATGCACGTTGACGAGCCGGGTGTCGGCGGCGTGGCGGTAACCCCACACCTGCTCGAGCAGCACCTCACGCGTGAACACCTGCCACGGCTTTCGCGCGAGCGCGACCAGCAGGTCGAACTCCAGCGGCGTCAGCGCGATCGACTGCCCTTCCCGCTTCACGGAGTGGCCGGCCACGTCGATCACCAGGTCACCGATGGCGAGCTGCTCGGGAGCCGGCTCCTCCGACCTCCGAAGCCGCGCCCGGATCCGGGCCACGAGCTCCTTCGGCTTGAACGGCTTCACGATGTAGTCGTCGGCACCGGACTCCAGGCCCACAACGACATCCACCGTGTCGCTCTTGGCCGTCAGCATCACGATCGGCACGCCGGACTCCGCCCTGATCAGACGGCACACCTCGATGCCGTCCCGCCCGGGCAACATCAGATCCAGCAGCACCAGATCCGGCTTGGCCTCACGGAACGCGGCCAGCGCCTTGTCGCCGTCGGCTACGAAAGACGGCTCAAAACCTTCACCACGCAGCACAATGCCCAGCATCTCGGCAAGTGCGGTGTCGTCGTCGACGACAAGGACTCGTCCCTTCATAAACGACATCATCCCATTCTCATAACAGTGGTGAAGGCAGTGGTGAGACAGCTCACCGACCAGTGACCTTAGTCGTACCCGACCGTCACTGTCTGCCTCGACCGCCGCCGTGGGTACGAGCCGCAGATGTCGGGCGGATGCGTGGTCATTGCATCCGGATCAGCTGATCGACACCTCCCGGGACCTCGCACACAGCTCGGCAAGGGCCTCAGCCGTCACCGGCGACACCACGCCCTCCTCCGTCACAATCGCCGTCACCAGCTCCGGCGGCGTCACATCGAAGGCCGGGTTGTACGCCTGCGTCCCCAGCGGCGCCACCGGAATCCCGCCGCCCGCCTCGGCCCTCGCCACCGGCACCTGGGGCGCCGCGATCTCGGTCACCTCGTGGCCGGCACGCTGCTCCACCTCGATCGACGCCCCGTCCGGCGTATCCAGATCCACGGTGGTCACCGGCGCCACCACGATGAACGGCACATGGTGATACCGCGCGAGCACCGCCAGCGGATAGCTCCCCACCTTGTTCGCCACCGAGCCGTCGGCCGCGATCCGGTCGGCCCCGATCAGCACCGCGTCCACCTCCCCCGCCGCGAACAGCGAGCCCGCCGCGTTGTCGGTCAGCAAGGTGTACGCCATCCCGCTGCGCGCCGCCTCGTACGCCGTCAGCCGGGCGCCCTGGAACAAGGGACGCGTCTCGTCCACCCACAGCCGCCGCAGCTGCCCCGCGCGGTGAGCCGCGAGGGCCACCGCGAACGCCGTCCCCTCACCGCCCGACACCAGCGAACCGGTGTTGCAGTGGGTCAGGATCCGGTGCCCGCCGCCCGGCAGCAATTCGTCCAGCAGCGCCAGCCCACGCTCGGCCATGGCGGCACTGGCCGCCGCGTCCTCCTGGTGCAGCCTGCGCGCCGCCGCCAGCGCCGCCGCGGCGGCCAGTTCCTGGTCACCGCTCTTGCCGAACTCGGCCCGGTAGGCGGCCTCGGCTCTGCGTACCCCGACAGCGAGGTTCACCGCGGTCGGACGCGCGGCCGCCAGCACGGCCGCCGCCTCGTCCACGTCGAACCCGCGCGCGGCGGCGAGCGCGACCCCGTACGCCCCCGCGATGCCGAGCAACGGCGCCCCACGCACGGCGAGCGAACGGATCGCCTCCACCAGCGCGGACGCATCCGTACAGACCAGTTCGACCTCCTCGGCCGGCAGCCTCGTCTGGTCGAGAAGCACCAGCACGGGGCCTTCGGGTGGCTCCTCCCAGCGGATCGCCGGGATGTCGGTGGGCTTGCTGTGCTCGCCGGATTGCACGTACTGATCAGCCATGCGATCAGTCTGCCCCTTGTCCGCCGGAGTATTGAAGGTGTGCAGCGCATACCGCGGCTGGTCCTTCGCCGACCACCCCATGGCACGATGGCTGCCAACCTGCCGCCGCGACCGCGGACGGGCACCGTGAAGGAGCGACGATGAACGACACTCCGGGCTGGGCCTCGCCCGGATCCGCCCCGTCCGACGGGCACGAGCCCGGCGCGTCCGGTCCCGCCGAGCCCGCCGCCCGGCCCGACACCGCGAAGCCCGCGCAGCAGCCGGAGGACAACCCGCAGGACGCCGGCTCGAAGTGGTCCCAGGAGCAGCCGCCACCAGGTCAGTGGTCCGCCCCCACCGGCCCCGCCGCTCCCGGCCAGAGCCCTCCGCCCCCGCCGCCCGGCCCGGGCTGGGGCACGCAGCCCCCCGCCGGGCCGCCCGGAGGCTACAGCCCTCCCCCGGGCTGGGGCGGCGGCTACAACGGCTGGGGCGGCCCCCCGCCCGCGGCCAAGCCCGGCGTGATCCCCCTGCGCCCGCTCGGCGTGGGCGAGATCCTCGACGGCGCGGTCTCCACCATGCGCACCTACTGGCGCACGGTCCTCGGCATCTCGCTGACCGTCGCCGTCGTGACCGAGGTCCTCGTCATCCTGCTCCAGGGCTTGGTCCTGAACGACAGCGCGGGGACCGAGGCCCTCAACGACCCCAGCGCCAGCGCCGACGAGCTGACCCGCGCCCTGGGCGAGACCATGCTCGGCTCCACCGTCGTCTTCCTGATCTCCCTGATCGGCACGGTCGCCGCGACCGCACTGCTGACGACCGTCACCAGCCGGGCCGTGCTCGGCAGGCCGGTCACCACAGGCGAGGCCTGGCGCGACGCCCGCCCGCAGGTACCCAGGCTGTTCGGCCTGATCTTCCTGCTGCTGCTCATCACCTTCGGCTTGCTGGCCGTCGGAGCGCTGCCCGGCATCCTCGTGGCCGCAGCGGGCTCCAACGGCGGCGGTATCGCCCTCGCGATCCTGGGCCTCCTCGGCGCCGGCGTCGTCGCCCTGTGGCTGATGATCCGCTTCTCCCTGGCCTCGCCCGCGCTGATGCTGGAGAAGCAGAGCATCGTGAGGTCGATGAACCGCTCCACGAGACTGGTCCGCGGCTCCTGGTGGCGGGTCCTCGGCATCCAGCTGCTGGCCGGAATCATCGCGAACATCGTGGCGGCGATCGTCGTCATCCCCTTCACCTTCCTCGCCGCGGCGCTCAGCGGTGAAGGTGTCGGCGGCTTCGTGAACGGCACCAGCGACCTCGGCTGGACGTTCCTCATCATCAGCGGCATCGGCTCGGTGATCGGCTCCATGATCACCTTCCCGATCTCGGCCGGCGTCACCGTGCTCCTCTACATCGACCAGCGCATCCGCCGCGAGGCCCTCGACCTCGAACTGGCCCGCGCGGCCGGCGTCCAGGACTACGGCACCGGCCCCACTCCCGGGAGCTGATGCGGTGAACCTGCCGGGGGGAGTGCTCACCACGCTGCGCGCCGTCGACACCTCCGTGCTGTCACCGGCACGGTCCGCCGACGAACCGCCGCTGACGATCCCGCGCGACCCCGCGCGGGAGGCGGCCCGCCGCGAGCTGTCCAAGCGCATGTACCACGAGAACGACCCCAGTTGGTTCCAGCGCGCCCTCAACGCGTTCTGGGAATGGGTCGACAAGCTGTTCAACGCCGCCTCGTCAGCGACACCGGGCGGACCACTCGGCCTGGTCGTCGTCATCGCCGTGATAGCCCTGGTCGTCGGCGCACTGTGGTGGCGCCTGGGCACCCCGCGCCGAGGACCCGCCTCCGCCACCGCCCTGTTCGACGACCGCCCCCGCAGCGCCGCCGACCACCGCGCGGCCGCCGAGGCACAGGCAGCCCAGGGCCACTGGAACCAGGCGGTACAGGAGCGCATGCGCGCGATCGTCCGCGCGTTGGAGGAGCGTGCCCTGCTCGATCTCCGTCCCGGCCGCACCGCGGACGAGGCCGCCGCGGAAGCGGGCCGCGCCCTGCCCTCCCACACGGACCGGCTGCGTTCCGCCGCCCGGGACTTCGACGACGTCACGTACGGCGGCCGGGCGGCGACCGAGCAGTCGTACCACCGCATCGCCGAACTCGACCGCGACCTGGAACGCACCAAGCCGGTACTGGCCAACAGCACGAGCAGCAGCCACAGCGCGGACCACAACGCCCGCCAGGGAGCCGCCGAATGACCACCGAGGCCACGCTCCCGTCCACTTCGGCCTCGCCCACCGCCCGCCAGGTGTGGACCCGCGCGCGAGGAGTCGTGCTCGCCCTCGTGCTGCTCCTCGTCGCGGCCGTGGCGATCGCGGCGATCCGCTCGACCGAGCGGCACGGCAGCCTCGACCCGCGCTCCGCAGACCCCTACGGCAGCCGCGCCGTCGCCGAACTCCTCGCCGACCGGGGCGTCGACACCCGCGTGGTCACCACCCTGGACCAGGCACGCGCCGCGGCCGGTCCCGACACCACGCTCCTGGTCGCCGTCCCCGACCTCCTGACGCACCGCCAGCAGAGCCGACTGCGCTCCGCGACCGCCGACTCCGACGGCCGCACCGTCCTCGTCGCCCCCGGCGGCTGGTCCGTCGAACGGCTGGTCCCCGGCGTCGTCGCGGACCCCGCCACCAGCCTGGACTCGACGCTCTCCCCCGACTGCGGCCTGCCCGCGGCCCGGCGCGCGGGGACCGCCGACACCGGTGGCATCCGCTACACCGTCACCGACCCCGGCAACGACGAGTGCTACCCCAGCGAGCGCCTGCCCACTCTGGTGCGCGTCCCGGCGGCCTCCGGGGACGGCGACACCGTCGTACTCGGCGCGCCCGACATCCTCTACAACGACACCCTCGACGAGCAGGGCAACGCCTCGCTCACCCTCCAACTGCTCGGCTCCCGCCCCCATCTGGTCTGGTACCTCCCCTCGCTCTCCGACTCCTCCACCACCGACCCCGGCGAGGAGAAGGACTTCCTCGACCTGCTCCCCTCGGGCTGGCTCTGGGGCACACTTCAGCTCTTCTTCGCGGCAGCACTCGCCGCTCTCTGGAGGGCACGCCGACTGGGCCCGCTCGTGCCCGAGAAACTTCCCGTGGCGATCCGCGCCTCCGAGACCGTCGAAGGCCGCGCCCGCCTCTACCGCAAGGCCAACGCCCGTGACCGCGCGGCCACCGCTCTTCGCTCCACCACCCGCACCCGCCTCGCCCCCCTCGTAGGCGTCCCCGTCACCCAGGCGCACGCGCCCGAAGCCCTGCTCCCCGCCCTGTCCGGCCATCTCCACCGCGACGGAGACGGACAGTCCCTGCACTCCCTGCTCTTCGGCCCGCCGCCCGGCGACGACGCAGCCCTCATCTCCCTTGCCGACCAACTCGACGCCCTCGAAAGAGAGGTACGCCGTTCATGATGGACCCGACCACTGACAACGCCGGGACCACCGGGGACCCGGACACCGCCCGGGCCTCCCTGGAAGCCCTGCGCGCCGAGATCGCCAAAGCCGTGGTCGGCCAGGACCCCGCCGTGACCGGTCTTGTCGTCGCCCTCCTCTGCCGCGGACACGTACTACTGGAAGGAGTCCCTGGGGTCGCCAAAACGTTGCTCGTCCGCGCCCTCGCATCCGCGCTGGAACTCGACACCAAGCGCGTCCAGTTCACCCCCGACCTCATGCCCAGCGATGTGACGGGCTCTCTGGTCTACGACACCCGCAGTGCCGAGTTCTCCTTCCAGCCCGGCCCGGTCTTCACCAACCTCCTCCTCGCGGACGAGATCAACCGCACCCCACCCAAGACCCAGTCCTCCCTCCTGGAGGCCATGGAGGAGCGGCAGGTCACGGTCGACGCCACCCCGCGCCTCCTCCCCGACCCGTTCCTGGTCGCCGCGACCCAGAACCCGGTCGAGTACGAGGGCACCTATCCCCTCCCCGAAGCCCAGCTGGACCGTTTCCTCCTCAAGCTGACGATCCCGCTCCCCTCCCGCCAGGACGAGATCGATGTCCTCACCCGCCACGCCGAGGGTTTCAACCCCCGCGACCTCAAGGCCGCAGGCCTACGCCCCGTAGCAGGCCCGGCCGATCTCGAAGCCGCGCGCGCGGCCGTCGCCAAGACAACGGTCTCCCCCGAGATCACCGCCTACGTCGTCGACGTGTGCCGCGCCACCCGCGAGTCGCCGTCCCTCACCCTCGGCGTCTCCCCGCGCGGCGCCACCGCCCTCCTGGCCACCTCGCGCGCGTGGGCGTGGCTCACCGGCCGCGACTACGTCATCCCCGACGACGTCAAGGCCCTGGCCCTCCCCACCCTGCGCCACCGCATACAACTGCGCCCGGAGGCCGAGATGGAGGGCGTGACGGCCGACTCCGTCATCAACGCGATCCTCGCCCACGTCCCGGTCCCCCGCTGATGGCCCTCACCGGACGCGCCGCACTCCTCGCAGCCCTGGGTTCCCTTCCCGTCGGCATCTGGGAACCCAGCTGGACTGGCATCCTCGCGGTCAACGCCCCCCTGGCAGTGGCCTGCGCGTGCGACTTCGCCCTGGCGGCACCCGTGCGACGGCTCGGCCTGACCCGGTCCGGCGACACCTCCGCCCGCCTCGGCGAGACGGCCGACGTCACCCTCACGGTCACCAACGCGTCCGGCCGCCCGCTCCGCGCCCACCTCCGCGACGCCTGGCCCCCGAGCAGCTGGCAGCCCGGCACGGAGGTGGAAGCCTCCCGCCACCAACTGACGGTCCCGGCCGGCGAACGCCGACGCCTCACCACCCGCCTACGCCCCACCCGCCGCGGCGACCGCCAGGCCGACCGAGTGACGATTCGCTCCTACGGCCCCCTCCGGCTCTTCTCCCGCCAGGGCACCCACAAGGTCCCCTGGACCGTCCGGGTGCTGCCCCCGTTCACCAGCCGCAAGCACCTGCCCTCCAAGCTGGCCCGCCTGCGTGAACTCGACGGCCGTACCAGCGTCCTCACCCGCGGCGAAGGCACGGAATTCGACAGCCTGCGCGAGTACGTTCCCGGCGACGACACCCGCTCCATCGACTGGCGAGCCACCGCCCGCCAGACGTCCGTCGCCGTACGCACCTGGCGCCCCGAACGCGACCGCCACATCCTCGTGGTCCTCGACACCGGCCGCACCTCAGCGGGACGCGTGGGTCACGCCCCACGCCTCGACGCCTCCATGGACGCGGCCCTGCTCCTGGCCGCCCTCGCCTCCCGCGCCGGCGACCGCGTAGACCTTTTGGCATACGACCGCGGAGTACGCGCCCTGGTCCAAGGCCGAACGGCCAAAGACTTGCTCCCCTCGCTGGTCAACGCAATGGCCGCCCTCGAGCCCGAACTCGTCGAAACGAACGCTCGTGGTCTCACCGCCACGGCCCTGCGTACGGCCCCTCGCCGCTCCCTGATCGTGCTGCTCACCAGCCTCGACGCCGCGCCCATCGAGGAAGGGCTGCTGCCCGTACTTCCTCAGCTCACCCAACGACACACGGTCCTTCTGGCCTCGGTGGCGGATCCCCATATCGCCCGCATGGCCACTGCCCGCGGCAACACCGACGCCATCTACGAGGCCGCAGCCGCCGCTCAATCGCAAACGGAACGACATCGCACGGCGGAACAACTCCGCCGGCACGGAGTGACTGTCGTCGATGCGACGCCGGACGACCTGGCTCCCGCCCTGGCCGACGCATACCTCGCACTGAAAGCAGCCGGACGTCTGTAAATAAAAGAGGGGGGCGCAAGGCGCCCCCTTGAGAAAAAGAACCTGAAACGCAGAAAACCCCCGTGCCGAATGGCACGGGGGTTTTCCCAAAAATTGTTCGGCGGTGTCCTACTCTCCCACAGGGTCCCCCCTGCAGTACCATCGGCGCTGTAAGGCTTAGCTTCCGGGTTCGGAATGTAACCGGGCGTTT